>NZ_PDJA01000001.1:1270638-1905957 GCF_002563885.1 Marinobacter sp. LV10MA510-1 | reverse complement strand
GTTCAGCAATGATTTCATCCAGCACAATGCCGCTGATTTTGATGTCATTGTCTTCGATATAGCGCAGCACCGGGAACATGCCAATAAGGTGTACCATGCCCGCGAGGGTGGCCTTTTCGGGCCTCAGACGCGTGTAGTTCTGGGCCAAAACGTGACAAATACCGGCGATTTCTATGCTGGTTTGCCAGGTCGCGCGCATGCGTTTGTCAATCATGTCCGAGGTGGCCTGAAACATCTGCTCCATGGCCAGGCCCATGGCCAGACTGCTGGTGTAGGTCATGCCCAGACGGCTAACCGCCATATTCAGGTTCTCGATCGGGCGATTGCCGCGGAACAACGGGCTGTTACAAACGCGAATAAGGCGCGCCGATAACGCTGTATCGTTGCTGATTACTTTGACCAGATCTATGATTGCCGAGTCTTCAGACTGTGCAATGTCACGAACTTTAAGCGCAGCTTCGGGCAGTGTGGGCAGCACGAGTTTGTCGCTATTGATGGCGGTAATCAGGTCGTTCTTGATGGTGTCAGCAATGTTCGACATAGAATGATCAGATCCGGTTAAGCAATTAAGCGGTTAAGCGCGGGCCTCTGGCCTGTTGGGTATCCGCATCGTCGACTAGCTTATAGCAAATTTGGCGACGCTTGCCTGTCACTTTATGTATCTGCCGTCTTCTGCGGCTGTTCGCGTTCCGGCACGGCGTACGCCAGAGGGCACAGCTGTATTTTGGCATCGGCGTTGTCTGCCAGTGTGAGCGGGCCGTTTGCGGCGTCATGGCGAATGACCGCCAGTAAATGATATTGCTGCGGCCCGGTCTGCAAGGTATTGACCACTTCGCCCACGTTGCGTTCGCCATTGCTGATAGCGTCGCCAACGGCCGGTTCTGCATCGGCGGTAACGGTCAGCCGGTAAAGGCTCTTTTTCAGCTGCCCGAGAAAGTGCATGCGCGCAATAACTTCCTGGCCGGTGTAACAGCCTTTCTTGAAGTGGACGCCTCCCAAATGTTGCCAGTTCAGCATTTGTGGTACGTAGGCGCCGGCGGTTGCGCTGGTCAGCCATGGCACCCCGGCGGCAATTTGTCCGGCTTGCCAAGTAGCCAGGCTGCATTGACGTTTGGTTTGGAGTACATCGGGTAAGGCGCCGTCCGGTGACCAGAGCTCATAGCGCGCAGGGCCTTCGATGGAAGGCTCCAGCAAAATCAGATGGCCGTGCCCAGTGGTCAGGGTGTCTCCGGGTTGCCGCAGATCGGTGACTAGCGCAGCCTTTTCACCCGCCACCGCCTGTGCCAGTTCACTGCCAAAGAGGCCGATGATTTTGCTGTTATCCGGGCGGGCCATGGTGGTGCCGCGAAACAGCATCAAATATTTGCGCAGCTCGGCCTCAGTGGCATCCGCCAGTTCGCGGCTGAAGTCCATCAGAATGGCGTCATCGTGGCGCACCATGCGCACCAGGGCGTAGGCTCGGCCTTTGCGATTACTGGCAGCTGCATGCAGGGACTTGCCTGCGGTTACTTCGCTCACGTTCTGGCTGAACTGGCCTTGTAAAAACTTCTCGGTGCCAGCTCCGCTGACCGTCACCATCAGGCGGTCACTCAGCTCTGCCCAGTTGTTTTCCGGCAGCGGTTGCTCTGCTACCACGTTTGTAATGGAGTGGGCAGTAGGGAGTGCATTAGGGAGTGCATTAGGGAGTGCATTAGAGAGTGCAGTGGGGTTGTCAGCCGACAGGGCCTTGGTGTTATCGCTCATTACAAACTCCGCAAAACAAAGGCAAATGGGGTCAAACGATGGCGGGCATCGGTTTTTGCCCGAGCCTCAGCCACAGGCGCAAGCGGCGCGCATCGTCTGAGGGCAGGTTGCCACGGTCGCCGCTAAGCAGCAATACCGTTGTGTAATAGCGGTTGCTGTGGGCCTGGCGTAATTGCAGAACACTGAAGCGGGCACCAATGCGGCTGCCAGGGCCCGGATTGACGGCGACCGCCTCACCGTTGCTGTGTAAGGCCCATAGTTGGCCGTCGTGAAGGCGCAGTCGGATCACGCAATGTTGCCCTCGTAGCAAGCCTTGGCGGCGAACGGCATAAACCGCACCAGCGGTGGCCAAAGGAGCCATCGCCAACAGCCACACATGGCCGTCAATGGACAATAGACCTACAAAACCCGCTAGCACCAGCCAGGGCAGGGCGGCGATAGCACCCACCAGCAAGGTTGGGCGCAGTCTGATATCAATCCGGCTGGACACGTTTCAGAATAACCTCAACGATGCGCTGCAGGTCCGGGTCGTCAGACTTGTTGCGTTGCATAAACCACTCGAACATGTCGTTGTCTTCACAGGTCAGCAGTTTTTCATAGCGGGCTTGGTCATCCGGGTTCAAATCACAGTATGCCTGCTCCAGAAATGGCACCAGAAGATTGTCTAGCTCTAGCATGCCGCGGCGGCTGTGCCACCATAAACGCTTGAACTCGGGCGAGTTGGAAGTGACTTGAGTTTCAGACATAACGCATCCTGTCAGTTATAGGTTTAGTACTACCTGATATCACTCATATTGGGATATCAGGGTGCAGAAGTACGGTACGTGGTGGGTACCAATACAGTGTCGCGGGCTTCTGCCTGCATCGCCGGATAATCCAGGGTGTAGTGAAGCCCACGGCTTTCGTGTCTTTGCAGCGCCGAACAAATAATAAGATCTGCCACGGTAACCAGATTGCGCAGTTCCAGTAAATCGTTGGATACCCGGTAATTACTGTAAAAATCGCCAATTTCCCGAGACAGCAAATCGACTCGGTGCTTGGCACGCTGCAAGCGTTTCGTGGTGCGAACTATGCCGACATAGTCCCACATAAAATGGCGCAGTTCGTCCCAGTTGTGGGAAATGACTACGTCTTCATCAGAATCCCTAACTTGGCTTTCATCCCACTCCGGAACATCTGGCACGGCGGGTATATCGGCTTCCCGGCGGGTAATGTCTTCCGCCGCAGCGCGGCCATACACCAGGCATTCCAGCAAAGAGTTGCTGGCCATGCGGTTGGCGCCGTGCAGGCCGGTAAAAGCGGCTTCGCCCACGACGTAAAGCTGGTTGATATCGGTTCTGGCGCGCTGGTCGCTAATAATGCCACCACAGGTGTAGTGAGCGGCTGGCACCACTGGAATCGGCTCGCGGGTGATATCAATACCGTAGATCAGGCAGGTTTCGTAAATGGTCGGGAAATGATGTTTTATAAAATCTGCCGGCTTGTGGCTGATGTCCAGATACACGTGGTCTGCACCCAGGCGCTTCATCTCGTGATCGATGGCGCGGGCAACAATGTCTCTGGGTGCCAGTTCGGCACGACTGTCGAAACGGTCCATAAAGCGGCTGCCGTCCGGCAATTTCAAATGCCCGCCTTCGCCGCGCAGAGCCTCGCTGATCAGAAACGACTTGGCGTGGGGGTGGTACAGGCAGGTCGGGTGAAACTGGTTGAATTCCATATTAGCGACGCGGCAGCCCGCACGCCAGGCCATCGCAATGCCGTCACCAGAAGCACCGTCCGGGTTAGTGGTGTAGCGGTAGGCCTTGGAGGCCCCGCCGGTGGCAATGACCGTAAAGCGGGCGCGAATCAATTCAACGTGATTGTCGTCCAGATTCAGCACGTAGGCGCCAACGCAGCGATTGCCAGGCAGCGACAGTTTGCGGTTGGTGATCAGGTCTACTGCGACCCGGCCAGACATCAGCGTGATATTGGCCCGTGCTTGGGCCTGGGCCACGAGGGTGGTAGATACCGCCTGCCCGGTGGCATCGGCAGCGTGGATAATGCGGCGATGGCTGTGGCCGCCCTCGCGTGTCAGATGAAAAGCGGCGTTGTTATCGCGGGTGAAGTCCACGCCGGAATCAACCAGCCAGTCAACGCTGGCCCTGCTGTGTTCTACAGTAAAGCGCACAGCATCTTTATGGCAAAGGCCTGCTCCGGCGTCCAGGGTATCCTGAATGTGGTTTTCAACGGAGTCTTCGCCGTCAAGAACCGCTGCAATTCCGCCCTGGGCCCAGAGCGTGGCGCCACTGCTGATGGCCGCTTTGCTGAGAACGCAAACGTGCAAATGGGGCGGCAGATTCAGGGCAACCGTCAGACCGGCGGCGCCGCTGCCGATTACCAGTACATCGAACTCGAAGGATTGTGGCATTGGGTTGGTATCACAGGCCATAATGTGGAAGTGTATTGAACTAAACTTTGTGCTCGCTGTCCATTTGCCAGAACCGGGAAGCTGCTTTTAAGCGGGTTTTTTTCCCGAAGACTCCATCAACGGACGCCGGGCAGTAGCATCATGATGCATTCCATTCTCAAGCAGGCCGTAACTCAGGCCACCGAACCAGCGAGTGCCGGCAAACCGTCCATGACGTCCAGTATCGACCAGACAGCCCCTGAACAGGGCGACAGCCAGACCGATTTGCAGTTGGTGCGCAAGGTACGCAATGGCGACCGCTCTGCATTCGATTTGCTAGTGCTGAAATACCAGTCGCGAGTGGCGTCTATCATCAGTCGTTATGTATTCGACAGTCACGAGGTGATGGATCTTACCCAGGAAACTTTCGTTAAAGCCTTTCGCGCCATCGACCGTTTTCGGGGAGACAGCGCATTTTACACCTGGCTTTACCGCATAGCGGTTAATACGGCCAAAAATTATCTGGAAGCCCGTAGCCGGCGTCCTCAGAGCAGCGCGGATTCGGCCGACGCGGAAAATTACGACGATGGCCAGCGCCTGCGGGATATTGCTTCGCCAGAGAAGCTGCTGCAGCGCGACCAGTTGCAACGGGCCCTGAATAAAGCCATAGACGCACTGCCGGAAGAATTGCGTTCGGCGTTTTTGCTACGAGAGTACGACGGCCTGAGTTACGAAGATATTGCCCGCATACTGGAATGCCCGATTGGCACGGTGCGTTCCCGTATTTTTCGGGCCCGGGATGCGGTAGACCGCTATCTTGGCCCTTTGCTCAACCATTCAGCAAGCAATTGAGGTTGCATCCCATGGATGATCGTCTCAGAGAAACCCTGTCGGCCATGATGGACGACGAAGCAGACGAGCTCGCTGTGCGGCGTTTGCTGTCCTTTTCCGACCAGGATGAAGTGCGCGGCCAGTGGCAACGCTGGCAGCAGATTCACGACCTGATGCATGGCACGGGCGCCGCAGCCGAGTCGGTCTCGCCTGCCGCAGATGTGAGTGCCGGTGTCTGGCAACGCCTTGACGGCGGGGTACCGGCGTCAGAGCACAATGCGGCAAAGGCAACAGGCCGTCAGCGTTGGCATTGGCCAGCGGTAGCCATGATTGCCATGGCGCTGGTGGTGGGTTTTGGCGCGGGTTCAGGCTGGCAAAGCGCCGGTGAGCTGGAGCTGGTTGCTGCTCAGACCACGGCCGAACCAAATGCGACTGCAACGGCGGCTTCGGTCGGCGAAGTATCCTTGCAGGGCCTGGATGACAGGCAGCGGCAGCAGATTCACCGTTATCTGCTGGAACACGCCCAGCATAACAGTGTGGGTGCCGGTCGGGGCTCGGTGGGCTATGCGCGCCTGGTCAGCGTTGATGCAGGGGGTTATTAAACTGTGAACGGGCAGGCAGGCACAGTATGGTTGCGTTTTTTCCTGGCCCTTGCGGTTATGGGTTTGTGGATGCCGGCGGCGGCACAGGCGACCGAGGCGCAGCCCCAAACCACCAATAGCGCAGAAGCGGTCAAATGGTTGCAGCGCCTGGGCCCGGCCATGAACACGACCTCCTACCGGGGTGTGTTTGTGTACGGCCGCGGCCAGCAGGTGCAGTCCATGCAAGTGGCCCACCGCTACAACGGCAGTATGGTTGAGGAAAGACTGGTTATTCAGGACGGCGGGAGCGGTGAAATTGTGCGTCGGGGCATGGAGGTTATTTGCGTGTTGCCAGCTCAGGATACCGTCACACTAGATGCTATTATTCCCGCTGGGCCGCTGGCTGACTCGTTTAGTGATCAGCTATTGCCTGCGACGCGCTGGTATGAGGCGCAAGTGCTGGGAGAAGGCCGCGTAGCAGGCTACGCCGCTGTAAAAATTGCCTTGAACGCTAATGACCCTTACCGCTACAGCTATCGCTTGTGGCTGGAAAAAGACACCGGCCTGCTGGTGAAAAGTCAAACCCGTAACGCCGACGACCAGATCCTGGAGCATTTCCAGTTCACCAGTCTTGATATTACCGATGATATTGCCGACAGCGAGTTGCAGATAGCAACGGCAGACAAGCATCAGACCAGCACCATCAGCCTTGAGCCTGGCAGTCCGGCCACCGAACTGGTGACCCGTCTGCAAGGTTGGTCGTTGGATTGGCTGCCCGCAGGTTTTGAACCTGCGGCCACCCCGCGATCGGATAAACGCCAAGTGATTGCGTTCAGTGATGGTTTAGCGGCTTTTTCAGTGTTTGTAGAAGACATTGCCAGCCTGGATATGCCGACAGGCGCTTCACGTATTGGCGCTACCACGGTGTATTTGCGGCCGGTGCAGTCAGACGGTCGCCAGGTGCTGATTTCGGTGGTCGGCGAAGTGCCTCCGGTCACCGCCCGTAAAGTGGCAGAGTCGGTGCGTTTTGACAGTGCTGCGGTTGAGAGAGCTAATGCTGACAGCGCCACCGCAAGCCTGGTCGAGCATCAGGGCGCGAGCCGGTGATCACCGAAAGCGGTCGGGTGGTCGCAGTGTCTGGTAACACCGTCTGGGTGCAAACTATTCGCCAGAGCGTGTGCCAGAGTTGCTCCGCTCGCAGTGGCTGCGGTCAGCGTGTGCTGGCGGCTGCCAGCGGTGGTCGGGCCAATCAGGTGCAAGTTCTGAACACCCTTAATGTGGGTGTGGGCGATGAGGTAACCCTGGGCATTGCGGAGCAGGCGTTATTGCAGGCATCGCTATTGGTGTATGCGTTACCGCTGCTGTTAATGGTGGCTGCCAGCATGGCTGCAAGCCAGTTGGTACCGGGCAGCGACGGCGTCGCTATTGTGGCCGCCGGCTTCGGCCTGGGTGCGGGCTTTGTAGTAGCAAGGCTATGGCAGCGCCGCATGCCCGGTGATTATCAGCCACATTTAATGAAGGTTAGTAAGAACGTCCCTGCCCAAGCGTTATAATTTCCTTCAGCGTCCGTATATTGAAACAGCGGGCTTTGCCCTCACACACTAATTTGTAAATACCGTTCGCTGGCTGCCCAGGTCAGCTCGGAACTCATTACGGGAGTTGCTCAATGCCAAAAACACCCTCGGTTGTGGCTGCCAGGCAGTCCACCAACCTCGTTACTTTGATGTGGGCGGCGCTGCTGACCACTGTTCTGATGATACTGCTGATATGGAGCCAAGCCACCCAGGCACGTGGCCTGCCTGACTTCACCGAACTGGTGGAAGACAATGCCAGTGCGGTAGTGAACATCAGCACCACCTCGGCGGCGCCGGAAAATACAAGCCGTTTCCAGAGTCTGCCTTTTGACGAGCGCCAGCTTGAGCAGATGCCAGAATTCTTTCAGGATTTTTTCCGTGGCCCTGGCTCTGGTAATCCCCACGGCGGTCGCGCCCAGCCAACCCAGTCTATGGGCTCCGGTTTTATTGTGTCCCGGGATGGCTACGTGCTGACCAACAATCACGTGGTAGAGGGCGCGGACGAAATTATTGTGCGCTTGAATGACCGGCGTGAATTGCCTGCGCGCCTGATCGGCACGGATCCGCGCTCCGATATGGCCGTATTGAAAATCGAAAATGGCGACGACCTGCCTGTGGTTCAGGTCGGCAAATCGAAAGATTTAAAAGTGGGTGAGTGGGTTTTTGCCATCGGTTCACCCTTTGGTTTTGACTATACGGTCACCGCCGGCATCGTCAGTGCGCTTGGCCGCTCCCTGCCCAGTGAAAATTACGTGCCGTTTATTCAGACAGATGTGGCTATCAATCCCGGTAATTCCGGCGGACCGTTGTTCAACATGGACGGCGACGTGATTGGCATTAATTCCCAGATTTATACCCGTTCCGGCGGCTTTATGGGGGTGTCTTTCGCCATTCCCATCGATGACGCCATGAGCGTATTCCGCCAGATCCGCGACAATGGCAGCGTATCCCGTGGTTGGTTGGGCGTGCTTATTCAGGAAGTAAACCGTGATCTGGCCGAGAGTTTTGGCTTGAAGCGCCCGCGCGGCGCGCTGGTTGCCGAGGTGCTTGGCGGTTCACCGGCAGAAGCTGCAGGCTTGCAGTCCGGTGATATTGTGTTGGCCTATGACGGCGAAGAATTGCAGTTGTCATCTGAGCTGCCGCCGATGGTGGGGCGTACGCCGATTGGTGAGTCAGCGCGTTTAACGGTGCTGCGTGGCGGCAACGAAATGTCTATTGATGTGAAAATTGGCCAGCTACCGGACGAGCGCGGCGCCCAGGCGCAGAGCCCCGCAACCCCGGGTGACAGTGCGTCTTCGCTGTTTGGCCTGAGCGTTGAGCCGCTGCCGGCGGGCATGACCGATGCTCAGGGCATCAGTGCCGGCGTATTAGTGGCGGAAGTTCAGGGTGGCCCGGCTTTCGACGCAGGTATACGCCCCAATGACGTGATCACTGAAATCGATCGCAAGGCGGTGACGTCAGTGGCGGACTTCCGCGACATTGCCGGCAATCTGGCCGACGATCGTGCCGTGCCGGTGCGTGTGGTGCGCCAGGGCCGTGCGCTCTATCTGGTTATGAAACCTTAACGCCCCTTCAAGTCCGGCCGCCGACAGCAATGGCAATGGCGGCCGGTAAACTGTAAAATCACGCCGTTGCCGGATCCGGCAACGGCCCCTTCCGGGCTCAATCCTGTGTCTTATACGAGTATTCATTGTCTGTGACTGAACTGAGCCGAATCCGTAACTTCTCTATTATCGCCCATATTGACCATGGCAAATCCACACTTGCAGACCGGTTTATCCAGACCTGCGGTGGCCTGACCTCCCGTGAAATGGCGGAGCAGGTGCTTGATTCCATGGATATTGAGCGTGAACGCGGTATTACTATCAAAGCGCAGTGTGTGACCCTGAATTACACAGCTCGTGATGGCCAGGTTTACAAACTCAATTTTATTGATACGCCGGGGCACGTGGACTTTTCTTACGAAGTGTCGCGGTCACTCTACGCGTGCGAAGGCGCGCTGCTGGTGGTGGACGCCGGGCAAGGCGTGGAAGCTCAGTCGGTGGCCAACTGCTACACCGCCATCGAACAGGGCCTGGAAGTGGTTCCGGTATTGAATAAGATGGATTTGCCGCAGGCAGAACCGGAGCGGGTAGCCGCCGAGATTGAAGACATCATTGGCATAGACGCCAGCAGCGCCGTGCGCTGCTCGGCAAAGAGCGGCATGGGTGTGGAAGACGTTCTGGAAGATCTGATCCAGAAAATTCCACCGCCAACAGGCGATCGTTCTGCCCCGCTGCAGGCACTGATTATCGACTCCTGGTTTGATAACTACCTGGGCGTTGTGTCGCTGGTGCGGGTGACCCAGGGTGTGCTGAGAAAGGGCGAAAAAATTGTTATCAAGTCGACGGGTAAGGCTTGGAATGCAGACAAAGTTGGCATTTTTAACCCAAAGCCCCACGACACCAACATTCTGGAAGCGGGTGATGTAGGTTTTGTGGTTGCCGGTATCAAAGCCATTCACGGCGCGCCGGTGGGCGATACCATTGTGCACCACAAATTTGCCGACGAAACCCCTATGCTGCCGGGTTTCAAGAAAATTCAGCCGCAGGTATACGCCGGTCTGTTTCCAGTCAGCTCCGACGATTACAACGATTTCCGCGATGCCTTGGATAAACTGACGCTGAATGATGCGTCCTTGTTTTTCGAGCCGGAAAGCTCTGACGCTTTGGGCTTTGGCTTCCGCTGTGGTTTCCTGGGCATGCTGCACATGGAAATTATTCAGGAGCGGCTGGAGCGTGAGTACGATATTGACCTGGTCACCACCGCGCCCACGGTTATTTATGAGGTGCTTACCAAACAGGGTGAGACCTTGTCGGTAGACAGCCCCTCAAAGTTGCCGGATATTGGCTCAATTGAGGAAATGCGTGAGCCCATTGTGCAAGCCAATATTTTGGTGCCGCAAGAGCATTTGGGGAATGTCATTGCCCTTTGCGAGCAAAAACGCGGCGTGCAAAAAAGTATGCACTTCACCACCAGACAGGTGCAGCTCACTTACGAGTTGCCCATGGCCGAAGTGGTTCTCGACTTTTTCGACCGGCTAAAATCCGTCAGCCGGGGCTTCGCATCACTGGATTACCACTTTATCCGGTTTCAGGCCGCCAATCTTGTGCGTCTGGATGTGCTGATCAATAGTGAGCGGGTGGATGCTTTGGCCTTGATTGTTCACCGTGAACTGGCGAATCACAAGGGTCGTCAACTGGTGGAAAAAATGAAAGAGCTGATTCCGCGGCAGATGTTTGATATTGCCATTCAAGCGGCTATCGGCAACCAGGTTGTGTCACGGGTGACGGTGAAAGCCTTGCGTAAGAACGTGACCGCCAAGTGTTATGGCGGCGATGTCAGTCGCAAAAAGAAACTGCTGCAAAAGCAGAAAGACGGTAAAAAACGCATGAAGCAAGTGGGTAACGTAGAAGTGCCCCAAGACGCGTTTTTAGCGGTATTGAAAATCGACAACTAGAAAATCGACAAATATTGCGCATCTGATAACTGGGCATCTGATAAGTAGGCATCTGAATGGATATCGATTTTCCGCTAATTTTGGTCATTCTGACCTTTGTAACGGGTTTGGTCTGGCTCGCCGACAAGCTGTTTTTACGCCCGCGCCGCGCCGCCAAAGCGAATGCCGCGGCGCCTGAGGCAGACTCAGCCGCAAAAGAGCCTTATCTGGTTGAGCTGAGCCGTTCTTTTTTTCCGGTATTGGTCATTGTGTTGGTTTTGCGTTCGTTTCTGGTAGAGCCATTCCAGATTCCCTCTGGCTCTATGCTGCCTACCCTGGAGGTGGGCGATTTCATTCTGGTGAACAAGTTTGCTTATGGTCTTCGGCTGCCGGTTTTGGGCTCAAAAGTGGTCAGCATCGATGATCCAGATCGCGGTGATGTGATGGTGTTCCGCTACCCTGAAGATCGCAAAACCAATTACATAAAACGAGTGGTGGGGTTGCCCGGTGACCAGATTCGCTACCGCGATAAAACGCTGTTTATTAACGGTGAAAAAGTGGAGTCGCGATTTGTGGCGCGTCTGCCGCCCAACGAATACAGGCGCGAACAACTGGGTGGGGTAGAACACGATATTTTTCTGACCAAGGGCCGCCTGGGCAACGGTGGTGAAGGCGAATGGCAAGTGCCCGAAGGTCATTATTTTGTAATGGGTGACAACCGTGACAACAGCAATGACAGCCGCTACTGGGGCACGGTTCCAGACGACCTTGTTGTTGGCAAGGCCTTCGCCATCTGGATGCACTGGGAGTCGCTGGCCAGCTTGCCATCGTTTCGCCGGGTGGGTGGCATAGAATAATGGGAAACCGCATGGGGATGCAGGGAATGAATAACAACAGCGGGTCAGATATGAAAAAGCAGCGCGGCGCATCCGGGCTGGTCATGCTGGTCATGGTGCTGTTTTTTGGCAGCCTGCTAACCTTGTTGCTGAAGCTTGGGCCAGCGTACATGGATGATTACACCATCCAGGAAGCACTCGAAGGTCTGAACGATACCAAAGGATTGTCGGAAATGGGGCCAGCCGAAGTGCGTTCACAGATTAATAAGCGCCTGAGCGTGAACAATGTTCGCACTCTCAGCGCCGAGAGCATTACCGTTGACAAAGACGGTGATCGGGTACTGATTATGGTGGACTATGAAGTGCGCTCGCCGGTGATCAGTAACGTAGACGCCGTGATGCACTTCAAGCACGCTTACGATATGAGTGGCCAATGAGCGTTCAGCCCGACCTTGAGCCCTTGCAGCGACGTATCGGTTATCAGTTCAAATCCCAGGAACGTTTACTGCTGGCTCTGACTCACCGCAGTTTCGGCAATCAAAACAATGAACGCCTTGAGTTTCTGGGTGACTCCATTGTAAACATGGTGATCGCCGAGCATTTGTTCAGGCGCTTCCCCAAAGCCCGTGAAGGGCAGCTAAGCCGCTTGCGGGCGCGCATGGTCAAGGGCGTAACTCTGGCAGAAATTGGGCGGGAGTTTGATTTAGGCTCCTATCTGCGCTTGGGTTCAGGTGAGCTAAAAAGTGGCGGCTTTCGCCGTGAATCCATACTGGCAGATGCGGTAGAGTCGGTCATCGGCGCTATCTATCTGGACAGTGATTTTGTTACCTGTCAGGCTCAGATATTGCGTTGGTTTGATTTGCGCCTGCAGAATCTGGACTTACAGGATACCCAGAAAGACCCGAAAACCCGCCTGCAGGAATATCTTCAGTCGCGCCAGTTTCCGCTGCCGATTTATGACGTTCTGTCGGTTGACGGTGAAGCCCACAATCAGACATTTCACATATCCTGCGCGCTGTCCTCATTGGGGCGCAAAACCACAGGCAGCGGCAACAGTCGCCGCATAGCCGAACAGCAAGCCGCCCGTAATGCCCTGAAAGAACTGGGTGTGGAGAACGATTGATGACGGATACAACCCGCCCGCAAGACCCTGACAGCCGTTGTGGCTTTGTGGCCATCGTAGGACGCCCCAATGTGGGCAAGTCTACCCTGATGAATCACATGCTGGGCCAGAAGCTCAGTATTACCTCGCGCAAGCCGCAAACCACCCGTCACCAGGTTCTGGGTATAAAAACCATTGGCCCGGTGCAGGCTGTGTATGTCGACACACCGGGTATGCATGAAGAACAACCACGGGCGATAAACCGATACATGAACAAGGCTGCTACTTCGGCCTTGAAAGGTGTCGACGTGGTGGTATTTGTGGTTGACCAGTTAGCCTGGACCACCGCCGATGAACTGGTGCTGGAGAAGCTTTCGAGCTTGAAATGCCCGGTGATTCTGGCGATCAACAAGGTCGACAAAATGGAAAAACGGGAAACCCTGCTACCGCATCTGGACATGCTGTCGCGTAAGCGCGATTTCGCCGAAATGATTCCCGTCTCGGCACTGCGCGAGACGAACCTGATACCGCTGGAAGAATGTGTCGGCCGCTTCCTGCCGCAGAGCGTGCACTTTTACCCAGACGACCAGATTACCGACCGCAGTGAGCGCTTTATGGCCTCGGAAATGGTGCGTGAGAAAATCACCCGCCAGCTAGGTGCCGAGTTGCCCTATTCGGTGGCGGTGGAAATAGAAGAGTTTAAGCACGATGGTAAAACTCTGCACATATCAGCCGTGATACTGGTTGAACGTGAAGGCCAGAAGAAAATCATCATTGGCGATAAGGGCGACCGCCTGCGCAGCATTGGCCAGGATGCGCGGATTGACATGGAGCGGATGTTCGACAACAAAGTCATGCTTCGGCTTTGGGTGAAGGTCAAACGCGGTTGGGCCGACAGTGAACGGGCTTTGAAAAGCCTGGGCATGAACGATTTCTGAGTCTGCCATGAGCAGCAAGGTAATGCAGGAGCCGGGCTATGTAATTCATCGCCGGCCCTGGCGTGAAACCAGCTTGCAGATAGACGTGTTCACCCTGAATTACGGCCGCGTTGACTTGATTGCCCGTGGCGCCAGTACCAGCAAAAGCCCGCTCAAAGCCCAGTTGCAACCGTTTCAGCCACTATTGTTGGACTGGGCTGGCAAGGGGGGACTAAAAACCCTGACTCAGGTAGAGGTTCGCCCGGCGCCGGTTCTGGCGCAATCGCAAGCACTGTTCAGCGGTTTTTATCTGAATGAACTGATGCAACGCATTCTGCCTGCGGCCGACCCTTATCCGCTGTTATTTGCTGCTTATCTGGATGCCATGGCCAAGCTTGCCGCTGCTGCTGAGCTGGAACCGGTGCTGCGGCGTTTCGAACGCAGTCTGGCGCTGGCCTTGGGTTACGATTTCGCCTGGGATCTGGCGACCGATAGCGGTGCGCCGGTGCAAGCAGGCTGGTTTTACGGATACCATCCGCAGCAGGGCATTGTTGAGCGCCCGGGTGCCGATGTGCGGGTAAAAAAACTCCGTGGCGTTGCGCTGCTCGCGCTGGCTGCCGATGATTACAGTGACATTGAAGCGCGCCGCGTCGCCAAACGGGTGATGCGTGCGCTGGTGGACTATTTGTTACAAGGGCGACCACTGCACAGCCGCCAACTTTTTATCCAGTCAGGAGCAGTAAAATGAACTCCAGAGTATTGCTTGGTGTGAATATTGATCACGTGGCCACTTTACGCCAGGCCCGCGGCACGCGGTATCCCGATCCGGTACAGGCTGCATTGCTGGCGGAAGAAGCCGGCGCCGACGGCATAACCATTCACCCGCGGGAGGATCGCCGCCACATTCAAGACCGTGACGTGCTGCTGTTACGCGATACCTTGCAGACCAAAATGAACCTTGAGATGGCGGTAACCGACGCCATGTTGGATTTTGCCGAACAAATCCGCCCGGCCTGCGTGTGCCTGGTGCCTGAAAAGCGTGAAGAACTGACCACCGAGGGCGGTTTGGACGTTGAGGGCCAGGAAGCCCGCATCGCCAAAGCCTGCGAACGCCTGGCGGCCATAGGTGCGGAAGTGTCCCTGTTTATCGACCCGGACAAAACTCAGATTGATGCCGCCGTACGCTGTGGCGCGCCGGTAATTGAATTGCACACCGGCGAGTACGCCGAGGCCAGCGGCGCGGCTGCGGATGCGGCGTTCAAAGTATTGGTGGAAGCGGTCACCTACGCTCGCAAGAAGGGTTTGGTGGTTAACGCAGGCCACGGTCTGAATTATCACAACACCGAGCGGGTGGCCGCGATTGCCGGGATTAACGAGTTGAATATCGGCCACGCTATTATCGCCCGGGCGGTCTTCACCGGCCTGAAAGAAGCCGTGCGGGATATGAAAGCACTGATTGATAACGCTTGCCGGCGTTAGGAATGCGTCGGCTTTAAGAGTGCGTAAGGCTGCTGTGTTGTCTGAAGAGTAACTGCCAATGGGTGTTGTCGCCCCAGTTCAATAGCCGCTTCAATGCTTTTAACAGCTGATCGGTCAGGGTATCAATATCGCTGTCAGCCGTTTTTAACGCGGTCTCCAGTTGATTTGCAGCGGCCCGAACTTCCGGTACGCCGCAGTAGCGGGCGCCACCGTGCAGCTTGTGCACGCACTCCAGCAGTTCCAGTCTATTGCCGCTGTGCCAGTGCTGCTCAATGGCTTCTACGGTGGGTGTTATTTGTTCCAGCAGCATGCTGAATAACTCTTCGGCCAGGTCTGCTTTGCCGGCTGCCAGGCGCAGGCTTTCCTCAATACTGATGCATTCCCTGGTCATTTTTCGACTCGACGGTCGCAGTGCTCTGCGGCTGTCGCGCACTTCGTTAGCTCGACCGCCGTCGCCTGCACCGTCGCAACATACCAATCCTGTGTGCTGCTCGACGGCGTCCAGCAGTTGGCGGCTGCTGACCGGCTTGGTCATATAGCCGTCGAATCCCTGCCGCGCCAACCGGCCTCGCTCGTCACTCATGGCGTGAGCGGTCAGTGCAATAATGGCGGCACGCTGGCAGCCGGCGGTTTCCAGTTGCCTTAGCCTTTGGGTAGTAGCAACGCCGTCCATACCTGGCATCTGCAGGTCCATGAATATCAAATCGAATTGACGGGAGCGGGCCTTTGTCAGCGCTTCAAAGCCGCTGGCGGCGCCTACCGTGTTTACGCCCGCATCCTGTAGCAGGGTCAGCACCAGTTTGAGATTGGCTTCGTTGTCGTCTACCGCCAGAACCCTGGGGTTGAGGCTTTCTCTGTCGGGTTCCGGCTGTGGTGTTGCCAGACCGTAACCGCGATCGGGCGTGTGGTCGTTAGCGTTGATGCCGTGCACCAATAACATCAGCTCATTGTAGAGCGCCCCGCGCAGAACGGGTTTGGTCAGGTGGCTGCTAACATTGGCCACCAGGGGGGTGTCGTGGCTTTCTAAGGTTGGCGTCAGCAACAGGGTGCGACAATCGCGGTCAACCTCAATGCTGTGCACCAGGCTGCGATATTGGCTGGAATTGAGCAGATGGCGATTAATACCAATCAGCGCGACGGCAAAGCCGGCCTGCTCTCGCTGCGCCTGTTCGATGCGCTCTTGCATGGCGTCAGGAGAGCTAACCCGCTCTACGGTAACGCCCCAGTCCCGCAACAGGTGCTTCATCGCCAGGCCGGTGGTTTTTTGTTGCTCCAGATAAATCATGCGTTCACCGCGCAGGCCGTTACGGGGACTGTCGCTATCGTTTTGGCTGGCCCGCGTGCTGGTCAGGGTGAACCAGAATGTAGAGCCTTTCCCAGGCTCGCTTTCCAGGCCGATCTTGCCGCCCATTTCCTCTGCCAGGCGTTTGGATATAGCCAGACCGAGCCCGGTACCACCATATTGCCGTGCGGTTGATGCGTCGGCCTGACTAAACGCATCAAACAATGGTCGCTGTTGTGCGCGTGACAGTCCCATGCCTGTATCCGCTACGCTGATGCGCAGGGTAACGGAGCCATTATTGGCGTCCTCTTCTTCCAGGCTGGCACGCAGGACCACTTCGCCGGTGTGGGTAAACTTGATGGCGTTGTTGAGCAAATTGGTAATAATCTGTTTCAGCCTTAATGGGTCGCCCATCAGGTTGTTGGGCACATCGTTGTAAACCAGGGTCACCAGGTCCAGGTTTTTGTCGTGCGCTGCCGGCGCGAGCATCACCATGACTTCTTCCACAATATCCCGCAGCTGGAACGGTACCCGGTCCAACGTTAGCTTGCCGGCTTCGATTTTGGAAAAGTCGAGAATGTCGTTGATGATGGTCAGCAGGATCTCCGATGACTTGCGAATCGTGTTCAGGTGATCTCTTTGCTGGCGGGCCAGGGAGCCTTTTAACAGCAGTTCGGTGAACCCGATAATACCGTTGAGCGGAGTACGGATTTCGTGAGACATATTGGCCAGAAATTCTGATTTTATGCGGCTCGCCTCCAGCGCTTCCTTACGCGCAAAATCCAGTTCAATATTCTGGATTTCAATAGTTTCCAGCGTTTCCCGTAGGTCTTCGGTGGCCTGGTCCACGTTTTTCTGCATGTCTGCCTGGGCCTTGCTCAAGGCGGCCGCCATGGCGTTCAGGCCGGACTCAAGCTGTTGAAATTCGGGCCCCGCTCGAGTACAAACCCGGGTTTCCAATTTGCCTTCTTTAAGCTCGGCAACGGCTTTATTAAGTTTATAAACCGGGCTGGTGAAAGCCTGGCTCAGGCGCAACGACACCAGCACGCTGAACACCACACCGGAAAGGACTAACAGCAGGGAAATCAACAGGGCTTTGTAGGTTTCTTTTTCGGTGCGGATATGGGACATCTCCACGGCCACCCAGCCCAGAGTTTGCTGGGTACTGGGCACATCAGCCTCGCCATTGGCATTGAGCAGATTCTCGATCATCAGGTCCTGCAGGGTAACCGGCGTAATGAAAAAGGTACTCTGCTGGCGCGGTAGCTGCTGCGCGACCTGACCCTGCAGCTGCTCGGCGATATCGCGTTTGTGGGTGTCTGGGCCGGTGTGCAGAAGACGCTCGCCGGCGCTGTCGAAAAAGCTGATGGAGCGCACATCCTGCTCTTGCAGCAAGGCGTTGGAAAGGCTGTCTAACAAGTGCCGGTTGGCCGTAAACAGGCCGTATTCTGAGCCCGCCGCCAGTTGCCGCGACAAGGCTTCGCCGCGGTCCCGTAGCAGGCTTTCAATCTGGTTAACCCAACTTGAACTGAAAAACAGGCCCAGCAGTAAAGTGGTAGCCAGCGTGGGTATCAGTGTGGCCATCAGTACCTTGTTGCGAATGCCCCAGTGACGAATACCCCGGTTGGTAAAATCCCAGCGCCCCATAAACAATTCCAAAAAATGGCATTTTGCCCGCGTACTACGGGCATCAGTCTGTTGGTTCGGTGTTTGCGCCCGACGGGTGTTGTTGCCGGCAGCCGTTAACCTAATTCGTAGCTATAACGCCAGGCTCTTGCGATAGCAATAAGCTGTATTGGGCTGGAGTCGCTATAAGGCGTATGATTTAACCCCAAAAGTGTACCACAGGGACTCATTATGTATTTTCCAACCATTGAAGATTATGTTGGTAAAACCCCCCTGGTTCGCCTGCAGCGCCTGCCAGGCGATACCAGTAATGTCATCCTTGCCAAACTGGAAGGTAATAATCCGGCCGGTTCGGTCAAAGATCGGCCCGCGATTAGCATGATCCAACAAGCCGAAATCCGCGGCGACATCAAGCCCGGCGATACCCTGATCGAAGCCACCAGCGGTAATACCGGTATTGCCCTGGCTATGGCGGCGGCGATAAAGGGTTACCGCATGGTGTTGATCATGCCTTCCAATATGAGCGAAGAGAGGCGCGCGTCCATGCGCGCTTATGGCGCCGAAATCATTGCGGTGAGCAAGGAAGACGGTATGGAAGGCGCCCGCGATCTGGCCGAACGCATGCAGGCCGAAGGCAAAGGCAAGGTTCTGGACCAGTTCGCCAATGCTGACAACCCACTGGCGCACTACCGCACCACCGGCCCTGAAATCTGGCAGCAGACCAATGGCCGGGTAACCCATTTCGTGGCCTCTATGGGCACCACGGGTACGGTTGTGGGCGTGTCCCGCTACTTGAAAGAGCGCAACCCTGACGTCCGCATTGTTGGCCTGCAACCCAGCGAGGGCGCGGCCATACCGGGAATTCGGCGCTGGTCAGAAGCCTATATGCCTAAAATTTTTGATGCCAAGGCGGTTGATCAGGTAATGGATATTGGTCAGGTCGAGGCCGAGACCACGATGCGCGCGCTGGCCGAAAAAGAAGGTATTTTTTGCGGCGTATCGTCTGGCGGTTCCATCGCCGCGGCGCTGCGACTTTCCCAAACGCTTGAAAACGCCGTTATCGTGGGCATTATTTGTGACCGTGGTGACCGCTACCTGTCTACCGGCGTATTTCCTAGCGCCTGAGCCTGATTAAAAAAGAGAAGAATTGATGAGTAGAAGACGCAGAAAAGTGTTGCCCCAGGAACCTGTGCGCTGCGAGGTCGAAAAACTCGGCCATGATGGCCGTGGTATTGCCCGTAACGAGGGTAAAGTGCAATTTGTCAGCGGCGCGCTGCCAGGCGAAACAGTGATGGCCAAGATGGTTGGCAGCCGCAGCAAATTTGACGAATTGCGCACACTTGAGGTACTGAACGCGGCTCCCGACCGCCAGACTCCGCCCTGCGATTTTGCCGCTGTGTGCGGTGGCTGCAGCCTGCAGCACATGAGCGCAGAGGCGCAGATTGCGTTCAAAGAAAACACTCTGAAAGAGCACTTTGCCCATTTTGGTGGTATCGAGCCCGAGCAGTGGGTTAAACCTCTGCGCGCTGACACCATGGGTTACCGCCGCAAAGCGCGGCTGGGTGTGCGTTTTGTAAAGGCACGTGAATCAGTGCTGGTTGGTTTCCGCGAAAAGAGCAGTAATTTCCTGACGGATATTGACCGCTGCCTGGTGCTGGACCCACGTATTGGCGAACGCATTATGCCGCTGCGCGAATTGCTGCACGGCATGGATGCTTTTGACCGCATTCCCCAAGTAGAGGTTGCCTGCGGTGATGATGTGGCCGTGATGGTGTTCCGTAACATGGAGGACTTGAGCGACGGCGACCGCAGCAAGTTGATTGTGTTTGGTCAAAACCACGATCTGCACATTTATTTGCAACCTAAAGGCCCGGACACGGTTCACCGTATCTGGCCGGAATCTGCAGGTCACCAGGATGAACGTTTGAGTTACAGCTTGGCGGAATTTGATTTGACCCTGGCGTTTCACCCAATGGACTTCACCCAGGTGAATGCCAGCATCAACCAGGTGATGGTTAAGCGCGCCATCGACTGGCTGGACGTGCAGCCCGGTGAGCGAGTCTTGGATCTTTTTTGCGGTTTGGGCAACTTTACCCTGCCGTTGGCCCGCAGTGGTGGCCAAGTGGTCGGTGTTGAAGGCGACGACGCCATGGTTGAGCGCGGCCGCGAGAACGCCGCGTTGAACGGCCTGGATAATGTCACCTTTTTTGGCGCCGACTTGCACGGCGATTTTACCGGCCAGAGCTGGGCCAAAGAGGGTTTCGACAAGATTCTGATTGACCCGCCGCGCTCCGGCGCCGAAGACATCTGCCAGTACTTAACCGCCTTTAACGCCAGCCGCATTGTGTATGTGTCTTGCAACCCGGCCACCTTGGCGCGGGATGCGGGTGTTATGGTGCGTAATGGCTACCGCCTGGTGCAAGCGGGTGTCATGGATATGTTCCCGCATACTACTCACGTGGAATCCATAGCGCTTTTTGAGCGTGATTCTGGTTAAGCGCGATTCCGGCTAATCTGAAAAAGAGTCGACATGGTAAAAGTTCGCGAAGATTACGCCGTGACCGGCAGCGGTGAAGTAGACATTGCCCACTGTGTGCGTCAGCTGGCCGAGCAGACCCATCTTGAGGATGACAGCCTGTTACGCCAGGCTTGCGAAAGAGCCGCGGCTATTGACCTTAAGGCCTATCGGGAAGACCGACAATGGACCCCCGGCGCCAGCAGTTTCCGCACCGGCATTGAAATGGCTCGAGTGCTGGCAGAGCTGCACCTCGACCAGGCCAGCCTGACGGCTGCTGTGCTGTATCGCGCTGTGCGCGAAGAACGGGTAACGCTAGAAGCCGTGCGTAAAGAGTTTGGCGACGAAGTGGCTGGCCTGATTAACGGCGTGCTGCAGATGGCGGCGATTTCGTCTATCCATCATCCCCTGAAAGGCAATGTTCTGGGCCAGAGCGAAGGCCAGCTCGACAACGTGCGTAAAATGCTGGTGACCATGGTTGACGACGTGCGGGTTGCGCTGATCAAACTCGCTGAGCGCACTTGCGCCATCCGCGGAGTGAAAGACGCATTGCCGGAAAAACGCATGCGAGTTGCGCGGGAAGTATTTGAGATCTATGCCCCGTTGGCGCACCGGCTGGGCATTGGCTATATCAAATGGGAACTGGAAGATCTGTCTTTCCGCTACCTGCACGAAACCGCTTACAAGAAAATTGCCAATCTGTTGGATGAAAAGCGCCTGGATCGGGAAAGCTACATCAAGCGGGCGGTGGCCTCGCTGGAGTCGGAACTGGATAGTGCCGGTATCAAGGGCGATGTGTCGGGCCGGGTCAAGCACATCTACAGTATCTGGCGCAAAATGCGCCGCAAAGGCATTGATTTCAGCCAGGTGTATGACGTGCGCGCCGTGCGTATTCTGGTTCCGGAGGTGCGCGACTGTTACGCCGTGTTGGGTATCGTTCACGGCCTGTGGCGCCACATTCCTAACGAATTTGACGACTACATCGCGAACGTCAAAGAAAACGGTTACCAGTCTTTGCACACCGCGGTCATCGGCCCTGAAGGCAAGGTAATGGAGGTGCAGATCCGCACCCATAAGATGCACGAAGAAGCCGAACTGGGTGTCTGCGCCCACTGGCTTTATAAAGGGACCGACACCAAAAACAAATCCACCAGTTACGATGCCAAAATAAACTGGTTGCGCCAGGTGCTGGAATGGCAAGAAGAGTTGGGCGATTTGTCCGGCTTGGCGGAACACCTGAAATCCGAGGTGACATCCGATCGGGTTTACGTGTTTACGCCTGAGGGCCATGTGGTTGATCTGCCCCAGGGTTCCACCGCCGTAGACTTCGCTTATCGGGTACATACAGAAGTCGGTCACGCTTGCCGAGGCGCGCGCATCAACGGGCGTATCGTGCCCTTGATCTACCCGCTGAAAACCGGCGACCAAGTGTTCATACTGACGTCTAAAAATGCGACACCCAGCCGCGATTGGCTCAACCCCAACCTGGGCTACATTCGCAGTTCGCGCTCCCGCGCCAAGGTCATCAGCTGGTTCAAACAGCAGGATCGCGGTCGTAATATCAGCGATGGCCGTACCATTCTGGACGACGAATTCAAGCGTTTGTCATTGCACGACTGCAATCTGGAACGGCTCGCCAAAAAAGTGAATTACCACAGCGCTGAAGACATGTGTGCGGCCATTGGCGCGGGCGACCTGCGCCCGGCCCAAGTGGCCAATGTGGCCCAGCAAATGCTGGAACCAAAAAATGAACAGCCCGAACTGAAGCTGCGCAAGCAAAGCAAAGCCTACGATACCGAATCTGACATTCGCATTGTGGGTGTGGGCCAATTGAAAACCCAGGTGGCCAAATGCTGCAAGCCTTTGCCAGGTGACGATATTGGCGGCTACATTACCGTTGGCCGCGGTGTGACCGTTCACCGGCAGGACTGCAACACTTACATGGGTCTGGTGGAAACAGAGCCACACCGCATTATCGAGGTCAGTTGGGGCGTGCGCCAAGCCTCGGTATACCCGGTGGATATTAGCGTTGACGCTTATGACCGTTCGGGCCTTTTGCGCGATATCACCCAAGTGCTGTCGGCATCGCGCTGCGATGTGCTGGCGTTACACACTCAGAGCAATCGTGACGACAACACGGCCAACCTGACGGTCACTGTAGAAATCTCCGATCTGGAACAACTGGCCAAACTGCTGTCCCAGATCCGCAACCTGCCCAACGTCATCGAGGCTAAGAGAAAACGCTGATGAGCTATTCGCTGGACGACTTGAAAACCCTGATGGAACGCTTGCGCGATCCAGACACCGGCTGCCCGTGGGATGCCCGCCAGACGTTTGCGTCCATCGTGCCCCACACGCTGGAAGAAGCCTACGAAGTAGCTGACGCCATCGAGCGCAAAGATTACCCCCACTTGGAAGACGAGTTGGGTGACCTGCTGTTCCAGGTCATTTTTTACAGTCAGATCGGGCAGGAATCCCGGCATTTTGATTTTGATTCGGTGGTGGACAATCTGGTGCGTAAGCTGATCCGCCGCCACCCCCACGTGTTTCCCGAAGGCACACTTGAAAGCCGGATCGATCCCCATAACCGCCCGGGCGAAGACTGGATCAAACAGAGCTGGGAGCGCATCAAAGCGGAGGAGCGGTCGCTAAAGTCTGCCCCTGACAGTTCCGGGCCCGCGGGGCGCTTGGACGCAATTGCCCGCACTCTGCCGGCCATGGCGCGAGCTGAAAAACTGCAAAAGCGGGCCGCCCGCCATGGCTTTGACTGGCCCGACATTGGCCCGGTGTTCGATAAGTTGCACGAAGAAATTGATGAACTGAAAGAAGCCTGGCAGGCCGCCAATGACGGCAGCGGCGAACGGGATGCCCTGGAAGATGAGCTGGGCGACGTGATGTTCGTGTGCGTGAATCTGGCGCGCTTTATGAAAGTGAATCCCGAACAGGCTTTGAAACGCACCAATCATAAGTTTGAAGCGCGCTTTCGCGCCATCGAGGCCGAGCTTGCGGCTCAGGGCCGTGATATGGACAGCGAAACCCTGGAGGCGCTGGACGCCATCTGGCAGTCAGTGAAAGGTGTGGAGCGTCAGCGCTGAGGCGGTCAAGCCGCGTAGACTTCGGCAGTGGTTCCTTAGTATCTTAACGAGGAACAAATCTGATGCTGCCCTAAACATGACAAAAGGATGCCAATGTGACTGAATTACATCCGGATTTGCGGGAAAACGTGAGGATGCTGGGAGAGCTGTTAGGGCAGAGTATCCGTCAGCACCCCGGGCAGCAGTGTTTCGACACAATTGAAGAAGTACGAGCTGCCGCCAAAGCGGACCGGCTTCAGGAAAGCGGCTCGGGCCAACGCCTGGTGAATCTGCTGGGCCAGCTGGGCGACGATGAAATCCTGCCGGTGACCCGCGCTTTTAACCAGTTTCTGAACCTGGCCAACCTGGCCGAGCAATATCACGGTATCCGTCGCAATCGCGGTCACAGCGCTGACCTGATGGTGGAATCATTCTCCGAAGTATTCCAGCGTTTGTTAGCCGGCGGCATAAGCGCTGACGAACTGCACCGCCAGGTGGTCAACCTGCGGGTGGAGTTTGTGTTGACAGCCCACCCCACAGAAGTGACTCGCCGCACCCTGATTATGAAGTACGACGACATGTCGGACTGCCTGGAGCAGCTGGACCATCAGGATCTGATGCCCGGCGAGCGCGACGAAATCGTGCGCCGTTTGACCCGACTGATTGCCGAGGCCTGGCACACCGATGAAATTCGCTACGATCGCCCCACCGCGGTAGATGAAGCCAAATGGGGCTTTGCGGTGATCGAAAACAGCCTGTGGACAGCGTTACCAAGATTCCTCGAAAGCCTGGATACCGCTCTGGTCGAAGCCACCGGTAAAGGCCTTCCGCTGCAAGCCACTCCGGTGCGGGTAGCGTCCTGGATGGGCGGTGACCGTGACGGCAACCCTAACGTCACCCACCAGGTTACGCGCAAGGTGTTTTTGCTGGGCCGCTGGATGGCTGCGGATCTGTATATGAAAGACATTACAGCGCTGCGCGCCGAACTGTCTATGTGGCAGGCCAGCGATGAGCTGCGATCAAGGGTAGGCGATACCCGTGAACCTTATCGCCAGATTCTGGGCGAGCTACGCGACCAGCTCAGCCGCACCCGTGACTGGGCCGAAGCCAGTATTAGCGGCGCTGCCGCCGACAGCAACCGCATATTGTTCGCCAACAGTGAGTTCACCGAACCCCTGGAGCTGTGCTACCGCTCACTGGTTGAGTGTGGTCTTGAACACATCGCCAATGGACCGCTACTGGACACTATTCGCCGTGCCCATACCTTTGGCTTGCCATTGAGCCGTCTTGATATTCGCCAGGAAGCGGCCCGTCACGCTGAGGCTGTGGCCGAAATTGTGGGTTATCTGGGGCTTGGGGATTATCAGGCCTGGTCAGAAGTAGAACGTCAGGCGTTTCTGGTGCGCGAGCTTAAAGGCCGTCGCCCGCTGATTCCGCGTAACTGGCAGCCCAGTGAAGCGGTGGAGGAAGTGCTGGCCACCTGCAAGGTGGTGGCCGAGCAAACGCCGCAGGCGTTGGGCTCCTATGTGATTTCCATGGCCAGTAAGCCGTCCGATGTGCTGAACGTTATTCTGCTGCTGCGCGAGGCGGGCATGCAGTACCCGATGGCGGTGGTACCGCTGTTTGAGACATTGAATGACCTGAGCGGTGCGCCGCAAAGCATGACCGAGCTTTATCAGATTGACTGGTATCGCGACTACTGCGACGGCAAGCAGGAAGTCATGATCGGCTATTCCGATTCGTCGAAAGATGCCGGCCAGATGATGGCTGCATGGGCCCAGTACCAAGCCCAGGAAGCGCTGACAAAAGTGGCCGCAGAATACGATATGCGCTTGACCTTGTTCCACGGCCGTGGCGGCACGGTTGGACGTGGAGGCGGCCCGGCTAACCGGGCTATCCTGTCGCAGCCGCCGGGATCGGTCAACGGCAGCTTCCGCATTACCGAGCAGGGCGAGATGATTCGCTTCAAATTCGGTATGCCGGATCTTGCCGTGCAAAGTCTGACGCTCTACACCACTGCGGTCATCGAGGCCACACTGGCGCCGCCGCCCCAGCCCCAAGACAGTTGGCGTGACACCATGAACTGGTTGACTGAACGCTCGTTAAAGGCTTACCGCGACGTGGTGCGGGACGACCCGCAATTTGTGCTTTATTTCCGACAGGTTACCCCGGAGCAGGCGCTGGGCAAACTGGCCTTGGGCAGTCGCCCGGCGCGGCGCAAAGCCGGTGGTGGCGTTGAAAGCCTAAGAGCCATACCCTGGATATTTGCCTGGACTCAAATGCGCCTGATGCTGCCTGCTTGGCTGGGCAGCGACGTAGCTCTGGAAGCAGCCGCCGAAGATCAACGTACAGACCAGTTGCGGGAAATGATGGCGGGTTGGCCGTTTTTCCGCACCTACATCGATATGCTGGAGATGGTTTTGGCAAAGGCCGACCTGCGCATCGCCAGCTATTACGAGCAGACCTTGGTGGACGACCCGGCGTTGCGGGCCCTGGGTGAAAATCTGCGCCAGCGCTTGAGCCGCTGCATTCACCGGGTGCTGGAATTGAAGCAGCAGGACCACCTGCTGGCAGACGAGCCAGTATTTGCTCATTCGATGAATGTGCGCAATCCGTATACCGACCCTTTGCATTATCTGCAGGCCGAACTGCTGCGGCGCGAGCGCCAAAGCGAAGGCACAGGCGAGCATGACGGAAGCCATAGCGGAAAGGTACCGGAACTGGTTGAGCGGGCCCTGAAGGTCACCATGGCCGGCATCTCGGCGGGTATGCGCAACACCGGCTAAGGCGGGCGCTGCGAATATCATCGCCGTTTTTGTAACGCACTTTTCTGGAGTTTCAATTTGCCTTTTGCACCGCGTATTGAGCCGTTTTCGGCCCGCAAAGGGCCATTGGCAGCAGAGCTGACGCTGGATGACGTTGCCGCCAGGCTGCAGAAGCTGTACCGACTGCCGCCGATGCCGGCCCTGGCTTTACGGATTCTGGAGCTGACGGCCAATCCGGAGGCGACCGCAAAACAGTTGGCCGAGGTGATTGAGCTAGACCCAAGCATGACCGCGCAGCTGATACGTTACGCCCGTTCCGCACTGCTCGGCTATCGCGGCCAGATCAATTCGGTGCAAGACGCGGTCGCCCGGGTGCTGGGATTTGAGCGGGTTGCCCACGTGGCTATGGGTATTGCCGCGGTAAAAGCCTTTGATGTGCCCCGCGAAGGCCCGTTGGGGATTGATCAATTCTGGCGCCATTCCTTGTATTGTGCTTTTTTGAGCGCCAGCCTGGCCCGCCGCTGCGGAGCCGAACCCGGTATGGCCTATATGTGCGGGCTTTTGCATAATTTTGGGCTACTGCTTATCGGGCACCTGTTGCCGGCAGAGTACGCTCGCCTCAGCGAGTTGCGTGAAACGCAGCCAGAAGCCAGTATGCAACAATTGGAGCAGCAGATATTCGGCGGTGCTGACCAATCCATGGTGGCAGTGGGCCACGGCACTATCGGTGGTGTTCTTCATCGGCTGTGGAATTTGCCGGGGCCCGTTATAAAAGCGGCCGCCATGCACCAGCGCGGCGAATACAGCGGCGAGCATCAGCTTTATGTAAACGCGGTCATGCTGGCAAATGCTCTTCTTAAAGACATCGGTATCGGTGATGAACTTGTCCCTGACGATACCGACGCTCTTGCCGCAAGGCTGGGCCTGGAACAGCGCGATCTGGAACAGGCCTTTGCGGAAGTTGCCGATGTGGCCGACGATCTTGACGCCATGGCGGCGGCGCTAAGTTAACGGCAGGCTTTATTTCGGTATTCCACTGTATACAAACGGGCATGATACTGAGGTCGGCTTTCGCTTGACGGCTCGACTTCGTATAATGCGCCACCCTTAAGCCTTAACTCGGGTAAAAAAGCAGAGAGGCTGCGGCAAAGGCATGTGTTTTTGCCATAGCTTTTTCAATTTAGTCATTATTTCAGGAGCATAAACTATGCGTATCATCATGTTGGGCGCCCCGGGCGCCGGTAAGGGTACACAGGCTCAGTTCATAACAGAGCGTTTCGATATTCCTCAGATCTCCACCGGTGACATGCTGCGCGCTGCGGTCAAGGCCGAGTCGGATCTGGGCAGTAAGGTCAAGGAAGTCATGGCCTCGGGTGGATTGGTGTCAGACGACATCATCATCGCTTTGATTGACGAGCGTATTCAGAAAGTGGACTGCAAAAACGGCTTTCTGCTCGACGGCTTTCCGCGCACCATTCCTCAGGCTGAAGCGCTTAAAAATCAGGGCATCGCTATTGATTACGTGGTTGAAATCACCGTTGCCGATGAAGAAATTGTCAGCCGCCTGTCAGGCCGACGCGTGCACGAAGGCAGTGGTCGTATTTATCATGTGAAATTCGATGCCCCAAAAGTGGAAGGCGAAGACAACGAAACCGGCGAAGCGTTGATTCAGCGTGAAGACGATAGCGAAGAAACCGTGCGCAAACGCCTGGGTATCTATCACCAGCAGACCGCTCCGCTTATCGGTTACTACAAGGGTTGGGCTGCCAAAGATGCGGACAGCGCGCCACGTTATGTTCAAGTTGAAGGCATTGGCAGTCTGGACGATATTCGCGCCCAGATCAGCGCCAAGCTGAAGTAAGCCGATGAAATTACTGGCACTGGACACCTCGGCCGCAGGCTGCTCGGCGGCTCTCTGGCTGGGCAGTGCAGAAGCGGGTTTAGCCTATGAGCGTTTTGAAATTGCGCCACGGGGCCATACCCGTTTGCTGATGCCTATGGTTCGCAGCCTGTTGCAGGAACACGGGCTGGAGCCTGCTGATCTTGATGCAGTCGCTTTCGCCTGCGGGCCGGGGTCGTTTACCGGGTTGCGTATTGCCACCGGCGTGGTGCAAGGCCTGGCTTGGGGGCTGAACATACCGGTCATACCGGTGTCATCGCTGGCGGCCGTGGCCTTGGATGCCTTGATCCAGGCCGGCGCCACTCAAGGCCAGCGCGTGGCGGTGGCCTTTGACGCACGGATGGGCGAGGTGTATTGGGGCTGTTATCAGCTGCTTGATGGCGCACCGGTACTGCTCGGAAAAGAGCGGGTTTGCGCACCCTCTGCGCTGGCAATGCCGGCAGCAGAAAGCTCTGCTGGCGACGTTGAAGGTGCTCATGCCAGAGCCGACGACGCCGATTGGCTTGGTGCCGGTTCCGGTTGGGCTTTGAGTGAACAGATGCCCGAGGCTGTGACCTCTGCGTTGGTGGCCTTGCCCAGCATTGATTTGGTGCCAAGAGCTGCGTGCGTTGCCCGCATGGCCGCCAAACAGTTTGCCGCGGGTGCCGGTGTGTCGGCACAGCAGGCTCAGCCTGTGTACCTGCGCGACGAAGTAACCTGGCAAAAACTGCCTGGCCGCAAGTAATGCAGGTTTCTCTGGCTGTAAATCTGGCCGTAGCCTGCTCGGCACTAGGCGATAAGCACCGTGCGCAGGAATTGGCCACAGAGCTCGGCGTGTCGCTGGTAGCCGCTACAGATCCGCGCCGCGTAACAAGCGTTCCTTTGCTGGTGACCCTGGATGAGCAAGGGCTAGCTTTGCAGCTGACGGGTAAGGGCGCGCCAGGCCCCGTTCGGGTCGAATTCGTCAGCGGCAAAATGGGTTTTCGTCGCGAACACGGCGGTGGCACCGGGCAACTGGTGGCGCGGGCTGTGGGCCTGCATAAAACGCGCACCCCTTTGCACGTGCTGGATGCCACCGCAGGCTTGGGCCAAGACGCGTTTATTCTGGCGGGCCTGGGCTGCCGGTTGACTCTGTTTGAACGCCACCCCGTCATTCACGCTTTGCTGCAAGACGGCTTGGCCCGCGCCGCACTCAATGTTGAGTGCGCGCCGGTGGTTGCGCGCATGGACCTGCGCGCCGGCAGCAGTCTCGATTTTCTAAGCCAGGTCGAATCCTGCGAGCCGGAACACGCGTTGGCGGATGTCATTTATCTGGACCCAATGTTTCCCCACCAGGACAAAACCGCTCTGGTGAAAAAAGAAATGCAGGTGTTCCGCCATCTGGTGGGGCAGGATGAAGACACGTCACAGTTGCTTCAGCTGGCGTTAAACGCCGCGCGCTACCGTGTGGTGGTCAAACGCCCGCGCAAAGCTCCGGCTATAGATGGCGCAACACCCACCACCCGGGTAGAAGGCAAGAGCAGTCGCTACGATATCTACAGTTTACGGGCTCTACCCTGAACCCCTGCCTTTAAATTCCCATGCGGGTAACGTTTTCAATGGCTAGCTGTTTTTCCACGCTGAGCACCAGTCGGGCATCTTTGGCGACTTCGTCCAGACTGCCGTCGTAATAAATCACCCCGTGTTCGTCGGTGCTAATCACCTTGTTACTCTGCAATGCGCTGATAAATTGGCGAAACAGGTTCTTGTCAAAAAATTCTGGTGCGTTCAAGCCAAACAGAATGGACATGCGCTCGGCTAAAAGAGTGCTTTGCTCCTCCAGTGCCTCTGTGGTGATTTTACCTGAGCCGTAGCGGCGTAATATGCCCACCACAATGTGATAGCGCTCCAGCGTCTGGATGATAAACCGCGACAGTAAGCGGAGCCGTACCATGGCATCAGTGCCGTCAACCGGTCGTGCAATCCGCCCATCTTCTTGCTTTAGCAAAAGGCCCTGGGCGATCAGAACGTCCAGCCAGCGGTTAATAATATGGGTGACCTGCTCATCGCCCTGGTATTTCAGGAACAGCTCGTTCTGCAAATAGGGATAGGCGATGCTGGCCAGAGACACAATGTTTTCCCGCGCCAGTGAATGGCGGTTTTCAAACAGGCAGGCAATCAGTGAGGGCAGGGCAAACAGGTGCTGAATGTTGTTGCGATAATAGGTCATCAGGGTCGCGTTACTGCCTTGCAGAACGATAATGTCCCCCAGCTTTTGCGGCTGACGGCCCACCAGCCCCATGGCTTCGGAATACGCCAGCCAGTCGCTGCCGCTGCCGTCGGGCAGGGTTACTGTGTCGGCATAGGGGCAGGCTCGCAGCAGGTCTGCGCACTGGTCCATCAAACGAACCAGCTGGGTTTCACCCATGGCCGGGCGCTCGTTGCCCAGCAGCACGGTTGCGGTCATGCCAATGGGATTAACCGCAACCGCCGCATTGATGTTCTGCGCGATTCGCGCAGACAACGCGCTGACGGCCTGGTTCAGCCAGGGTGGCCGGTACTCATCAACATAGGATAGTTCGCGCCAGTCGCTCTGAGTGCGGTCCAGCACCTCGGCCAGGGGGATGGCGTCGCCGAAATTGAGGGCAACCCGGCCGAAAGATTTATTGAGTTTGCGTACGGTTTTGGCCAGGCCAAACACGCTTTCTTTAGGTTTTTTCTTGCCCCGTAGCTCGCCCAGATAGGAACGGCCTTCCATCACTTTTTCATAGCCCACGTAAACCGGTACAAACACAATAGGTTTCTTATGATTGCGCAAAAAGCTGCGCACCGTCATTGCCAGCATACCGGGCCGCGGCTGCAGCATTCGGCCGGTGCGGCTGCGGCCGCCCTCAACGAAGTATTCCAACGAGTAGCCGCGGGTCAGCATCACGTGCATGTATTCGTTGAACACGGTGGCGTAGAGCGGGTTGTCGCGAAAGCTGCGGCGCATAAAAAAGGCACCGCCGCGGCGCAGTATGGGCCCTACTAACGGCATATTCAGGTTGATGCCCGCCGCTATGTGCGGTGGTACCAGGCCATTCTGATAAAGCACGTATGACAGCAGCAGGTAGTCAATGTGGGAGCGATGGCAGGGCACGTAAACAACCGCGTTGTCGCGGGCAACGTCTCTGACAGCCTGAATGTTATTCACCGAAACGCCGTTATAAATGCGATTCCACAGCCAGGTCAGTAACACGTCCATAACGCGGACGGTCGCTACCGACATGTTGGCGGCGATTTCGTCGGCGTATTTGTAGGCTTTGAGCTGCACTTTGTCTTCGGCCATGTTTTGCTGCGAGGCTATGTCACGGATGGCCTGTTTGACAGCCTGTGTGCGCAACAGATCTTCGACCAGTGTGCGGCGGTGTGACAGGTCTGGCCCTAATACGGCCTGGCGAACCCGGCGGAAATGAGTGCGCAGTAGCCTCGCCAGTTTGCGGCTGGCCAGTTCTTCGCTGTTGCGATATTCCTCCAGCAGCGGCTGCAGGCGCAGCGCTTTGTCGAACTGCACGTAAGTGTTGCGGCCGTGCACCAGAATGATCAAAAACTTTTGCAAGCGGCCCGCCACAGACCAGCTGTCTGACAGCAACAGTTTGAATAGCGATTTTTCTTTGTCTGGCGAGCGCCCCCAGAGCAGCGATACTGGAACAATGTGCCAGTCTTGATCGGGGTTTTTGATCGCGTGCCGAACCACCGCCTTGAAGTCGTCAGTGGCCACCGGCGTTTGGCGCCCGCCCCGAAGTAGCCTGCCTGCGCGGCGGTAAAGAAAAACAAACCAGGGCAGGGCAGCAGACCTGGGCGCTTTCTTGCGAGTATCGTGGGGTAAACCTGCGCGCAGGACTTCTTGCTCTAATACCAGGCGACTGGACAGCGAGCTGTACTGCAATACGTAACACACGGGCTGCTGCGGGTTCAGGCCCAGAGCTTCGGGCGTGGCACCGGTAACCTGAGTGCGCACCCAAAGAAACAGGATTTTTCGAAAAATGGCGAGAATCAGGCGGCGAATGCCCTGGAAAAATGCCATGGGGGGTGTTGCTCCGTAGAAATTCAGCTGTTGAGTTTACCGGCTTGGAGCCCGCCGGAAAAGCGGCTCGCCATTCTGTGCTGACGGCGCAGGCGCTGTCTGTGCTTTGGCTGCAGGCGCTATGATACATTAAAGCCATCAATCTCAGTGCCGGTGCGAACATCGTGCACCGGTGTCATATCAGGATCGAGTTTTAACCATGCCTCAGAGAAACGTTCCAGCCTATCAGCGCATCCGCGAGCAAAGTGGTCGCGAGCTTGAAGTAAATTGGGTTGCGGGTTGGGGGCCTCAGCCGTTGCAGGCTGGTGACTGGGTGTTGCGGGTCAGCGGCGATATGGTGCTGAAACCCACCAGCGGCTGGTTGCAGCAGTTAGCCGCCGATGAGGTAGCCTCGCTGTCCGCCAGTGCGGTTTCGCTGGGCCAGCTTCAGGGCCGGCCGCTGTTTGTGGTCAGCCAGACAGACGGTGCCCTGGCAGGCCTGGAGCCCTTGTTGCTGCGCGACGTGATCTTGCACACCGATGACGCCCCGGTAGCGCTGGTCAGCATCGCCGTGCAACTAGCGCGCTGGTGGCGCGATCACCGGTTTTGCGGGCGTTGTGGCACGTCCACCGTCATTCACGCCCGCGAACGCGCACGTTGGTGTCAAAATTGCGAAATACCCTGGTATCCGCGGGTTGCCCCGTGCGTGATTGTGGTTATTCGCCGCGGCGAACGCATGCTGCTGGCGCGTTCGTCCCGCACGCGCAGGCCCATGTACAGCCTGATTGCGGGCTTTGTTGAGCCCGGTGAAAGCCTGGAGCAAGCGGTGGCCCGTGAGGTCAAGGAAGAAACTGGTTTGCAGGTAACCAATATACGCTATCGGCTGTCACAGCCCTGGCCGTTTCCTCATCAGTTGATGGCCGGTTTTTTTGCCGACTATGATGGTGGTGAATTGGTGTTGCAGCAGGATGAGCTGGCAGACGCCGGCTGGTTTGTGCCAGGTCACACGCCGCCCGTGCCGCCATTAACCACCATTTCCGGGCAGCTGATTCATGAGATGTCTGAGGAAATTCTGGCGCACATTGCGGACAGGACGAATCGGTGAACGAAGTGTCGCCCCCCAGTGTGCTGGTGTTTGACTCTGGCGTAGGCGGGCTCAGCGTGGCTGCCAGCATTCGGCGCCTTTGCCCGCAATTACCTATTGTGTACCTGGCAGACAACGCAGGATTTCCCTATGGCGACAAACTCGAAGCGGAGGTTGTAAAGCGTACTTGCAGCCTGGTCACCAGCGCTTTGGCAGAGTTTGATTGCCATATTGTGGTTATAGCCTGCAACACTGCCAGCACGGCGGCGTTGCCGGCGTTGCGCCAATGTGTATCGCAGGCGGTTGTGGGTGTGGTGCCAGCCATCAAGCCGGCGGCGGCGATCAGTGTTAATCGCCGTATCGGGATACTGGCGACTCCGGCCACCGTGGCAAGGGCGTATCTGGACCAGCTGATTGCGGATTACGCTTCTGACTGCCAGGTGTGCCGTATTGGGCAGCCAAATCTGGTGCATTGGGCGGAGGCGCTGGCGCGGGGCGAACGTGTATCGCACGAGCAGCTGGCTGACGTTCTGGCTCCGTTTGAGCTCGCAGGGGTAGACACGGTGGTATTGGGTTGCACTCATTATCCACTGCTGCTGCCTGCTTTGACGCAGGCAGCGCCCGGTGTGCGGTTTTGGGTCGACAGTGGTGATGCCATCGCGCGCAGGGTAGAGCAGTTGCTCGTTTCCTTAAAATCAGCGCAACCGCAAGCGCTCACATTGCAGGTGCAGCCGGGCATACCGCCAAAGCCTTTGCAGCAGGCGCTGTTCACCGCGTCAGTGCCCCTCGGAATCGAACATTTCATGACCGACCTTGGCCTTGCTCCCGGTGCTATAGTTGGTTTGTGGAAGCGTATTTAAAGCCGGCGTAAGCTCGCAATTTGCCGTCTTGTTGACGTCATTTTTTGCAACTTTGCCACACGTTCACGTTAATTAGTACGTTCGTCTAATTCAACAAAAGGCCATCGGCGTGGTGAACTGTAGCTAACTATAGGTATCCCGATGGCGGGCCGTTAGGTTCGCTCGCTCTGAATTTCAAACCCATAATGACAATAGACCAGGAAAAAGGGGAGCAACATGACTGATAAGCAGGTGTATCCGGTAACCCCGGAAGTGGCACAACACGCGCTCATTAATAAAGATCAGTATCAGGCAATGTACAAGCAGTCCATCGAAAACCCGGATCAGTTCTGGGCCGAGCATGGCAAGCGCGTAGACTGGATCAAGCCGTTTACCAAAGTCAAAAACACCACTTACGATTACAATGCGCTGTCTATCAAGTGGTTTGAAGATGGCGAACTGAACGCGTCTGCCAACTGCCTGGACCGCCATCTGGAAAGCCGTGGCGACCAGACCGCCATCATTTTTGAAGGCGATGACCCTTCGGACTCCCGCAACGTCAGCTACCGGGAACTGCACGAGCAGGTGTGCAAATTTGCCAACGTGCTAAAAAGCCAGGGTGTTAAAAAAGGCGATGTGGTCACCATTTACATGCCGATGATCGTTGAAACCGCTGTGGTTATGTTGGCGTGTACCCGTATTGGCGCAATCCATTCGGTGGTCTTTGGCGGCTTTTCTCCAGAAGCGGTTGCCTCCCGGGTGGTTAATGGCAAATCCAGCATCGTGATTACCGCCGATGAAGGCCTTCGTGCCGGCCGCAAAATCCCGCTTAAAAAGAACGTCGACGCGGCGCTTAAAAACGACGGTCGCCATACCGTAAAAACCGTTATTGTGGTCACTCGTACCGGCGGTGATATCGCTTGGAAAGAAGGCCGCGACCAGCGTTATGAAGACCTGATGGCCAAGGCTTCGGCAGACTGCAAGCCCGAGCCCATGAACGCCGAAGACCCACTGTTCATGCTGTACACCTCCGGTTCTACCGGAGAGCCTAAAGGTGTGTTGCACACCACCGGTGGTTATCTGGTGTACGCCTCCATGACTCATCAATACATTTTTGATTATCACGATGGTGATGTGTACTGGTGCACCGCCGACTTCGGTTGGGTTACCGGCCACAGCTACATTCTGTATGGCCCTTTGGTCAACGGTGCCACGACGCTGCTGTTTGAGGGTGTGCCCAACTATCCGGACAGCTCGCGTATGGGCCAGGTGGTCGACAAGCACCAGGTGAATATTCTGTATACCGCGCCCACAGCCATTCGATCACTCATGGCCCAGGGCGAAAGCTGCATGGATGGCACCGATCGCAGCAGCCTGAGAATTCTGGGTTCGGTCGGTGAACCCATCAACCCGGAAGCCTGGGAGTGGTACCACCGGGTCATGGGCAACGGCAAATGCCCGATTGTAGATACCTGGTGGCAAACCGAAACCGGCGGTATCCTGATCTCCCCTCTGCCGGGCGCTACCGATTTGAAACCGGGCTCTGCGACCGTGCCATTCTTTGGTATTCAGCCGGCCCTGGTAGACGCCGAAGGCACGTTGCTGGAAGGCGAAGCCGAAGGCAATCTGGTGATTATGGACAGCTGGCCCGGGCAGATGCGCACCATTTATGGTGACCATGAGCGTTTCATTCAGACCTACTTCAGCGCTTACAAAGGCATGTACTTTACCGGTGACGGTGCCCGCCGTGACGCCGATGGTTACTACTGGATTACCGGCAGAGTTGACGACGTGCTGAACGTATCTGGCCACCGCCTGGGGACCGCCGAGGTAGAAAGTGCCATGGTGTCCCATCCGAAAGTCGCGGAAGCGGCGGTGGTAGGTTACCCCCACGACATCAAAGGGCAGGGCATCTACGTATATGTTACGTTGATGCAGGGCGAAGAGCCGACCGACGAGTTGAAAAAAGAGCTGGTACAGTGGGTGCGCAAAGAAATTGGCCCCATTGCCTCTCCGGATGTGATTCAGTGGGCAACGGGCTTGCCAAAAACCCGATCAGGCAAGATCATGCGCCGTATTTTGCGTAAGATTGCTGCCAACGAGTACGATCAGTTGGGCGACACCTCCACACTGGCGGATCCAAGCGTCGTTGACGATCTGATCAGCAGCCGTCAGTTAAAGTAGCCATCAGTCAAAGCAATCGACCGGCGAGCGCCGGGCACCTCAAGGATACCGTGGAATGGCACAAACAATTATTGTCGCGGACGATCACCCGCTGTTTCGGGCAGCATTGAAGCAGGCGGTGAACCAGGCAGTACCCGATGCTCTTACCGTAGAGGTCGACAGCATCAAGGCGCTGCAAGCGGCGATAGAGGCTCACCCGGATGCCGATCTGGTGTTACTGGACCTGAACATGCCGGGTGCTCACGGCTTCTCTGGGTTGGTGTTCATGCGCGGGCAGTATCCTGGCTTGCCGGTGGTGGTGGTGTCGGGTTCGGAGCAGTTGCAGGTAGTGCGCCGTTCAATCGACTATGGTGCGTCTGGCTTCATTCCGAAATCGGCGCCGCTGCCCACCATCACCAAGGCCATTCAGGACGTACTGCAGGGTGATGTATGGTTGCCTGAGGGCGCCGCGGACAAAATCGAACGCATGCATTCAGATGCCACCGATTTTTCCGAGAAACTGGCGTCACTCACACCACAGCAGTTTCGTGTGTTGGGTATGTTGGCCGAAGGCCTGCTGAATAAGCAGATCGCTTACGATCTGGAGGTGTCTGAAGCCACAATCAAAGCCCACATTACGGCGGTTTTCCGCAAACTGGGCGTGCGTAATCGCACCCAGGCTGTGATTGCCATTCAGCAGATGGAGATTGACCCGTCGGAGCAGTCGCTCTCGGGCAGCTAACCAAAACGGATAACAAAAAGCCGACGTGCTGTCACAGCCGTCGGCTTTTTTGTTTCTTTCTGTTTTTGTTCGGCGCCGTATGTTCAGCCTTTGGCGGCGTAGCCCAATCCTTTATCAACGCGATTGAACACCTCTTTATTCTGGTGCCAGCGATCAAAGTTCTGCAGGAACTGATCCACCAGAGCCCGCCGCCAGCCAATAAAATCGCCGGCCATATGGGCCGTCATGATTACGTTTTCCCGATCCCATAGCGGATGGTCGGCCGGCAGCGGTTCTTCTTCAAACACGTCCAACGCGGCACCGGCAATCTGACCCTGTTCCAAAGCGGCGATCAGGTCATCGGTTTTAACAATCGGGCCGCGACCAATGTTGATCAGGCGTGCGCTTTTTCGCATCGCGGCAAAGGCGGCGCTGTCAAAAAGGCCCTCGGTTTGTGGTGTCAGCGGTGCCGCAATGACCACGTAATCGGCTTTGCCAAGTTGCTCATGGAGCTGATCGTTGGCGTGTACCGCAACGAAGTCTGCATCTTGCGGGCGGGCGCTGCGGGCGATGCCATGGGGGTTCATGCCGATGGCCTTCGTTAGACGGGCAATTTGTCGACCGATGGAGCCGGCACCCACCACCAGCACGTGTTTGCCTTCTGCTCTTTCCGTGTCGCGGTGCTGCCAGCGATGCGCTGACTGAAATCGCAACGATGCCGGGAAGTCTTTGGCAAACATGAGAATGGTGCACAATACATACTCGGCAATCGTGCGATCGAAAATGCCGCGGGCGTTGGTGACCATCACCTTGCTGCTCACCAGCGCCGGAAACATAAGCGCATCCACGCCGGCGCTGGTGGCGTGAATCCAACGCAGCTCATTGGCGCAGTGCCAGGCGGCTTCCAGCGCTTCTGTGCGAAAATCAGTGACCAACATCACCGAGGTACCGGGCAAGGTGTTCTTCAGTGTTCTCTCGTCCCAGGCGTGACGTATTTCTACTCGCGACCGCAACGCATGTAACCCCTCGGGTTGCGGATCACCGGGCGCAGTCAGAATGGTAATCACCGGTTTTTTCTGTGTGGCCATGAGTGTTTTTCCCTTGAACCCTGGTGCGTGAATGGATTAACGAGTGTGCTTACAGTCTGGACAGCGCATAGGCTGGGGTCAACCTGTAGATGCGTGCTTGTAGAGCCTGCCTAACGAGGCTAACCTGCAGTTACAGCGGAATTTTCCGTCTCACGTCGTCGCAGCTTGCAGGAGATAACTTATGGTGGCGTCCGCCAACCACGAAAGCGGCCAGGCTAGAAGCAGAACCGTCAAATACCGCAAAACCAAAGCCAGCTGGAACCCTGCGATGCAGGCGGTTCCCATACCCGGTATTCGTCGCATGGTGAATCTGGCGGCCACCATGAAAGACGTGATTCATCTGTCCATTGGCCAGCCAGATCTACCCACGCCCAAACACATCATTGACGCTTACGTAGATGCTCTTCATGCCGGCCAAACCGGCTACACCATGGATGCGGGCTTGCCAGAATTGGTAACGGCTTTGCGCGACTATTACAGCAAACGTTACAACCGCAAGCTTACTCGCGACAATATCCTGGTGACCAATGGCGCCACCGAAGCCATGTACCTGGCTATAGCCGCAACCGCCGCACCCGGGCGTCAGTTTCTGGTGACAGATCCGTCTTTTCTGCTGTATGCACCGCTGATCCGTATGAACGGTGGCGAGGTGAAATATGTGCCGACTCACGTGGAAAACAACCACCAGTTAGATCCAAACGACGTTATCCGAGCGATTGGGCCGCGCACCTACGCGATGATTCTGAATAATCCGAACAACCCCACCGGAGCGGTGTATCCGCGTTCAACCGTGGAAGCCATCTTGGAAGAATGTGCCTATCGCGGCATTCAGGTTTATGCCGACGAGGTTTACGATCACCTGATTTTTGATGACGATGAATTTGCCAGTGTTTTAACCTGCGCGGTGGATCTGGACAACATCATGTGCATCAGCAGTTTCTCCAAAACTTACAGCATGGCGGGCCTTAGAGTTGGCTGGGTAATCTCCAGCCAAGCGGCCATCAAGTCGCTGCGGCGCTATCACATGTTTACCACGTCGGTGGCGAACACGCCGGCCCAGTTCGCCGGTGTGGCAGCATTAACCGGCGATCAGCAATGCGTAAAGAACATGGTCGATATTTACCGCGAGCGTCGCGACAAGGTTGTTGAACTGATCGCCCAGACGCCGCATTTGACCGGCTACAAGCCGGGTGGGGCTTTCTATGCCTTTCCGGATTTACCCCCCCATGTGGATGGCACCGACTTGGCGTTGCGAATGCTAAAAGAAACCGGGGTCTGTGCCGTGCCCGGAGATTCCTTTGGCGAGGGCTGCACCAATGCCCTGCGTTTCAGCTTTTCAACCACCTGTGAAAAGCTGGATGCAGCATTTGACCGTATCATTCCGTGGATGGCAAAGCAGAATTTCTAGCTTTTTTGTCGGCGCAACAATAATGCCAAGCGGGACTTGCCCGCTTGGCAACCGTGGGTCAGGATAGAGCCCGAACCCACGGAGGCAACATTAATGATCGGATTTTCGAACACCACACGCTGGTTGTGCATTGTTTTGCTGGCCGTTCTGGCCAGCGGTTGCGCCAGCCTTTCTCCTTACGCAGTGTCCGAAGGTGAGCTTGAACGCCACCTGCAGGATGCTGTGCGCGATTATGATCGCAAGCAGTTGCAAAACGGCTCGCCATTAAGTCTGAGCTTGAATGACGCGGACATCACCCTTGGCCCTGACGGTCGTGACGTAGTCGTAATAGGGTTGAAGGGCCAAGTAGCTCTCAATGTGTTGATGGCAAAACTGCCAGTGGATATCTCGTTGAAGCTTGAAGGTGCTCCGGTTTATGACAGCGCTGAAAAGGCGGTGTATCTTCGTCGTTTACAATTATTGGAAAGCAACGTTGAATCACCACTGTTCCGCGGTGACCTTAAGCCCGTTACCGACACGGTTATGCGGGTAGTGGCGCAAATGCTGGAAACCATGCCGATATATCGCTTAGACGATAGCAGCATGGCCCAGCGACTGTTTGGCATGGTGCCCATGGATATCCGCTTAGCGCCAGGCCGGCTTGAGTTTGTTATGGCCGACTAGGCACAGCGGTGTTTACTTTTAGGTCAGGCGCTTAACCGTGCACAAACGGCTGCGCCGATCTCTGCGGTTGATCGTCGCTTGCCGCCGTGCTTTGCCAGGTCTGCGGCTGTGGCCTCAAACAGGGCATGGCCTGCCGCGGCCATAGCCGGATCTTTACGAGCTAACCAATCCAGCATGCGCGCGGTGGTGAATAGCATGGCCGTGGGGTCCGCAAGGCCCTGGCCGGCAATATCCGGCGCGCTGCCATGAGTGGGCTCGAACATTGACGGCATGCTTGGGTCGGTGGGGTTCAGGTTGCAGGATGGTGCCACCCCCAAGCCGCCGGACAGCACCGCAGCCAGATCGGTTAAAATATCGCCCTGCAGATTGCTGGCCACCACCACATCAAACGCCCACGGGCTCTGCACGAACTTCATGCAGGCGGCATCCACCAGCTCATGATGGGTTGCCACATCCGGGTATTCCAGGCTCATGCGCTCAAACACTTCGGTATAAAGATCACCCCAGTAACGCAAGGCGTTGCGTTTGGTGACGAGGCAAACCTGGCTTTCACAGACGCGGCCATCTAATGTCTGAAACTGGCGTGTCTCGTCGTGTTGCTTGCGGTGAATGGCTCGGGCGCGGGCCTGCTCGAAGCCGTAACGAATGATGCGTTCGCTGGCGAAATGGGTAAATACTTCAATCTGGGTAGCCACTTCATGGGGCGTACCCTGGCGCAGGCGCCCGCCCTGGCTGACGTATTCTCCCTCTGAGTTTTCCCGAATGACCAGCATGTCGATGTCGCGTGCGCGATCGTCCGCCAGGTACTGGCGAGCGCCGGGCAGCAAGCGCGCGGGCCGCTCGCAAACCCACTGGTCAAAGCCCTTACGGATCTGCAGTAAGGGCGCCAGCGACACGCTGTCAGACAACAGATAACGATTGCGATCGGTCACCGGGCCAGGGTCGCCCAAGGCGCCCAACAAAATGGCATCAAAAGCGCGCAATTGATCCAGAGCGTCAGCAGGCATGGATTCGCCGTGTTGCTGGTGCCAATGGTGTGAGGGCCAGGGGAATTGGTGCCAACCCAGATCCAGTTTGAAGCGCTGGCGTAGTAACTCAAGACAATGAACGGCTTGATTGACCACTTCCGGGCCAATACCGTCGCCGGGTGTGATAGCGATGTTGGTTGTAGCAGACATTCAAACTCCTTGGTTGGTAAACAAAAAAAGCGCTACGTTAGCGTCGTTGTGATGAGTGTAGCTGTGATGGCAGCCAATGCCACCGGCCGACTCGATGAGTTATTTACGGCTGAGTTGGTAATGTGTCGTAATCCTACATAAATATACGCAGAGAGGGTAATGACGTTGTCTGAAAAACTATATGAAAAAAGCCGGTGTGACGAATGTGGCTGTGACGAAGGTTTGGATGTCGCTTTTTCATTCGCGCATCAGCCTGGTGATTGCCAGTCCGCCGAACTTGATTAAGCAGTATATGACTCTGTTGCGTGGTAATGAGCATAATGATAACCAACTGGCAGTGGTTACCGGTATGCTGGCCATGTCGGATCAACGGGTTAGCCAAGTGATCGCCTGGGGGTGGAAACCATGGAGGAATATTGCTGGCTTCGGCAACAGGGCATCAGCCAGTTTCAGGGCTACTTGTTTGCCCGGCCAGGCTTTGAAGAACTGCCGGAACCTTTTTTTCCGGAGGAGTAATTTGCTCGAACTTGTGCCTGTGCACTGCACAAGCGTTTTGTTTATTTCTTTCTACCAAGGCAGGTGTGTGTGTTTTATCGTATTTTGACCGTTATTGGTGGCGCCGTTTTTGTGGCCATTTTGTTCGCTCTGGTTTGGCTGTTTTGCCGACTGTTTTTGCAGCGTCAGGGTGTTACCGAACAGCTGCAGGAGCGCGCCAACAACTTGGCCACCTGGACATTTTTGGGTATCAGTGTGGGCCTGGTGTTTGCCATTGGGGGCGCTTTTGTATTGGGGCCCCTGGCATTTTACCGCGCCTTGCGCGGGTATGGTCTGGCCGTTGACCCGGGTAAGGCAATTTGGTGGGGGTTTGCGATTGTGGCTGCCTCATTGGGCATCACTGCGGTCGGCTTCTTCGGTTTTCTGGGGCTGGTGGGCGCCTATTGAGGTGGGTCACGTATCAGTTTTTGGCGAAACCACACCAGTGCGGGTTCTTGCTCATAGGCTTTGTGCCAGTATAAATGAACATTCACCGGCGGAAATGGCGCCGGAGTTGGCATAACGGCAAGGTCATGATGGCTGGCCAGTAGCCGCGCGTAAGACGCCGGCATGGTCAGCAACAGTGCAGTGTTGGCCACCACCCGGCAGGCTGCAAAATAGTGCTGACAGCGCAAGCGTATATCCCGCTGCAGTCCCAGTTTGGATAACTCGAAATCCTCCACGCCCGAACCTGTGGCCCGCGACGACACCAGTACGTGCTGTGCTTGCAGGTATGCTGCCAAATAGCGCTCAGCCGATAACTCGCCACTGGTCTCGGTCGGCGCCATAGTCACCCACGGGTGGTCTTTGCGCGCCAGAACCACCAGCGGGTCCTGGTGCAACCATTGGTGGCCGGTGTGCTCGCTCACCGGCAGCAGCACGTCAATCGCAAAGTCCAGCTTTCCCGCCGCCAGTTGGCTTTCCATGTCCCGGCGCGCCACTCTTTGGCTAACAATGTCCAGATCCGGGTAGGGCGCCAGCTGCGTCATCAGCTGGGGCAAAAATGTCGATTCCAAAATGTCGCGCAGAGCCAGCGAAAACGTCTTCTGCTGATGTGTCGGGTCAAAGCTATGGAACTGAGCGACGGCGCTGTGTATCTGGTTGAGTCCTGGCCGCATGGTTTCTATAAACCGGGTGGCCAGCGGCGTAGGTACCATGCGATTGCCTTGGCGGCTGAACAATGGGTCATTAAACCAGGCCCGCAACCGCGCCAGCGAGTGGCTGAGCGCTGGCTGGGTCAGGTGCAGGGTCTTGGCGGCGCGGGTCAGGCTGCCCTCGCGATAAATAGTGTCAAAAACCTGAAGCAGATTCAGGTCTGGCCGGTTTGCCGCCATGTTTTTCATTCCCGAGGTGCGCAGTGATATCAATTTTACTAATGGTAAAGGATAAGAATAATTCAGTCGCGTAATACTTTGCCTGTGCCTACACTGCCTATGCGTACATTGGACAGTAGTCGCAAACCGCGGGTGTCAGTAGCGCTCAGTCAGCGTAGGAGGTAAAGCAATGGATTTTTCAATTTCAGCCAAGGGCCAGGATTATCTGGAGCGGGTAAAACGCTTCATGGCCGACGAGATTGTTCCGGTAGAAGCACAGTACCACCGGGAGTTGGCGGCGCTGGATAACCGTTGGGTAGTGCTGCCCGTTATCCGCGAACTGAAGGCCAAAGCCCGTGAGCAAGGCTTGTGGAATCTGTTTTTCCCCGATGACACCTACGGTTGTGGCCTGCTGAATTCCGACTACGCGCTGATTGCCGAGGAGACCGGACGCAGCTTTATTGCGCCGGAAATCTTCAACTGCAACGCGCCTGACACAGGCAACATGGAGGTGCTGATCCACTATGGTTCAAACCAGCAAAAAGCGGAATGGCTGCCGCGTCTGCTGAGTGGTGAAGTTCGTTCGGCCTTTTGTATGACCGAACCCGACGTCGCCTCGTCAGACGCGACGACCATGGCGGCCACTGCCACGGTGGACGGCGATGAGGTGGTGCTGAACGGGCGCAAGTGGTGGAGTACAGGTGTGGGTCATCCGGACTGCAAGGTCGCCATTTTTATGGGCGTAACCGATACGGAGGCTGCCAAGCACCGTCGTCATTCGATGGTGTTGGTGCCGATGGATGCGCCGGGTGTCAGCATTGAGCGCATGTTGCCGGTATTTGGTGCCTTTGATGAGCCTTACGGCCATGGCGTGGTGGCGTTTAATAATGTGCGACTGCCGGTCTCTGCTTTTATTGCCGGGCCTGGCCGCGGCTTTGAGGTTGCCCAGGGCCGTTTGGGGCCGGGGCGGGTGCACCACTGCATGCGTGCCATTGGCGCTGCCGAACGGGCGCTGGAGTTGTTGATTAAACGGGCGCTATCCCGCGAGGCGTTCGGTCGGCCCTTGGCTAAACTGGGGGGCAACGTGGACAAGATTGCCAACGCGCGTATGGCCATCGAGCAGGCGCGTTTGTTGACGCTGAAGTGCGCCTGGGCGTTGGATACCAAGGGCATCGCTGGAGCATTGCAGGAGGTGTCGATGATCAAGGCGCTGGTGCCGCAGATGCTGCAGACGATTGTGGATGACGCTATTCAGATTCACGGTGGGGCTGGTGTGAGTGATGATGATTTTCCGCTGACGGCGTTGTTCGCGTATGCGCGGGTGTTGCGTTTGGCGGACGGGCCGGATGAGGTGCATCGGGCTATGGTGGCTCGGCTTGAGTTGCGTAAATATAACTGATTGCTCCGGAGTCTGGCAGCTTGCCGACGTAACGGCTGAAACACGCCTCAAGGCTCCCTGCGCGGCTTGGGCTCCGCCATCCATGGCTCCGCACAGTTTCATCCGCTACATCGGCAAGCTGCTCTTCGGCTTCGGCGATTGTAAGGTCGTATTTTCCACACATCAGGACATAATTATGACAAAAAGAGTGTTTATTACCGGTGGGGCCAGTGGGTTGGGGCGGGCGATTGCGCTGCGTTATGCCCGTGAGGGTGCGAAGGTGTGTATTGGCGATGTAAACCCGCAGCAAGGCGCCTTGGTGGAGCAGGAGATTTGTAAGGCCGGAGGTGAGGGCTATTACGTGGATTGTGATGTTCGCCGGCTGAAGGATCTGGAGCGGGTTCGGGAGGATCTGGCCGCGCGTTGGGGCGGGGTGGATATTGTGGTGAATAACGCCGGTGTGGCGTCGGCCGGGTCTATTGAAGACACGCCGATGGCGGACTGGGAGTGGATTCTGGACATTAATGTGCTGGGCGTAGTGCGGGGCTGTAAGGCGTTTACGCCTTTGTTCAAACAGCAGGGCGCGGGAACGTTTGTGAATATTGCGTCTATGGCGGGCCTGATGCTGGCGCCGATGATGAACAGCTACAACGTGTCCAAGGCCGGTGTCATTGCTCTGTCGGAAACCATGAGCCAGGAGCTGCGCGAGAACGGTATTCAGGTCAGTTGTGTATGCCCGGCGTTTTTTCAGACCAATCTGACCGAAGGTATGCGTTCGGTGATTCCCGGTATTCAGGGCAATGTCGCCAAGTTGATGAAGCGTTCCACGATTTCTGCGGAAGACGTGGCCGATGATATTTTTCGGGCGGTTCAAAGCAACACTTTCTGGGTTCTGCCCCACGTTAAGGAGCGCCGTATGTGGGTGCTCAAGCGCCACGCCCCCTGGGCTTTTGACTGGCTGATGCATCAGGGAAGTAAGAGCTGGATTAAAAAGATGGGTGCGAAGCCCAAATCCTGAAGGTGTCGGCACGGTCGAATTTTGCAAAACGGGAGTGGATGTAATGAGTCAGGTTGATCAGGCGGTGGCGGTGCGCGATGGCGAGGAGCTGGATGCCTCAGCGGTCGATCGCTTTATGAAACAGGCGGTGGCTGATTTGCAGGGCGAGCCGGTGATTCGCCAGTATCCCGGTGGGGCGTCTAACCTGACCTATCAGGTGGATTACGGCTCGCGTTCGTTTGTGCTGCGCCGGCCGCCGCTTGGAAAAATCGCCCGTTCAGCCCACGATATGCTGCGCGAAGCCCGTGTGATGGCGGCGTTGAAGCCGGTGTACAGCTATGTGCCGGAGATTGTTGCTACCTGCGACGATCACAGCGTTCTGGGCTGTGATTTTTACGTGATGCAGCGCCTTGAAGGCGTGATTCTACGCCAGGATTTCCCGGCGGATCTGGCTATGCCAGCAGAAGACGTTCGTACACTTTGCAAGAACGTGATCGACAAGTTGGTTGAGCTGCACAAGGTGGATGCCGAAGCCGCGGGCCTGAGCCAGCTTGGAAAGGGTGAAGGATACGTGCAGCGCCAGATTGGTGGCTGGAGCGAGCGATTTGTAAAATCCCGAACCGATGACGTGGGCGACTTTGCCGCGGTAATGAAGTGGCTGAATGAAAAGATGCCAGGCGATGTCGCCCAGGTGGTCATCCACAACGATTTCCGTTTCGACAATGTGGTGCTGAATCCTGACAACCTGTTTGAGGTGATCGGCGTGCTGGACTGGGAAATGGCCACCATTGGCGATCCGCTGATGGATCTGGGCAACAGTCTGGCTTATTGGGTACAGGCGGATGACGAAGCGCCGTTCAAAATGTTGCGGCGTCAGCCAACCCATCAGCCAGGTATGCTGACTCGTGACGAGGTGGTCACCTATTACGCGCAACAATCAGGACGACAGATCGAAAACTTCGATTTCTACGAGGTTTATGGTCTGTTTCGGCTGGCGGTGATTGTTCAGCAGATCTACACCCGCTATTACCACGGCCAGACTGCCGACAAGCGTTTCGCGATGTTTGGTCAGGCCACCAATTATTTGCAAATGCGTTGTGAGAAGCTGATTTCAAAGAGCAGCCTGTAATGGCAACGATCTATCTGGTGCGCCACGGCCAAGCCAGTTTTGGCGCGGAAGATTACGATCGCCTCTCGCAAATCGGCTGGCAGCAGGGGCGGGTGCTGGGGCGCGCACTGAGGTGTTTGCAGGCGGCGACAGCAAAGCCGCAGTTGGTGTTTGGCGGGACGTTACGGCGCCATCGGGAAACCGTGGAGGCTATGGCTAGCGGTTTTGGTGACGGCCTGCCGGCTATGCAGGTGGCGTCCGGTTTTGACGAGTTTGACCACGTGGCGCTGATTCACCGTCACCGGCCCCAGTGGCAGGACCATAGCGTTATGGCGCGGGATTTGGCTGCGTCCGCGGCGCCAGCCAAAATGTTTCAAGTGGAATTTGTCGCGGCGGTCCAGCGCTGGGCCAGTGGCTGCTTTGATCACGAATACGCGGAAAGCTGGCCCGGGTTCAAGGCCCGGGTTTTGGCGGCGTTGGACGAGGCAGTCAGCTACGCCGCGGGTAGTGACCTGTTGGTTGCAACCTCGGGTGGCCCCATCGCAGTGATTGTGCAGGCGCTGCTCGATCTGAGCGATGAACGCACGTTGGATCTGAACAGCATGATCGCCAACACCAGCGTTACCCGGGTGCTTTATAGTGGCCGCAGGCGCTGCAGCAGCGGGTGCCAAAGCGGCCGCCGGCGCAGTTTGGCGGTTTTTAATAACTACAGTCATCTGGAGGCGGAAGACCCCGCCCTGGTAACCTTTCGCTAACAACTTCGCTAACAACTTCGCTAACAATTTTGCTGAAAGCAGGGAAATCCATGAGCACTAATCTGTTTGATCTGAAAGGAAAAATCGCGTTAATCACCGGCGCCAGCCGCGGTATTGGCGAGAGCATCGCCCGCACACTAGCCGCCCAAGGCGCCCACGTGATTGTCAGCAGTCGTAAGCTCGACGGCTGCGAGGCGGTGGCCAGCAGTATTCGCAGCGCCGGCGGCAGCGCCGAGGCCTTTGCTTGCCATATTGGCGAGATGGATCAGATCGACGCGGTTTGGGCACACATTGAACAGACGCACGGCAAGCTGGACATTCTGGTGAACAACGCGGCCACCAACCCCTATTTTGGGCCGGTAGAAGACACCGATATGGCCGCCTTCAATAAAACCGTGGATGTGAATATTCGCGGTTACTTCTTTATGTGCGCCAAGGGTGCGCAGTTGATGAAAAAGCACGGCGGCGGGGCCATTGTGAATGTGGCGTCGGTCAACGGCGTTAACCCGGGCCATTTCCAGGGCATTTATTCCATTACCAAGGCCGCTGTCATTTCCATGACCAAATCCTTTGCCATGGAACTGGGACCAAGGAACATACGGGTGAACGCACTGTTACCGGGGCTGACCGATACAAAATTTGCCAGCGCGCTGACCAGCAACGAAGCCATCAAAAAGCAGGCGATGGCGCACATACCCATGAAGCGGGTAGCCAGCCCGGACGAAATGGCGGGCACAGTGCTGTACCTGGTATCGGCCGCATCCAGTTACACCACCGGTGCTTGTGTGAACGCTGACGGTGGCTATTTGACGGTTTGAATTGGCGCCTTAGACTGACGGCAGCGGGCAGGTGAGCGCATCAACGTCGCTTTTCAGCTTAGCTGCCTTGGCAGTCACGTTTACCAGTGCAGGTTCGCCACCCATAGCCAGCAAATCGCTCAACAGCTTGGCCATGGCGTTTTTGCTTTGTACCATGGTCTGTTGATAAGCCAAGCCGCGAGCCTGCTCGGGGTTTTGCAATAAATCGGCGATCACGCTAGCGAATTCCGCCTGCTGGCGTTGTTGCAGGGCTTCCAGAAACGCTTGCTGCCAGCGCTGGCGGCCTTCAAGCCAGATCTCGGTTTGCCCGGCCTGGGCGGCAGACCAGCGCTGTACGCGAAAATATTGGTCGTCACTGAAGTCGCCCAGCCAGGATTCCAGACGCTCCGCGGTGCGCTCGGCGCGGGCCGAGGCTGTGGCTTCGGGGGAGCGCTTTAACAAGTCCTGCTCCAACTCTTGCTGGCGGTCGGCCATATTAGCCGCCAATTCCTGAACTTGCTCGTCACTCAATGTTTTTAGAAAGGCCACTATCATCGGTGTGGCTTTATCAGTCAGTGCTGGCACTAAGGCAAGCAGTTGTTCCTGATGAAACTCCATACGCGCTGCGTCGGTGAGAACAGCTGCATTCGCATCGGCTATAACGCTGCTTAGCCAGAGTTCGTAACGGGGTAACTCCAGGCTGCAATGCCACTGGCGAAGATCTCGAACGCCCTGTTCGAGGGTGTTCTCTTGATCGCTGGTAAGTGATACATAGTCCTCAATCCACCACACCGTGCCCCAGTCCGCGTAACGGTAAGCCAGCCTGGCAGAGCTACAACCGGCAATCGCAAGCACTAAAACCAGCGTGACTGCCCATCGTAGAAGTATTGCAGGTTTGATACGCCGTGGCCGAGAGGAATCAAGCATTCAGAGCTACCTAAAAGATCGCTTACTTATTACTATACGTACGACATCTAAATACGTTATAGCAGCTAAACTAAATACGACAGCCGTTTGCTTTCAGACGCTACAGGAATGTTAATGTCTCGCTTCAGATCTGCCCGAGTGCGCCAGCTAATTTTTGGTTTTTACATGTCCTGCATGATGTCGTTGTTGATGTCTGGGGTAATTACTTTTATGAATACCGGGCTGGATGCTCAGTTTGCGTTCCGCTGGTTGCGTGCGTTTCTTGTGGCTTGGGGCGTGGCTTTTCCACTGGTGACATTTATCGCGCCCATAGCGGGCAAGCTGACCGAGTTCACTCTGCGCCAGATTACCGGTCAAAAATCTGAAAAGCCCTTTGACATCTAGGTGCTGCGGGCTTCTCGGTTAGTTGTCCATACCGGCACAATGCGACAATTGTTTTAGGGCGAGGATTGCGACAGGGTGGTGGGCACTGGCGGTTTGTGGTGCAGTGAATACAGAATGCGGTCGAGCACCGCTTGACCATTCCAGGCTGGATTGTGATTAACCATGCCCACCACAGCCCAGGTGGTGTTGTTTTCGTCGCGGGTAAAACCGGCAATGGAGCGTACGTTTTCCAGGTAACCGGTTTTAATCCGGCCTTCCCCTTTCATACCAGTATTCCGTAGCCTGCGGGCCATGGTGCCGTCCATTGCAATCAATGGCATAGACGCCATCAAATCCGCTGAATAACGGCTATTCCACGCATTTCTCAGAATGTCTACGCCCTGGCGAGCGCTGATGCGACCGTGCCGGGTTAAGCCGGCTCCGTTGTCGATCACCATGCCGGTGGTGTTAATACCTTTGCCCTCCAGCCAGCTGTAAATAGCACGAATAGCGGCTACCCGGTCGTCGTTGTCGGTGGCTCTGCGCTTTTCTGCGCCAATACCCAGAAGCAGCTGGCGCGCCATCACGTTACTGCTCCATTTATTGATGTCGCGTACCGTGGTCACCAAGTCGGGTGAGGTTGTGCGCATAACCAGTTTGGCGTTCTCGGGCGTAATGCCCACGCTGTTGATACCGCTGATTTGTACGCCCATTTCTGCCAGTAGCGAGCGGATCATTGATGCGCTGTAGCGCTCATGGGATTGCAAAGACAAATAGCGTGTGGTTCGACAGCCCTTGGGCAGCGTGCCTTTAACCGTTACGGTCACACTTTGGTCACTGTGAAAAACCGGTGTCCAGGTGAATGAGCCGCGGCCGGGGCAGTTACCTTTGGCGGAGCTGATCACCTGGTTGTCGATCACCACTTCAGCCAGGTTCGGTGTGCTCCAAGCGCGGGTGCCGCGTTCGTCTGAGCGAACCTCCAGCTGGCTCAAATTGAGGTTGGTCAAATACGGAGAGGGTTCCACCAGAAACGGGGCGTGGGGGTTGCTGCCGTTGTCCTGGAAAGGTGGAAAGCCGCCGTCAATCTGAAAATAGCTGCCGTCCAGAATCAGGTCGCCATTGACGTGGGTTATGCCCATATCCCTAAGTTCTCTGAGTGTTTCCCAGAGCCGCTCGAAGGTCAGTTTCGGGTCACCGCCAAAGCGTACATACAGGTTGCCGTTGAGCGTGCTGTCGGACATGTCACCGTCAGTGAGAAAGTCCGTGTCCCAGGTGTAGTTGGGGCCCAGAATTTCCAAAGCGGCGTAGGTGGTCAGGACTTTCATGATGGAGCCAGGGCTCATCAGGGTGTCGGCATTGATAAACTGCTCCAGGCCCGGCCCATTCATGGGTATAGCAGCCATGCTCAAAGCGCTGTCGCTGTTCAGTGATTTGGTTGCATAGGCCCGCATAGTGCCGTTCCATGCGCCTGCCTGCGCCATCGCGCTTTGGCCATTTGTATCTGTGGCCAAGGCCTGAGGCACCGGCCACGCCAGCAGCGCAGCGAACGCCAATCCACGCAAGCGGCGAACCGAAGCCGGCAAGGCAGTAAACGCGTTCACAGGGGATAACGAGCTTGGCATAATAGGGTCCGAAGTTGCATGGCGGGCGTTGCGTATTGATTAAACTTTCGACACATTTAACAGTAGCCTATTTTCCGCAGAGCTACCATTCACAAAGCTCGGCAAAACATTAAATATTCTTTCTAGCTCGTTATTTTTTTTATAAAAGGACATTGAATGAACAACTGTTTGACGAGAGGGATCTATTAATGGCGTATAGCGGCCAGTGTCTTTGTGGCGACGTCCAGTTTGAGTATGACGGCCCTTTGGGCCCGGTGGTTTTGTGCCACTGCAAACAGTGTCAGCGAGCGCACGGTAGTGCGTTTTCTGCCAGCGCGCCGGCACAGGCCATTCACATGCAGTGGTTGATCGGCGCAGACCAGCTAAAAGAATACGCTTCCAGTCCGGGCAAATACCGCGGCTTTTGTGGCCGCTGCGGCTCTCAGCTGTATAGCAGGGTAGACGCCATTCCCGCCATTTTGCGGCTGCGGGTAGGCGCGCTGGAAAAACCTTTGGGCAAAGTCGCGGCCCAACACGTATATGTAAACGCGCAGTCAGACTGGTTTCAGATCACCGATTCGCTACCACAGTTTGATAAGACGGAGCGCACGAACGACCCCCATTGAGTTGTATGGGCAATTTGGCTAGGGGCAGTTCTGATAAATTAATTGCAAATAATAATTATTCGCATTAAATTGTTTGTGTGACGTTTCACTGATGTTTGTGACTGCGCACGTATGAGCGGCGCCATCATAAGACACTTTAATGTTGGCCAATGCTGAATTGGGATACATCTGGAATCAAGGAAGTGCTATGACGCCGGAACAGGAATTGATGGGTGGGCTGAAAATTGCCGGAATTGCGGGTTTGTTTATCTGCCTTGTGCTGGCCGCGCTGGCTCTGACCGGTCAAGTTCCTTTGTAAAAGTGATCTATCACGTTAACACTCAGATCAAGTGCTGCTCGGTGTGACTGGGTCGGGGGTGATTCTGCTATAATGCGCACCCTATTCAATCACCGAGGAAACCTGCCATGTCACAGTTGCCACCTTGCCCCCAATGCGCCTCTGAATTTACCTACGAAGACGGCGCCCAGTTGGTGTGTCCGGAGTGCGGCCACGAGTGGAGCGAAACCGAGGCTGCCGCCGCAGAATCAGAGAAAATGATCCGTGATGCCAACGGCAACGAACTGCAAGACGGCGACAGCGTAACGGTCATTAAAGACCTTAAAGTGAAGGGTTCTTCGCTGGTGGTGAAAGTGGGCACAAAGGTTAAAAGTATAAGGTTGGTTGGTGGTGATCACGATATTGACTGCAAAATAGACGGTATTGGACCGATGAAACTGAAGTCGGAGTTCGTCAAGAGAGTCTGATGCGGGGTATGTGCTCCAGGTTGTGAAAATCTGAGAGTTAGCTGCTATATGCGACTTAAAATAAGGTATTTGTCGCAGATGGCTAATCCCAAATGACCACCGTGAAAAGACGGCAAAACCTGCAACCCTAGCGGAAGCTTCTTTTTTGGCTTTATTAAAGGCTATGTCTAAGTTAGCTGTTGCACGGACCTGTAGCCTAGTGACTCACCCAGACAAATCAATGGCGAGGCAGTCCCGCCGGAAGCATTGGCAGGGCTGCTGACACTGTTCAGCCCAGCCAGCCCAGGAGCAGCAGCAGAGTAATGATCCAGGCGCTGGTGATCACGGCTCCGCTGCCCCACAGCCGATTCCAGCGCCGCTCGACGTCGCGCCAGCGATGGCGCCGGATCTCCGTTTCAACTGCTGGCACGGGCGGGCGCTGCATGATTCGCTTGAGCTTGAGCGATCCGGCTCGGGCTGGATTGGGCAACTTCTGCAGTGCCCCGGGAATGGTCCAGCCAGACTGGTGGACTGCCCAGGCGGCCGCCGCGGCCACGAGCAGTGGCCAGCTTGCCGACCACAAGGTTTTTATCGGCAGGCTGGCTACCAGCGCTTCGCGCAATTCGGGCCAAAGCCACGGCAGCAGAGCCGGCATTACGCAGAGCAATGCCCAGGGTAGTAACTGACCCTTCGGGGGGGAAGCGGCGCGGCCTTCAGGCTGGTGCCGCCACATTAGCCAGAGGGCGCGCAGCAAGAGCATTGCTGTTGCTGCGGAGCCTGCTGTCAATAGCATCAGCCAGTGGCTGACGTCACTGGCATAAACCGCATCCTTGAGCAATATCTTGACTGCCGCACCACTGGTCAGCGGCAATCCCGCCAGTGCCATTGCCGGTAAAGCCATCAACAGCCAGTGCAGAGGGCTGAGCCGATAGTGACTTGCCAGGCCTGCACCCATGAACAAGGCACCCTTGGCCAGACCATGGTGCACGCCAAAAAGAGCCAATAGCGTCGCAGCCGCGGCAGTGGACTCCGGATGCAACCAGGCCAGGCCAAGTACCACCAGCAGGTAGCCGATCTGACTGACCGACGAATAGGCCAGGGCGCTTTTGGCCTTGCTCTGTATCAGCCCCAGAGCCACACCGTAGAATGCGCTGATGGCGCCGATCGCCAATAGCGCCAGGGCGACGTTTTGCAGCCAGGGGTCCTGCGTTGGCAGGAACCGCCATAAACCCAGAATCCCCGCCTTGATCATTGCGCCGGACAGCACTGCGCTGGCGGCCGCCGGTGCAGCCGGGTGAGCCAGTGGAAGCCAGACGTGCAGTGGCCAGAAACCGGCCTTCAGACCGAAACCAACCAGCAGTACGATTGCTGTCAGCGAGCCGACAGGGACGGCTTGCCAGGCCGCCAGCTCCAGCGCGCCGCCAGCTTCGTGAATACGCAACAGCATGCCGGCGAAAATCAGCATTTCGCTTAAAATGGCCAGTTGCAGGTAGAGCCGTCCCGCCTGGCGGGGTGCAGGGCCGCGCTCGTGCACGATCAACCCGTAGGCGGCCAGACTCATCAAACTGAAACCCACATAGAAACTGGCGGCATCCTGGGCTATTACCAGTAGCAGATTTCCGCTCAGGGATAATAGCCAGCTGGACCAGAAGCGAAAACGGTGTTGATCGCCGACCAGATCGGTGTGCGCGAAACGGCTTGCGCAGCCCCAGAGTAGTGCACTGAATGCCAGCCAGGCGCGAGCGAGCAGATCCTCCGCGGCCCATGCTGCCCCCGGCCAGAGTATTCCCGGCTCCAGTGTTGGAGTGGGCCACAGGCTGAGTAGCAGTGCCGGTAAACAACATAGCCACAGCCAGGGGCCGATGCGATTTGGCCAGCGCCACAGCAGGGCGCCCGCGAGTAGCGGGGAGAGGGGCACAAGTAACCAGAATAGAGCACTCATAAGCCGAACCGCCGATTGATGATCAGTTGGCTCCAGGCCAGCGGGCTTAGCTCACTGCCAGCCAGCACGCCGGCCAACAGGGCCAGCGTTGCGGTGAACAGTACCGGTGCGAGCAGCATCCAGTGGGTTTCTCCCAGCCCCGGTCGTCCGTTACCCAGGGCGTGTTCCTCCGGCCATTGCGTCGGCGGCTCGGCAAACCAGCCTCGATAGATCAGGGGAAGGAAGTAGGCGGCATTGAGCAGACCAGAAAGCACCAGCACCAGCAACACCCAATCCTGCCCGACCTCCAGGGCGCCCAGGCCCAGATACCACTTGCTGATGAAGCCGGCGGTTGGCGGTACGCCGATCATGCCCAATGCGCTTAATGTGAACGCAGTCATTGTCAGCGGCATACGCTTGCCGACTCCGTTCATTTCGTTTATCCGATGGATGCCCAGGGTTTCTGCGAAATTGCCGGCGCAGTAGAACAGCGTCACCTTCATCAGGCCCTGGTGTACCAGATGCGCCAGCGCGCCAACCGCGGCGATCGGGCCCATCAGCGCGACCCCAAGGGTGATGTAGGACACCTGGCTGATGGTGGAGTAGGCCAGTCTTTTCTTCAATTCCTGCTGTTGCAACGCCTTAAATGAACCGTACAGGATCGTTGCCGCTGCGAGAGCCAGCAGTGGCATTGCCAGTCCGAGCGCCTGCACCTGCTCAACGCCATAAACGTCATAGACCACCCGAACGATGCCGAAGGCGCCAGCCTTGACCACCGCGACAGCATGTAGCAGAGCGCTGACCGGAGCCGGTGCGACCATCGCCTGGGGCAACCAGCCATGTAAGGGGATCAATGCAGCCTTGACGCCCAGACCACTGATCATCAGGGCGAAGGCGAGTATCAGGCTGGGCCGATGAGCATCGATCAGGGGCCCCAGGTAGCCACCTGCCTGGAATTCGGGGCTGCCTGTGATGCTGTGCAACAGTGCAATGCCCATCAATAGAAGCGCGCCGCCACCCAGTGTGTAGGCAAGATAAACACGTCCTGCGCGCAACGCTTTCTGCGTGCCCCGGTGGACGACCAGCGGAAATGTTGCTAGCGTCAATAGTTCGTAGAAAAACAGAAAGGTGACCAGATTCCCGGCCAGAGCCAAGCCCACCGTCGCGCTGACGCACAGGCTGAAATAGCCGAAGAACCGTGAGCGCAGTGGCGAATCCTCGAGATAGCCGATCGCATAGATGGTAGTTGCCAGCCACAGCACCGAGGACAGGGTAACGAACTGCAACGAGGTGGCACCCCCCTGCAGCACCAGGCCACCACCGGGCAGGAAGCCAATGGCGAAGCGAAACTCCAGCCCCTGATTGACGCCCCAGAGCATCACCCCGACCAGGCATAGCTTGAGGATGACGGCGAACAGGTTGAGGCCGATGCGCAGCTTCACCTGATCTTCGCGCAGGCTGAATATGACCAAGCCGGGCAACAGCGAGCTGAGTATGATTGCCGGCGGCAGCAGGGTGGTCCAGGCGGTTATCACAGCCCCACCTCACGGAACCAATTGATCAGCGGCTCGCTCATCAAGGCCATGGCCCACACAATCAGGGCAGGCAACATCGCGAGCCACTGGGCCGAGACATCGGAATCATAATCCGGCGGGTTGGGGTCGGCACGATCAAACGCGATGGCCACCACCCGGAATACATAGCCGGCACTGGCCAGAGTGCCAAGCAGCACGCCCAGCGCCCAGGGCCAGCGGGCAGGTTCCAGAAATAGCGGTTGCAGCAGCACCCATTTGGCCACGAAACCGCCGCTGGGCGGCAAGCCGATCAGACTGCCGCCGGCGACTGCGAACGCGAACATGGCGATCGGCATGGTCTGGCTGGCCCCCTTGAGCGCGCTGACATGCCGGCTTCTCAGCGTCGCCTGCATCTCGCCGGCGGCCAGGAACATCGACACCTTGGCCAGGCCGTGGGCAATCACGAACAGCCACAGCGCGATAGACATGTTCGCATCCTGCCAATACAGCAACAGACCCAGGGCCAGCAGGGCATAGCCTAGCTGGGCGACCGTGGAGTACGCCACCAGCACCTTGATCCAGGGTGTGCGCAGTGCAGCCAGACCGCCGCTGACCAGGGCGGCAATACCGGCAACCGCGAAGAAGATACCCGCCTGCCTGGCGAGCTCTACTGGAGCCACGTTATCCCAGAGCATCCAGAGGATGAACAGGGGGCCCTTTACCACCAGCGCCGAGAGCAGTGCGCTGACCGCCGTAGGCGCAGCAGCGTGGGCAGCCGGAAGCCATTGATGCAAAGGCCAGAGTGCGGCTTTTACCATCAACCCCAGCGTCAGCAGTAACAGAGCCAGGCGCGTGACCTGGTCATTGGATGTGACACCGGCGAGCGCACGTATATCCAGCACGCCGTATTGGCCGTAGAGCAGTGCGACGCCGAGCAGGTAACACAGCGATGCGGCGAGGGACAGCAGCAGATAGCGTAGCGCTGGTACGTGTGACCTCGGCCCAGAGAGAATCACCATTGCCACCGCGACCAGCCCGAGCAGTTCCAGGGTGACATACCAATTGAACAGATCGCGGGACAGCCAAAGTGCGCCCAGGCTGGCATGCAGCAGACAGGAGAGGGGCCAGAAGTCGGTATCACGGGTCTGACTGTGACGGCTGCGTTGGGCATAAATCGCCACCAGCAGATGAATCAGGGCGGTAAACACCAGCAGCAGAGCGGTGAGCGGGCCGAGCTCGAAGCGTATCCCCAGCGGCGTTTCCCAGCCGCCGAGATTGAGCTGCTGCGTGCCGTTGATAACGACCTGGTACAGGGCCAGTGCCGCGCACCCCAGGCTGGTCGCATTCGCCAGTATCACCAGGCTGCCGGCGCGGACCCGCAACAGCAGCAAGACCAGCGCGGAGATCAATGGGATCAGCAGGCTGAGCAACGCCGCGCTCATTTGCGTTCCGGTTCGTTTTTGTCGAGCGGATCGGCGGTTGCCAGGCGCAGGGCAAAGGCGGTGGCACTCGCCGCCACCACTAGGCCGGTGACGACCAGGGCCTGCAATACCGGGTCGACGGCTGCGTCCCGGCTGGCCAGCGCGACCATGACCATGAACACACCGCTGCCCATCACATTTACCGCCATGATCCGGCGTAACGCATTGCGCTGAACCAGCAGCGCGTGCAGGCCCACCACCCAGAGGGTGACACCACCACACAGATAAATCAGAGCATTGGTCATGGCGCGGGGTGTTCGTTTTCGCCGATCACCAGAACGGTCAGGCTGGTGGCGATCGATAGGGTGGCGGTTATTTCAATCAGCAGGATCAGCTGCTTAGCCCACCCGGGCGGGTAGGTTAGCCAGCTGGCACCCATCCAGTGGGTGCCAGCGGCTACCAGGGCAAAGGTCGCCACGCCGCCCAACATAAGCGCGCGGACCGGCCAGCGGCTCCAGCGAATAGCGGGCAGCAGGCCGGCGAGGCGCAGCATGACCGCGCCGGCAGCGAGCACGGCCCCGGCCTGGAAGGCGCCGCCAGGTGCATGGCTGCCGCGCCACAACAGGTAACCGCCGACGATGATCGTCAGCGGCGCGAGCATTCGGCTCCAAGCGCGTAGCAGTGGCCAGGCCGGCGGTAAAGCCATACCAGAGCGGCCCAGCTGGCGAACGCCGATCAGTGCTAGTAACAATACCACCAGCTCCAGCAGCGTATCCCAGGCGCGAAAGTTCAGCAGCACCGCCGTGACCGGATGGCTCACGCCACTCTCGTCCAGGTGCGTATCGACCAGGGCGGGTAGCACACTGTTACTGTCCGCCAGTGGTTGTATCGCGCGGATCAGTAACGCCAGCACCAGCACAGCGAGCAGCAAGCTGATCGCCAGCGGCACACGGGCTGGTTGGGAGGTCGACTCTGCGGCGCTGCGAGCCAGCGCTGCGAGCAGCATGACGCCGATCAGTCCGGCACCAATCGCAGCCTCCGCCAGTGCCAGGTCGACAGCGCCCAGCCGGGCCCAGGTGAGCGCCAGCATGAGACCGAACACGATGAACAGCACAATGGAGGTATAAAGACTACGCGTGTGCAGCGCCGCACCAGCGAGGCCGAGTAGCAACAGAATCAGCGTCAGATCGAAGACCAGTTCAGTGGCCATCGGAAGATTGCTCCTGAAGGGTTTTGGCGTCAGCTCTGTCCGCGTCGCGCTGGTAGCGCGCCAATAGTTGGCAGGCAGTCGCCCCGGAGGCCATGACCAGCAGCCAGACCAGCAGCATCTGAGTGACCGATTGCCAGCTATCGCTGCGCAGCGATAGGCCGACCACGAGCAAACCCAGGCCCAGGGTGTCAGCCTTGGTGACGGCATGCAGGCGGCTGTAGGCGTCGGGAAAACGTAACAGCCCGACTGTGCCGGCCAGAAAGAAAAATAACCCGGCCAACAAAAACGGCCAGCTAAGCCAGCATAGCCAGGTGTTCAGCTCAATCATGTCGGCTCCGGCGTAATAGTTGGACCAGTGCCGCGCTGAGCACTGCAGCCAGCACGGCCAACACCAGCGCGGCCTCGATCAACGCCGGCTGACCCTGACCATGGGCCAGCAATAACAGCACCGCTGCGCCGGTAGTACCGAACAACTGCACGGCGAGCAGGCGGTCGGCACGACTCGGGCCGCGCACCACACGCCACAGACCCACGGCAATGCTTGCGAGCAATATGGTAGCAAGCATCATCATGCGGTTTGTTCTCCGAGTAATTGCGACAAGCGTAATTCCAGTTGTGCCACGGTTTTTTCCCAGTCTTGATGCTGATCCAGCGTATGCACATGCAGCGTTTGATCTTCATAGTGCGATGAGAGTGTACCGGGCAACAGGCCAACCATCGCCGATAAAAACAGGCAAACACGCGGATCCCTGCTGGTCAGAGCGAATGTCTTCCAGGCCGGTGACACCGGTAAACTCGGATGCAGGGCTCGGCGGGCTACGTCCCAGCCACCCGAAAATAGCTCGCGCAGAAAGAATCCTAGAAAAGCTGGAATCGCCTGCCACCGCAGTGAGCCGCAACGCAGTTCGAGACGGTAGCCGGCGAAGGTTGCTATCGCTGCCAGAGGTATCCCGAATGCTCAGCCCTCTGCGTTGCTCAGCAATGCCCATACGCCCAGCCAGAAGCAGAAACTGAATAATGCATTGAGTGCTTTCGTGGTTTTGCCTGGCTGACGACGGGAACCGGCTGGACGGGCTGGCTTGCTTGAGGGGTTCGCCACTGGGACTCCTGCAGGTGGGCTTAGGCTCTATATTAGAAGAAGTCGGACTAGGTCTCAAACCGGCAGGTTAAAAGACTTGCCGGAACCTGACTGTCATTTTTGCTTACGGTGTCGTGATTGCGGGCCGCCCCAGTATCGCTGAAACCGCTTATGGAGCACCCTAATGGCACTGCCGCCTGCCCGCCGCTTTCTGCGTCTGGCCGGAACCGCTACCCGGATTGCCGGTGGCGTGCTCGGCCAGCGCCTGCTGCGCGGACGTTCGGGAATCAACTGGCAGCCGGTGGGCGACATGAAAGGGCCTGTTCTCAAGCTCGGGCAGATGGCGTCGCAGTGGTATGATGTGCTGCGTGAACCGGTATCCCGTGCCCTCGGCGCCCTGCAGAACAAGGTGCCGGCGCTTCCTTATCAGCATTTGCAGGCCCACCTGCAGCGGGTCTACGAAGGCGAGCTGACAGACTAATTCGAACATATTGATGAGCAGCCTTTCGCGGCGGCTTCGCTGGGGCAGGTACATCGCGGCCGTGGACTGGATGGTCAGGCTCTGGTGCTTAAGATCCAGTATCCGGGCATTGCCGCGATCTGCACCGCGGATCTCAAGCAGGTACGCCGTCTGCTGCCTCTGGGTCGGCTGTTTCGGGCGCCGGCAGCGCAGCTCGAAGGGGTTTACCGGGAGCTGGAGCAAACCATCACAGCCGAGCTGGATTACGCAGCGGAAATGCAGCGGCTGATAGATTTCCGGCAATTTTTTGCTGCATACCCAGGCAACTTCGCCTATACGGAGGAGGGTCAACTGGTGGTCTATGATTTTGGCTGCATACAACCGGTCGAAGCGTCCTTGCTGGCGGCCTATGTGCAGACGTTCCGAGCGCTGCAGTCAGGCAAGGCCGAGGAACTGGAACGCGGCTTTCAAGCGTTGGGTACACGGCAGCCGCAGTCAGCACCGCCGTGGGCTCTGTACCGCAATCTGACCGTGCTCCTCGGGCCGCTGTTACAGCCAGGCGTGCTCTGGGATTTTGCTGCCCGGCCGGTCCATGACCAGGTTCAGCAATTGATTCCAGATGCACTGAGCGCGCTCGGCAGCCTGCAGCCAGCGCCGGGCACATCAATGACTGTACAGAAGCGCCCGCGCTCATCAAAAAAGTTGAAGGTGCACAGATACTCATAGCCGATAAAGGATACGACAGTCAGACGATACGCGCTGAGGCAGAAGCCCTCGAAATGAGCGTTATTATCCCCAGAAGGAAAAACTCGATAAAGGGAAACAAGGGGCTCGACTGGCATTTGTATAAGCTCAGACACCTGGTCGAGAATGCGTTTGCCAGGCTCAAGCAGTATCGGGCCGTCGCCACCCGATATGACAAACTGACTCGTAACTATGAGAGCATTGTGTCATTGGCTTGTGCATTTCTCTGGCTGCCGATGTGAATTATCAACAGACCCTAGGCAGTTTTCTGGCCTTGTTCATCATGTTTCGTATTATCGCGGTAGCCGAAGCCAAGCGCCTCAAAGAGCTGATGTACCTGTCGCGACACGATGAACTGACAGGAGTGGGCAATCGTTCGGGGCTAAGCGCTAGCATCGACAGCCTGCTGCGGCGCAAACAGAGCTTTATGGTGGCTGTCATCAATATGGACCACTTTCGCGGCGTTAATGACCGTTTTGGGCAAGAATACGGTGACCAGGTGCTCTGCGCATTTGCACGCAGGCTGCTCAGCGTAGTCGACGAAAAGGACGTAGTTGCTCGTTTGGGCGCCGATGAGTTTGTGTTACTGATTAAGGCGGTGAATTTACAGGCGATCGAGAGTCATGCGCGCCAGCTTAGCCACCAACTGGACAAACCGCTGGAACTGGAACAGTTTCCCTTGCAGCTGGGTGCCAGCATCGGTGTAGCGGTGTACCCCCGTGATGGCGATTCGGTGAATACGCTTTTACGCAGCGCGCACCTGGCCTTGTATCAGGCCAAAAAGAGCCGCAATGACTGGTGTCTTTATCGGGAAGAGCTTGAGCAGGCCTACATCCGCCGAGTACAGATTGAACAACGCTTGCGCCAGGCGTTGAGCCTGGGGCAGCTGAGCATGGTGTTTCAGCCTCAGGTTGATTGTGCCAAAGCCGTTTATGGTTATGAAGCGCTGGTGCGCTGGTACGACGAGGAACTCGGCCACGTTGGCCCTGATGAATTTGTCGGGATTGCCGAGTCCAGCGGACTTATGCCGGCATTAGGCCGGTTTGTGATGGAAACCAGCATTCGCGAGTTTTCCTAGTTTGTGGGTGCCCAGGGTGAAATGTGGAAACTGGCGGTGAACATATCGGTATTGCAATTTTTGCAGCCGGGTTTTGCCAATGATGTACTTGTCATACTCAACGAATTGCGTAAACAGGGTGTGCGGGTATCAATGGACGATTTTGGTACCGGTTATTCGTCGCTAAGCTTGCTGAGAACTCTGCCGCTTGACGAGCTGAAAATCGACAAGAGCTTCATTGACGGACTGTTAGATGATCACAAAGCCCAAAACATGGTCGCCAGCATTATCAGTATTGCCCGCAGTCATCAGCTTGAACTGGTTGCCGAAGGCGTAGAAACCCAAGGCCAATACCTAGCGTTAATGGCAATGGGTTGCACGCTGTTTCAGGGCTACTATTTTGGCCGTCCGGCCGCTTTTACTGTTGAGCCAAAGCCCCCCCATTAATAATGTCCCGTCTGGCTGATTTGGCCCAGCGACAATTGGTCGCAGCGTTGCTGTGACTGTTTGTGGCAGGCTATGCTAACTATTGATTTTGACCCCGCAGGAGCTTTTGATGAAACCCTCTTCCTTGATTCGTCGCTTTGCCCGCCATGTTAGTGCTGTTGCTGCGTTCGCGAGTTGCATCCCGCTGATGGCTGCTGCCGACACAGCTCCCACTCCCTATGTAAGCGGTGTTATGGTAGAGCACGGTTGGAGCCGGCCAACGCCACCGGGCGCAGCGGTCGGTGTTGGTTACATGGTTATTCATAATCACACTGACGCTGCAGTCCGCCTCATTGGCGCCACCACCGAAGTCGCCACAGACGTTTCCATCCATGAAACCCTTGCAGACAACGGCATGATGCGCATGAAACCGTTACCGGATGGCTTGAACATAGATGCTCGCCAGAGCGTGGAGTTTAAGCCCCTAAGCTATCACCTGATGCTGGAAGGTTTAAAGCAGCCGTTAAAGGTCGGGCAGAAAATCCCCGTTACGCTTACGTTTGAACGCATCCCGGCGCAGCACGCAGTGCTGAACGTCAGGTCACTGGACGATGCTGGCGAAGACGATGTTGGTATGGACCACTCGACGATGAATCACTCCGCGACAGATCATTCCAATATGGATCACTAATGGCGATTGTGGTGTAAAGCCGATATTCTGCGCAGCGTCTAAAAAGCCAAGCTTTTGTAAGGAACCTGCGTGTGCTTGAAAGTTACTTAACCGGTTTACTGGTGTGCGGCGGTTTAATTATCGCCATTGGCGCGCAAAATGCGTACCTGCTGAGCCAAGCCATTCGCCGGGAGCATCATTGGCCGGTGGCGGCTATTTGCGCAGTGTGCGATGCCAGTCTGTTCGCCCTGGGCATGTTCGGCGTTAGCGCGGCGCTGATGGCGGTGCCCCAGGCGCTGGAATTTTTGCGCTGGCTGGGTGTGGTTTTTCTGGGTTGGCTGGCGCTTCAGGCGGCCGTGCGTGTCTTTAGGGGCCGCGCGGCTTTAAAAGTTGGCGCGGCCACTCGAGGCAGTTTGCGCAAAGTTATACTGACTGCGCTGGCGGTCACTCTTCTGAACCCTCAGGTTTACCTCGACACGCTGCTGCTGGTGCCAGCGATTGGTGCCCAGCAGAGCAGCGCCGTGGCTTTTGTGATCGGCGCCAGCACCGCTTCTGTGGTTTGGTTCAGCCTGCTGGCCTGGGGCGGTGCCGCATTGGCCCCGGTGCTGTCGCGGCCACTGGCCTGGCGTGTTATTGATGGCCTGATTGGTTTAATGATGGCGGCGATAGCGTTGCAATTGGCTCTAAATGGCAGTCTGTAGCGCCGTTCAAAGCCAACTCAGCCGCACTGAAAACATCTATGGGTCCGGCTAGCTGGCCACCTCGGCCAGATAAGTCTCTAGTTCATTGCCCAGCCAGACCACCACGGCGCCACCCTGGGCGTACTCGGATTCCAGCGCGCTGAACACTTTCCACCATTTGGCACTGCGGTGGTGGATGGTGGTCAGCTCGCCGCTGGCCAACGCCTCGCGAATCAGTGGCAGCGGCAAATCCGCCCAGCCAGCGCCATCAATCACCGAGTCCCGTATCAGCTCGTACTGGGTAAACGCTAAATAGTTTGCGGTTTCCGGGGATTCCGGTTCCAGGCGCATATCGCGTATAGAGGCCAGGGTGATTTCGGTGTGCGTCACCAGGTCATCTTGGGTTACCCGTTCCAGCTGGCACAACGGGTGGCTGCTGGCGGCCACCGTTAACATGCGCACATCCGCCAGCTCGCGCCGCCATTCATAGCCTTCGGTGGTGGGCTCGGGCATCAGGCCGTAACACACGTCTACCGACTGATGCTCCACCAGCGCCGGCAATTCCCGGGGTGAGGCCAGATACACCGCAATACTGGTATGGGGGAAGCGTTGTTTAAGGCGCTGAAGAATGCTGCGCCATGCCGAATCGGGCAGAGAGTCATCGCGGCCAATACGCAGAGCGGTTTCGGCACCGCTAATATGGTGCTGGCAACGGGCCATGATCTGTCCTGCTACCTGATCAAAACGCCGGCAGTCGGTCACAATGGAGTGGCCCACAGCGGTCAGCTGAAGCTGGTTACCACTGCGTTCGAACAGTTGCGCGCCCAACTCGTCTTCCAGCGCCGCCAATGCCGTGCTGACGGTGGTGCGGCTGCGGCCGAGCTCGCGGGCAGCCGCGGCAACGGTGCCAAAGCGCACAATCGCCAGAAAAATCTGTATTTGTGATGTTTTCACGCTAGCAGTACCTTGCAAAGTGCCTCGGAGAATTCCTTAGCACGTGTCTTGGAAATTGACTTAGAAAGCGCCTTAAATTGCGTATTTACCCTTATTAGCGACGGGAAAACCGTCGGCCAGCGACTCACGCCTCAGTGTATAGGTGATTAGTATATGCCTCCAGTCACTGGAGGTGTTTATGGCTGCTTTTCTGGCGCGGGAAAACCTGGCGCTGATTTTATCGTCGATAGGTGCTGCCCTGTTTGCAATTTTGGGGATTACCTGGGGCGTGTGGGTCGATTCTTTGGTTATTCTTTTTGATGGCGCCTATTCGTTGGTGAGCTTGATGCTCTCGCTGTTGTCGGTTTATGCAGCGCGCCTGATGCGCAAACCGGCCTGCGATGCGTTTCCCTTGGGTCGTGGTGCTTTGGAGCCCCTGGTGATTGCAGTAAAGGGCCTGACGATTGCCTTGGTGTGTGTCATTTCACTGTTCTGTGCCATTGCTGCTTTGATCAACGGCGGTCAGGTGGTTGATGCCGGTATGGCTCTGATTTTCTCTGTGATCAGCGTAATAGGTTGCGCGCTGGTGTGGGCCTATTTGCATTGGGCCACGGGCCGCAGCCATTCCGGTTTGCTGCTGGCAGAAAAGAAGCAGTGGCTGATGGACATGGCGCTGAGTGCGGCCGTGCTGATCGGTTTTTTGGCAGCCGCTTTGCTGGAAACCGGTGCCTGGGCTCATCTGGCCAGGTACGCCGACCCGCTGATGATGGTGTTGATTTCAGGTTACTTTCTGGTAGTTCCGGTGAAAATGACCGCGGCGGCTGTGCGTGAACTGCTTTTGTCTGCGCCGTCTGAAGAGTTGCAAAGCTGTGTGTCCGAGGCCATGCGGGATGTTGGCTTGCACCCGGACTGTGCCAGCACCATCAAGGTTGGCCCATCACTGATGGTAGAAGTGGCTCTGCCGGATAACTGGCCAGATGATATCAACCGCCTTAGATTCCGGCTGCATCGCAAGTTGGCAAACCTGCCGGTAGAAGCGCGCATATTTGTTCATGCTTCAGACTAGTGTCCCGTTCGGCGTGGTAAAGTAGATTATGCTTAAATTAACAAACGCTGTTGAACTTGCGGACTGGGAGATCGAAATCACCCAGATCCGCGCTCAGGGTGCCGGTGGGCAGAATGTCAACAAGGTCTCCTCTGCGGTGCACTTACGTTTTGACATTCTGAACTCGTCGCTGCCACCGTTTTATAAAGAACGCTTGATGGCGCTGAACGATCAGCGCATCAGCAAAGACGGTGTGCTTATGCTTAAAGCACAAAGCCACCGTACGCTAGAGCTAAACAAAAACGACGCTCTGCAGCGGCTCAAGGCGTTGATTCTGCAGGCCGCAAAACCGCAAAAAGCTCGCCGCGCCACAAGGCCCAGCAAATCCGCCAAGCGTAAGCGCACTGACGGAAAAGTGCAGAAGGGCCGTACCAAAGCGTTGCGGGGAAAGGTTCAGGTTTAATCCACCCCAGCCTGATGGGCAGCGCCGGTGTTAGCTCGCAGAAACTCCGCCATGTCGTCAAAGGCTTCGTCTGCCTCTGGCAGCATAGGGCCGAAAATTTGCCACACGTGCACCATACCCTGCCAGATATGCAGCTCCACCGGAGAGCCTGCTGCCTGCGCCTTGGCGGCGTAGCGCCTTGCGTTGTCTGCCAGCATTTCGCAGTCGCTGACCTGAATCAGGGTGGGTGGCAGGTCATGCAGCGGTCCGCGTAATGGCGAAGCCACGGGGCTGGCCGGTCGCATGCGGAAGGTTGCCGTACTGAACCACCACAAAACCGGCAGCGGCACTTTTTGCAGCCCACCAAACATCGGGCCCAGCATGGGGTCGGTGGCTATATTGCTTCGATTGCTGGGCGCGGTCATGGTCATGTCGGTGGACGGCGACAGTGCGATGGCCGCATCGGCCTGGCGCAGCCTCTGGTCGCGCAGCCACGCAATCAGCGCCAGGGTATGGCTACCGCCGGCCGAATCCCCTGCAATCACCATAATCTGAGCCTCCTGCTCGCCTTCCGGGCCATTGCGCAACAGCCACTCATAGGCTTTGCGGCAATCTTCCACGCCGGCCATATAGCGGTATTCCGGCATCAGCCGATAGTCCACCGCAAACACCGCGGCCTTGCCAATTTGCGACAGCTGGTCGGTCATACTGCGATGGCTGCGGGGGCTACCCGCCATCCAGGCGCCGCCATGAATGTACAGAATGCGCCGACGGGTATCGGCGCCGGGGGCTATCACCCACTCACCGCGGGGTTGTTCGGTAGCGGTGACGGTAGACACCATTTGCAGATCATCGCTGATGCTGTCCATGTACTCGCGCATGGCAAGAATCCGCGCCCGCCCCCTAACACCATCCAATACTTTGCCCATATTGCGTACGCGTTCGATCACGTCTTTGTTGGCGAGGCTAGGCAGCGCTGTGCGTGATTTGAAATCATGGCCATCAAACGCCGAGTAGTCGTCTGGCCGGAACAGAATGAACGACACGGCTAAAAACACCAGCAAAGACAACCCGATAAATATCAGTAAATACAGAGCCCACATCATAAAAATGCCTCGCTAACCACTTGCAGTTTCTGTTTCAAGCATCACATAAGCACGCGTTGGTTGCCAGATTCTATACTGCTCGCGGTTGAAACTGTGAGCCGGCGGCCTAAAGTAGATGAGTGTTATCAACATTCATTGACCACGGTGAAGCTAATTATGAGCGATCAACCGGTACTACTGATTACAGGCGCATCTTCCGGTATTGGTGCGGCTACCGCACGGGCAGCGGCAAAACAGGGTTATCGTCTGGTACTGGCGGCCCGCTCGGAAGATAAACTGCACAAGTTGCAACAGGAACTGGGCGGTAAAGAGCAGGTATTAACAGTGCGCTGCGACGTGCAAAGTGAGACAGACCAGCGTGAAATGGTGAAAAAAGCGCTGGTCAGTTTTGGTCGCATCGATGCCGTATTCGCCAACGCTGGCCGCGGAGGCGAGCCCGGCGGGTTCAGTGGTGCCGATGCGGAAGTCTGGAAAGACATGATTCTGACCAACATCTACGGGGTTGGCCTGACCGTGCAGCATTGCCTGCCGGCGCTGAGGGAAAGCCGTGGGCACCTGTTACTGACGGGTTCTGCCGCAGGGCGTGTAACCATTCCGGGATCTATGTACAGCGCGACAAAGTGGGCGGTGTCGGCCATTGGTTATGGCGCTCGCGAAGAACTGCGGGGCTCCGGTATTCGAGTAACCCTGATCGAGCCAGGCATGGTAGACACGCCCTTCTTTGACCAACAGCCAGACAACGCACTGCATCCAGACGACGTTGCCAACGCGGTGATGTATGCCGTGGCCCAGCCGGCTCATGTCGACGTGAACGAAATACTGGTGCGGCCTACGCCGGCGATCAAAGACGAATAGACCAAAATAATGCCGATAGAGAAAACGGAGAAACGTGTGCGTTAGCGTTTTGGACTGCGCTGGCGCTGTTTCTTCGGCTTGGGTTTTGGCTTCGCAGCAGGCTTTGCACCCTGGCGGTTGTCTGGCCGTCCGCCGGGCTTGCCTGCAGGTTTGGCGCCGGGCCGGGCGGGGGTTTTGTTGCCGGTACGTGGGCCGGTGCTTGGTTTGCGGCCGTCGCGCTTTTGCGCCGGAGCAGTGGCCGGCTTTGCCTTACCGGCGGGTTTTTGAGACGCAGCAGGGGCATCGGATGACGAGTCTCGAATGCTGTCCATCAGCACCGCCAGTTCTTTCGATGTTAAATCCCGCCACTGGCCTACGGGGAGGTTGCCCAGGCTGATGTTCATAATGCGCTGCCGTTCCAGGCGCGTTACGTCAAAACCAAAATGTTCCGCCATGCGTCGAATCTGCCGGTTCAGGCCTTCTACCAGAACAATGCGGAGCACAAAGCGCGACTCCTGCGACACCCGGCATTTTTTTGTAACTGTACCCAGAATCGGCACCCCGCCGGCCAGGCCATCAATAAAGGCCTTGGTGATGGGTTTATCAACGGTGACCAGATACTCTTTCTCGTGATTATTACCCGCCCGCAGGATCTTGTTGACCAGATCCCCATTGCTGGTCATAAAAATCAGCCCTTGGGAATCTTTGTCTAGCCGGCCGATAGGGAAAATTCTTATTGCGTGCCTTACAAAGCGTTGAATGTTATCGCGCTCGGCGCTGTCTGTGGTGCTGACAATACCTACCGGCTTGTTCAGAGCGATGAATACCTGATCTTCCTCGGCGCGGGGTTCAATGATTTGACCGTTGACCATGACCGTATCCGTCGGCAATACCTGATCGCCAACGCTGGCGCGCTTGCCGTTGATTCGCACATTACCCTGCTCGATGTATCGGTCGGCCTCGCGCCGCGAACAAATGCCGCTCTCGCTGATGTATTTGTTCAGGCGTGTGGACGAAGACTGGGTCATGCAGGGCACCGGCTGGGTGTGGGTTCAATTAAGCGGTGCATCATAACAGGCGAGCGCGCTGGACGTGAATGTCCTCCTCTGCCATTGTTGCCAGATAACGCCCGCCCCACCCAACCAGAACCGCCCCATGCCCTCAACGCTTTCAATCAACTGCCCCGTCTGCGAGCGGGCTCAGCTTCATGATTTTCAGACCATCAAACAACAGCATTATTTGCGCTGCCCGGAATGCCAATGCACCGTGATGGCACCCGAGTGCCATTTAAGCTCCGAACAGGAAAAAGCCATTTACCAATACCACGACAACAATCCGGACGATCCCGGGTACCGTCGTTTCCTGTCCAAGGTGGCTGATCCGTTATTGCCCCGACTTCCCCGCGGAGCTCACGGCCTGGATTTTGGCTGTGGCCCCGGCCCTGTGTTGGCTGGCATGCTGGAGGAAGCGGGTATGACCATGGCGCTGTACGATCCGTTTTTTCATCCACAGCCTGATGTCTTGCAGCAGCAATACGACTTCATCACTTGCACCGAAGTGCTGGAACATTTGCACCAGCCTGCGGCGGTCTTACGCCAGCTGGATGGCCTGCTAAAGCCTGGCGGCTTGCTGGCGGTGATGACTTGCTTTCAGACGGACGACACCCGCTTTGCAAGCTGGCACTACCGGCGTGATCCCACTCATGTGGTGTTTTATAAAGAAGAAACACTGGAGTTGATAGCGAAGCAGCATCAGTGGATTTTGGAGGTACCGAGAAAAGACGTGGCCATTTTCACCAAAGCAGAGTGAGGGGGGAGCGTGGCGTTGAGTGAAATGAGGCGCCGGTTGCTCAACGGACGAAAATAGATGCATTTGCTTCAACTCAGGAGCAGCAGCGAATTTTCGGCTAATCACGCTTTAGTGCAATGTCATCAACTTAAGACATTTCCCCAAAAATATCATATAATTAGAGCTCAACCATCAACGAGGAAATGCCCTATGGAGCACAATAAAAAAACAACGTTTGACAACCCAACCGACATTCTTTCCGAAAATTGTACATAAAATAACCAGCTTACTGAGCTGCCCCGAGTTTATTGCCCAGCATCGCACCCATCCGAAGCACTTTACCCGCAAACGCCATTTGACCTTCCGCAATCTGATCCTGTTTCTGCTGAATCAGCCCAAAAGCGCCCTGCAAACCGAACTGGATGCCTTCTTTCAGGCGCTCAATGGCTCGGCCTTTGAAACCCAGGTGGTCACCGCACAAGCCTTCAGCAAAGCCCGCCAGAAGCTCAGCGCGTCAGTTTTTGAGGCTCTCAACAGCGCCCTGCAAGCCCAGATGGATGAGCTGGGGCTGCACAAGACCTGGCAGGGCCTGCGCCTGCTGGCCGTGGACGGCTCCAGCATGCACTTGCCGCTGGAAGACCCACTGGCCAAGCACTTTGGTACCCACAACGGGTTGCCGGTGGCCCGAGTGTCGGTCCTGCAAGACCTGCTGTCCAATCAGACTCTGCACACCCTCCTGATCACGCCGGATGTGGATGAGCGGGGCTGTGCCAGCATGCACCTGAAGCATGCTCCTGACCACAGTCTGATTCTGTTTGATCGGGGCTATCCCGCGCACTGGCTCTTTGCCGAGCTACAGCGCTGTCAACAGCAATTCCTGATGCGCCTGACACTGACCCATTCCCGAGAAGTCCGCGCGTTTGTGGATTCTGGAAAAGACGACGACACCGTCTCAATGACGTGCCGGCACTGGTTATCGCGACAGGTCTGTGAGCAGTCCGGTGTTAATCCGGACACGGCCCTCCAGATCCGGTTGATCCGGGTGACGCTGCCCACCGGGGAAACGGAAGTGCTGGCCACCTCACTCCTGGACACCGGGGCCTTCCCCGCCGAGCTCTTTGCCGACCTGTACCAACGGCGCTGGGGCATCGAGACCGACTACCGCCGGCTTAAGCAAACCCTGAGCCTGGAAAACGTCAGTGGCCGGACGGTCTGTGCCGTACAGCAGGACATCCACGCCTGCCAACTGCTCAAGAACCTGGCCCTGCTGATGCAGGCCCTACAGCAGCCCGACATTGAGCGCAAAACCGCACACCGGAAACTGGCTTGGAAGGCTAACTTCACCCAGGGCGTATCCCGCCTGAAGCATACCCTCGTCGCCCTTCTGGTGAGGCCCAGCTGTGAGGCCCTGGATAACCTGTGGCGCCTGTTGGGTAACAGCTTGAGTGCAGTGCGTCCCGGGCGAAGTAGCCCACGACGCCGAAAACGACTGGCCACCAAAGGCTGTGAAGGGTACAAGCCGACTCGCTGACCGACACCACCCCCCGGCGGCGTATAACAAGACTTCCTGACAGACTGTGCCAGCCACCGGTCGAATGGTTCTTGCCCTGAATAACGCTTAAACCGCTCTGACACACCGGCAAATACACCATTGACAATCTTTGGCGCTGATTTCGGGTTAGGCTCTGATTTTAATCGCCTGTCGATTCAATAATAGGCTGTCTCACGATTGGCAATCTTGGTGACTCAGAGGATCATAATGGACTTATGGGGCTTAAGTTGATGACATTGCGCTTTAGTGGGGTGGGAGGACAGAGGGAACAAACAGCTGTAATCTTGTACACAAGCTGTCGGGGTTGTGCTGACCGCTTTTCACTTCTTAGCGTTAAATCAAGTAGAGAAAAAAGAGGTAAACATGTCAGGAATCAAAGAGCTTGACCAATTGCTTAGCGCTATGAAACCGAAACTGACGAATGATGAATTTGTATTTTGCACTGTTGTCGGTGAACTAAGCGATTATTCTCATTTAAGACCAGTGGCTACGTTCTTGGAGCTAGAAGGTTTAACGTTGGTGCTACCGAAACATCAGGCCCAAAATGCAGGTTTAAAGTACGAAAATTCTTTTCGCCAAATTACGTTAACGGTTTATTCAAGTCTTGAGGCAGTCGGCTTAACAGCTGCTGTATCGGCAAGACTAGCCTCGAAAGGTATTAGTGCTAATGTGATTGCCGCGTATTATCACGACCATGTATTTGTGCCGTACGATAAGGCAGTGCAGGCTTTGCTCGCGTTAAACGAGTTTAACGAGTAGTGAAAGGCTTTGGTCAGAACAGTTCAAGTAAATTTCCAAAATCGACTGTTAAGAATTTTTGGTTGAGCGCGAAGTCAGAGAAAGGAGTTTAACAATGGGAATGATAGGAAGCTGTTTGTGCCGAGATATTAGCTACGAAATAGACGCATTGGACATGCCTATAGTTCATTGTCATTGTCAGACCTGTCGTAAAGCTCATGCGGCCCCATTTGCCTCAACAGCTGGAGTAAAACGCGAACACTTCCGCTGGCTCACCGGCGAAGAGTTTCTTTCTACATACGAATCTTCACCGGGAAAATATCGACATTTTTGCAGGCATTGTGGCTCTCATTTGGTAGCGGAAAGACCCACTCAGCCCCATGTGATTATTCGCGTTTCAACACTCGACGATGATCCTGAGTTAAAGCCCGAAGCTCATATTTGGGTTTCTCATGATGTGCCGTGGCTGGAATATCAAAATGTGCGTAAGCGCCCGGAATGGTAACAAGAAAATCAAAAGTCGTTTAATTGCGCTCCTAGCTTAACGGCTTTTTTTAGCTGACCCAATGATACCAGTACCAACAATCACTACTTGACCAGCTATACGAATTACCAAGCTATTATTATCATATTCGGTCTCAGCAAAGATAAGACTCGGACGGTTCATTTCCACGCCTTGGCTGATTTTCCAGCGCCGTAAGCCAGGGATCTTTTCGTCAATTGATAGCATGCCAACTAAGGCTGCGGCGGCACTTCCGGTGGCGGGATCTTCTCGCTGTCCTCCCTCGCCACAGAACATACGGGCACGCAGGACGCTTTCAGTACTTGAGGCATTCTCGGCCACATAGAGGTAAATTTGATCGCAGCCGCTGGGTGATATGTTCTCCGACCAAATACTGGGCGAGAGTTGAACGCGTCCGAGCGCTTTTAACGATTCAAGCTCAATCAGATGGTATGGGAGCCCACACGAAGCAAGTACTGGCTTGCTGGCCACTTCTTCCGGCTCCAGCCCAAGCAACTGAGCAGCGGTTACTTTTTCTAGAGTACTGGTTTGGATGTGTATTGGTGCCGCTACAGTGAAACGGGTTAGGTTTTTGTCGTAGGCCACGACTAAAGGCCCGGCGTCGAGTGTGAGCGGCCTGTCGCGCAGAGCCATACCTAGCTCTGCCAACAGATGCGCAGTCCCTACCGTCGGGTGCCCGGCAAAAGGAAGCTCCATGTTTGGAGTGAAAATACGGATAGGGTAGTACTCATAGCCTTCCATCTTTTTCTCCTTTGGAGTTGCTGCATGCATCGGATGAGGAAGTAGTCAATTATGTCTCCGGTTGGAATTCTGCAACAACGCCATATAACAGTTTCAATCTAAGAAAATTGTAGGATGACAATTCCAAAAAACGTGACTAGCGCAAAGAATGAACGGCGAACGCCTATTTTTTCGGAGAGGAAAAGTTTGCCAAGGATCAAAGAGAACAAAACACTGGTCTCGCGCAGCACTGCTACCAAAGTGCGTAAACCGCTGAAGGTTGCCACCCATTCCACCTGAAGCCTGCCACCCGGACCGGCGCAAGGCTGCCACCCATCGGAGCGACGCGACGCGGGGGTTTCATTGTTACTCCGAAGCCGTGGTGCCCGTCAACTTTGCTTGTCGTTTTCGCATGGATTCACCCCTGAGATTGATCTTGTAGGCGTTGTGAACCAGCCGATCCAGAATGGCATCCGCCAGAGTGGCGTCACCGATGACGTCATGCCATTCCTCGATAGGGAGTTGGCTGGTGGCGATGGTGGAGCGACGGCCGTAACGGTCTTCCAGCACTTCCAGCAAGTCTCTTCGGTTCTCTGCGCTCAGTTTCATGAGCCCCCAATCGTCCAGGATCAGTACATCGACTTTGGCGAGATTTGCTAGCAGTTTGGGGTACTGGCCATCTCCTTTAGCGATGGTCAGTTCTCGTAGCAGCCGGGTCAGGCGAACGTACTGGGCGGTGTAGCCCTCCCGGCAGGCTTTGTGCGCCAAGGCACAGGCCAGCCAGGTTTTGCCAACACCGGTGGGACCGGTGATGAGCACATTCAGGTGTTCCTTCACCCATTGGCAGCTTGCCAGGGATTGGATCAGTCCTTTATCCAGCCCCCGTGAGTTCCGGTAATCCAGGTCTTCGAGAACGGCGGTGTGTCGCAGTCCAGCCCGGCGCAGCCGGCTGGTCAGGCGTCGGTTATCTCGTTCGGTCATCTCCCGGTCAACCAGCAGTCCAAGGCGTTCCTCGAAGCTCAGTTCCGTGATGTCAGGCGTGGCCGACTGATCAGCCAGTGCGGCGGCCATGCCGGTCAATTTGAGGGCATGGAGTTTGTCCAGAGTCGGATGTTTCAGCATGTCAGGTTCCCTCAGTGGTAGTAGGTTGGGCCGCGGATATTGTCGTGGGTATCGGGTAAGGCCAGCTCTTGCTGTTCTTCCAGGGGCTTCTGGTCCAGGCGGTGTTTGAGAATGGATTCAATGCTTTTGTAGCGGCAGCTACCCAGCATTAAGGCGCGCTGGCAGGCGGCTTCCAATCGTGCCTCGCCGTAGCTCTTGCCCAGCCGGAGAATGCCTAGGCAGGAGCGGTAAGCCTGTTGCGGGTGTTTGCGGGCACCCAGGGCGGTACGGATAAGTTTTTCTGTGGCGGGTCCGGTCTTGGCCGCCCAGGCAATCAGCCGTTCCGGCGACCACTCACCCGCCTGCCGATGGGATTCGGGCATATGGGCGGCGATGGTGGTATGCCGCCCCTTCTGGTCAGAGCGACGGTGGCTGGCGATCCGGTTGCCCCGGTAAAAACACTCAATGGTGTTGTGGGTAATCCGGACCTCCACTTCCTTCTTGATCAGGGTGTAGGGTACCGAGTAGTAATGCCCGTCAACGGCTATGTGGTAGTCGATATTCACTCGGGCCTTCTTCCATTCCGCGTAGACATAACGCTCAGCTGGCAGGGGTTGTAGGGCGGGTTTGTCCAGCTGTTCGAAGTGGTCGCGCCGGCAGCCGGGCAGCTTTCGGAAGGGGCGGTTGTTGAGTTTCTCCAGCAGCTCACGGAGGGTTGCATTGAGCTGCCCGAGCGAGAAGTGCTGACGGTGGCGCAGCGCCGCCAGAATCCAGCGTTCGACGATCAACACACCGCCTTCTACCTTGGCTTTATCTCGGGGCTTTCGGACCCTCGTAGGGACTACGGCCACGCCGTAATGGGCGGCCATGTCCTGGTAGGTCGGATTGAGGTCAGGTTCGTAGCGGTGAGCTTTGGTGACACCGGACCGGAGGTTGTCGGGCACCACTAATTCGGGAACTCCATTCAGATACTGAAAGACTCGGATGTGAGAGCCAATCCAGTCTGGCAACTTCTGGCTCCAGGTGGCTTCGGCGTAGGTGTAATTGGAAGCGCCCATAACCGCCACAAAGATCTGCGCCCCGTGGATCTCTCCGGTGGTGCGGTCAATGACGGGCACGGTCTGGCCGGCGTAGTCCACGAACAGCTTCTCACCCGCTCGATGGTCCTGGCGCATCACCAGATCCAGCTTGCCCTGCCAGGCCCGGTAGTGTTCGCAGAACCAGCTGTACTGATACCCCTCTGGGTTTGCCTGCCGGTACTCCTGCCAGAGCAGGAACAGAGTGACGTATTTACCCTTCAGTTCCTCGTGGATCTGATACCAGTCCGGTAGGCCCCGGACCTGAGCCGGCAAGTCTGGAGGGGGCGGGAACAACAGCTGCTCCAGCTGAGCCTCCCCCAGATCCTCCGGCAATGGCCAGTTCAGACCGGCTTCGGCCAAACGCCGAAGATACTCGCTTACCGTGGGGCGGCTGACGCCGCAGGCCGCCGCAATCTGTCGATTACTTAGCCCTCGCTCCCATTTCAGGCGAAGGACTTCTTTGATCTTACGCATGGATAACCTCTTTGCTGGCATCTGATCTTCTCCGGATGAAAAGACTCAGAGTACCGTTAAGTTATCCCGCGCCGGACGGTTTTGATGGGGCGAACCAGGCAACCTGCCGGGGTGGCAGCTTTGCCGTGGAATCAGTGGCAGCTTTCGCGTGGAATGGGTGGCAGGCTTCGTCTGGAATCAGTGGCAACCTTGGTCTGGAATACGCAACCAAAGCAATAGGCGCGTGGGCGAACGCCCAGATCGCGATCCAAAAACATGCAAAAGCTGCGAAACCGGCGAGCAAGCCACGGCCCCGGGTTTCGACTGCTGCTATAAATGCGGACCGGCCACGGTAAAAGTACATGAAGGTCATCATGCCCAATCCATCAAGTATAAAGAGCCAAGCTGCAAAAGTAGCGATGGACTTGAGAGTGGTCGCATTTTCACCGACTCGAACCCCGACCCCGTCGAGCATGGTGTATGCGGCTACGCTCAATCCGGCCCCTAGACACAAAGTTAGGGCAACACCACTAAGCCGTACAGCACTGCTATTTTCAGGCACTGATAGACCGAAAGTACCAAGAACGATAATTAGGATACCTAGAAGCATTACACCTGTTAATTCGTCGTGAAAAACTAACATACTTACAGATGTGACCAATACAATACTGAACCCGCGCGATATTGGATAGATTTTAGTCATCTCGCCAAGTTCATAGGCCTTTGCCAGAGCGATTTTATATGTTGTATGCGGCACAGCTGCCAAGCTCAACCAAATCCATGCTTCCGGAACAGGATATCCAAGAAAAGGAACCATCATCACAGCTATTGAGAATTGTACGATGGCGATGGTAAGCATCATCGTAAGTTTGTCAGAATGCCCTTTAACGAAATGAGCGAAATTCCAATTCAAAATTTCTGATTTAGTGTTGGATGGATAGCGACTATTTTGGTCGGTCCTGGTTCTCAATGTAGGCACGGAGAACGCTGATCGGTGCCCCACCCACTGACAACAAGCAGTATGACCGACTCCACAGCGCGTTTGTGCCCCAGTAAAACTCTTTGAGCTGGGCGCCATACTCCTTTTTGGTCATTCGGCTGCTGACGGTTTTCAGCGTGTTGATCAGTTTTGCCGGTGTAACCATCGGGTGAAGCGTGATCAGTGCGTGGATGTGATCGGCTTCGCCGTTGAACTCATCCAGACCGCAGTCATCGGCGCTTAACAGTCGGATGAACTCATCTTCAAGCCAAAGCAGCATCTCGTCATTCAGGCACTTGTTCCGATATTTGGTCACCAACACCAGATGATATTGGAGTTTGTAAACGCACGAGTTATGACTTCTTTTCATCGGAAAATTTCACTGTATAAATTATTGACACCAATTAGGTCAGGTCGTAATATTATCAACATGAACAACGAGAAATCAACCCACATTCGCACCCAGCAAATCCTCATTCGAAAGCAGCATGAGGCGTTTCGCGGAGCCAGCGTTTGCACTCAGATTGTTCGCCGAATTAAAAACGCCACCTCCTATCTGATGCAGCACCATCCTGATGGCAAAGATCAGAGGCTATCGCATCGCGACGCCGATAAATGGCTGAAGAGGAACAACCCGGAACTGTACACCAAGCTTCCATCAGCCATCGCCCAGCGAAGCACTCAGATTGTCGGCCAGGAATGGACCTCTTATTTTGCGGCTCTGCGGGCGTACAAGAAGATGCCTTCCAGCTTCAAGGCCAAGCCGAAGAAGCCCGGTTACGCCCACAAAGCGGCCACCGTGCACATCGGTCGAAACGGCTTCAAGTTTGTCGACGGCACGTTGTATTTTGCCAACGGTGTATTGCCACCGATCAAAACGCAGTTTCGGTTTTCACAAAAATGGAACGCGTCTGTCGGCGACACCGTTGCGCTTGAAGTCAGAATTGTACCCAGGGGCAACTGCTTCATTATCGAAATCATCTACAACGAATCAAAAATTGTGGAGGCGGGCAACTTTTGCCGTCTTCTCGACCAATCCCGCAAGGCCGGGATCGATCTAGGCATCAACAACCTTATCGCACTCGCAACCGATCAGCCGGGCGTTCGCCCTGTTCTGATCAACGGTAAAGCGCTGAAATCGATCAATGCCTGGTACAACAAACGTGTGGCCAAACTTCGCTCCCAAGGCAAATACGCCCACATTCGCGCCGTGACTAATAAGCGTCATCGCCGAATAAAAGACTTGCTGCACAGAGCCTCCAGCAAGGTGATCGCTTATTGCCTGGAGAACAATATCGGCACACTGGTCATCGGTTATAACAAACACTGGAAGCAAGAGGTCAATATTGGCCGCGTGAACAACCAGAAATTTGTCGGCATTCCACACTCAATTTTGATTTCTCAAATCCAATACAAGTGTCACGGGCTGGGCATCACCACCGTTATTCAGGAAGAGTCGTACACGTCCAAAGCCTCCGCTCTAGATAATGACGTCCTGCCGGTTTACGGTGAAAAACCCAAAAACGTCTTACCACTATTCAGCGGAAAGCGAATCCGCCGAGGGTTGTATCAAAGCAAACACGGGATCATAAACGCCGACATCAACGGCGCTCTTAATATCCTCAGAAAAGCAACGGGTGAGGCCTTAGGGCTAGCCTGTAAGGGGTTTGTGTCCAACCCCATAATGATGGATCTTATGCCACACAAATCCGTCGTTATTAGAAGGGAAAATGCTGCGCATCAGATCGCCGCGTAGTAGGTTTACCCAGATGCCAACTCAAAATCTTCGATTTAGTGTTGGTAGTTCACCGATAGTGTTCCAGATTGCGTGTAGCAGAGCAGCGCCCAGCACGCCGAATATTACAAAGGCCAAACTCAACGCGTGAGCCCACCATGCAGGATTGTTCTTTGACCAGTGAAGGTGCCCACCATAAAACCTATCACCGAAGTGTAAATGCCAGCTGCAGTGTTCTAATACCGCCCCGAAAGAACCAATTCCGAAAATCGTTGCAGCAAGCTGCTGGCTTCCGGTGCCGGCTTAACCGCGGCCAGCAAAGCATCTGCATCACCGCCCTCGGCGTTTATATCCAAAGCCTGCACCGCCAGATAAGCGCGCATTACGTCGTCGGTAAACTCCGGATGAAACTGCACACCCCAGGCACATTCACCAATTCGAAAAGCCTGATGTGGCTCGAAATCCGAAGCACCCAACAGCACCGCCTGTGGCGGCAAACTCAACACCGATTGCTTGTGAGTCAGCTGGGCTGAAAACTGGGAGGGCATGGTGCCAAACAGAGCGTCAGTTGCGGCTGATTCCGTGAGTGTAACGGTATGAGTGCCGCTTTCACGGCCTTCAGGATGGTAATCCACCGTGCCACCGAAGGCATGGGCCAACAGCTGGTGGCCATAGCACACGCCCAGCACTGGCACCTTTGCAGCCACCGCAGCGGCCAGCCACTGTGCGGTTTGTTCGCTCCACGGGTCGAGGTTGCTCACCATGGCCGGCGAACCGGTGATCACAATGCCGTCCCAGTCTGCAGGTTCGCCCGGCGATTCGCCGGCCACCACATTCACCACAGACAACTCCAGCGCCGACGACAGCCCGCAAACAAACCAGGATTCGAAATCGCCACTGCGTTCGCGAATCTGTGGGTAGGTTTCGCCGGTTTTTACAATAATAACGCGGGGCTTGCGAGTGTCAGCGAGGGTAGTATTCATGGGCGAAAAAATTCCTGCTTAAGATATTTATTCCGGCGGTAGTTCCGCGTTGTGGAACACGTTCTGAACATCGTCCAGGTCATTCAGCATATCCAGGAATTTCTCGAACATTGGAACGTCATCACCGGTGACTTCAGTGGTCGTTTTCGCTAAAAACTGAATGTCGTCAGCGTCGAAATCAATGCCTTCGAACGCGTCTTCCAGCGCTTGGCGGGCTTTGGCGTATTCGGTGTGGGGCGCGAACACAGTGATCAGTTCGTCTTCCGTTTCGATGTCGGTTACGTCCACATCCGCATCCATCAACGCTTCCAGAACGGCGTCTTCGTCTTGCCCCGTGAAGGCAAAAATCGCGCAATGGTCGAACATGTGGGCAACGGTGCCCGGCGTTCCGATTCTGGCTTTGGTTTTGGTAAACGCCAGGCGCACATCACCAAAGGTGCGGTTGGGGTTGTCGGTCAGGCAGTCCACAATCACCATGCAATTACCCGGGCCGTAGCCTTCATAACGCGCTGGTGAGTAATCTTCACCGGTACCGCCGCGGGCCTTGTCGATGGCTTTTTCAATAACGTGGCTGGGAACCTGGTCTTTTTTGGCGCGATCGATCAGCCCGCGCAGAGACAGGTTGCCGTCTGGGTCGGTGCCGCCGGATTTCGCCGACATATAGATTTCACGACCGTACTTGCTGTAAACCTTGGTCTTGGCGTCGGCCGTTTTGGCCATGGATTGTTTGCGGTTCTGATAGGCTCTGCCCATGTGCGCTGCCTCGTTGATTGCTGAGTGGGGCTCTTTCAAGCCCCGCTGAAACTTTCGATAAGCCCCGTTGAAACTCCCTTTAAGCCCCGTTGAAACTTTTTAAAGGCCCCGTTGAAACTCTTTTAAGAGCGCGAGATTTTACTGGACAACGAAGGGAGGGAACAGAGTTTATTCCTTTTAGACGTAATCTACCGGTGGGCGGTAGTTATCCTGAGTCACAAGGTCGATCCCGCACTCTACCGAGCTGACCCAGTTCAGAAAGCGTTCCACCATTTCCGGGCCCTCAAAGCGCTTACCATGCTGAGGCACAATGGCCTGTACATCCATTTCCCGAATCATATTCGCCCACAGGCGGCATACCTTCTGCGAGGCAATATAACGGCGGTGAAAGCCCATCATGTAAGGAATGTGCTTGTCGAAATCGGCTACCGGAAGGTGTTCATCGGGGCTACCCATAGACGCGCCCAAATCCCCGGAAAACAAAATTTTCGCAATCGGATCGTAAAACTGAATGTTACCCACCGAGTGCATGAAGTGGGCGGGTAAACACTGCACGTAAGTGTCGCCAAAGCGAACATTCGCTCCGGTATCCGGTATCGCCATAATACGATCATAAACGTTGCCGCCCACCAGTTTAGCCACATGGTCAGACACTAGGTGGGGCAGGAAGCGAGCCCACAGTTTGGACGTCACCACTTTGGCACGGGTGTGCACCAGCCAACGGTCAATGGCCCCAATAATGTCCGGGTCTTGATGTGATGCAAATACGTAATCCAATTCGCGAATATTCATGAAACGCGATGCAGCTACGGCCAATGGCGTATAGGTAAGATCGCCACCCGGGTCAATCAAGGCTTCGTGTGTGCCATCCACCAGCAGAAATTGGTTGGATTGAACGCCTTCACCAATAACCAGCGAATCAAACATCAGGCATTTGTGGTGCCCGTTATCGAACAGCACAATGGGTTCTGCGGCCATGTTATTCTCCTGAAAGACGCTCATTAAATAGTCTCGCGGAGATTACGGAATCAATCAAAACAGAGCGTTGCCCCAGATCAATTTCGTAACAGCCGCTTGCTAATGTTGTGCAGACGCATCTTACGCTTCCATTTAGTTAGTGCCGTGCGTTGTGTCTATAATCCCGCGGTGACTTTCCCATGATTTTTTTGAACAGTCGTGAAAAATAGTAGGCGTCATCATAGCCCAACTGCCGGCTGATAGCCGCAAAAGGCAAGGAGGTACTATCCAGCAGCTGGCAGGCACGTTCCACTTTTAAACGCAAAAAGTGCTGGATGGGTGAAATACCCGTGCGCTCGCGATAGCGGGTAGCGAAATGCGCCGGCGACAAACCGGCCAAGTCCGCCAGCTGCTCCAGCGTCAGCCTTTGTTCCAGGTTTTCCCGCATATAACTATTTAGCACTTCCAGATCCGGACCGGCGTCTTGTTCGCTGTGTTCCGCAATCATCGGTATTGCCGCCAGCAGTTGGCGCAGGCGATTGGCGACGTGAATCAGGCCGCTGGTGCGAAAGCCGGTTTGCCGCACCGACAGCAAACCGTTGAAATCCACCAACAGCCTTGGCTGGCGGCCGATATAAAGCAGCGGTGTTTGCCGGTCGAACCCCATGTGGCCGGTAAAAGCATCGGCTAACGGGCCGGTGTAATGCACCCAGTGAATCGTCCAGGGATTAGCAGGGTCGGAGGTATAACGGTGGCTAGCGCCGGCAGGCAGCAACACCAGATCTCCCGCGCTAACAGTAAACGCTTCGCCATTCACATTAAGAAAACCCTGGCCATCGCTGCAATAGATCAGCAAATGGTCCGCAGGCTGCTCCCGGTGCATGTGGTGCCCGCTGGCCCGCCGATAGTGGCCAAAAGCGATGGGATAGAGCTCGCGGGTAAGCGGGTGCGAGCTTAGAAGCCGAACACTGGGCTCGGGTAGCAAGTAGCGCACGCTGTCGGGCGGCGCCGGCCATTGTGACGTTAGGGCCATATGGAATTCCCGCTTTTCGTGATCGAAAGATAGTCCATTATTGGCGAAACTTAGTCAATCACACGGCCCCAATTACCGTGCTAGTCTGAATGACACGCTTGAGCTAATCCGCACGATAATCCGGCACAGCTCAACATTTGCACAGTTTTGCAAGACGTTTGCACAACAACAAAACACTCGCTCTACACAACAGGCAGGATCCGCTCCATGAAAAATGTCCCTCTATACCTTGCAGGTGAATTTGTTCAAAGCCAGACCGACAGCTGGATTGACGTGACCAATCCCGCCACCAATGAAGTCATCGCCAAGGCCCCGAATACCACGCCTGCAGAGATGCGCAAGGCCATCGATTTTGCGGCTGAAACCTTCAAAACCTGGAAAGAAGTGCCAGTGTCAGAGCGGGCAAGGGTGATGCTGCGCTATCAGGCTTTGCTGAAAGAACACCACGATGAAATTGCCGAAATCCTGGCCCAGGAAACCGGAAAAACCTTTGACGATGCAAAGGGCGATGTGTGGCGCGGTATCGAAGTGGTTGAGCACGCCGCTAACGTTGCGTCGATGATGATGGGCGAAACCGTTGAAAATGTGGCCCGCGCAGTAGACACCCACTCCTGGATTCAGCCGTTGGGTGTGTGCACCGGCATTACTCCATTCAATTTCCCCGCAATGATTCCCTTGTGGATGTTCCCTATGGCTATTGCCTGCGGTAACACCTTTATTCTGAAGCCGTCGGAACAGGATCCCCTGACACCGACACGTCTTGCTGAATTGTTCGCACAGGCCGGCGCGCCTAAAGGCGTGCTGCAGGTTGTTCACGGTGGTAAAGAGCAGGTAGATACACTGCTGACAGATCCTGCCGTTAAAGCGATTTCCTTTGTCGGTTCTGTGCCGGTTGGGCGCTACATCTATGAAACCGGCACCCGCAATATGAAGCGTGTGCAGTCCTTCGCAGGCGCTAAAAACCACATGGTTATCATGCCGGATGCCGACAAACAGCAGGTGCTTAACGCTCTTGTAGGTGCCTCTGTGGGCGCGGCAGGGCAGCGCTGTATGGCCATTTCCGTTGCCGTATTCGTGGGCGAAGCCCGACAGTGGATTCCGGAGCTGAAAGACGCCATGGCCAAAGTGCGTCCCGGCGCCTGGAACGACTCCGGCGCCAGCTATGGCCCGGTTATCAGCCCGAAAGCCAAAGAGCGTGTCGAGGCGCTGATCGCAACCGGTGAAGCCCAGGGTGCCCAGCTGCTGTTGGATGGCCGCAATTGCACCGTGGACGGCTTGCCGAATGGCAACTGGGTAGGCCCTACATTGTTCGCCGGCGTGACCAGCGAAATGGACGTCTACAACGAAGAAATCTTCGGCCCGGTATTGTGCTGTTCCGAAGTAGATTCTCTGGGCGACGCCATCGAGTTCATCAACCGCAGCCCATACGGCAATGGTACGTCTATATTCACCGGTTCTGGCGGTGCAGCCCGTCGCTTCCAGCACGAAATTGAAGTGGGCCAGGTGGGTATAAATATTCCCATTCCGGTGCCCCTGCCGTTCTTCTCGTTCACCGGTTGGAAAGGTTCGTTCTACGGTGACCAGCACGCTTATGGCAAGCAGGCTGTGCGTTTCTACACCGAAACCAAAACCGTCACCTCGCGCTGGTTCAGTTCGGAAGCCACTAGCACCGAAGCTAACTTCTCTATTCAGTTGCGTTGATTTTGTCGGTAACAGGAACCAGCTATGAACTTTGACCTGACCGAAGACCAGCAGGCGTTTCGTGAGGCAGCGCGGGCATTCGCGCAAAAATCCATGGCGCCTTTCGCTGCGCACTGGGACGAAGAAAGCATTTTTCCAAAAGATGTGCTTCGAGAAGCGGGAGAAATGGGCTTTTGCGGGATCTATACACCGGAAGCCTTTGGTGGCATGGGGCTTTCGCGCCAAGACACCGCGGTGATTGTAGAGGAGCTGGCCGCGGCCTGCCCCTCTACTGCAGCCTTTATTACCATTCACAACATGGCGACCTGGATGCTGGCCAGTTTTGGCACAGACGAGGTCAAGCAGAATGTGGTGCCTACCTTGGCCAGCGGCGAAAAATTGGCGTCTTATTGCCTGACCGAGCCCGGCGCAGGTTCCGATGCAGCAAGCCTGCGCACCAAAGCAGAGCGGGATGGCGATGATTACGTCATTAACGGCAGCAAGGTTTTTATTTCCGGTGCTGGCGCAACCGATGTGCTGATTTTGATGGCTCGTACCGGCGGCCCTGACAGCGGTGCCAAAGGCATTTCTGCGTTTTTGATTCTGGCGGACGCCGACGGCGTGTCCTATGGCAAGAATGAAAAAAAAATGGGCTGGCACAGCCAACCGACCCGCTCGGTCACACTGGAAAATGTGCGGGTGCCGGTGGCCAACCGCCTTGGCGCCGAAGGCGAGGGCTTTGCCATTGCCATGAAGGGCCTTGACGGTGGCCGCTTGAACATTGCCACGTGTTCCCTGGGCGGTGCCCAGGCGGCGTTGCTGCGTGCCCGTGACTACATGCACGCCCGCGCCCAGTTTGGTAAACCGCTGGCGGCGTTTCAGGCTCTGCAATTTAAACTGGCGGATATGGCCACCAATCTGGTTGCAGCGCGGCAAATGGTGCGCCTGGGCGCGTTCAAATTAGACAACGGCGACCCTGAAGCCACACTGCACTGCGCCATGGCCAAACGCTTTGCCACCGACGTGTGTTTCGACGTGGTCAACGACGCCCTGCAACTGCACGGTGGCTACGGCTATATTCGGGAATACCCCCTTGAGCGATACCTACGGGACTTGCGGGTGCACCAGATTCTGGAAGGCACCAACGAAGTCATGCGCCTGATTGTGGCTCGCCGCATTCTGGAGCAGGGCGTCGCGGAAGCGATTCAGTAGCGGAAGCCATTCAACATCACATTGCGGAGATCTTATGAGCGACACACTCGATTTTAAGAGCGATAAGCTGCAACTGGAAAAGCGCGGCCACATTGCCGTGCTGACGATTAGCAATCCACCGGCGAACACCTGGACTCGCGATTCGTTAAGCAAATTACAACACACAATCGCTGAATTGAACGCTGACAAAGACATTTTTGCGTTGGTGGTTACCGGCCAAGGCGAGAAATTCTTCTCTGCCGGAGCGGATCTGAAAGCCTTTGCCGACGGCGACATTGCCCGCGCCACAGAAATGTCCCGGGCTTTTGGCGCAGCGTTTGCCGCGCTAACGCACTTCCGCGGCGTGTCCATTGCGGCCATTAACGGTTACGCCATGGGTGGCGGCCTGGAATGCGCGTTGGCCTGTGATATTCGTATCGCTGAAGAGCACGCGCAAATGGCTCTGCCAGAAGCAGCCGTCGGCTTGCTGCCCTGCGCTGGCGGCACTCAAAACCTGCCCTGGCTGGTGGGCGAAGGTTGGGCCAAACGCATGATTTTGTGCGGTGAGCGCCTGAAAGCCGACAAAGCCCTGAGCATTGGTCTGGTGGAAGAAGTGGTTCCCACCGGCCAAGGCTTGGCGAAAGCTTTGGAACTGGCAGAAGGCGCTTGCAAGCAAAGCCCGTCGTCCATTTCTCGCTGTAAGAATCTGATCATGAACGTGCGCGACGGTCATAACCATGAGGACGGCTGGCGCCTGGAGCGGGAACTGTTCATTGAGCTGTTTTCCACTGAAGACCAAAAAGAAGGCGTCACCGCGTTTCTAGGCAAGCGCAAGCCTCAGTGGAAAAACCGCTAACGCCAATCCGACACATGGGCCAAAGGATTCACCATGAGGGATCAACTGATTGTATTTGAGCAGTGGCAAACCGCAGACGACGCCGCCATCGGAGTCGTACGCCTGAACGCGCCGCGCTCGCTGAACTCTCTGTCACTGGAAATAATTCGCTTGCTGACGCCACAGCTGAAGGCCTGGGCTGAAGATGACCGGGTACGCGCTGTGTGGCTGGAAGCCGAAGGCGACAAGGCGTTTTGCGCAGGCGGCGACATTGTTGCGCTGTATCGCAGTATGACAGAGGCTGGAAGCGCTGATGTCGGCAAGGCATTTTTTGCCGAAGAATACGAGCTGGACTACCTGATTCACAGCTACCCCAAACCGGTTGTGTGCTGGGGCCACGGCATTGTAATGGGCGGCGGCATGGGCATCATGCAGGGCGCTTCCCATCGGGTAGTGACCGAAAGCTCAAAACTGGCAATGCCTGAAACCACCATCGGGCTTTACCCGGATGTGGGCGGCGGCTGGTTTCTCAATCGCTGCCCCGGCCGCACCGGCCTGTTTTTGGGCCTGACGGGCGCCCGAATGAACGGCGCTGATGCGCTGTTCACCGGCATGGCTGATCGGTTTATAAAGCACGAGTTGAAGGCTCAGGTTGTCGCTGAGCTGACTGGCGCCGACTGGCACAACCGCCATGGCCATGAGGTCGTAGGCTCGGTATTGCGTCAGTTTGAGCAACAGAGCGCCGATGCCCAGCCGGCTTCACCCGTTCGCGATCACTTTGATGAGATCAACCGCGCCACCGACGCCGACACCCTGGAGCAGGCCATTGCCCAGTTGAAGGAACTGGCGTCGGGCGATGGCTGGCTGGCCAAAGCCGTGAAGCCGCTCGCGGCAGCGTCGCCGGTGGCTTTTGCGCTGGTGTGGGAACACCTGCACCGCTGCCGCCTGGATGGCCTGAAGCAGGTATTTGACAAAGAATTGCTGCTGTCGACCAATTGCCTGAGCAAAGGTGAGTTTGCCGAGGGCGTGCGGGCTTTGCTGATCGACAAAGACCAGCAACCAAGATGGCGTTACGCCACCCTGGCGGACATCGATAACGAATGGATTAACGGCTTTTTTGTTTGAGCCTGTTAGAGCAGCCATGAGCAGGGCACTTAACAGCACTTAACAAAAGAAGCCACACTAAAACAAAAGAGGGAAATACGATGGCAATTATTTCATTTATTGGCCTTGGTAATATGGGCGGCCCTATGGCCAGCAATCTGTTGAAAGCCGGCCACCAGGTCACCGTGTTTGACTTGTCGGCAGACGCCGTCAGTGCGCTGAAGGCCGAAGGTGCAAACAGCGCCGACACCGCTCATGAAGCCGTTAAAGGCGCTGAGTGCGTGATTACCATGCTGCCTGCCGGGCAGCATGTAGAAGCGGTTTATCTGGGCGCTGAAGGCTTGTTGGCAGCTTTGCCTGAAGGCACTCTGGTGATAGATTCTTCGACGATTGCTTCGGAAACCGCCAAAAAAGTAGCGGCCGAGGCGTCTGGCCGTAAACTTCGCTTTCTGGATGCACCGGTATCCGGTGGCGTTGGTGGCGCAAAGGCCGGCACGCTAACCTTTATCTGCGGTGGCTCAGAGGCCGATTACGCGGCGGCCCAGCCCATTCTGCAGGACATGGGCAAGAATATTTTTCGCGCCGGCGAACACGGCTCGGGACAGGTGGCCAAAATCTGCAACAACATGCTGTTGGCCATCTTGATGGCGGGCACCAGCGAAGCACTGGCTCTGGGTGTGAAGAATGGGCTGGACCCAGTGGTACTGTCGGAAATCATGAAGCAAAGCTCTGGCGGTAACTGGGCGTTGAACGTGTATAACCCCTGGCCGGGAGTGATGGAAGCGGCGCCGGCATCACGCAACTACGAAGGCGGTTTTTTGGTAAAGCTGATGACCAAGGACCTGGGCCTGGCATTCGACAACGCGGTGAAAAACCAGGCGTCGATTCCCATGGGCTCACTGGCTCGGAACCTGTTCTCGCTGCACGCGGGGCAGGGCAACGCGGATCTGGATTTTTCCAGTATTCAGCGGCTTTACAATCCAGAGTGAAACGGGAGTCGCTATTATATAACTATAATGCGCCAGCTCAGTGGTGCAGGTAAACTGTGTGTAAGTTTTGGTAGCCGCCAGTATTACTTCTGGCGAATAAGGCTTTCACACATTTGCCGGCAGTGGCCTTTTCAAAGGCCTTTGCCGCGCGGCAGCAGGCATATTGCGAGCATGGAAGAAAGACACGCACTGATTCCACGAGAGCCTAAATCCTCGCGGCAGAAGACCATTGGCGATTTGGCGACCCCCATTTACGGGCTGTTCACTTTGGGTATCTTGTACACTCTTTACTTGGCCCACCAGATTATCTTGCCGATGGTGCTGGCACTGCTAACCAGCTTGGTGTTAGCGCCTCTGGTGACGCGCTTGTCCCGGTTTCGTATTCCCCGCATGATCAGTTCACTGGTGCTGGTATTGATTGTACTGGCCGGAATTGGAGGGCTGTCTTACGCGGTGTTTACGCCAGCGCTGGAGTGGGCCGGTAAGGCGCCCGAAGGCATTTCTAAACTGCTGGTGGGCGAAAGCCAGCTAATGCAGCAAATTGACAAAGTGACAAAGTGACAAAGTCCGCCGAAAAGGTGGAGCAGTCGGTTGAGCAGCTGTCCACCGGGGCGGCAATGTTGAAATTGAAAGACCGGGTACGGTGGTGCTGCAAACCGAATCCTGGCGTGGCCAGCTGATGACCGTTATTCAAGTAGTGCTTAAACAGATTCCGCGTCTGCGCCCAATTTACAGAGTGATTGCTCGTTAGAACACTAAGAAGGAAGACTTCAAAGAATGAAAATAACACTGCCGCAGTTACAAACGTTTCTAACTGAACAGTTTCCGCAAGGTGCCGCGTTCGGCACTTTGCGCGAACTGGGCGACGGCACCGCTGAAATGGTACTTGATGTGGATGAAAGCCACCTGCGCCCGGGCGGCACTGTGTCTGGCCCGGTTATGATGGGGCTGGCCGATGTCACCCTGTACGCTGCTCTTCTATCCAGAATTGGTCTGATGCCGCTGGCGGTAACCACCAATCTGAATATTAATTTTCTGCGTAAACCGGCTGCCCACCAACCTTTGACAGCCCGGGCCACCATGCTGAAAGTGGGTAAAACAATCGCCGTAGGCGAGGTATTTATTTACTCCCATGGCAACGATGACCCGGTGGCCCACTCGACCATAACCTATTCCATTCCGCCATCGCGCTAGCGCAGTGGTGCGGCACAAAGCAATCAGGGCCGACTCGTTAAATTCAGGGCGAGCGCAACAGCTTGATCGGCATGAATTTCTGTTGTGTCGTAAAGCGCAACCTGTGTATCGGAGCTTTGGATTAGCAGGCCAATCTCCGTGCAACCTAAAATAACCGCCTGTGCCCCTCGTGCGGCTAAGGAAGCAACCACATCAAGATACGAGGTCTTTGACTCGGGAGTAATTATGCCCTGACACAACTCGTCGTAGATTATTCGGTGTACGACAGATCGTTCGTTGTCATCCGGAATAATAACGGTAATGCCCTGTTGCTCAAGCTTTTCCCGGTAAAACGCCTGTTCCATAGTGAATCTTGTGCCAAGCAGTCCCACCGAGGTGATTCCATCGTTGAGCAGCGCTTTGGCGGTGGCGTCGGCAATATGAAGCAGAGGCATGGCTGTTGCCTGCTCCATTTGCGGGGCTATCTTGTGCATGGTGTTGGTGCAAATAACCAGAAAGTCGGCTCCGGCGGATTTCACAGACTGTGCCGCTGCTAGCAGTATTTTGGCCGTTCCTTCCCAGTCGCCCTGACGTTGGAGCGCCTCAATCTCGGAAAAGTCCACGCTGTAAAGTACGAGTTTTGCCGAGTGTAGCCCGCCGAGTTGCTGCCGTACTTTCTGGTTAATCAGGCGGTAATATGTCTGGGTTGACTCCCAGCTCATGCCGCCAATAAGGCCGATAGTCTTCATATAATCTCGTTGTTAGAAAAATGGTAACTATTCAGCTCAAATTTTCTAAAAAAGTTCTTGACAGGGTTTTGGCCCCAATTTTATGAATTTAGGCCACACTCAACGCAAACCCATTAAGCGACGCGCAAAGCCTCCAAGAGCCCTTCACGGCCCTTTCGTTTTGTTGTCCATCCCCGGGGCGACGTCGATTTGAAAAACCCCGTCAAATCCGCGCTCAGGACGAAAAATTCGACCTGAAAAAGTCGTGCGATAATAATGCATCACTCGACGGTACTCAGATCCATGAAGATCACTAACATTGATGTCGACGCTGCGCTGGCGAACGTCAGACAACAACTTCAAGCAGACACAACCGTCGCGCCTTCCATGCGGACGGCCATCGAGTTGCTGATGGTGCTGGTCCAGAGACTGAGTGGGCGGATTAACACCCACAGTGCAAACAGCAGTAAGCCGCCGTCTCAGGATCCGAACCGCCCCAGACAGAACCGTTTGAAGAGCGGGCGTAAGCCAGGCGGTCAGGTCGTTGATCTGGACATCCGCCGTTTTGTCACCGAGTACCAGGCCGAGATCCTGGAAAATGCCCAGGGGCAACGTTTTGTGGCGCCTTTTCCGGTCGGTGTAGAACACTCGGTTCAGTACGGCCCGCAGCTGAAGGCCCACGCGGTCTATCTGTCGCAATACCAGCTCCTGCCCTATGATCGCATCCGCGAGTACTTCGAAGACCAGGTCGGCATCCCACTGAGTGTCGGCTCACTGTTCAACTTCAATCAGGACGCTTTCAATAAGGCCGCTGAATTTGAGCCGTGGGTCAAGGACCGCCTGGCCGAGGCGTCGGTGGTTCACGTCGATGAAACAGGCGTGAACATCGGTGGTAAACGTCACTTGCTGCACGGCGCATCGAATGACCGACTGACCTGGCTTGCGCCCCATGCACAACGAGGCCAGAAAGCGATGGATGCGATCGGCATCCTGCCGCGCTTCAACGGTGTGCTCTGTCATGATCACTGGAAGCCGTATTACCGTTATTCATGCGTAACTATTCAGCTCATATCCACCATGATCATTAAAATAGAGTCTCATCGGAGGTAATTGCAAAACCCTGGAAACGAGTGGGTTTAATAGCTAAACAACGCTAAAGAAAGAAGAATATCTGGCCCTCATTTGTTAAAATGAGCAGCGACAAAACAGCAAAAAAACCCACCACTTGGGCCAGACTTTAATGAACCAGACACGCATTGGATTATCCAGTATTTGGAACCACTTTCAAAGCACTCTTTTCTCATGGCTAGAAGAAGATCTAGGCGAGCTAACCGATAAACAAAAACAACTGGTTGAAGCTTTGGAACTGATTCAAGTTGAAACACACCTGCCGTATGTGGGTCGAGTTCCGGGACGACCGCTAGAAAGCAGGTGTGCAATCGCTCGCGCTTTTGTCGCCAAGGCCGTCTATAACCTGCCGACCACAGCAGTGCTGTTGGATCAATTGGAGTCCAATATCAAACTACGCCGGCTTTGCGGATGGGAGAGAAAAAACGAAGTACCCAGCGCAGCAACTTTCTCCAGAGCATTTGCAGCATTCGCGGAAAGTCAATTGACCGAGCGTGTTCATGCGGCCGTGATCGAACGACATTTTGGAGATCAATTGATTGGGCACATTTCTCGAGATTCCACCGCCATTGCCGCCCGTGAAAAACCACTCAAACCCGAATCCAAAGAAAAGCATCCGAAAAAGCGCGGTCGACCTAAAAAGGGTGAAGCCCGAATCAAAGAACCGACTCGCCTGGAAAGGCAAAGTGCGGGAATGAGTCTTAGTGAAATGAAGGCTGATTTACCAAGCGCCTGTCATGTGGGTAGCAAACGGAATAGTAAGGGATACAAAACGAGTTGGATTGGTTACAAACTTCACATTGATGCCAGCGATGGTGGCATTCCGATTAGCTGCCTGCTGACCTCAGCCTCACTGCATGACAGCCAGGTCGCCATTCCACTGGCAGAAGTGACTAGCCGACGAGTGACCCATTGTTACGACCTGATGGATGCCGCTTATGACTCACCCTTGATTAAGCAGCATAGCGAATCATTGGGTCATGTCCCTCTGATTGATGAAAACCCAAGAAACAAAGCCCGTAAAGCAGAGATAGCAGATGAACAAATGCGCTGCCGAAAAACAGGCTACAAACTGGCAGAAACCATTCGGTACAACGTACGAAGTACTGTCGAACGCGTTAACGGCCGACTTAAAGATGAATTTAATGCGCGAATGGTACGAGTTAAAGGTCATTCAAAGGTCATGACACATTGAATGTTTGGCATCATTGCGTTGACCGTTAACCAAATGATGAAATTTGTGGAATAACCGTTCAAGTCACCGGTTAGATCAAAATTTGCAGAGCTCAAACTGGTTGGGCATGGATTCCTTTGTGCGGAAAAACAGATATTGAGCAATATTTGAGCAGATTGATGTAATAGCACCGGCTTAAAGCTTTAAATGGTAATTGATCTCATTTAGATTACCTGTGGCCTTGTTAGGCCTGTACTATCCGAGAGTTTTGCAATTGGCTCATCGGTATCCATAAACGCAGGGCTTTTACCCTGAAAGAGTAAAGGCAGAGCCTCTGTGGCTGACATCCCCTGCTTACGACACGTTGACAGGTAACTGCGAACACGACAAAAGATCTTCGCCCCCGCCATGGATCGAAAACAACCGGATATTTTCTGCTGCACTTTCGTCATGCGCAGGTCATTCTCCCCCTGATTGTTGGTGAAGGGGACGTACTCGACATCCATAAAACGCAGAACGTCGTGCTCAAAGTTTCGTAACCTTTCCAGCAAGTTTCGGGCTTTTGATCGTTTTAGCCTGCCTCGTTTCCCTGCCTCTCGCTGGCTCTCATCGGGAGGTGGACATTCACTATCTGCTTCTTCGAGACGTTGTCGGTAGCGCTGTCGCCACCGTTCAGCGTCAGTGGCTGGCAAGCGGCCACCGGCATCCGCTACCGTTGTGTTCATATCGATCAGCAGTGTTTTCATCGCCTTGGCCCAGTGTTGATCGTCCTGCTCCCATGCCCTCTCCAGCTCCCGAAGATGGTGTGCATTGCACAGGGAATGGGTGCACGCGTAACGGTAGTACGGCTTCCAATGATCGTGACACAGCACCCCGCTGAAGAAGGGCAAGACGCCCATCTCGTCCATGGCCTCGGTGCCACGCTTGGTGTGGGGGTAGAGCAGCGTCAATGCGCTATTGGACGCGCAGTGCAACCAGTGGCGCTTCCCGTCCAGGTTGATGCCGGTCTCATCAACATGCATGAGATCAGACTTGGCGAGCTGAGCTTTCGCCCACTGCTCGAAATGATCCAGCTTCTCGTAGGCCTCTTTGTTGAAATTGAAGACAGAGCCGGCACTGACCGGAATACCCATCTGCTCCTGAAAGTGGTCACGGATTCGGTCATAGGGCAACAGCTGAAACTGCGACATATAGACCGCATTGGCCTTGATGCCGATGCCATACTGAACCGACCGATTGACCCTGTCCGGAAAGGCAGCAACAAATCGATTTCCCTGATCGTCTTTAATAACCTGTGCTCGGTATTCAGTCACGAATCGCGCGATATCAATATCGATGACCTGCCGTGTTTCATAACCGTCCTCTTGATACCGCCGTCCTTTTGGCAGAGAGCGTCGATCGACTTTCAGCGCTTTCACGGCATCAGGATCATCGACTGGCCGCAAGGTGGTTCCGATACGCCCCTTCTGTCCGCCAGGCTTGCTATTGCTGGAACCCTTTCTGGAAGATTTGTCACGGTTCGGATCCGTTGAGGGCGGCTTACTACTATTTTTACTATTGAGCGTCGTGCGGTTGAGCAGTAGCGCCACCAAAACGAGCAGCACTTCCAGAGCGGCCTTGAGTGAAGGTGACAGGTCACGCTCTTTCTCAAGAAGGTTCTTGACGGAGGCGATTGCCGAATCAACGTCGATGTTGTCTATTTTCAATGTCTACCCGCACCGGAATGGCTTTGTAAGACAGCCATTATCGCACGGGTTTTCAGGGCGACATTTTTGGCTCTGAGCGCCCTTCTGAGGCGATTAAAAAAACGATGCCGTCCCGTGATCGGTTTCGGTGATTACAGCCCTTCAGCGGACATCATAGCGCTGGCTATGGCCTGTCTGGCTGCATCGGTGCGTATACCGACAAGATGAAAAGATTCAGACAAAAACCCTGTCAAGAACTTTCACAGGTTTTTTGAGCTGAATAGTTACATTCATGCTTGCACTCTCTGTGCAATGCGCACCACCTGCGAGAACTTCAGCGCGCCTGGGAGCAGGATAAACAGGTGTGGGCTCAACGAGTGCACACTCTACTGAACATCATGACCGACAGCGTCGACGACGCCGGCGGCTGCCTGCCACCGAACAAAGCGCAGCGGTGGCGCAAGGTGTACCGACGCTGCCTGGCAAACGCGCAAAAAGAGTGCCCGCCACCGGATGAAAGCCTGCGCCCGGGCAAACGCGGGCGGCTCAAACGCACGCGGGCACGCAACCTGCTGGAGCGGTTGATCGACTACGAATCGGATGTGCTACGCTTCCTCGACAATCCAGAGGTACCGTTTACCAACAACCAAGGTGAGCGAGACATCCGTATGTTCAAAGTGCAGCAGAAAATATCGGGTTGTTTTCGATCCTTTGAAGGAGCCGAGATCTTCTGTCGCGTGCGCAGTTATCTGTCGACGGCGCGTAAGCATAACGTGTCTGCCTCGAAAGCCCTGATGCATTTGTTCGAGGGGAGTGTGCCGCCGTTCATGGCGGTGGGTGCGGGTAATGATACGACCGTTTTAAATCAAACCAGCTGAATAGTTACGAAAAATGAAAGTTTCCAAAGAGCATAAATAATGCGTTCATGCCCCGTGCGAAGAAAGTTTTAGCCGACAAACATTTTTTTGGCCAGTGGCAGGCCGCGCAAACCACTGACTGCCACCGCGGTCGCAGCCCGCCGATCATGGCACCTACTACGCCGCACGTCATTATGTCCTGGCCTGTCAGGTATAAGCCGGGGTAGCGTTCAGCAAAACTCGGGTCTTTGGCAGAGGGAAAAGAAATATAGGTCAGCGGGATGTCGTTGGCGATTGGATTGTTCACCGTAAGCGCCGCTAAATCGACATCCCTCCTTCAACCTAGCTGAAACACTTTTTTGAAGCCTATTCCAGCTCCGCATGCCACGTCCGCAGTCGCTTCAGTATTTTCAGCACAGGCAAAATATAAGCCGAGGGTCTAGTTCGTTGGCTTTGACAATTTCGATCAAAGAGCAGCAGGTAGCGCCGGCGCCAGCACATCCTGATCCTGAAATGTCAGAGAACAAATATATCTTTCGGTTATGTAAGCGTCTTCTTAACACCCCCTTATGGAAAGACAAAGCCCTTTATGTTCTGTTAGCTGTACATTTTTTGCTGTAGGTGTATAAATAGGTATAGGTACTGACTCAGCTGGTTTCGTAAGTATCGGAAATAACAATAAATACATGAGGAGTTAAAATGTTTTTCAAAAGATTTTTACGTAAGACAACCCTTGCCTTATCTTTACTTTCGGTCATGTCAGCTGTTCAGGCTACCGAAGGCGATAAGCCAGAAGAAATCATCCTTGGAATAACGACCTTTCTGAGTGGGCCCGCCTCGGTCTTTGGTGTTCCTGGCAAAGACGCTGCTGAGATCTACCTGGAAGAACTCAATGCGGATGGTGGCATCCACGGGGTTCCCGTCAGGCCAATTTTTATTGATGAAGGCAAAGGCGTCAGCGGTATGCTGTCGGATTACCGCCGTGTGGTCCAGGCCGAAAAAGCTGATTTGATGATGGCTGCGATCTCGAGTGGCAACTGCAAGGCCCTGGGTCCGGTGGCAGAGGATCTGAAAGTCGTCAATATCATGTGGGACTGTGGTACCGAGAAAGCGTTAGAGGGGCTAAATTACAAATATGTGGTTCGTTCCCAGGCCAATGCCGTTACCGAAATGGTTGCCAGCGTACTGTATCTTCTGAAGGTTCACCCCGACTTCAAAACCATTGCGGTAGTGAACCAAGATTATGCTTGGGGCCACGATTCCTGGGAAATCTTCAGCACTGTGCTGAAACAGATGAAGCCCGACGTGGAGGTGGTTGCCGAGTTTTTCCCGAGATTCGGAGCGCCTGATTACTCCTCGCAGATCAGTCGCTTGCAGGCCCTCAAACCGGATGTGGTTTTCTCTTCCTCCTGGGGCGGCGATCTGGATACGTTCACGACCCAAGCCTTCCAACGCGGCCTTTTCCGCGATTCCAAGTTCTTTCTGGCGCTGGCCGAGTCCTCACTGGAGCGTCTGGGGTCCAAGTTGCCTGAAGGTGTGCTGGTGGGTGCCCGGGGCGATCACTACTTCCTGCATCCGGAATACGTCAACGATCCCAAGCACAGTGACTTTGTTAGCAAGTACCTTGAAAAGACAGGCTCCCAGCCCATTTATCCCGTCTACCACATGGTTCAGGCCATGGAAGCGATGGTCGGGGCATACGACAAAGCAATTGCTGCCAACGACGGCAATTGGCCGAACAAGGAGCAACTAGCCGAGGCACTGCACGGGCTTACCTTCCGAGGCTTGACCAGTGATGTCACCATTCGTCCCGAAGATGGCCAAGGCCTCGAAGATCAGCTCTTTGGTGTTACCACCTCGAGCGATGAATACGACTTTCGTATCCTCAAGGACATCATGATCGTACCTGCGGAACTGGTCACTACACCGGCCGGTGAAAGCACGTCGGAGTGGCTCACCACCCTCAATGCCGATCTGCTTGATGAAGTGGACTTCTACAGCGAAGGCAACGGAGATGCCAAGTAATGGGGGTAGACACTCTTCTGCTAGCACTTATTGATGGAGTGTCATACGCAGGGCTACTGTTTCTGGTAGCCCTTGGCCTGACCTTTATCTTTGGTGTGGTCCGTGTGCTAAACGTTGCGCACGGCAGTCTTTATGCGTTTGGCGGCTATACTGCCGCCAGCATGGGGATCTGGTTCGCGCAGGGGTCAGGCTCAATCACACTGTCGATACTGGCGCTGATTCTCGGTGCAGGTATCGTCGGTGTCATCCTGGGTTATGGACTGATGCTATTGCTACACCCGTTCCGCGACAGGGACCCCATCATTCTGCTGCTTGTCACCTTCGGTGCTTTCATGGTGCTTGAAGACGTGCAGGTGATGATCTGGGGCACTCAGCCTTACTTCGTATCCGATGTCGTGTTCCAGATGGGAGACAGCGAACTGCTGGGAGTTGTGTTCATGAACTATCAGCTTTGGTTTATCCCGTCGGTTGCCCTTGCGGTTTATGTGCTTCTGCGCTGGTTCCTCAAGCACAGCCTCAAAGGACGGCAGATCATCGCGGTGACCCATGATCGGGAAGTGGCGACGGCGCTAGGGGTGAACGCTAGCAGTATCGCCTCTTTGACCTTCATTATTGGCGCCACTCTGGGCGCTTTGGGCGGAGCGTTGGCTTCCCCTACAACGTCACTGGTTCCAGGAGTTGGGGCAGATATGATCGTGCTGTCATTCGCCGTAGTGGCAACAGCCGGTCTCGGGCAGATTTCGGGGGCGCTGATTGTGGCACTGATGATCGGTATCTCCCGCTCCCTGAGTGTTTACTTCCTTCCCCAGTTCGAAGTGGTGATGCCTTATCTCATCATGATGGCCGTCTTGCTCATCCGGCCGCAGGGGCTATTTACTGTGGCAGAAGCGCGGAGGATTTGATGAAAAAGCGTTTATTAATAGCAGGCATTGTTTTTCTCGCTGTGTTGGGGTTATCCATCGCGTTCCCATGGATGCGGGTTTCGCTGATCATGGCACTGGTCTTCGGCACCGCGGCACTGGGTGTGGTTGTGCTATTGCGGGCGGGACAGATTTCCTTCGGCCATGCGATGTATATGCTGATTTCGGGCTACACCGTGGCGTTTCTGAGCGAGGCCTTCCCGGGAGCGGATGGCATTGTACTGGTCCTGGCCGGAACCGGGGTCAGTCTTGTAACCGGCATGGTTCTGGGGCTCTTTCTGGTGCGCTACCGCGGCATTTTCTTCGGCATGCTGAATTTGGCCATTTCCATGGTGATATTCACCGTAGTCACCAAATTCTACGGCTTGACTGGAGGTTCTGATGGTATGCGGATCCCCCGCCCCAGCCTGTTTGGCGTCGACATGGACAGGGCGGGATACGAGGCCACTTTGCTGATAATTCTGCTGGTTCTTGCGGTCGCGCTGGTGTTTTCAGTGCAGCAGTTTTTCCGCTCATCCGCAGGTGAGGCCATGGCGGCCATCAAAACCAATGAGGACAGGCTCGAATATCTCGGAGTTTCTGCCAAAAAGCTGCTGTGGCAGGGATACACCCTGTCCGCCGGGCTTTGCGGTCTGGCGGGGGCATTCTACGGACTGTCACAGGGTCTGGTAACACCTGAGGCGGGCTACTGGCTCAAGTCGGGCGAACTGGTGTTCATCTCGATCCTGGGCGGGTCTGCCCATGCGATAGGTGTATTCGTGGCAGCGCTGCTGTTCGAATTCGTCAAGTTGTATGCCTCGATTCTAGTGGGCGGAGCTTGGCAGCTCATGCTCGGGGTGATCCTGATCGCCATCATCTACTTTCTGCCGGACGGCCTTACAAGCCTGTTCAGGAAGAAACGAAAGACTGCGGAGGTGCGCTCATGACAGCCTTGCTCGAAACTCGGGGCTTGTCCCTTTCCTTCGGCGGAATAGTCGCCGCCGATAACATCGACTTCAGCATTCAGGAAGGGGAGCGGCTCGCAGTCATCGGCCAGAACGGCGCTGGCAAAACCACCTTCATCAATATCTGTACCGGGTTGATCCAGCCCGACAGCGGCAGCGTCATGTTTGACGGCAAGGTGATCACTGCCCGTTCTCCAAGGGATATAGTACGCCGGGGCATGGCGCGGTCGTTCCAGATCCCCCAGCTTTTCATGGAGCATACGGTCAGGCAGTGCCTTGAGCTTTCCGGGGTGGCGCGCCAGCGAAAGCTGTCGCTGTTCACCAGTCTGGGCAAGGCCAATGATGGCCCCGGGGTTGACCATATCCTGGAACTTGTAGGTCTGCGCGAACGCCAGCACGAACTTTGCGACAGCCTGCCGGAAGGGCAGCGGAAGCTCCTGGATGTGGCGATGTCGCTGATGCTGCGGCCAAGGCTGCTCATCATGGACGAGCCTACCAGCGGGGTTTCGACGGAAGAGAAGTATGACCTGATGGAGATACTTATGGACGCACTGGAGGAGCAGAAGACCACCTCGATCTTCGTTGAGCATGATGTGGACATCGTTAAACGCTATGCCAGTCGCGTTGCGGCCTGGATCTCCGGAGCAGTGGCTGCGGATGGCGCTCCCGATACGGTCCTGGCTGACCCCAACATCCAGCGGGAAGTCCTGGGTATCTGACCGGAGAGTAACTATGCTGAAACTGGAAAATGTCAGTGCCCGCATCGATAACGTCGAGGTGCTGAGGAATATCTCTGTAGACCTTCCTGCCGGCTCCATCGTTGCCGTAGTCGGTCGCAACGGCGCCGGCAAGACAACACTGCTGAAGGCCGTCATGGGTTTGTTGCGTCTTGAGGAAGGCGACATTTCATTCGATGGGCAGAGCCTGTCCAGAGTTAAGGCACACGAGCGCGTTCTGCTGGGCATCGGCTACGCACCCCAGGAACGGGTCATGTTTCCCTCAATGAGCGTTGAGGAAAATCTCCGCTTTCCCTGTCAGATCGCCCGCTACAGCAAGGCACAGATCGATGAGAGCTTAAAGTTGACGCTGGAAATCGTGCCTCAGTTAGAGGAGCTTCTGCCTCGCTCAGGGGCGGCGCTGTCCGGCGGTCAGGGTAAAATGGCGGCTTTGGGCCGGGCGCTGATGGTGGGCTCGCACATGGTGTTGCTGGACGAACCGTTTCAGGGGCTTGCGCCTGCACTGGCGGCCCAGTACAGCGACGCGCTGCAACGTCTGCACCAGAAAATGCCCGATTTGTCTATTGTTATAACCGAATCAAACGCCGGCCTTCTGAAAGACATACCGGATAAGGTCATGTACATCGAGCGGGGCGCTCTGCTTCCCGAGCCGGCTGCGTCTGAATCTACCAACCAGTCCGCTGTTGGTGCCCAACTCTAACTAAGAGGTGTTTATGAAAAAACTGTTTATTGGTGGTGAATGGGTAGCGCCTGCGCAAGCAGACGGAATCCCCGTCTACTTTCCGGCAACCGGCGAGTCCTACGACGAGATAGCCCGTGGCCAGGCGAGTGATATAGATTCGGCTGTAAAGGCTGCGCGCGCAGCGGTGAACGGGTTATGGGGCAAGACCACCGCCACCGAACGCGGACGCATCCTGATGAAGATCGGCGAGTCGGTGCTGGCGAATCAGGAAGAACTCGCGGGTATCGAGGCTAAAGACACTGGCAAACCACTTGAACTGGCCCGCAAGGATATCCAGGCTCTGGCGCGCTATTTTGAATTCTATGGCAGTGCAGCAGACAAGGTACACGGGCAGGTCATTCCCTACCTGTCCGGCTACTCGGTCAATATCGTGCGGCAGCCGTTCGGCGTCGTGGGTCATATCATACCGTGGAACTACCCGGCCCAGATGCTCGGACGTACCGTAGCCCCGGCTCTGGCCATGGGGAATGCCTCGGTGGTCAAACCGGCAGAAGATGCCTGTATGACGTCCCTGCGTTTTGCGGAAATTGCGACTGACGCAGGTCTGCCCGCCGGCGCTCTCAACATCGTCACCGGTTACGGTCGCGAAGCCGGAGCCGCACTTTCCGAGCATCCTGACGTGAACATGATTACCTTTACCGGCTCACCGCAAGTCGGCACCACCATCCAGACAGCCGCGGCACAGAATCATGTCAAATGCGTTCTCGAGCTGGGAGGCAAGTGCCCTCAACTGGTGTTCGATGATGCCGATCTCGATAAAGCAATTCCGGTGATTGTCGGTGCCATCGTCCAGAACGCGGGACAGACCTGCTCGGCAGGAAGCCGGGTGCTGATCCAGGAAGGTATTTTTGACGAGGTCCTGGACCGGGTTGCAGCGCGGTTCCGCGAGCTTCGCGTCGGCGGTCCTGACAGTGCTCCGGACTGCGGCCCGATCATCACCCATGCCCAGTATGGACGGGTGAAGCAGTTTATTGCCGAGTGTCTGGACAGCGGCCTCCAGCCTGTGGCGGAGGGCTCCTTCGCAGAAGGAACGGCGGAAGGCGGCTACTACGTCAAACCCACTCTTTTCGGGCCGGTACCGCGGGATCACAAGCTGGCACGCGAGGAAGTCTTCGGCCCGGTTCTGGCTGCTATCCCGTTCAAGGATGAAGACGACGCAATCGCAGTCGCCAACGGTACGGACTATGGTCTGGTGGCCTCTGTCTGGACCGAGAACGGCGCGCGTCAGCATCGGATCGCCAACAGGCTCGAAGGCGGTCAGGTCTTTATCAATTGCTACGGTGCCGGCGGCGGTGTCGAACTACCGTTCGGCGGCGTTCGCAAGAGTGGCCACGGACGTGAAAAAGGTTTTCTTGCGCTGGATGAGTTCAGTCACACCAAAACCATCGTCAACCATTACCAGCAATAACAACCCGGAGGTCGGCATGAAGATAAGATCCGCGGTGCTTAGAGAAATGAGTACGGCCACGCCCTACGCTGACAGCAAGCCGTTGAAAATCGAAGAGCTGACTCTGGAGCCACCTGGTCCTGGGGAAGTCATGGTGCGGATGATTGCAGCTGGCCTTTGCCACTCCGATCTCTCGGTCATCAGCGGAGTGCGTCCACGACCACTGCCAATGGCGCTAGGTCATGAAGCCAGCGCCGAAGTCGTTGAGGTTGGTGCCGGAGTCAGGTCGCTGGAGAAGGGGCAGAAAGTAGTACTGGTGTTTGTGCCCAGCTGCGGTGCCTGTCTGCCATGCATGGAGGGACGACCGGCTTTGTGCGAGCCTGGCGCCGACGCCAACGGCAAAGGCGAAATGCTCGCCGGAGGGTATCGGCTGTCGGCAGACGGAAAGACCGTTAATCATCACTGCGGCGTTTCGGCGTTCGCGGACCATGCGGTTGTTTCTGCCAAATCCTGTGTGCCCATTCCCGACGACATTGATCCCGTTGACGCTGCAGTGTTCGGCTGCGCGGTTCTGACCGGTATGGGTGCGGTAGTGAACACCGGCAAGGTGTCCCCGGGTTCCTCGGTGATGATCGTTGGATTGGGAGGCGTAGGACTCAGCGCTTTGCTGGGGGCCCGGGCGTCGGGGGCGAACCCCCTCATCGCTGTGGATGTCCATCAGCACAAGCTCGACCTGGCACTGGAGCTCGGCGCGACGCACGTGGTCAACGCCCGTGACGATGACGCGGTGGCGCAGGTCCGAGAGCTGACCCGGGGCGGTGTCGATTTCGCGTTTGAGTTCGCGGGTTCCGTGTCGGCGATGGAGCTGGCTTACGGCACGACCCGCCGTGGTGGCACCTCGGTAACTGCGGGCTTGCCCAGTCCGGAGGCGCGCTGGCCTATTCAGCAGGTGAGCCTGACCACAGAAGAGCGCACCGTAAAGGGCAGCTACATCGGCTCCTGTATTCCAGCACGGGATCTGCCCCGCTACCTTGGCCTGTACCGCAATGGTCGGCTGCCGATTGACAAGCTTATCGGGAAACGCCTGGCGCTGGAGGACATCAATGAAGGCTTTGATGGCCTGGCGTCTGGCAATAGCCTCCGCGATCTGATTATTTTCTAGACAACAATGACAAGGTAATCCAATGAATTTATTAGCAGACAAAATTGCAATCGTAACTGGCGCTGCCAGTGGTTTTGGCGCCGCCATTGCCCGGCGTTACGTGGAGGAGGGCGCCAAAGTCATCCTCGCTGACATGAACTATGAAGGTGCTGCCAAACTGGCGGAGGAACTCGGCGAAAGAGCGCATGCCGTCAATTGCAACGTGACCTCAGGCAAGGACGTCCAACTGGCTGTCGATGAATGTGTCCGTACCTTTGGTGTTCCGGACATCGTAGTCAACAACGCTGGTACCACTCATCGCAACCAGCCCCTGCTGGATGTGGATGAGGCAACCTTCGACCGTGTCTTTGCGGTCAACGTGAAATCCATCTTTCACATGATTCACGCTGTCGTGCCCTTGATGAGAGAGAGAAAAAATGGCTCCATCATCAACGTAGGCTCCGTTGCCGGCATCCGCCCCCGACCCGGGCTGACCTGGTACAACAGCTCAAAGGGGGCGGTCAATATACTGTCCAAGTCTCTCGCGGTCGAACTCGGCCCCGATGGTATCCGCGTTAACAACATCTGCCCGGTGATGGGTGAGACTGCGCTGCTTGAAGAGTTCATGGGTGTGCCCGATACACCGGAAAACCGCGCCAGGTTTATCAGCACCGTGCCCCTTGGCAGGCTCTCGACACCCGCGGACGTTGCGGCTGTTGCAGTATTCTTGGCAACGGATGAAGCATCCTTCTTGAATGGTGTCGAGCTACCCGTTGATGGTGGACGGGTCGTCTGAATCTCCGGCCTTGCCGCTCGAACGAGGCTGGATGCCATATGCTTTTCTGAGCGCTAGCGCAATTCCTTCGTGGGCGGCGATGTTCTGGACCAGATTCTTTTCGAAGGTGGGCGGGGCCTCGAGTTCCGGGATGATCATGATCCGCTCGCGCTGCGCCCAGTCCTGCTCAAGCCCCACAAGAATGTACTTTTGGAAGAGTTGATATTGTAAGGCTGTCGATTTGGGCATAATGCCGACGCCGGCCTCAATTACGCGACAGGTGGACTCAAAGTCAAAAACCTTGAGGCGTAATGGCAGTGTCTCGCTAAATCATTGACTTAGTCCTGAAGAAACTTCAATAGAGTACAGGGCTAATGAAGTCGGAAATGCTGGCGTTCCAAGGTCTGTTCAAAATTGATCCGGCTGCAGCCAGCCAGCGGATGCTGCAAGGGTGCGACCACGATCAGCCTGTCGTAACTGATGCAAATCACTGCGAGGCGATGGGCCTCGGCAACTACGCTGAGGTCAGCGTCACCCTCCTAGACGCCCCGAGCGATGTCTCGGGCTATTTTTTCTTCTAGTTCAACCGTAATCCTTGGCTTTCGGCAAGAAACCGCAACAGCACTTCGGTTTTAAAGCCCGTCACTGCGGTGGTGGTGGTGGCGAAAATTCGCCGATGCCCTTTCGGATCGTTGATCAGATCCGCGAACTCGCTTTTGGTATGCTCCGCCTGGTGCAAGACCGCTCGGGTGTGGCGCAACAGTTATGCGCCCGCTGGGGTAGGTTTTACACCTTTGCGTTCTCGATAGCCCATTCGCAGCCAGCTTTCCAGTTAATCGTTAACTGCAAGATGAAGAGGTGCAGATTGCTGGGCCAAGATAACATCACCATCATTCGTGAGTATTATGGAACTATAGCAGGTTTAAATTAGCGGATTAACTGAACGGTATAATAGTCATTATAACAAGGCGACGTCCTAAATAAGTCGATCTTTATTATACCAAAAATGAGTAACGTGAAAATATTAATTCATGCAGAATTTAAGGGCGCGCTAATTAATTTTGTAAAGCTCTGTCATGTCAGAAAAATAGACGTTCGTCACGCTCTACCATTCTGCTAGCATAGCTTTCCAGTTGGCTGGCTTTGGCTAAAATTGGGCGGAGAGTTTTTCCCAAACTCGCCCATCAGGCTGTCGTGATTATTCATCCCTGAAGCACGCATCGAATATCAGACAATCTTCCACTCAATGGTCAGCGTCAGTATTCCGCGTTAACCAATGCTCAAACCCGGATTAAGTAATTTCGAATACCTTTTTTACTATTTTGTGTAAGTATAATTATGCTTTAGTAACAACCAAATCTTCAGTGGGTAGTAAGATCGGTCTATACAAAAAAATCTCTGAGCACATTATGCGTGCCGAGTAAATATATACACTAAAATGAAAAGGGTATAGCCATAAAAATCCGGCAATGACCTGTAAGGCTATAACTTTTTTATGTATTCGACGAGTAATGCGGCACCTAAAAGCTATTTTGAAAGTGCATAATTTCATAAAGTGACTTTTTATATTTTAAAAACACTTTACATAATAAAGATAAAAAGCAAAATCAACGCTACGAGAAATCAATAAGGATTTCTGGATTTACTTTCAATTTTTGCTGGAGGATAATAAAATTTAGTCGTCAATATTTGTACTAAACGTACCACACAAGGCACTGTGTTAAATACTTCAAAATATAATAAGAGGAAACCCGCATGAAACTTCTGACTGCTGCAATATCGGCACTGGCCCTGAGCGTTGGCCCAGGGGCTGTAATGGCCGCCTGCGACGATGGCGAGATCGTCGCAAAGTTCAGCCACGTCACCAACACTGACAGGCATCCGAAGGGTATCGCCGCCTCGTTGTTGCAGAAGCGTGTAAACGAGGAAATGGATGGCAAGATGTGCATCGAAGTGTTTCCCAACTCCACTCTTTATGATGACGACAAGGTGATCGAGGCGATGCTTCGGGGCGACGTTCAGCTTGCCGCACCGTCACTCTCGAAATTCGAGAGACTGACCAAGCAGTTCCGCCTTTTCGATCTGCCCTTCATCTTCTCAGATATCGAAGCAGTGGATCGATTTCAGGCCTCCGATAATGGGCAGGCCATGCTTGACAGCATGCAGCGCCGCGGCCTTCAGGGCTTGGCCTATTGGCATAACGGCATGAAGCAGATGTCGGCCAATGCACCCCTACTGGAGCCTTTGGACGCCGAAGGGCTAAAATTCCGCGTTCAATCCTCCGACGTGTTGGTGGCGCAGATGGAGGCGATTGGAGGCAGCCCGCAGAAAATGGCCTTTTCCGAGGTTTACGGCGCGCTTCAGATGGGCGTTGTGGATGGTCAGGAAAACACCTGGTCCAACATTTACGGAAAAAAGTTCTTTGAGGTTCAGGACGGCATCACCGAGACCAATCACGGTGTAATCGACTATCTGCTTGTGACCAGCGTCGACTGGCTTGACAGCCTTGACGCTGATGTACGCGACCAGTTCCTGCAAATCGTGGCGGAAGTGTCCGATGCCCGCAATAGCGAATCCAGCGAGGTCAATCAAAGCGCCAAGCAGGCGATCATCGATGCCGGCGGCGTGGTGCGTCAACTGACACCCGCGCAGCGCGACAACTGGATTGAGAAGATGAAGCCCGTCTGGGAAAAATTCATGGGCGATATCGGGCAAGAGAATATCGACGCAGCCGTCAACTCGAACACCAGTTCGTAAATCCGCATGAACAGCACAGCCCCCACTCGGGGGCTGTGCTGTACCGGTATCGTGCAGTCCATATTGGCCTGCCCAATTTTTTAACCACTTTCTTTAACGTGCTGTCTGGCTAACTCATGAATCTACTGAACTTCTGAGAGTCCGGAAACCTTATCTCTGAGGTTTATGGGTCCGTGTTGCCAGCTTTGGCCAGAACCCTCAGTGCCAAGCAGTAGGTTTACGAGTTAGTCAAACGAAACACTACCATCATGGAAACGGTACGATGCAGCACAAGACAGGACTAATCGATCAGTTCGAGGAAACTTTGATCGCCGTGCTTATTGGGCTCATGACGGCCATCACTTTCGCCAATGTTGTAGCACGCTACGCGTTTAACTCGAACATTCTTTGGGCACTTGAACTAACAGTTTTCATGTTTGGCTTTTTGGTCCTTTTGGGGGCTTCTTACGCGGTCAAGAAACATGCGCAGCTCGGCGTGGATGTGATTTTGAATCTGGCCTCACCTGCCATACGTCGAGTGCTTGCGCTTATCTCGGTCGCAGCATGCCTCGTCTTTTCGTTGCTCCTGCTGAAGGGCGGTTACGACTATTGGGCTGTTTTTGCTGACTTACCCCCCACCTCAGGCCGCTGGTTCCCGACAGGGTTCGATACAAGTTCGCGCAGTCAAAGCTTCTATGAGATGCAGGACGTACCGATGGTGGGCGCCTTCCGCTTCTTGGAAGATCTAATTAACCACGGCGATACATACGAAAAAATGCCCAAGGCCGTGCCCTATATTGTGCTGCCGATCTCCGCGTTTTTACTGGTGCTGCGATTTGCCCAGGCCGCTGTGGCCATTTGGCGGGGCGAGCTCGACCGTCTGATTGCCAGCCATGAAGTTGAGGACGAACTGAATGAAATCCGCGCGGGCCACGCGCATGACAGCCGCGGAGGATCCAATTAATGGATGTCGCCATTCTCTTTTTCGTAATCATTGCCTTGCTGCTTATTGGTGTACCGATTGCGTTCTCTCTCGGACTCAGTTCCACACTCTTCTTGCTGATCTACTCAAATGCTTCCCTGGCTTCCGTCGCGGGCACTCTGCTTGAGGCGTTCGTTGGCCATTACACCTTGCTCGCGATTCCCTTCTTTATCCTCGCTTCCGCTTTCATGACGACGGGCGGCGTTGCGCAGCGTATCATCCGCTTTTCTATTGCCTGCGTGGGGCATCTGCACGGCGGCCTTGCCATCGCTGGGGTCTTAGCCTGCATGATGTTTGCGGCACTTTCGGGATCATCCCCTGCGACGGTGGTAGCCATCGGCACGATAGTGATCGCGGGCATGCGTCAGGTGGGCTATACCAAAGAATTCGCCGCCGGCGTGATATGTAATGCGGGCACCCTGGGCATTCTTATTCCGCCATCCATCGTAATGGTAGTCTATGCGGCCTCGGTCAACGTGTCGGTCGGCCGCATGTTTCTCGCCGGCGTCATTCCCGGCCTTCTCGCGGGTTCCATGCTAATGACGACGATATATATCATTGCCCGCGTGCGCAACATGCCCAAGGGGGAATGGCAAGGCTGGTCTGAGATCTGGGCCTCTGGCCGCGAGGCGGGTTGGGGCCTCTTCCTGATCGTGATCATCTTGGGCGGCATCTATGGCGGCGTCTTCACGCCAACAGAGGCGGCGGCGGTTGCGGCGGTCTATTCCTTCTTGATCGCCTGTTTCATCTATCGCGATATCGGGCCGCTTGCAACAACCGGAGAGGGCGCGAATATCAGCCTCCTGCGAAAACCGCATGCGATTTTGACCGTCTTCGTGCATCCCGATACCAGGAAGACCCTCTTTGATGCAGGCAAACTTACCGTTACGCTGCTTTTCGTGATCGCCAATGCGCTTATTCTCAAGCACGTGTTGACCGAAGAGCAGATACCTCAGCAAATCGCCAATGCAATGCTGAGTGCGGGCTTCGGCCCGGTAATGTTCCTGGTTATGGTCAACGTCATATTGCTAATCGGCGGACAATTCATGGAGCCCAGTGGCCTACTGGTTATCGTGGCACCGCTGATCTTTCCGCTCGCCATCGAACTGGGTATCGACCCAATCCATTTGGGCATCATCATGGTGGTCAATATGGAGATCGGGATGATAACGCCGCCGGTGGGACTAAACCTCTTCGTGACCTCTGGTGTTGCAGGCATGTCGATGATGTCGGTGGTGCGCGCCTCACTGCCCTTCCTGGCCGTCCTGTTAGTGTTCCTGATCATAATCACCTACATCCCGTGGATATCGACCTTCTTGCCCAATACCTTCATGGGGCCTGAAATCATTACCAACTAACAAAGCTCAATATTGCCTCATGCGCAACGAGTGCCAGAGCCATGCGTTGCGCATGAGGCCTTTTCAGTTTGCGATCAATGGATTGCAATGAGGAGATTTGATGGAAATTAACGCGCAAACAAAGTTAATAATAAAAAAAGAGCCAGAGCTCTTTCGTCAGATTTTACCGCTGAAAGGTGCTTGCATTGTGGAGTTGGGATGCGGCTCAGCGGCTCTCACCCGCTATATCGCTAACGAGTGCGAACCCGCTTCAATTCTGGCTTGCGAAGTGGACCTTGTTCAGCACACGAAAAACAGCGCACGAACGAACTTACCAAATGTGACCTTTGTTGTTGCCGGGGCCGAGAGCATTCCAGCTAGTGATTCTAATGCTGACATTGTTCTGATGTTTAAGTCCCTGCATCATGTGCCGAAAGATCGCCTGGCTGACGCCATGTCAGAGATTTACAGAGTGCTGCGACCGGGTGGCTTAGCGTATATCTCTGAGCCAATTTATGCGGGCGACTTTAATGAAATTTTACGGTTGTTTCACAGCGAAAAAACAATGCGGGAGAATGCATTTGAAGCTGTTTGTAATGCGGTTGAAGAGGGTGTCTTTGAGTTAGTCGGTCAGCACTTTTTTCACATGCCAAGAGTCTTTAACAGCTTCGACGAATTTGAGCAGCGAATGATCAACGTGACGCATACAGACCATCGGCTGTCGCCTGAATTGCTGGCAGCAGTAGAAGCTAGATACAACGACTTTGCTGAAGATGGCCGAGTTTGCTTGACGGCTCCCATGCGAGTTGATCTATTGCGACGGACGGTTGCCTAACCTCGGAATTCGGGGTCCACTTTGAAAGGCGGTATACTCGTCAGTAATTATGGTAGTCCCGAATGGATTGAATAAGTGCTTTGCAGGCTTCCGGCAATGAGGCGTACTCCCGCACAATCACTGCGCGTTCTCGCGTTGCCCAAGCATCCTTTAAAAGCACAATGTCCAGTTTCATATTTTTCTGGTAACGCAAAGCGCTAGACTCCGGCAGGATAGCCATACCAACACCGGCCTCGATCATACGGCAGGTTTGCTCAAAACCGTAAACTTGCATCCGCAGCGACAGCTGTTCGCCAAGTTTCGCCACTTCTTTTTTGAGGAATTGAGTTAGGGTGCTGCCATCGTGCAAACCCAAATAGGGAAAGCCAATGGTATCTTTGAAATCAACAGGCTTGCTTCCAGCTAAAGGGTGATTGGACCCTACAACCGCAACTAAACGATCTACGCTAAAAGGCAGAATTTCGACGCCTTTTATCTCAATTTTACCGGACGTTACGCCCAAATCGGTAGCCCCGTCGAGCACCCCGCGAAAAATGTCATTTGTAAGTCTTTCTTGCAAATCAATCGTTATGCCAGGCCTTTCCCCTAGGAAACTAGCGAGGACTTCTGGCATGAAATCCGTGACCGCGGTGGTGTTGGCAAAAATTCGAATATGCCCACTTTCGCCATCCCGGTACTCGGAAAAGTCCGCTTTTACATACTCGACCTGCCTCATTATTGAACGCGCGTGTTGGAGCAGCTTTTCCCCAGCAGGCGTCAGCTCTACTCCTTGGCTGGCGCGGTAAAACAAACGACTACCCAGCTGACCTTCCAAGGACTTAATGCGCGTGCTAGCTGCGGCTGTCGAGAGGCTTGCGCGCTTTGCCCCTGCAGTCATGCTGCCGGCTTCAGCAACGTGAATGAAAAGTCGTAAATCAGGTAAGTCAAAATGCATTATGCGTTGCTCGGTTGAGTCGAGAGTTCATTTTTTGCAAGGTAAAGAATAGCACTTTACGGAGTTAGCTTTAGGCGAATTTTTCCAGATTGGCTTTAATTCCGAATTCAGGTCAGGATCTCAGCACTCCTGCTCAATTGGCTGAAATACATAGCACTGTTCGGAGCCTATCCACATTAAATACCCTCTTCAAGTGATCGGGCGTTTTGTAAACGTAACTCCTCGCATCATCGCAGTTAGTCGCTATCCAACGATGGTGAGGCGCCTCCAACCTGGCTCGCTAGCAACTGATAAAGTTTTTTGGCTGCTTCGCTAGGGCTATCGTTTTGCAAGTAGAGGTAAAAATTAATGGTAGGCAATGAAGGCAACCCCTGGTTCTCACCTAACACCCTGAATTCGGGTGTGACCATTTCAATACTGCGGGCTGTAATGCCAAGCCCAGCTCGCACCGCCGCTTTGATTCCTGCCAAATTAGGCGCAATGTAACTTTCTTTGTAGTCCCACTGCTCGCGTGTGAGTGCTTCAAGAGCGATAGCCCGAAAAATGCTGGGTTCATCAGCCAAAACTAGCGACAGCGGCTCATCGCTGACTAACTGATAGTCACTGGCAGCAATCCACACCACCGGAGAACTCCGAAGCACCAGATTCGGATAGCCATCTGCTTTACGCGTCGAGATGGTCAAATCAAGTTCACCGGCGAACAGCATGTCCATAAGATCTGGGCTGCGGCCAACATGTATGGCCATCGACAAGCGCGGGTTGGCTCGTGCAAAGGATTGCAAAATGCTCGGTAGCACGGTGTCGGCAATATCCGCTGGTGCTCCTATTCGTACCGGACCAATAAGCTCCTGATCATCCAGTGTTGTCCACAGCTCGTCGTGTAGCGCCAGCAGACGGCGAGCGTACTCTGACAGGCGAACGCCCGCCGCTGTCAGCTGTTTACGGCGGCCACGCTTGATGAACAGCGACACTTGCAGCTCCTTTTCCAAGCGCCCCATTTGCTGGCTAATAGCAGGCTGTGATTTATGAACTTTCAGTGCAGCCTTGGCGAAGCTCTCCTCGTCACAAATTGCGACGAATGTTCTGAGCAGCGATAGGTCTAGGTGGCGCATATAGTTAAGCTCTGGTTATCTATTACAGCTTAAATCTTATTATAAATAGCATGCTTAAAGGAGTAATTTAGACGGAACTTTAGTTACAAGGGAATAGCCATGAGTTCTTCAGCCTCACATCGTCAACAGGTCGTTTCGGACGCACTTAGCCGGGTACGTCAAATATTGGCCTCTCAGGCCGTCACCCGTCAGTCGCTCGACACTGTATTGGATGAAGTCAAACAGCTAGCCGCGCAAAGTGCGCTTTGGAGCGAATCCGATTTTCCTCCGTCAGCGCCTGACGAGTATCAAGCTCGATACCTTATCGACCAGGGTGATGACTTGACCGTCGCGCTCTACCTGAACGTTATGCGCCCCGGAAAATTCGTCCCCCCCCACGATCATACAACTTGGGCCTGTATCGCAGGCGTTGAGGGAGATGAGTACAACACACTTTATGAACGATTGGACGATGGTCGGGAGCCGGGGAAAGCCACGCTGAAAACCGGCGAGAAAATTCTTGTTGGCAAGGGGGGCGGTGTTGCTCTGCTGGCCGATGATATCCACTCTGTTCGCGTTGACGGTGATACGCCTGTTCGCCACCTGCACCTTTATGGACGCGCGTTAGAAACACTGTCACAACGGACAAGTTTTGATATCGATGCAGAAACCTGCAAAACCATGGACATTGGGGTCAAAAGCCGAGTTGCAGAGGGTGAGGATGAGAGCATGGAGGATGACAGTGCCTAGTATCGCACCTCAGGAGCTTAAGCGATTACTGGCCAGCGACGGCCAAGAGGTCGCTTTTCTCGACATTCGTGAGTTCGGTGAATACGGCACAGGCCATCCATTCCAATCGGTGAACGCGCCTTTCAGCCTTCTTGAGGCTCGAATCGGTGAACTGGTACCAAGGCTTAGCACATTGTTGGTCGTGATGGACAGCAGTGATGAAGGTCGGGCTCGCCGCGCTGGCCAATGCCTGGCAGATCTCGGTTATAGCAATATAGCCTGGCTGGAAGGCGGCGCTGCAGGTTGGCGGGATGCCGGTTATAGCCTCTTCGCTGGGGTTAATGTGGTTAGCAAGACCTTTGGCGAGCTTGTACATAAACAGTTAGAGCCTGCCGAAATAGGCGCTGCTCAATTAGCCGAATGGCAGCGCCAAGGCCTGCCTGTTTATATTATTGATGGCCGTCCTGTTGCCGAATATAACAAGATGAACATACCTGCAAGTATGTGCTGCCCCAACGGCGAACTCGCTAAGCGGATTTCCACTATCCTCGATGGTGACACTGAAACGCCGGTGGTCATAAATTGTGCGGGTCGCACCCGTAGCATTATTGGAGCCCAGACTCTTCGTTGGCTGGGTATCAAGAATCCGGTCTACGCCCTTGAAAATGGCACTCAAGGATGGCAATTAGCCGGACTATCACTTGAGTGCGGAAGTAAGCGCTATTACCCCGATGAAGTCAGGGTTGACCCTGCATTTGGCGCGGCTGCCCGCCAATTTGCAGAATCGCACCAGGTGGCGGCAGTTAACGAGCCAACGTTGAATGACTGGCTAGCGGACGAGCAGCGCACTACTTATGTTTTTGACATTCGTACTGAGGAAGAATATCGAAAGAACGGACACGCAGCTGCCGTCCACGCGCCAGGCGGACAGTTGATCCAGGCCTTTGACCACTGGGTAGGCGTGCAGAACGCTCGCGTAGTGCTGATCGATGATGAAGAGTGCCGCGCTCCAATGGTTGCCGGCTGGTTAGCGCTGATGGGAGTAGACGTTGCCTGGCTGCGAGGTGGAAGGGATTCATGGAGGAGCCTGCGTAACTTTAAGAAGCAATCTGAATCTGATTTGCGACTGGAAATTCCGCGAAAAGTGCAGCTAGAAGAAGCTTTGCACCCAGCAACGCTTTGTCTCGATGCACGCCCCAGCATGCAGTATCGAGAGGGTCACTTACCCGGTTCTTTCTGGGCAAACCGGTCGCTACTCAATGAGCAGATCACCAGTACGGATTATCAGCAGTCCGTCGTAATAATTGCCGATATGGAACGCGCGGCATGCCTCACCATAGAGCTCAAAGCGCAAGGCTTTAAAAACATAGGTTGGTTGGCTTCAACACTTGTAGACTGGCAAAATAAAGGCATTACCCTAGAGCGCACTCCGAATAAGCCAAATGATACCAGCTGCATAGATTACCTGTTTTTTGTGCATGACCGACACGATGGCAACCTGGAAGCTTCTCGTCGTTATCTAGCCTGGGAAACCGACCTGTTAGCGCAACTTGATGATCAGGAGCGCAGTATCTTCAGAATCTAGTCCTGTTTGAGAAGATACTTAATGAAACGAAAAGCCAATCCGATAGATCTTGCCTGCCACTAAAGAATGTCGACCCTCTATTTTTTAGGCATCGGTCAATTGGGTGAACAGGCGCGCCGTTTTTCTACATGTAAAGGAGATCGAACGGCCTGAATGAATATCTCAACCTCCTCGCGCTATTTTGCCTTGGCTGGCTTTCTGCCAGTCGGGGTCGTTTTCTTGATGACCTCCTTCGAATACACGAATTATTCCGCATTCGCAGTAGCCGCTTCGGTACTCGCCTTAATCGCAGTCGCTATTTTCAGCTTTGGTGTGGCCGTCTCGCGGGTTATTTTCGTGCTAATCGCGATCGCATTAGTGCTTTGGGCTGCACTAACTCATACGGACTGGATGGCAGCAACCGCAATAGCGGCGCAGCGCGGTGCAATGGTAATGGCGCTGTTCACAGCCCTGACGTCAATCCGGAATGCCGCTATGACCGCACCAGAAATTGTCGAATGCGGGCGATTTCTGGCACGGCAACGGTCGGGGTTACGTTACACAGCCCTGACCATTGGTGGACATCTGTTCGCACTCATTCTGCTTTATGGGTCAATATCATTGCTGGGCACTTTGGCGACCGAAAGTACCGCGCGCGAGCCTGACCCCGAAATTCGCAAGCAACGCACCCGCCGCATGATGATCGCGATCCAGCGGGGCTTTGCGTCTACTCTGTGCTGGTCGCCCCTGGGGTTTTCGATGATCATCAGCGTAGCCGTCGTACCGGGTGCACGCTGGAGTGACGCTGCCCTGCCCGGGGTTGTCAGCGCGCTGATGGTGCTGGTGATCGGATGGGGCCTAGACGCACTTTACAAGCCGCCCGTTAAACCCAGTACACGCCCGGTGGAAACAGAGCGATGGGTAACTCAGTTGCGTCCATTGCTGTTGCTACTGGGGCTTGTGTTGGTTGGCGTCGCGCTGTTGCATACGGTCACGGAAGTAGAGGTGATTGGTGCTGTCATGTCGCTTATTCCAGTCATCGCCATTCTGTGGATCGCAATGCAACGCCCCCCGGTTGGTTTTACGCGCAGCGCCAACATCCGAAAGCGCGCCCTGCTGTTCGTCACGCGCGAATTGCCCCGTTATCGCGGCGAGATCGTCTTGCTGTTCATGGCCGGTTTTATCGGCAGTTTGGGGGCATTTCTGTTGGTGCCACTGGTGCAGGCACAAGGGCTTGACCTGACAACGATCCCGCCCTGGATCATCGTTGCCGCGATGGTTTGGGTGATCCCTATTACAGGGCAGCTTGGCATGAATCCAATCCTCGCCGTTTCGCTGCTGGTGCCCATTTTGCCTTCACCCGAGGTTATGGGGATTCCACCTACGGCGCTGGTCGTGGCGATTACATCTGGATGGGCGCTGAGCGGAGTAACCTCACCATACACAGCGTCCGTCATGCTGGCTGCGTCCTTGGGCGGAGTGTCACCCCTAAGGGCTGGTTTGGGCTGGAACGGGGTGTTTGTTCTCGTGGCCGGCACTGCCCTGACCCTGTGGGCGTTATCGCTTTTCTATATCCTTTGACCCGGACTGGTATCAGGAAATTCATGATAGAATTGACTGCCTCGCTGAGAAATCGGGCGGAACGTCGCTCATCCTAATTCCACCAGTGAACACGCTATCCGTCAACGCGGAGACTTAGCTCGGCGGCGCCGAGCGTATAGGACTTTCCCGCAATATCTTTAGCGAACAGTTCTTAAAATTATTTAAATAAGGCAATGCGACATGACTGAAGATCATCTGCGATCGTTTCTTTTTGTTCCCGCCACGCGGCCAGATAGAATCGGTAAAGCGTTGGCTAGCGGCGCCGACGCCGTGATTGTGGATCTCGAGGATGCGGTGCCCGCCGACGCCAAGGATCAGGCGCGCTCTACCCTGGTGACGTTCTTCGAGCAGAATCCCGACGTGAAAGTGTTGGTGCGGATAAACAGCGCAGACACGGACGCATTTGAAGCCGATCTAGCGCTCTGCCGTGATGCCGAAGCGGTGTTTGGTGTGATGCTGGCCAAAGCAGACAGCGCTAAAGACATTGAATACACCGCCGATACAACGAAAAAACCGGTATGGCCGTTGATTGAATCCGGCGCGGGCATTGCGGCACTAGCTGAACTGGTAAAAGCGCGTGGAATTGCACGTTTGAGCATTGGCGCTCTGGATCTGGCGTCCGATCTTGGGCTGATCTCAGATACCCCAGGGGCCGAGAAGATGCTGGACCACTGCCGTAGCCAACTGGTCATTCATTCTAGAGCAGCGGGCCTGGCACCTCCGGTAGAAACGGTGGTACCGGTAATTGATCAGCCGGATGTGGTCTTGCAGGTGGCGATTAACGCCAGTCAGATGGGTTTCACAGGCATGCTAGCTATTCATCCGGCACAATTGCCTGCTATTCATCAAGCCTTTACGCCAAACGCCAGTCAAGTTGAGTGGGCACAGCAAGTCGTTGCCGGCGCTGCAGAGTTTGGCGCCGTGTTCCAGTTTAACGGTAAAATGGTAGATGCCCCGGTTATCAAACAGGCCCACAACGTGTTAGCGCGAGCTCAACCACAGGCATAAGAAATTGCAGCCGGGTTTTCCAACCCGGCTCTCAAATCATTCAGACCACTCCGTCACTTTTGAATCCTTGAATCTGCTCTTCGTGATAGCCAAGTTCCGCAAGAATACTGGCGGTATGTTCACCCAGAGCGGGGACCGGGTTCATCACCGGATTATAGGCACTACTCCGACCCGGAGGCAACGGTGCCGAAACTGTGCCCGCGGGGCTTTCCACCGTATGCCAATGATTTCGGGATTTCAGTTGCGGATGCGCCCAGACATCGTGCATATCGTTTACTTTGGCATTAGCGATGGCCGAGTCATCCAATCGCTGAGCGGCCTGCTCCGCGGACATAGACGCGAATACTTGCTGAATAATACCCCGTAGATCGTCGCGGTTCTCCGAACGCAGCTGGTTACTGGAAAAACGGTGATCATCTGCCAATTCAGGCAGATTCAATACCTTATTACAGAACGCCAGCCACTCACGCTCGTTCTGAAGGCCCAGCATGACCTGCTTACCATCGCCCGCCGTAAAAGGGCCATAAGGATAGATCGACGCGTGGGAGGCACCAGCGCGCGGTGGCGGCTCAGCACCTTGGTAGGCGTAATACAGCGGGTATCCCATCCACTCAACCAGGCACTCAAGCATCGACACATCGATGTGTGAGCCTTCCCCTGTTCTTTGGCGGAGCATTAACGCAGACAGGATGTTGGTGTAGGCATACATGCCGGCGGAGATATCGGCAATCGAACAGCCCGCCTTCGCCATTCCGTCAGGGCCTGGGGCACCGGTTGTGGACAGAAAACCACCCTCGCTCTGAATCAGCAAATCATAGGCCTTACGATACTGGTAAGGCCCGCTGTCGCCGTAACCGGAAATATCACACACAATTAATTTGGGAAATCGTTCATGCAGATCTTCGTAAGAAAGACCCAGGCGACGACAAGCTCCCGGCGCTAAATTTTGAACAAAAACATCAGCCTCTTCCAGCAATTGCTCAAGAATAGGCTTTGCCGGTTCCGCTTTGACATCCAGAGTAAGACTTTCCTTTGAGCGGTTAGTCCAGACAAAATGTGACGATAGGCCATGAACCCGCTCGTCGTATCCACGGGCAAAATCCCCAACGCCGGGGCGCTCAATTTTGATAACTCTGGCACCAAGGTCCGCTAACTGACGCGTGCAGAATGGAGCCGCAATCGCATGCTCTAGGCTGACCACTGTGATGCCGTCCAACGGACGGATTTCGCTGTTGCTCATGTGCGCTTCCTGTCAATGAGTGGGGTCCGAGGTGACTGGGGCAGCAGATTACTAACACTGCTGGCATCCCGAAGCCGCCAGGCCCAACTGATCAGTTGATCCGCCTCAGCCTGCGTGGCAGCTTTTGAAAAAGCGACCAATCTGTGAAACTTTTCTTCCAACTCGCCTCGAGACATCGGGTTGCCCGGATCCCCTTTGGGATCGTCTATTGCGGCACTCAGTCGCCGACCATCGGTTGTGACCACCTCGATTCGGCCCAACCATTTGACGGGATACGCTTTATCCACTTCCGGATCTAGCGACATACTCACCAAAGAACGGAAGTGTGCTACTTCTTCACTCTGCAATGCGCGATCCTGGAAGTCGAGGACACCGGCGCTGCCGTATACGGCAATCAGTCCCAGCACAGTACCCATCGAGAACTTTGCTTGGTGAATTGTGGTGGGCTCGTTCACCATACCAAGCACATCGATTGCGGCTTGGTGCACTTTCGCCACAACAGACTCAATGTCACTGCTTACGAGGTCGTGTTTCTGCATCAGTGCCAGCAGTGCGTCTGCCGCCGGGTGCGTATGTCGGCAGGAAGCGTGAAACTTGAACGAGGTTTCCGCTAGCGCCCAACGAGACCCAAGTTGGTCTGTCAGGAACGCAGGCTCCGCATCGCTGGACATACCCGCAGCCATACCCTGCCGGCCTTCAAGAATCTGGCTCGCTCCGGTAAGCCCTTCTTCAGTCATGTAGGCCGCAAGCAGTCCGTCTGCAGCCGCTTTTGCGGTGTGCAACTGCTTAGAATTCGCAGCGTCACGCAGGAACTCCCACAAACCAGACGCTTGGGTACCAGCGCTTCCCAGCGCATTAACGAACTGATCTGTGTCGAACTTAAACAACTTGCCCACAGCTACTGCTGCGGCCAATGTACCCACTGTCCCGGTCGTATGAAAAATCGTGTAATGAGAGCGCCCCAAGAATTCACCAATCCGAATTCCCGCCTCGTATCCGGCCACCGACGCCAAAATTAAATCCCGACCGGAAACGTCCAGCTCCTGAGCGGCAGCCAAGACTGCCGGGAACACCACGGTACCGGGGTGAAGTACCGAGCTGTTGTGCAGGTCATCCTGCTCAACCACGTGCGATGAAGCAGCGTTTACAAATGCAGCGAACCAGGGCGAGGTACGGCTTCGGTCAACCAGCACTTCGCAACGACCACTATCGGGGCCCATCCGCCGGGCATATTTCTGAAAAATAGGAATCGGAGGGTAGTCCTTTCCGGCCAGTGCCGATCCCATCCAATCCAGAAAGAGCTCCTCGCAGCGCTCAACGACGTAATCCGGAATGTCGTCGTATGTCAGGTCAGCCAAAAATCCAGCAAGGGCCCGGGTTGCATCAGTCATTGTCAACTCCTAGAACGACCGCGGTAGCTGAAGAATATGCTCAGCAACGTAGGAAAGAATCAGATTGGTTGAAATCGGCGCCACCTGGTACAACCGAGTCTCGCGAAACTTACGTTCAATATCGTATTCGTTAGCGAAACCGAAGCCACCGAAGGTTTGCATGCAGGCGTTAGCCGCCTTCCAAGAGGCTTCTGCAGCCAGGTACTTTGCCATGTTGGCGCTAGCACCGGCATTGTGGCCGTTGTCATATTGCCAGCAAGCCTTCCAACGCATCAGGTCAGCCGCTTCAACCTCAATGTGAGACTGTGCGATGGGAAATTGAATTCCCTGGTTTTTGCCAATCGGCCGGCCAAAAACTTCCCGCTCACACGCGTATTTGGCCGCTTTTTCAATAAACCAGTGACCGTCACCAATGCATTCAGCTGCGATCAACGCACGCTCGGCGTTCAGGCCGTCCAGAATATAACGGAAACCCAGACCTTCCTCGCCAATCAGGCTGTCGGCTGGAATTTCCAGATTGTCAAAAAACAGCTCATTGGTTTCGTGATTTACCATGTTGGCAATGGGCTGAACAGACAAGCCATTACCGATAGCCTTGTGCAGGTCAACAATAAAAATGGACATGCCTAAAGACTTCTTGGTGACTTCTTGCAACGGTGTTGTGCGGGCTAACAGAATCATAAGATCAGAGTGTTGAACCCGCGAAATCCACACCTTCTGGCCGTTAATGACGTATTTGTCGCCCTTGCGCACCGCAGTGGTTTTGAGCTTTGTGGTATCAGTGCCGGTTGTTGGCTCGGTTACAGCCATCGATTGCAGACGCAATTCGCCAGATGCCAATTTTGGTAGGTAGTATTCTTTTTGCTGATCGCTGCCATGGCGCAGCAAGGTGAACATGTTGTACATCTGACCGTGAATGGTTCCAGCATTACCGCCACAACGATTCACTTCTTCCAGGATTACCGATGCTTCGGTCAACCCCAGGCCAGAACCACCAAATTCTTCAGGAATCATGGCTCCCAGCCAGCCAGCTTTGGTCATCTCTTCAACAAAGGCTTCGGGAAAGGCCTTTCTCTCGTCCAGCTCACGCCAGTATTCGGCACCATAGTTTACACACAGACTACGTACACCATCGCGGATAGCATCCAGGGATTCTTGATTATCAAACATGATATTTTCCTTAATAGGTTACACGGGCTTGCTGGGCCGGGCCGTTGTCGTTAAAGGCTAGCAGCACGCTTTCGTTGTCGGTTTTTGCATAGCCGCCAAGGCTGAACTCAGTTCCCTGAATTAATGGTCGAACGCCACGGTATTCAAAGTGTTTTGGCTCTTTCTCAGGGTTGTTGCTAATGAAACTGTGTAGCAGCAGAGTGGCGATCAGTGGGCCGTGGACCACCAGGTTCGAATAGCCCTCGCTTGCGGTCACGTAGGGATAGTCGTAATGGATGCGATGGCTATTGAAGGTCACCGCCGAGTAGCGGAACAACATTACCGTCGACGGCGCCACGCTTTCTTGCCAGTGCATCAACGGAATCTCGCCGCTATCTTTCAGGCGCGGCGCGGTTGGTGCGCGGTAAACCACATCCTGCTCTTCGTCAATGCACAATATATTGTCTTGAATGTACTGGTGCCGGAGCGTAACGAACAATAACGCACCGGTGTTGCCCTGTTTTTCTGTGATTTTAATGATTTCAGTGCGGCGCTGTGCTGGTTTTCCAACTAGCAAGGGGGTGTGGAAAGCAAGGCGGCCACCAGCCCACATACGATTGCGGCCTTCGACCGGAGGCATAAACTGACCCAGTACGGGGTGGCCATCTGGACCGGTCAAATCTTCACTGACAGGCTCTTGAAAAAAAGCCCAGTGCCACAGGTGTGGCAGTGGCACTCCATGTTCTGGCGTTTCAGTTCCGAAGGTAACGGCTATTCGCTTAACGAGGCATTCGGACATGCTGTCTTCAACCAATTCGCTTTTGCCCAACCAGCTATCATATGAGTGATCGCCCATAAACGCTCCTGATTCGCTCTTGTTATGTTTTATGTGAGAAAAGTATGCGCAATTAACAACAACTATAGAATTTGAGAATGTGGAAGGCTGGGTTCACAAATTTGGAATGTTTAGATTTTATGTATAAAAATCATTATTTTGAAGCTTTATTGGTCGCCACAGGATAGCTACTTTGAAAAAGCAGTGAGCGTACATAATTCAGCACTTATACCCCAGCTTTACGATTGAACACGTTCATCTCATAATAACCTCGTGAGGCGTCTCCATGCGTAAGCATTCATTCCATGGCGTAGTTGATCTCCTTCACGTCACGAAGAAGCGCGCTGGCCACTTCTGAGTGAACCTGCGAACGGCCAGTTAGAACGTCCCAGCGCCCACGGGCGTATCTGGTTTTCCACCCAGTTATTATCGATGGGCACCGTCCCATCATCGAGATAGCGCGTCAGCGCTTTCCAGCGTTTACGGCTGTAATCGATGGCTCTGGCCATGCCGGAGCCATCCGACACTTTCTGTCGGTGAGCCAACATCCATTGATGCAGGGCATCAGCAATGGGCCGAGCTTTTTCACTTCTGATGGATTGTCGTTTATCCGGCGGCAGGTCTTTGGCTTCTCGCTCAATCATCTACAGTTGGCCGATGTATTCGAGAGCTTGTGCCGCCAGTTCGCTCTTGTTGGCCGGCCTGGTGCAAGTTGTAGAACATGCGCCGGGCATGAGCCATGCAACCGATTTCGGTGATGCCGTTGCCGAAGCCCGCTTTATAACCTGAGTAATCGTCGCAGACCAATTTGCCTTGCCAGTCCCCAGGAAGCTACGCGCGTGCTCGCCGGCGCTGCTTGGAGCGAACTCGTAAATCACCTCGCTGAGATCTGAGAACGGTGTCGTGCAGTCAGCCCAGACGTAAGCCCGGTGGGTTTTCTTCTTGCCCGGGGCCAGTATGCTGACCGGTGTTTCGTCAGCGTGTAACACGGTATGTTGTAAGAGGACGTTTCTCAGCGCATCCACCAAGGGCTGTAACTGCACGCCGCAGGTTCCCAACCAGGCAGCCAGTGTGGAGCGCGGGATGGTGAGGCCGGCGCAATCGAAGATGCGTTCTTGACGATACAGTGGTAAATGATCCGAGTACTTGGCCACTAGCACTTGGGTCAGCAGTTCAGCGGTGGGGATGCCTTTATTAATGACTTGGGCCGGCACCGGAGCCTGGATCAGGGTGCGGGGCAATTCTAGCGGCAGCGGAGCCCGCTTGGGCTGTTTTTTGGTGGGGTCGATGCTTGATCGAATGTTATCTGGGCCAGTCCGGCTTCGATGGTGCCAAGGTCGACGTCGATCAGTTAATCCAACAAGTTACCTTGAACTGCATCCAGCTGATCGCTGCGTTGGGCGTATTTATGGCGCTTAAGAATCGCCACTTTGTGGGTCAGCTTTTCGATGACCGCATCACGGTGAATCAAAGCCCGATCTTTGTTCTCCATGCGATCAAACAGATCTGCCGCTGGGGCGTGGAGTTGTTCGTTAAAGAGTTGGTTAAGATCGGAACGTTGTGACATGCCGAACAGAGCTCGATCAATGAGCTTTTTGGCAAGCTCGCCGGACTCTGCTTCATGAATTTCCCAAGCCACGATTTTACGGCTGTAGATGTCCATGATCAGGTACAGATACCAGTGCTGACCGCGCACCTCTGAGGGGCAATAACTGATGTCCCAGCTCCAGACCTGGTTCGGGCCTGTGGCCGTAAAGCTGGTGGGCGCAGGGACCTTGCGCGGCGGTTTCATACGGCCCCGATGATTCAAGTGCTGGTGCTTTTTGAGCACTCGGTAGAACGAGGACTCAGACGCCAGGTAAAGCCCTTTATCCGCCAGTCGAGGCACGATCTGAGACGGTGGCAAGCTCTGATACTCCCGTTCATTGCAGGTATCCAGGATGGCCGCTTCTTCAGCGTGAGTGAGCTGGTGTGGCTGCACAACGCGCTCCGCTTGCGGACGTTGATCTTCCGCCACAGCGCCGTTAGCCTGTCGCCAGCGCTTCAACGTGCGCTGACTCAGCTCCATCAAGTCGGCCGCCTTGTACCGGGCTGCGCCACTGGCGACCGCTTCGTCATAGTCGTTTAAAAGCCTTGTACGTTCGGTCAGCGGTGTTAGCTGTCCTCGCTGTCCGGGTCCTCGCCGTACAAGGCTTCGAGCTTTTTTGACAGCACCAACAATGAGGTCGTTTCTGCCAGAACCCGATCCTTACGGCGAACTTCCGCTTGCAGCTTTTTGATGGTCTTACGGGCGTCTCGCTGCTGCTTCTGAGCGGCTTTCCCTTGCCCTTCTTGCAGACCAGTCCCGTGTAGACAGGCCTCTTTCCAGCGCTGCACCTGCTCGGGATACAGGCCTTTCTGGCGGCAATACGCGCTCAGCTCAGCTTCGGACATAGACGCCGTTTCGATCACGACGGCCAACTTGGATTCAGGAGACCCATCGTCTCCAGCATTACGATAACCCGGCACAGGCACTCCTCGTTGTCGACACTGTTTTAACCAACTACACAGAGTCACACCGGATATGCCTTCTTCTGCGGCTACCGACACCACACTGCGGTTTTGCGGAGGTAACAACTTCTTCAACACGGCCGCTTTACGTTCCTCGGAATAACGTGGCATGACTGCTCTCACACCGCCCGATCTGACATGAATTTAGGCAAAATCGCCAACTGGACAACTAGGCTGACAGAGGGGGAGTATGCCACTACAAGGTTTGCGGACAAGCCGCTGAGATCCTTGGTGGACAAACGCATACCGACAAACAATCGAGGCAGCCGGCGCCTGAAAATCATGCGCATTAAAGACATGACCATCGGCCAGTTGCTGGAACTGAACGCATTCACCTGCCAGCGAATCGATCGTAAGCGCCAATAAATCAGCACCTACATTCCGGCTCGCCGATTGCACACACTGACTTCCTCACCCATTCCATAAGGAATCAGCATGACCCCAACCGAACGAGCGCATGTCTGGCAGCAGCATATCACTGACTGGCAGGCCTCCGACGCGCCCGGCAGCGCTTACTGCAAGCAACAGCCACTGGTTTACCATCAATTTGTTTACTGGCCCCGATTCAAGACTTACTGGAGCACCTTCAAAAGCACTCGGTATCAGCGGCCTTTCGGCTGCTGCATTGCTGTCGGTTGTCTAAGGTCTTCAGCAGGAACTGACGGCCAAAAGCGGTGGAATTCAACAGCGCGATCACTACATCCAGATTTTCAAAGAACTGCTGCGTTTGAAGCGAATTCAGCAGTTTGGTGCTAGCAGTGAAAAGCCCGCACACCAGATTCAACTGTTTGATGAAGCCGAGCTGGAAGTTGAGAGTGAGCGTCCGGTAAATCCATCTTGAGCCCCGTGCCGCAGCCGTCAGGATAGTGTCCACCTATTTCTTAGTGGACTTTGTAGTGGTTAACTAAGTTTGGTGCGGCTATTAGTGCTTGATGGGTTAATTAGATATTTGGAGTGGCAGCACTTTTAGCTGATCTTTATTCTTTTATAAGAAATCCGGATTAGAGTTGAAGAGCCAGGCCGACCTTGGAGCCATTGCGGCGCTTCAGGCGATGGCTGATCCAGTTTCCTGTCGCCACCAGTTGGCGCAGGTTAACGCCGGTTTCAATGCCCAGCCCGTCCAGCATGTACAGCACGTCTTCGGTGGCCACATTGCCAGACGCACCTTTGGCGTAGGGGCATCCACCCAGGCCGGCAACGGAAGCATCTATCACCGCCACGCCTTCTTCCAGAACCGCGTACAGATTGGCCAGGGCCTGGCCGTAGGTGTCGTGAAAGTGTGCCGCCAGGTGCTCTACCGGCACATGGCGAACAACGGCTTCGAGCATACGCTTGGCCTTGGCCGGGGTGCCGGTACCAATGGTGTCGCCGAGTGAAATTTCATGGCAGCCCATGTCAAACAGGGCTTTGGCCACTTCGGCCACTTTGGCCGGGGCGATCTCGCCTTCGTAAGGGCAGCCCAGCACGGTGGACACGTAACCACGCACTGGAATGCCGTTGTGCTTTGCGGCTTCCATCACCGGAGCAAAGCGCTCAAGGCTTTCGGCGATGGAGCAGTTGATGTTTTTCTGGCTGAACGATTCTGAGGCCGCGCCAAACACGGCTACTTCGCTGGCACCCGCGGCCAGAGCGCCTTCAAAGCCACGCAGGTTGGGCGTCAGCGCTGCATAGCACACACCGGGCTTGCGCTCGATCAGTGCCATCACGTCGCTGGCGTCAGCCATTTGCGGTACCCAGCGTGGTGATACAAAGCTTGCGGCTTCCACATGGGTAAGCCCGCAGTCCACTAAGCGTTTGATCAGCCGAGCTTTGACGGAGGTGGGAATTACCGGGCCGGGCTCGTTCTGCAAGCCATCGCGGGGGCTCATTTCTACCAGTCTTACACGCTTGGGAAAGGCCATTAGCCTGCCTCCTGTTGCTCGCTTTCCGTCTCTACTTGCACTGCGATCAATTCTGCGCCTTCCGCCACCTGGTCACCTTCGGCGTAAAAAATGTCGGTGACTACGCCATCGGCTGGCGCTTTAATGGCGTGCTCCATTTTCATGGCTTCCATAATCACCAACGTTTGGCCGCTGACTACTTTATCGCCTACTTTGGCCTGAATCGCCACTACTGCGCCGTTCATGGGTGCGGCCAGGCTGCCTTCGCTGACCATTTCTTCAAAGCCGTAGGTTTCACGATAGACCACACACGGGAAGGTCTGGCCCTGATGGAACAAGACCAGTTGATCGTTATGCAGGTTGCCGTGCACGCTCAGGCGGTGACCGTTAACCACTGCTTGCAGGTGATCATCGTCAAGCCGGGCAGTCAGGTTGTAAAGGCTGCCGTTTACGGTTACCTGATAGCCGTCATCCTGCTCCAGCACCTTGAGTTCGTGGATGTCGTCGCCCACTTTGAACTGCAATGGCTGGGCGTATTCCGAGTTCATGCGCCAGCTGTTCTGGCGGCCGAACGGCGACCAGGGATCCTGAGCGTTCACTTCACCGGCTTTACGCTGCTCCAGTACGAAGCCTGCGGCCAGTACCAGGGCTTTTTGAGTATCTAAACGTGATTTCGGGAACAGCAAATCGTGATGATCGTCGATGAACCCGGTGGTCAGCTTGGCCTCGCGGAAGGGCTGGGCGTCGGCCAGAGCGTGCAAAAAGCGGATGTTGGTTTTCACCCCGGCAATGCGGTAACTCTCAAGCGCCTGCACCATGCGGTTGATGGCCTGTTCCCGGGTTTCATCCCACACAATCAGTTTGGCAATCATCGGGTCGTAATGAATGCTGATCTCGTCGCCTTCGGTCACGCCGGTGTCTACCCGCACGTGTGCGTTTTCATCGGGCGTGGTCAAATAGCGCAGGGTGCCGGTGGCGGGCAGAAAGTCCTGATCCGGATCTTCGGCGTAAATTCGCGCTTCCAAGGCGTGGCCGCGGGTTTTTACGTCTTTCTGCGCCAGCGGCAACTCATCGCCCCAGGCCACTTTTAATTGCCATTCCACCAGATCCTGGCCGGTGACCATTTCGGTGACCGGGTGCTCTACTTGCAGCCGGGTGTTCATTTCCATAAAAAAGAAAGAACCGTCAACGTCGTAGAGGAATTCGACGGTGCCGGCGCCAACGTAATGGATAGCTTTGGCGGCGGTGACAGCAGCTTCGCCCATGGCGGCGCGGGTTTCATCACTCAGGCCGGGTGCAGGAGCTTCTTCCAGCACTTTCTGATGGCGCCGCTGGACCGAGCAGTCGCGCTCGGCCAGGTACACGCCGTTGCCGTGCTGGTCACAAAATACCTGAATTTCCACGTGGCGGGGCTGGGTCAAGTAGCGCTCGATCAGCATATCCGGGTTGCCGAACGCGTTTTTGGACTCACGCTGGGCGGCGGCCAGGGCTTCATTAAACTCGCCCATATGCTCTACCACTCGCATGCCTTTGCCACCGCCGCCGGCGACAGCCTTCAGTAGCAGCGGAAAACCACACTTTTCGGCTTCGGCGCGCAGGGTTTCCAGTGCCTGGTCGGCACCGTGGTAGCCGGGCACCAACGGCACGCCGGCCTTGCCCATAATTTCTTTGGCGGCAGATTTGGAACCCATGGCGGCGATGGCCGAGGAGGGCGGGCCAATAAACACCAGATTATTGGCCTCGCAAGACTCCGCAAAGCCGGTGTTTTCGGACAGAAATCCGTAACCGGGGTGAATGGCTTGTGCGCCACTTTTCAGCGCGACCTCAATAATGATATCACCGCGCAAATAGCTTTCAGAGCTGGCGGCGGGGCCAATGCGAAAGGCCTCGTCGGCCATGGCCACGTGGCGGGCGTTGGCGTCGGCATCGGAATAGACAGCCACACAGCGAATACCCATGGCGTGTGCGGTTTCAATGATCCGGCAGGCGATTTCGCCGCGGTTGGCGATCAGTATTTTTGTAAACATCAGTGTTGGTCCTCCGGAACCCAGCTGGCAGCACGTTTTTCAAGGAAAGCGGCAAGGCCTTCCTGGCCTTCTTGTCCCACGCGGATATCGGCAATGCGCCGGGCCGTGTCTTCAATCACATCTGCGCTCAGAGGCTGTTGGCTGACCGCAAAAATGAGCGCTTTTGCTGCACCCATGGCTTGAGGGCCATTGCCGGCAAGCTGCTGCAGCATCTGGTCGCAGCGGGTTTGCAGGTCGTCGTTGTCTGTAGCAACGATGTGCACCAACCCGAACTCGCAGGCCTGATGGGCATCGAATACTTCTGCCGTCAGAAAATAGCGCCGTGCCTGGCGCTCGCCAATGGCGCGCACCACGTAAGGGCTGATCACGGCTGGAATCAGCCCCAGCTTCACTTCGCTTAAGCAGAACTTGCTTTGTTCGGTCGCAATAACGACATCGCAGCAGGCTGCCAGGCCCACGGCACCGCCAAAAGCGGCACCCTGAACCAGACCAATCACCGGCTGTGGCAGGCTGTTCAGCACTGACATCAGACGCGCTAGTTCTCTTGAATCGTTGAGGTTTTCCGGTTGGCTGTTGCCGGCCATGCGCCGCATCCAGCCCAGGTCGGCGCCGGCGGAAAAGTGTTTGCCCTCGGAGCGCAGTACCACCACGTTCGTGCTGCTGTCTTGCCCGATCTGTTCGAACGCGGCAATCAGCTGGCCGATGATCACGTCATCAAAAGCGTTGCGTTTTTCGGGGCGGTTCAACACCACTTCGGTCACGCCGGGGCTGCGAGTGTTGATCACAACGGCCAGATTTTGGGCAGAGTCAGGGGCCGAATTTGGAACAAAAGTTGGGGCAGAATTTGGTTCGGTCATGGTGATTCCCCCGTTACATGCGGAACACGCCGAAGCGTGTTGGCTGGGCGGGGCGGTTAAGTGTGGCCGACAGGCTAAGAGCCACTACTTCGCGGGTTTGGGCTGGGTCGATTACGCCGTCGTCCCACAGGCGGGCACTGGCGAAGTAGGGGTGGCCCTGGTGTTCGTAGGTGTCAATAATGGGTTGTTTGAAGGCGGCTTCGTCTTCGCCGCTCCAGGTTTCGCCATTGCGTTCCATGCCGTCGCGGCGAACCTGTGCGAGTACACCGGCAGCCTGTTCGCCACCCATTACGGAAATGCGGGCGTTAGGCCACATCCACAGGAAATCCGGGCTGTAGGCGCGGCCGCACATGCCGTAGTTTCCGGCGCCGAAGCTGCCGCCGATCAGTACGGTAATTTTTGGCACGTTGGCGCAGGCTACGGCCATCACCATTTTGGCACCGTGTTTGGCAATGCCCTCGGCTTCGTGCTTCTGGCCCACCATAAAACCGGTCACATTTTGCAGGAACAGCAGCGGAATATTGCGCTGGCAGCAAAGCTCTATGAAGTGCGCGCCTTTTTGGGCGGATTCGCTGAACAGTATGCCGTTGTTGGCAATAATGCCTACGGGATAGCCGTGCACATGGGCAAAGCCGGTGACCAGAGTCTGACCGTAATAGCGTTTGAATTCGTCGAATTCTGAGCCGTCGACAACGCGGGCGATAACGTCGCGCACGTCAAACTGTTTGCGCAGGTCGGTGCCGACAATGCCGTAAATTTCGTTGGCGTCGAACAGGGGCGCTTTGGGTTTGCGGATTTGCACGTCTGCGGGTTTACGGCGGTTCAGGTTAGACACGCAGCGGCGCGCAATGTCCAGGGCGTGGGCGTCGTTTTCGGCGTAATGGTCGGCCACACCGGACACTTTGCAGTGTACGTCGGCACCGCCCAGATCTTCGGCGCTGACCACTTCACCAGTGGCGGCTTTGACCAGCGGCGGGCCGGCCAGGAAGATGGTTCCCTGGTTGCGCACGATGATGGATTCGTCGGCCATGGCCGGTACGTAGGCGCCGCCGGCGGTGCACAGGCCCATTACCACGGCAATCTGGGGGATGTCTTCGGCGGACATGCGGGCCTGGTTGTAGAAGATGCGACCGAAGTGATCACGATCGGGGAACACTTCATCCTGGCGCGGCAGGTAGGCGCCGCCGGAATCCACCAGGTAGATGCAGGGCAGGCGGTTGGCGAGGGCGATTTCCTGGGCCCGCAGGTGTTTTTTGACGGTCAGCGGGTAGTAGGTGCCGCCTTTTACGGTGGCGTCGTTCGCGATGATCATGCACTCGGTGCCGCTAACGCGGCCGACACCGGCGATCAGGCCAGCGGCGGGTATGTTGTCTTCATAGACGTTGTAGGCGGCGAGCTGGCCGATTTCGAGGAAGGGCGAGCCGTCGTCCAGCAGGCGGTTAATGCGTTCCCGGGGCAGCAGTTTGCCACGGGCGATGTGGCGTTCCTGGTAGCTGGGGCCGCCGCCTTGTTGGATGGTAGCCACTTTGTCTCGCAGGTCGGCTACGGCGTCGGCCATGGATTGGTGTTTGGCCTGAAATTCTTCAGACCTGGAGTTGATTTTGCTTTGGAGTATTGTCATAGCCTTGGTTTCCGTGCATCGAGCCTGGGGTGTTTGGCGCTGGCCTCAGGCGAACTTCCACAGCGGGGACAGATTTCAAATCTGTCCCCATCCTCAGTAGCAGGGACAGATTTGAAATCTGTCCCTATTGCCCTTGCCGCGGGGACAGATTTTAAATCTGTCCCCGATGTTTCACTTGTTCAAAAACAGCTCTCGTCCAATCAACATGCGCCGTATTTCCGACGTGCCGGCACCGATTTCGTACAGCTTGGCGTCGCGCAGCAGGCGGCCGGTGGGGTAGTCGTTGACGTAGCCGTTGCCGCCCAGCAGCTGGATCGCATCCAGGGCCAGTTTTGTCGCCATTTCGGCGGAGTAGAGGATTGCACCGGCGGCGTCTTTGCGGGTGGTTTCACCGCGGTCGGCAGACTGGGCGACCATGTAGACATAGGATTTGGCGGTATTCATGTAGGTGTACATGTCAGCCACTTTGCCTTGTACCAGTTCGAATTCGCCGATGGCCTGGCCGAACTGCTTGCGTTCGCGGATGTAGGGCACAACCACGTCCATGGCTGCTTGCATAATGCCCAGCGGGCCACCGGCGAGTACCAGGCGTTCGTAGTCGAGGCCGCTCATCAGCACGCGAGCACCGCCACCGAGTTGGCCGAGAATGTTTTCTTTGGGTACTTTGCAATCCTGAAACACCAGTTCGCAGGTGTTGGAGCCGCGCATGCCCAGTTTGTCGAGTTTCTGGTGGCGGCTGAAGCCAGGTGCGTCGCGTTCTACGATGAAGGCGGTGATGCCTTTCGAGCCGGCTTTCACGTCAGTTTTGGCGTAGATCACGTAAACGTGGGCGTCAGGGCCGTTGGTGATCCACATTTTATTGCCGTTCAGCACGTAGTGGTCATCGGCGTCTTTGGCGCTCAGTTTCATGGAGATGACGTCGGAACCGGCGTTGGGTTCCGACATGGCCAAAGCGCCTATGTGTTCGCCGCTGAGCAGCTTGGGCAGATATTGCTGTTTCTGCTCTTCGGTGCCGTTGCTGTGAATCTGGTTCACACACAAATTAGAGTGGGCGCCGTAAGACAAACCTACCGATGCGGAGGCGCGGCTGATTTCTTCCATCGCAATTACGTGGGCCAGGTAGCCCATGCCGGAACCGCCGTAGGCTTCGTCGACGGTGATGCCGAGCAGGCCCATGTCGCCAAACTTCTTCCACAAATCCATGGGGAATTCGTTGGATTGGTCAATCTCTGCCGCACGGGGTGCGATTTCGCGGGTGGCGAAACCGTTGATTTGCTCGCGCAGCATGTCCAGGGTTTCGCCAAGGCCGAAGTTCAGTTCCGAGTATTGCGATTTCATGATGGTCACCTTGTTGTTGGGTCGTTAGTGCTGTGTTGCCGTCTGCTTTTTTATTTGCAGTTCGCTCAATGCTTCGAGACAGCGGGCCTCGGCGTTTTCCATTTCCATCTCAACGATCGCGATGTCTTCTTTCTGCTGAGCGAGCGCCTCACGGCGGCGTTTTATAGTTTGCAGCATCAGCAACAGCTGTTTTTCATTACCACTGGTGGTTTCGTCCCACAGGTCAAACAACTCTTTGGTCTCGGCCAGCGACAGTCCCATGCGTTTACCGCGCAGGATTAATTTCAGCCGCACCCGGTCTTTGGAACTAAAGATGCGGGTTTGGCCCTTACGGCTGGGTCTTAGCAAGCCCTGATCTTCGTAAAAGCGAACGCTACGGGTCGTTACGTCAAACTCCTGAGCCAGTTCGCTGATGCTGTATGTTTTCTTTGCAGCCATTGAGTGTTTCCTTTTTTTGTCAGGTTAGTTAAAGTTTACGTAAACGTAAAGCATTTGATTGTATTGTTATCCACAGCAACGGGAGTATCCGATGGAATTTCAGAACGTAGCAGCCATTGTAACAGGCGGCGCATCTGGCCTTGGCGAAGGCGCAGCGCGGGCGCTGGCGGCAGCTGGCTGCAAGGTAGCGATCTTCGATTTGCAGAAGGAACGCGGCGAAGCCGTTGCAAAAGAGTTGGGGGGAATCTTTGTTGAGTGCGACGTCAGTTCCGCCGCAAGTGCCGAGGCGGCTTTCGCCAAAGCCAACGAAGCGCATGGTTTTTGTGGCGTTGCCGTAAACTGCGCAGGCGTCGCCACCGCTGGTAAAATTCTGGGGCGCGAGGGTGTGCTGCCACTGGAAAATTTCAGTAAGGTGGTGCAAGTCAATTTGATCGGAACCTTTAACATACTGCGACTGGCAGCGGCGGAAATGGCCCAGCGTGAACCCAATGCCGACGGTGAACGGGGCGTTATCATCAACACGGCGTCTATCGCGGCCTATGAAGGACAGGTTGGTCAGGCGGCCTACAGTGCGTCCAAGGGCGGCGTTGTTGCCTTAACTCTGCAGGCTGCCCGTGAGCTGGCGCGTGAGGGTATTCGGGTGAATACCATTGCCCCTGGGCTGTTTATGACCCCGATGGTTTCCGGCATGCCGCAGGAAGTGCAAGACAGCCTGGCGGCAACCTTGGTGTTTCCCAAGCGCCTGGGCAAGCCGGAAGAGTTTGGCATGATGGTAGACCAGATGGTGCGTAACCCGGTGCTGAATGGCGAAGTCATCCGTCTGGATAGCGCTTTGCGTATGGCCCCGCGATAAGCTGTTTATCAGCAATTCATCACAAGCAGGAGTCTTTATGACTGCGACTGTCGATCAAGAAGAGTTAGCGTTGTTCCGTGAGTCGGTGATTAAGGCACTGGAAAAAGAAATCAAACCCCACTACGAACAGTGGGAAAAAGACGGCATTGCCCCCCGCAAGCTGTGGAACACTCTAGGCGACGCCGGCATGCTGTGCGTAGACGTGCCCGAGGACTGCGGCGGCTGCGGCGCGCCATTTCAGTATTCGGTGGTGGTGGGCGAGGAATTGGCGCGCTTGGGTTTTGGTGCGCTGTCCACCAATGTGATGGTGCACTCCGACATTGTTGCGCCTTATCTGAGCCACCTGGGTAACGACGCGCAAAAACAGCAGTGGCTACCAAAAATGGTGTCCGGTGAAGCCGTGGGCGCCATCGCCATGACCGAACCCGGCGCCGGCAGTGATTTGCAGGCCATGCGCACCAGTGCCGTAAAAGACGGCGACGACTACATTCTGAACGGCTCTAAAACGTTTATAACCAACGGCCAGCACGCGGACATGGTGATTGTGGCGGCAAAAACCGATCCTTCCGCCGGTGCCAAGGGCGTCAGCCTGTTTTTGGTAGACACCACGCTGGAAGGTTATGCCGTTGGGCGCAATCTGGACAAGATTGGCCAGCATGCCGGTGATACCTCCGAGCTGTTTTTTGCGGATATGCGGGTGCCGGCGTCGGCGTTATTGGGCGAGGCTGGCAAAGGCTTTGCCTACCTGATGCAGGAACTGCCCCGCGAGCGCCTGGTGATTGGTGCGCTGGGCGTTGCGGCTGCCCGCGGTGCCCTGGACCTGACCGTTGCCTACTGTCAGGAGCGTGTGCTGTTTGGCCAGAAGTTGGCCCAGTTGCAGAACACCCGTTTCGAAATGGCCCGCATGGAAACCGAATACCGCATCAACAAAGCCTTTGTGGACCAGTGCATCAATGAATACGTCGCCGGCACTTTGGATGCCGCCACGGCGTCTATGGCCAAATACAGCGCGACTGAAATGCAGTGTCGGGTGACCGATGGCTGCCTGCAATTATTTGGCGGTTACGGCTATACCAGTGAATACCCGATTTCACGAGCTTTCGCGGATGCTCGCGTGCAGCGCATTTACGGCGGCACGTCGGAAATTATGAAGGAAATTATTGCACGCTCAATTTTCGGGCGCGGCTGATTAACGATTGCCAATAACAACCAGACCTTTCAATAAAACGGGGACAAACAATGATGACTGACACCTCTAATGATAATTTCGTAGTCATAGCCGGCGCCGCCCGCACACCCATGGGCGGCATGATGGGCTCGTTGAGCAGCGTACCTTCGCCACAACTGGGCGCGGTTGCCATCAAAGCCGCCATCGAGCGTTCCGGCCTGAAACCGGCTGACATTGATGAAGTCATCATGGGTTGTGTATTACCGGCTGGCCTGGGTCAGGCACCTGCACGCCAGGCCTCCCGTGGCGCGGGCATACCGGACAGCTCTGGCTGCACCACCGTCAACAAAATGTGCGGCTCGGGTATGCAAGCGGTCATGATCGCCCACGACCAGATCAAGGCCGGCACCAACAACATCATGATTGCCGGTGGCATGGAAAACATGAGCCAGGCACCGTACATTTTGCCCAAAGCCCGCGGCGGAATGCGCATGGGCCATGGCCAAGTAATGGACAGCATGTTCCTCGACGGCCTGGAAGACGCCTACGAAGGCAGTCTGATGGGCGTTTTTGCACAAAAAAGCGCGGATGACTATAAGATCACCCGTGAGCAAATGGACAACTTTGCTATTGAATCCCTCAGCCGTGCCAATGCCGCCATCGATAACGGCTGGTTCGCGCCCGAAATCTGCGCCGTCAGCGTTGCCGGTCGCGGTGGCGACACAGTAGTGGATACCGACGAACAACCCGGCAATGCCCGCCCGGACAAGATCCCCACGCTGAAACCCGCGTTCAAAAAAGACGGCACCGTAACCGCTGCCAACGCCAGCTCCATCAGCGACGGTGCATCCGCACTGGTACTGGCATCGGCAAAAGAAGCAAAAGCCCGCGGTTTGCACCCACAAGCAAAAATCATCGCCCACGCCACCCACTCCCAGCTACCCGCAGAGTTCACCCTGGCCCCCATCGGCGCCATCGACAAAGTCCTGAAAAAAGCCGGCTGGGGCAAAGACGACGTAGACCTCTACGAAATCAACGAAGCCTTCGCGGTAGTCTCCCTTTTGGCCATCAACGAACTGGGGCTGGACGCCAATAAAATAAACGTCTTCGGCGGCGCCTGCGCTCTGGGCCACCCCATCGGCTCGTCCGGCTCACGAATCCTGGTCACCCTGATCAACGCACTGAAGCAAAAAGGCCTGAAACGCGGCGTTGCTGCACTGTGCATCGGCGGTGGCGAGGCGACGGCAGTGGCTATTGAGTCGATCTGACTTTCTAGTGTTTCTTTCCCCTGTGTTTTGGCATGGGGGGAAAGCAGCTAGCTTCAACAATAAACGCGTCACTAGGCACTTCAGCATCCTAAATTTGCCCGTCGGTAGGGGGGTGGGGGTGTCTTTTCTGGCAGGGAAAAAAATGTCTGAGCGCAGCGAGTTATTTTTCCCAGAAGAAAAGACACCTCCACTCCGCGTACCTGCCACCAAATCAACAGGCTACCGAGTGTAAATGCTCACGCAACAGAACGAGCCTGCTGAGCTCCCAGAACAACCTCCGCCACCGTATGCAGCTTCAACAACTGCGACTGAAGCATAGAAATCGGCCGGCTACCCTCCAGAGTCAAAGCAATATTAAAATGCTCCCCGCTGCTCTCAACCGACATACTCGCAATCCGAAAACCCCGAACCCGCACCACGCGGCACAAACGCTCAAGGCCAGCGGGCTCTGACTGCATACGACAATGCAAAACATGCCGGTTGGACGAAGCGGTTCCGGATTTAGTCGTGCCGGGTATAGTTGTGGTGGATGGTATGGCCTGGCTCATGCTGCATTCTCCTCGGTTTTCTTCTTCGCTGGTTTGGTGTTTTCCATCATGTCTCGGTTGCTCCCGCCGGGTTTTACCGTCGGCCAAACGTTCTCTTCACGAGCAACCGATACGTGCAACAGCATCGGGCCCTTGTAAGCCAAAATCGTCTCAATACCCCGTCGAACCTGATCAGTGCGGTTGATGTGCAGCGCTGGAATATCGAAAGCCCGGGCCATGGCCACAAAATCCGGGTTATCGTCCAGGTTAATGTGGCTTTCGCGGTTGCCATAAAACAGCTCCTGCTGCTGGCGCACCATGCCCAGGCACTGGTTATCCAGAATGATTATTTTCAGCGGCAGGCGGTAGCGGCGAATAGTGGCCAACTCCTGAGCGTTCATCATGAACGAGCCGTCGCCGGCAACGTTTATAACCGCTGTACCAGGCTTTGCGAACTGCGCGCCTATGGCCGCCGGCAGGCCAAAACCCATGGTGCCCAGGCCGCCGCTGGTCAGGTGCTGGCGCGGGTGATTGAACTGATAATGTTGCGCTACCCACATCTGGTGCTGGCCCACGTCGCAGGAAATAATCGTGTCGTCACCGGCAATACGGGACAGCTGGCGGACAAACGCCGGGCCGGTAATGGGCGCGAGCGCTTCCTCGTTGTCCGCCGCCTGAAAGCCACCGGTGGTGAGCCAGGTGCGGCATTGCTTTTGCCAGGGTTCAATCTTCAGCGGCTGTGCCTGCACCTCACGGGTAAGGGCGCGCAACACGTCATTCAAATTGGCGTTGATGGTCACAGCCGCGGCTTTTATCTTGTTGAACTCGGCGCTGTCGGCATCGATGTGAACAATCTTTGCGTTCGGTGCGAATGTATCCGGTTTGCCGGTCGCACGGTCGTCCAGGCGGGCGCCGATCACCAGCAGCAGATCACATTCGTCCACCGCGCGATTGGCGGCACGGCAGCCGTGCATGCCTAACATGCCCAAGTGGTTCGGGTTGCGGCGGCCCGGATTACCAATGCCTTTCAAGGTAACAACACCGGGCAGGGCAGAATGGGCGGCAAACTCGCGGAAGCTGTCCTCGGCGCCGGCTAACGTGATGCCACCGCCGCTGTACAATAATGGTTGACGGGCTTCGCGCAGCAGTCGCAGGGTTTCGGTGATACCTTTGTCAATAGCGGCATTTTGTGTGGCTGAGTCGGTTCGTGACTCTGTGTTTTCAGAACGTTCGCGCTCCTCATGATCAGCTGCTTCCGGGGTTACCTGAGTCAGCAGAATATCTTTGGGAATATCGATCCATACCGGCCCGGGCCGGCCGCTCTGCGCTAAAGCAATCGCTTCAACAAGAATGCCGGGCAAACTGTCGGCGTCATCCACCAGGTAACTGTGTTTAACAATGCCCAGAGTCATGCCCAGTACATCGGTTTCCTGAAACGCATCGGTACCAATCAGCCCGGCGGGCACCTGGCCGGTGATCACCAGCAGCGGCACCGAATCCTGAAACGCGTTGGCCACGCCGGTAATCAGGTTAGTAGCGCCCGGGCCGGAAGTGGCAATGCACACGCCCAAGTTGCCGCTTGCGCGAGCGTAGCCGTCGGCGGCCAGGGCGCAGCCTTGCTCGTGGCGGCACAGCACATGTTCCACACTCACATCATCCACCAGCGCATCGTACAACGGCATGATGCAACCGCCGGGGTAGCCAAATACCGTGGTAATACTGTGCTGCTGGAAAGCCTGCAGTATGTGCTGCGCGCCGTTCATAGTATGAGTTCCTGTTGTTGTCGGTTTACCGTTACACGTGTTTTCAAAAAGGCCAAAAAAAAGCCCCCGGGACCTTTCGGTGCCGGGGGCTTTGGTGTTTGCAGTGTCGGTTTAGAAATCTCGCCTCAACTGTGTGTCCACGCAAAAGCCCCCGGGGGATACCATCACCACCAGGACTAGCTTCACTAGGACTACAACAGCGTTAAAGTTCATTTAATACGTGTCTCTTTAAAATTCATTTGCCGAAACTGTGTAGAATCTAACCTCTTTTTTATGCGCCTGGCAACCTGTTTTTTCGGTGGTGTCCGCAATAATCCGTTTTTAACGAGAGCAGTATGAATAAATTTAAGTGGAGTTCGGTCGGCCTGTCTTTGTTGCTGGTTTTGGCGTTGCTGATCTGGATGGCTGGTGGCGACATCAAACAGACAGAAACCAAAGCGCCGGAACTGTCGGCGCAGCAGGGCACCGAACTAACCCGGGTACAGGTAACAACCCTGAACGCTCGCAATTATCAGCCCGAATTGCTGGTACAGGGGCAGGTGTTGCCGTGGCGATCCGTTACGGTGTCGGCCCGGGTATCCGCAACGGTGAAGTCGCTGGAAGCCGAATTGGGTGACACCGTCACCCAGGGGCAAACATTACTCACCCTCACCGACGACGGCCGCAGCGCCGAACGCAGTCGCTGGCAGGCACGGGTGCGCAAACTGAACGCGGATTTGAACGCTGCCCAGAGTTTGCGCAGTCGTAATCTGGCGTCTGAGTCGGATTTGCTGGGCCTGGAAAGTGAACTGGCGGCGGCCAAAGCCGAACTGGAAATGGCCAATCAGGCGATTGCCGATTTGGTGGCTCAGGCGCCCTTTGATGGCGTGGTTAATCAAAAATCCATAGAAGTAGGCGACCTGGTACAGCCAGGCACGGCGTTAATGCACGTGGTTCAGGTAGACCGGCTAAAAGCCACGGCCCAGATACCGCAACAAGCGGTGCACCAGGTCGCCGAAGGTCAGCTGGTCAGTGTGCGTTTGCTGGACGGCGATGAATTAAGCGGGCGTGTCCGTTTTTTAGCCAGCGCCGCCGACACCGGCACCCGCAGCTTTGCGATTGAAGTGGAGGTGGATAATCCGCAGCAAAGGCGCATCGCCGGCGGCAGCGCCAACCTGGCCATTGCCTTGCCAGAGGTAAGCGCCCATAACCTGTCGCCGGCGTTTTTGGCGTTGGATAACAACGGTAAACCTGGCGTAAAGCACGTCGGCGACGACAACAAAGTGGTGTTTTCTCGGGTGCGCTTGCTCAGCGTGAAAACCGATGGCGCCTGGGTGGGTGGCTTGCCGGACAACCTGCGCCTGATTACCCGCGGCGCTGGCTTTGTCAGCGAGGGTGAAGAAGTCACGGCTGTTGCCGCAAGCAACGGCGGGGGCTAACCCATGCGTTCTCTTATATTTGCAGCCATAGACCGCAGCCGCACCACGCTGCTGTTGCTTCTGTTTCTGGTGGTTGGCGGTTACGCCGCCTACATGGTCATTCCCAAGGAATCCAACCCCGACATTGCCATTCCGATGATTTATGTATCCATGAGCCTCGAAGGCGTCAGCCCGGAAGACGCCGAGCGCTTGCTGGTGCGGCCAATGGAGCAGGAATTGCGTTCGCTGGAAGGGGTTAAGGAGATGCGTGGCAACGCCTCTGAAGGCCACGCTTCTGTCATGCTGGAATTTGACGCCGGTTTCGACGCCGACAAAGCCCTGCAGGATGTGCGTGAGCAGGTGGATACGGCACGCAGCAATCTGCCACAGGAAGCCGACGAGCCGCGGGTCAATGAAGTGAATATTTCGCTGTTTCCGGTGATGTCCATTGGCCTTTCGGGGCCGCTGGCCGAGCGTGAACTGATCACCATTGCTCGTGGCCTGAAAGACGCCATTGAAGCCATTCCGGAAGTGCTGGAAGTGGACATTGCCGGCGATCGCGAAGATCTGCTGGAAATTGTGGTGGACCCCCAGGTGCTGGAAAGCTACGGCCTGGACTTCAACCAGTTAGGCACACTGGTGTCGCGTAACAATCAATTGGTGGCGGCTGGCTCCATTGACACAGGCAACGGACGGATGACGTTGAAAGTGCCGGGTGTGATTGAAAACGTGGAAGATGTGATGTCGATACCGGTCAAGGTAGATGGCGACACGGTGATCACTTTTGGCGATGTAGCCCTGCTGCAGCGCAGTTACAAAGATCCCCAGGGGTTTGCCCGCATTAACGGTGAACCGGCGCTGGTGCTGGAAGTATCCAAGCGCTCCGGAGCCAATATTATCGCGACCAGCGCCCAGGTGCGTGAATTGATCCTGGCGGCGCAGGAACGCCTGCCCGACGAGCTGGACATCCGTTACATCATGGACCAGTCGGGCGAGGTGCAGGACATGCTGACCGACCTGCTGAACAACGTGCTGACCGCCATTGTGCTGGTCACCATCGTGATCATCGCCACCATGGGCCCGCGCGCCGCCATCTTAGTCGGCCTGACCATTCCGGGCGCCTTCCTGACGGCGATTCTGGTGATCTGGTCCATGGGCATGACCCTGAACATTATTGTGCTGTTCTCCCTGATTCTGGTGACCGGCATGCTGGTAGACGGCGCCATTGTGGTGTCGGAGCTGGCCGACCGGAATCTGTCGGACGGCCTGAACGTTAATAACGCCTGGGGTGAAGCCGCCAGCCGCATGGCCTGGCCCATTATTGCATCCACTGCGACCACCCTGGCAGTATTTTTGCCCTTGCTGTTCTGGCCCGGTATGGTCGGCGAATTCATGAAGTTTTTGCCGATCACGGTGATTATCTGCCTGCTGGCGTCTTTAGCGATGGCGCTGGTTTTTTTGCCGGTGCTGGGTGGCATTGGTGGTGGGCGACGGGCGCGGGCGGCGCACACAGACAACCGCCTGATGGGCGTCTACCGCAACACTCTGGCCGCCATATTGCGCCGCCCCGGACTGACACTGCTGGCGGTGATTCTGGTTATTGGCGTGGTGTACGCCGTTTATGGCCGTTTAAATCACGGCGTGGAGTTTTTCCCCAGCGTAGAACCGGAGTCGGCCCAGGTTCAGGTGCGTGCCCGCGGCGATTTGTCCATCTGGGAGCGCGACGCCATTGTGCAGGCCGTGGCCGGGCGTTTACAGGGCATGCCCGAAGTGCGTGCCCTGTACAGCCGTTCGATGATCAGCGGCAGCCAGCAGATGGCACCAGATGTTATTGGCGTGCTGCAGTTTCAGTTTAACGAATGGTACACCCGGCGTGCCGCCGACATTATTCTGGAAGATTTTCGCCAGCGCACCGCAGACATTCCGGGCGTGGAACTGGAGTTTCGTAAGCAAGAAGATGGCCCGGCCGGTGGCAAGCCGATTGAGTTACTGGTTAGCAGCAGCAATCCCGACAATCTGGAAGCCGCGGTCAGCGCGATTCGTGCGCAAATGCTGACGCAGGGTGCTTATGTGGATACCGAAGACGACCGCAGCCTTGACGGCATTGAATGGCGCCTGAAAGTGAATCGCGAAGCAGCGGCCCGTTTCGGCACCGACGTGGCCAGCATCGGCAACGCCGTGCGGCTGGTTACCAACGGCTTGGTGCTGGCCAATTACCGCCCTGAAGACGTGCGCGACGAAGTGGACATTGTGGTGCGCGTTCCTAACAACTGGCGCGAACTGGATCAGCTGGAGCGGCAAACCCTGAACACCTCACGGGGCCAGGTGCCGCTGTCGCAGTTTGTAACTCTGGAACCCGGTGACAAAACCGGCAACATTGTGCGGGTGGATGGCCGCCGTACCATCACCATCAAAGCCGATCTGCAACCCGGCCGCCAAGTGGAAGAGGCGTTACGAGAGCTGCGCGCTAACATGCCTGAGTTGCCGGACGGCATAACGGTGGTTGAAGGTGGTGAAAGTGAAGATCAACAGCAGGCGGCCAGCTTCCTGATTAACGCTTTTTTGGTGGCCATAGGGCTGATGCTGCTGATTCTGGTGACCCAGTTCAACTCGCTGTACCAAAGCTTTTTGATTTTGTCGGCCATTGTGCTGTCCACCGCCGGCGTACTGCTGGGCCTGCTGCTGAACAGTCAGCCGTTTGGCATTGTGATGGTGGGTATGGGGACGATCGCCTTGGCGGGCATTGTGGTGAACAACAACATCATTCTGATTGATACCTACAACCAGATGCGTGCCGACGGCATGGAACCGGCGACAGCGGCGCTGGAAACCGGTTGCCTGCGCCTACGCCCGGTGTTGCTAACCGCCATTACCACCGTGCTGGGCTTGATGCCGATGGTGCTGGGTATAAACGTAGATTTGATTACGCCGTCGCTAGGGCTAAACGCGCCATCCACGCAATGGTGGACCCAGATGTCCAGCGCCATTGCTGGAGGGCTAGCCTTCGCAACGGTGCTCACCCTGCTACTAACACCGGCGCTGCTGGTATTGGGTGAGCAAAGCGGGCAAAAAGTGAAACAGTTGCTGGCAGTTAGGGGGCGGATTTGGGGAGCTAGGGGACGGATTTGAAATCCGTCCCCGGGATTCGCACTATCCATTTGCACTGCGGGCGTCTTTGATTACATCGTAAGCATGGGTGATTTCGCCGGTGCGCTCTTCGGCCATCTCGCGCATGCTCTCCGGTAAGCCGCGGCCGGCCAGTTTGTCCGGATGGTTTTCGCTCATCAGCTTGCGGTACACCTTTTTGATGTGGTCATCGCTGTCTTGGGGTGACACGCCCAGCACTTTATAGGCGTCGTCAGTCTGTTGCACGCTGGAGCGCTGGCCGCCACCGGTCTGGCTGTAATGGGCACCACGCAGCATAGCTTCCAGCTGGTCAACCTGGCTTTCCGGCAACCCCAAGCCACGGGCAATTTTAACCAGCATGTCGTGCTCGGCGGGGTGCACTACGCCATCCGCAGCTACCGCCGATACCTGAACCTGCAGAAACATTTGCAACAAAGCCGGCTGGCCGCCGCTGACGCGCATAAAACGTTGCAGTTCGGCGTCCAGATCAAACTCTGGTGCCTTGCCGCGGTTGAACGCGGCGCGGGCGTTGGTCTTCTGGCTTTCGTTCAGGCGAAAGCGAGTAAACATGGCTTCCGCCACGGCGATTTCATTTTGTGAAACCACGCCGTCGGCCTTGCACACCGCCCCCATAACCGCGAACACAGATTCAACAAAACCGCTTTGAATATTCTGCAGTTTTCCAATTAACCGGCTTTTTATGCGGTTCAGTAAAAACGCACCAATCGCGCCGCCAATGATGAAGCCGGCGAAGCCGCCAAAGGCCGAGCCAATCAGGCCACCCAGAATGATTGCAAACAGCATTAAGGTATCCTTTGTAAAAGATTTAGATCGTGGAAATATACGGGTTTTTGCCACTGAATACATGAGTAGCGCGTTATAAGGGACTTTTTTTCGCACAATTTCTGGTTTCTGGCCCAGGTTTAAGGCGCTTGTAACAATGCCGTTAGTAAACCGGCGGCCAACGACAACACCATGGGCACCGTCACCAGCAATCCGGTCTGGCGGCTGCCAATACCCAGCGCCATGCCGGATTTCACCATATTGTTCACCGCCGCGGCGATCACAATGCCTATGACCGCGGTATTGCTGTTCAGGCCATCGATGGACATGCGGGTGAGCGACAGGGTAATGGCATCCACATCTGCGATGCCGGAACTGGCGGCCAGCACATAGATGCCGGTATCGCCCAGCCAGTTTTTCAAGAACTCACCCAACAGCAAAATGCCGGTCAGAAGAGCACCAAAAACCAGGGCCGAGGTTAAGTCTAACGGATTCTGGTTCAGTACCGGCTGGCTGATATTGCTGTTGTGGCTGTGCCGATACCAGATTATCAGAGCCGGGCCGTAAAGCAGCGCCGTCATCACCAGAACCGGGAGTACCAGGCTGGGAAGCAGAGCCGGCGCAATCACAAAGCAGTAAATAAGAATGCGCGGAAACATGGTGCCACAGGCGATCAGAATGCCGGCCGCCAGTTGCGGCGCCAATTGCGGCGCCTTTGCAGACTGCCGCGCAAAGTGCAGGGTCAGCGCGGTAGACGAGCTCAAGCCGGCGAACAGACTGGTGAACAGAATACCCTTTTGAGTGCCGGCCAAACGCATGGCGAAATAGCCGACAAAAGAAATGGAGGCAATCATCACCACCATCCACCAGATTTCCCGCGGGTTCAGCACACCGCCGGGGCCCATGCTTTGATTGGGTAACAAGGGCAGCATGACCACGGAAATCAGCATTAGCTTGAGCGCTGCGTCCAGCTCGCTGGCCTGAAGTTTATGTACCAGGCTGTGTATCTCTTCCTTATTGTCCAGAATAATAGCCGTGACCACCGCGGCTGCCGTGGCAATCACTGGATCTATGGCCACCGCAATGGCGCCAAAACAGAAGGTCAGCACCATGCCGATGATTCCGGTAATGCTGAAGTTGCGTATGTACTGCAAACGGCTGCTGTAGGCAACGAGGCCTGTCGCAACCACGGCAATTAGCAATACCGGGAATGCCCAGGCTGAAAGTTCGCGGGTAATCAACGCGGCCACCCCGCCCAGCAAGCCGACCAGCGCAAAGGTGCGAATACCCGCAATACGATCGCCGGATTTCTGTTCGCGGGCCTCCCAGCCCCGTTCCAGACCCACAATGGCGCCCAGCAACAAAGCAATGGCCAAACGGATAGTGGATTGATTACTGGCCAAAAAATCGGCGGTTACGTTGTCCATGGTAATAGCTGTCCTGCACGGCGGTTTTTGCCAGGCGACACAATCTGTTAGACTTTGCTGCCTTTCTTACAGCTATTTTCACGCTTACAACCCATTACCACAACCACCGACGGTTGCTGGCGATAGCGGCTGTCGCAATGACCCGACCTGAGTACCCTTAAGTAACTCTTAAGAAGCTCCAAAGTAAAAACGGAACCCGATATGGTGAACACCCTTAAACAACAATGGCTGTCGAATGTGCGCGGCGATTTACTCGCGGGCGTGGTGGTGGCGCTGGCGCTGATTCCCGAAGCCATTGCCTTTTCCATTATTGCCGGCGTAGACCCGAAAGTAGGGCTGTACGCGTCATTCTGCATTGCCGTGATCATCGCCTTTGTTGGCGGCCGGCCGGGCATGATTTCTGCCGCCACCGGCGCCATGGCGCTGCTCATGGTTACCCTGGTAAAAGAACACGGCCTGGAATACCTGATGGCAGCCACCTTGCTAACAGGCCTTATTCAGCTTGTGGCCGGCTATTTAAAACTAGGCAGCCTGATGCGCTTTGTATCACGCTCGGTGGTGACCGGTTTTGTCAACGCCTTGGCCATCCTGATTTTCATGGCCCAGCTGCCGGAACTGACCAACGTTACCTGGCACGTATACGCGCTGACGGCGGCGGGCCTGGGCATCATCTATTTGTTTCCTTATATACCTAAGCTGGGCAAGGTGCTGCCGTCGCCGTTGGTTTGCATTGTGGGGCTGACGGTTGTTGCGTTCCTGTTTGATATCGACGTGCGCACCGTGGGTGATATGGGCGACCTGCCGGATACACTGCCGATTTTCCTGTGGCCAGATGTGCCGTTGAATCTTGAAACCCTGATGATTATTTTGCCCTACGCCATACCGCTGGCGGCGGTGGGCCTGCTGGAATCGATGATGACCGCCACCATCGTGGATGACCTGACCGATACCGAAAGCGACCGCAACCGCGAATGCCGGGGGCAGGGTATTGCCAACATCGGTTCGGGCTTGCTGGGCGGTATGGCCGGCTGCGCTATGATTGGCCAGTCGATCATTAACATAAAATCCGGTGGCCGTGGCCGCCTGTCAACACTGTTCGCGGGTGTTTTCCTGATGGTGTTGATTCTGGTGCTGGACGACTTTCTGGTACGCATTCCCATGGCCGCGTTGGTAGCGGTGATGATTATGGTGGCTATCGGCACCTTCTCCTGGGAGTCTATTCGCAACCTGAAAACCCACCCGCTGTCGACCAACATTGTGATGCTGGTGACGGTAGTGGTTGTCGTGTTCACTCACAACCTGGCACTGGGCGTATTTGCCGGTGTGCTGTTGGCTGCGCTGTTCTTCGCCAACAAAATTGGCCATTACATGGGCGTGGACAGTGCTCTGAACGAGGCCGATAGTACTCGTACCTACACGGTTACCGGGCAAGTATTCTTCAGTTCGTCGGAAAAGTTTGTAGCCGCCTTTGACTTCCGCGAAGTGGTCGATAAGGTGGTAATAGATGTGAGTCGCGCCCACTTCTGGGACATTACCGCCGTGGGAGCGCTAGACAAGGTTGTTATCAAGTTCCGGCGCGACGGAGCAGAGGTGGAAGTGATTGGCATGAACGAAGCCAGTGCCACCATCGTTGACCGCTTTGGTGTGCACGACAAGCCGGAAGGCGTTGACCAGCTGATAGGCCATTAATATGCAAAATACGACACCGAACACCAAGCACTCTTCACAAGAGACGCAGCAAAGCGCGCCGCAAGACATCTTGCAGGTGGTGGCCTGCATTGACGGCTCACGCGCTGCGCCGGCGGTGTGTGACTACGCTGCCTGGGCGAGCAAATACATGGACTCGCCGCTGACCCTGCTGCACGTGCTGGATGAAGAGCGCTACCCGTCAGAGCCGGACCTGGCCGGCAACATTGGCCTTGGTAGCCGGGAGCACTTGCTGGACGAGCTGGCCGAACTGGATCGCAAGCGTTCTAAACTCGCCTTGGAGCACGGCAATCACATGCTGGAAAACGCCGAGCAGCGGGTTAAACAGGCGGGCATCAGCGATGTCAAGAAGCGTCAGCGCCACGGCGACCTCACTGAATCCCTATTGGCGATTCAGGAACAGACTCGCTTGCTGGTGATGGGCCTTTGTGGCGAAAGCAGCTCCAACCGCGATCTGCACATTGGCAGCCAGCTGGAGACGGTGATTCGCAGCATGAGCCGCCCAATTTTGCTGGTGCCAGACGACTTTTCCGCGCCAAAAAACTCCATGTTGGCTTTTGACGGCAGTGCTACCGCGTTTCGTGGAGTAGAGCATTTGGCCGCCAGCCAGGTTTTGAAGGGCATGCCGCTGCACCTGGTGATGGTGGGCGAAGAAAGCCCAGAGGCCATGGTGCAGTTACGCAAAGCCGAGGCCATGCTGGCGCCGCTGGAAGCCGAAATAACCCTGGCTATTCGCAACGGTGAGGTAGAGCCTGTTCTGCACCGCTACCAGGACGAGCACAACATCGATTTGCTGGTGATGGGAGCCTACGGCCACTCAAAAATCCGCAGGTTCCTGCTCGGTAGTACCACCACCAACATGTTGAAATCCGCCAAAAAACCACTAGTTATTCTGCGCTGAGAAATTACGAAATAGGGGACAGATTTGAAATCTGTCCCCGGTCTGGCTCCCAAACTCACGCCGCCTGCCCGGCCGCCACCCCCGATGCCCAGGCCCACTGAAAGTTATGGCCACCCAAGTGGCCGGTTACGTCTACCACTTCACCAATAAAGTACAAATCCGGCTGTTCCAGAACCGCCATGGTTTTAGAGGACAGCTGGCGGGTATCTACGCCGCCCAGGGTCACTTCCGCAGTGCGATAGCCTTCGGTGCCTGCGGGCTTTATAGTCCACTGCTGCAGCGTGCGGCTGATGTGTTCGATATCCGGGTTGCGGTAGCTTTGAAGCGGACCGGCCCAGCGCTGCAGCTCGTTGAAGGCTTGCGCGAAGCGCTTTGGCAGGTGCGCGTTTAGATAGTGTTCGAGCGTGCTTTGCGGTTTGAGCTTGCGCAGGCTGAGCAAATCCTGCTCAACCTGCTGCAGCGGTAGCAGGTTGATGTGCAGTTCGTCACCGGGCTGCCAGAAGCTGGAAATCTGCAGCATGCTGGGGCCGCTCAAACCGCGGTGAGTAACCAGCATCGGTTCCTGGAACTGTTCATGATTGCACTCCGCGCTTACCGGGCAGCTGATGCCGGCCAGCGGCGCCAGGGTCATTTTCAATTCTGGGTGCAGAGTAAAAGGCACTAGTCCTGCGCGAGTGGGTAGTACTTCCAGCCCGAATTGGCGAGCAAGGTCATAACCAAAGCCCGAAGCGCCCAGGGTGGGAATAGACAGCCCGCCGCAAGCGACCACCAAAGATTCGCAGGTCAACGCCTGTCCGCCTGCTGTCAGTCGATAACCCTTGGGCGTTCTGGCCACTTCCGTAACGCCGGTTTTCAGGCGTACTTCAGCGCCGGCCCATTCACATTCGGTCAGCAGCATGTTCAGAATGTCTTTGGCGCTGTGCTGACAGAATAGCTGGCCCGCTGCCTTCTCTTCGTACTCCACGCCGTGCCGCTCCACCAGATCCAGAAAATGCCTGGGGGTGTAACGTTTCAGCGCCGAAATACAGTAATGGGGATTGTCAGACAAAAAGTTCGTGGTGGTGCTGTTCAGGTTGGTGAAATTACAGCGCCCGCCGCCGCTCATCAAAATTTTCTTACCGGCCTTGTTGGCGTGGTCCAGCACCAGTACCTTACGCCCTCGATAACCAGCGGTTGCCGCACACATCAGCCCCGCCGCGCCGGCGCCGACGATGATGACATCGTAATGGCTGCCGCGATGGTCATTAGCGTGCTGATTGTTGGCGTTCTGGTTACTGGAAAGCGTTGTCATTACCGTCTGCCGCTAAAAATGTGGGCACAGAGTATACCAGCCCTATTGAAGGTATACGGTGCCTTCCATGTAAAACGCCGCTTGGCCGGCAATGGCTACCCGTTCTCCCTTCAATTCGCAGCGCAGCAAACCACCACGTGCAGAAAGCTGACGCGCTTCCAGAACTTTCTTGCCCAATTTCTCTGCCCAATACGGCACCAGCGCACTGTGTATAGAGCCGGTCACAGGGTCTTCGTTAATACCGGCGCACGGCACAAAGTAACGGCTAACAAAGTCCGAATCAGTTCCGGGCGCGGTGACTATCAAGCCCAAGCTCTTAAGCTGTTTAATTTTCTGCATGTCGGGTTGTGCTGCTTTTACCGCAGCTTCGTTTTCTAACACCAGCATGTAGTTGGTGTCTTTGGCGACGTAAAAAATCGTAGTCGGCGCATCCGCCAAAGCTTCAAGTATGATGCTGGGTGTAGATTGTTCGGTAACCGCAAGATTTGGGAAATCCAAAACCAGCCAACCGTCGGATTGCTTGTGCACGCCAAGCGGACCGCTTTTGGAGCGCAGGCGAATCCGGTCTGAAGTCCAATCCAGTTTGTTGAAAATAACCCAGGCGCTTGCCAGTGTAGCGTGACCGCACAGAGGAACTTCGATTTCTGGCGTGAACCAGCGAATATGGAAGTCTGCTTCACTAGCCTCTGGCTCGGGAACAAAAAAGGCCGTTTCTGACAGGTTGTTCTCGGCGGCAAGGGCCTGAAGAACCCCGTCGGGAAGCCATGCCTTTAAGGGCATGACCGCGGCTGGGTTACCTTTGAAAATTTCGCTGGTAAACGCGTCTACCTGATAAATGGGATAGCTTTTCATGTGTTCTCCGTTGATGGTTGATTGGCGTATTGGTGTGCCTTGTGGTTGGCAAACTGCGTTAATTCCCACTCACTGTAAAAGTGCAGCTCGGGCAGGGTAGCGCGATGCGTTACCGTCCAGTGTTTTGAATCGCACTGGCAAACAGATAGACCTAGTGCTGCCAAATCCTTACGGGTTTGATCAGGATGTTTTGCGGCAAGTTTCACAGATGGCGGCCTGAAACCAAAAAGGTTATTCCGACTGGCGCTGAACGCGGGATTGTTGGTTATACCCATGATCAAACTCCTTCTTCTCGTTACGGTATTGCCATTTTCCGCCCATACCAAATTCCAAAACAGAATCAGATAATCTGGTTTTGAACCGGTACAGATTGTATTTTTAGTTTTCTGTACTGCAATTTTTCAGTGGCATCTGTGATGTTCCGTTTTGCCGCCGGTCTGTTGAAATAAAGCCAAAGTCTGCTTAAAGGCTATAATCTTTTTGGTTTAACGAGGCAAACAGGATGGGCGCTCTTTATAACGAGGTAGCAGACAGGCTTCAGGCTCAGGTTCAGGATGGGGTCTTTCGGGATGGCGATCGGCTGCCCGGTGTCAGGGCACTAAGCCGGCAGTTTGGCGTCAGCGTTTCGACGATATTGCACGCGCACCAGACGCTTGAGGCCCGCGGTTATGTTCAGGCTCGCGAGCGCAGCGGCTACTTTGCACGCTTGCCGCTGCGGGATGCTCCGGAACCCGTCATGCAAACCGATCGGAGCCGTCCCGTTCCTGTTAATGCACGGGAAATGACCCTGGAATTGTGCGCTGACGAGCAAAAACGCATGGTGCCTCTTTCTGGGGCCATTCCTCATGCGGATTTTCTGCCCTTTCGCCAGATTCAGCAAAGCGCGCTCTGGGCGGCGCGACGTGGCATTGAAACACTGGAATATGCTTTTCCCGGCAAGGAACCATTACGCCGACAAATCGCTCAGCGTATGGCGACGATAGGCGTGCCGATCACCCCTGAGGATGTGCTCGTCACCAACGGAGCGCAGGAAGCAATCATTCTTGGTCTTAGGGCGGTGACCCAACCCGGAGACATCGTCGCGGTTGAGTCACCGTCGTTTCCCGGAATTCTTCAAGCGCTAGAAGTTGTTGGGCTGAGAGCGCTGGAGATCCCCACTCATACCGCGGAAGGCCTCAGTCTTGAGGGTTTGGAGTTGGCCCTGGAACAGTGGCCTGTCAAAGCGTGTGTGGTGGTGTGTAATCACAGCAATCCAATGGGCGCCAGAATGTCGGATGAGCGCAAACAACAGCTGGTTTCAATGCTTGCCGTTGCGGGCGTACCGTTGATTGAAGATGACATTTATGGCGACTTGTACCATTCTGGCGAAAGACCGAAACCCGCGAAGGCCTTTGACCACACAGGTAATGTAATTTATTGCAGCTCCGTATCAAAAACCATTTCGCCGGGATTGAGAGTGGGCTGGATGTTGCCCGGGCGTTATATGGCGAGCGCCAGGCAACACAAATATTTCTCGAATCTGGCGACGTCTTCCATCCCACAAATGGCCGTTGCGCATTTTCTTGAACAGGGCGGTTATGATCGTTATCTGCGTTCCGCGCGACAGAACTATCGCCAAGCTACGGAACGAATGCGTACAGCGGTTGCTCGATCATTTCCCGAAGGTACAGCCATAAGCCGGCCCCAAGGCGGCTTTGTGCTTTGGGTTCAACTACCTGCTGGAGTTTCCGGCACACTGGTTTATCAGCTTGCCAGGGCAGAAAACATCAATGTTGCACCGGGCTTGATGTTCTCTATTTCAAACAAGTTTGAATCTTGCCTGCGAATAAACTGTGGCAACCCATGGAGTGACCGAATCGACCAGGCTGTTGTAAGGCTTGGCGCGCTTGCCCACGAAGTACAGGCGCGGTCGATTTAGCGATCATATTGCCAGTTAGCGTTTGTTGCGCAAATCCAGCGCATCCACCAAACCCGCAGAAAGGGCGATGCCGGTGACGTCTGGCAGCCTGTCTGCCCCCAGCCGTCTCATCACCCGCGCCCGATAAAGGTCGATGGTTTTTACGCCCACCCCCAACTGTTCAGCAATTTCACGGCTGGTGTAGCCTTTTGCTAACGGTAAGAACACATCGCGCTCGCGACGGGTGAGGGTGTCCAGCAATGCTGTGGTCTGGCTGCTGCCCTGCTGTTGATGGCGGGTCTGTTGGCGCTCCTGCAGTGCCTGCTGCACGCTGTCTAGCAGTAGCTGTTCGTTAAAGGGCTTCTCAATAAAATCAAAGGCGCCGGATTTGAACGCGCGCACCACAATGGGCACATCGGCGTGGCCAGATACAAAGATAATGGGCAGCGCCAACCCACGCTTTTGCAGTTCTTCCTGCACGTTCAGGCCGCCTAGTCCGGGCATGCGAACATCAAGCACAACGCAGCCGTTGCTTTGTGGGGTCATAGAATCCAGAAATTTGCGACCGTCGCTGTAGGCTTCCACGGCCAGGCCCACGGATTCCAGAAGCCATTGGGTAGACTCCAGCATGCCGGCGTCGTCGTCGACTATATAAACGAAGGTGGTCTGGGCTGTGGGCTGGTCAGTCATTGGCAATTGGGTGTCTCCCGTGGACTTATAATAGATTTTTGACAGGCCGGTGGTGGAAACCGACAAACCAGCGTCAAACCGCCGGTTGGCGCCGGGTAAGCATCCAGAAAACCGCCGAAACCTTCAACAATAGAACGGCTCATGGACAACCCTAGCCCCAGGCCATCAGGCTTGCTGGTGTAAAACGGCTGAAACATCTGGCGGATGCCATCGGCGTTCAGGCCCGGCCCTTGATCGGCCACTTCGACCAGGGTTTCGCCCAGGTCGTTCACTCTAATGGTCATGATGATGGTCGATGCAGAGCTGTTATCAACGCGGGCCTCTACATTGGCTTCGATGGCGTTACGCACCAGATTGATGAGTACCTGCTCTATCAGCACCGGGTCGGCGGTCAGCGTAGGGCTGGTTTCTGGCAGTCGGCAAACCACCGATACCCGGTGCTTGTCTGCCTCCCACTGGCATAGAAGGGCAACGTTGCTGGCCACCCGGTTCAGGGCCAGCAGCTCTGAACGTTTGCGGCCTTTGCGCAAAAAAGCCCGCAGCCGGCGAATCACTTCCGAGGCGCGATTGGCGTGGTGAATAACCTTTGTCAGGCCGTCGCCTACCCGGGTCAGGTTGGCCGGCTGGGTGTCTGCGGTTTTCAGAAAGCGCTGGCTGGCGCTGGCAAAATTCACAATAGAGGCCAGCGGCTGATTCATTTCGTGGGCGATACTGCTGGCCAGTTCACCCAGCGTGGCCAGCCGTGCGGCGTGGGCCAGTTCGTCCGCCAGGCGGCGGTTGTTTTTTTCCGACGCCATCCGCGCGCTGATGTCCCGCGATACGCTGATCACTTCCACCACCGCGCCTGTGTAGGTTTCGCGAATGGCACGGCTGGCAATTTCAAACCAGCGTGGGGTGCCGTCGCGGTGCACAATTTGCGCGGTCACAATGGCGTAGCCGTCTTCGCTCAGCCGGTTGCGGGCTTCTATCAGGTGCTTTTGTGGCTGGCCACTGGGAAACAGGTCTTCCAGCAGGCGCCCGCGCAGGTCTTCCGGCCAGTAGCCCAGCAGCCGCCAAGACGCCGGCGTAGCGTCAATAAAACGGCCATCCGGCGCGTGGCGGGAAATCAGGTCGGTGGTGTTCTCGGTAATCAGCCGGTACAAGCGGTTGGAGCGCACCGCCTGCTCTTGCAGTTCCAGCTCCCGGGTTGCATCCCGACCCTTCAACAATACCTGATTTTGAGCAACGTCAGGAACCAGCGCCCAAAGGTAAATTTGGCCCTTGTAACGCGCCTCTGCGTTGTCCACAGGGCGTTGTTGATTCAGGCAGGCTCGCACCAGTTCTTCCACGTTCACGGGCAAAAAACGTCGAGGATCGGCCATCGCGCCGGAATGGTCAGCCCCATTGGGCGAATCGTCAACCGCTTCGACCAGGTTTTTCATGGCCGGATTCATACTCAGCGTGCGGCTTTTGTGGTCAACAATCAGCAGTGGTTGCGGATCGGTTGCGGCAAAGCCCATTGATAAGTCAAAGCAATTTGCGTTCATGGCAAGGAAATCTTCGATATTCGGTCAATTTTATAGTATTTTTACTATAATACGTTGGTGCAATTTATAGTAAGACTTCTATTTAATACTATTTGTTCAGCTGTAAATTATAACTAATTTGGTGATTCGTCAGAATATACCAAGCAAAACAGCGTTATGCCTACCTATAGGACCACACAGAATGACCTCGATCTACGATCAGGGCCTTGCGCCCGTTGAAGCCAATTACGCCGTTCAGACGCCTATCGATTTTATTACTCGTACCGCCAGTGTTTATCCCGATTATCCGGCGATTATTCACGGTGCCATTCGCCGCACCTGGGCCGAGACCCATGAGCGCAGTTTGCGCCTGGCGTCGGCGCTGGTCGGCCGCGGGATTAAAAAAGGCGATACCGTCGCCGTCATGCTGCCCAATATTCCAGCCATGGTCGAGTGTCATTTTGGCGTGCCCATGACCGGCGCCGTCATGAACGCCCTGAACGTTCGGCTGGATGCCGAAGTGATTGCCTTCATGATTGAGCACGCAGAAGCCAAAGTGATCCTGGTTGATCGCGAATTTGGCGAAGTGATTCTGGACGCCGTTAGCCGCCTGGATAAAAAGCCACTGATCATTGATGTAGACGATCCCGAATACGGCGAAGGCGTTAAAGTCAGTGATCTGGATTACGAAGCCTTTTTGCAAGAAGGCGACCCCGAGTACCAGTGGGATATGCCGACTGATGAATGGGACGCCATTTCCCTGAACTACACCTCTGGCACCACCGGCAACCCCAAAGGTGTGGTGTATCACCACCGCGGGGCTTACCTGAATTCACTGGGCAACACCGCGGTATGGTCTATGGCCATGCATCCGGTGTACCTGTGGACCCTGCCGATGTTCCACTGCAACGGCTGGTGTTTTCCCTGGACCATCACCGCTATGGCCGGCACCCACGTGTGCCTGCGCCGGGTTGATCCGGAAAAAATTCTGCAGCTAATCCGTGAGCACCGCGTCACCCACATGTGCGGCGCCCCTATTGTGCTGAACGCCTTGTTGAACGTGCCACCTGCATCCAAGGCAGGTATTGATCACGTTGTGAAGGCCATGGTTGCCGGTGCTCCGCCTCCCGCCCAAGTAATTGGCGCGGTTGAAGAGATGGGCATCGCGTTGACCCACACCTACGGCTTGACGGAAGTATACGGCCCGGTGACCGTCTGTGCCTGGAAAGATCGTTGGAACGATCTTCCGCTGGAAGAGCGTGCCGCCATCAAATCCCGCCAGGGCGTTCGTTACCACACCCTGGGCGGCACCATGATTGCAGACCCGGGCACCATGAAGCCGACGCCAAAAGACGGCAAAACCATTGGTGAAATCTTTCTGCGCGGTAACACCGTGATGAAGGGTTACCTGAAGAACCCGAAAGCCACCGAAGAAGCGTTCCGCGGCGGTTGGTTCCACACCGGCGATCTGGCGGTTTGGCACGAAGACGGTTACATGGAAATCAAGGATCGCCTGAAAGACATCATTATTTCCGGCGGCGAGAACATTTCCACCATTGAAATTGAAGACGTTCTTTACCGACACCCGGCGGTTCAGGAAGCAGCCGTTGTTGCCCGCCCGGATGAAAAGTGGGGCGAAACACCCTGCGCTTTCGTCACTCTGAAGCCTGAAGCCGGCAACGTGACCGAAGTAGAAATGATCGACTTCTGCCGCAAGCACATGGCTCGCTTCAAGGTTCCAAAAACCGTTGTGTTTTCGGACTTGCCAAAAACCTCGACCGGTAAAATCCAGAAATTTTTGCTGCGCGATCAGGCTAAGGAAATCAAGTAGCTGGAAAGCGCCTTGCAGGGACACATCCAAGAGCTCACACAAGAGCTCTCTTAAGAACTTACACAAAAACAACACTAACACCCGGTTCGCCGGGTATTCGGAGAAAACTCAAGATGCAAATGTTCCATCGCAAGAACGGCGAAGAACAACCGTACTGGCCGGCGGGCCCCTTCAAGATTCGCCTGCCGTTTGTGCATTACCGCTGGGAATTTGCGGAAATGGCGCAGGCGCTGATTATGTTCGTGGTTACTCTGGCCATGATTCCACTGCTTGAAACTTACTTGGGCGTGCCCTACGACGTGGCCCTGGCTTATGTGGTTATCTGCGGTATCGGTTTTATGCTGCCGGCGCTTTTGGGCGTACCCCTGGTTCCGGGCTGGATCACACCGGGTATTCCGGTAGTGCTGCTGTTTCTGAGCGATTACGAGCCCGGCCCGGAAGCCATTCAGGCAATGTTTGCTCTGCAGTTTTTGGTCTTCATTATCTTCCTTATTCTGGGCGTTACCCGCTTGGGCAGCAAGCTGGTGGAATTTATTCCACGCTCTATGAAAGGCGGGATTATCATCGGTGCCGGTATTGCTGCGCTGATGGGCGAAATTGAAGCCGGTGGCCGTCTGGCAGCCACACCTATTTCGCTGATTGTTGGCGGTCTGGTGTGTCTGTACCTGATGTTCTCGGTGTCCTTTAAGGGTTTTGTTGAAACCAACTCTTTTGCGCGCAAAATTGCCAACTATGGCATGGTGCCGGGCATGATTGTGGCGATTCTGGTGGGCTTTGCCACCGGTGAATACGCGGTGCCAGAAGTAAAGTGGGGCATCACTGCACCCGCCTTTGGTGAGCTGTGGAACTACCTGCCGTTCAGCGTTGGTTTCCCAGAGCCCAGCGTATTCCTATACGCCATCCCAACGGCCGTCATTGCCTACATCATTGCCTTTGGCGACATTATTGTGGGCCAATCGCTGATGAACCGTGTTGACCATCTGCGTCGCGATGAAGACATCGACAACAGCATCGACCGGGTGCACCTGGTAACCGCTATCCGTAACGGTGGCCACGCTTTCTTCGCACCTTACCCCGGTTTGGCCGGCCCGATCTGGACCGCTGTGACCGCGACCATGGCCGAGCGCTACAAGTATGGCCGCAACGCGATGGATTCCATCTACAGCGGCGGCGGCACCTTCTGGATTACCGGCTTTATCGCGATATTCATACTGCCACTGGTGAGCTTCTTCCAGCCGGTGCTGCCCATCGCGCTCTCGCTGACCTTGCTGCTGACCGGTTACATCTGTTTGATGGTGGGCCTGGAACAGCTGGAGAACAACACCGAACGCGGCATTGCCGGCACCATGGGTGTTGTACTTGCGGTGTACGGCGCGGGCTGGGGCCTGGCCACCGGTGCGGTGCTCTACTTCCTGATTGAGCGCACAAAACTGTTGGGCTTCACTCCGGATCCGGATTCCCCGGGGGCCGATGACGTAATCATCAAGCCGGAAACGACAAGTCAAAGCATGAAAGACCAAAGTATCAAAAACCAAAGCTAAAGAACCCTGCTGACCGGGGTCACAAGGCCCCGGCGGCAAAACGATGTGTGTCCTTGGGAGGCCCTGGTGCCTCCCTTTTTTGTGTCTGGAAAAACGCGATTGTCAGGCAAAAAAAAGCCGGCGGTTAGCCGGCTGTTTTCTATCGCGCTGATGGTTTCTATCTTGCGCGTATCTGCTTTCGGATGAGGTAGAAGTGTTACTTCTCCAGATACTGAAGCTTGTCGGGCACGCCGTCCCACTCTGCAGCGTCAGGCAACGCCTCTTTTTTCTCTGTGATATTAGGCCATTTTCCGGCCAGATCTGCGTTCAGTTCGATAAACACTTTCTGGTCGGCAGGCAGCTCGTCTTCCGAGAAAATAGCCTCAACCGGGCATTCGGGCTCGCACAGGGCGCAGTCGATGCACTCGTCAGGATCAATAACCAAAAAATTCGGACCTTCGTAGAAGCAATCTACAGGGCAGACTTCCACACAGTCGGTGTGTTTACACTTGATGCAGTTATCAGTAACGATAAACGCCATGTTCATATTCCTGGTTGGCTGGTCTGTCTCACAGGAGCTTGAAACGCGGGCTCCCTAGATTATAGTTTTATGCGCGATATTGTAGGGAGCCACTACTCCGGTCGCAAGCATCCGTCTTCTATAACGTTATACCCAGGTCAATTTATACGCACTTTTTTGCCATTACTTTTCAAGTTGCTGTTTCAGCTGATACAGCTGCTCCAACGCTTGGCGAGGGGTCATGTCATCCAGGTCGAGTGCGCCCACTGCCAGCTCCAGCGCGCTGGGTTCCAGTTTGGCGAACATATCCCCCTGAAATGCAGTTGAATCCGCAATAGCCGTCGCCCGCCGCGTCACTTTTTGCGGTAACCCGGTGGTTGAGCGTTTTGCATCGGGCGTTGCATTGGCGCCTTCCAGATTCGCCAGTTGGGCTTTGGCATTGCGGATAACCTCCACCGGCACGCCGGCCAGTTTGGCCACCTGCAAGCCGTAGCTCTGGCTGGCGGGGCCTTCGTGCACGTTGTGCAGAAACACAATGCTGTCATCGTGCTCGGTGGCGGTCAGGTGCACGTTAACGGCATGTTCCAGTTCATCTGCGAGCTGGGTTAGTTCAAAATAATGGGTGGCAAACAGCGTGTAACACAGAATGTTCCGCGCCAAATGCTCGGCCGTGGCCCAGGCCAATGACAAGCCATCAAAGGTGCTGGTACCACGGCCCACTTCATCCATCAGCACCAGGCTGTGTTCGGTGGCGTTGTGCAGAATGTTGGCGGTTTCGGTCATCTCCACCATAAAGGTGGAGCGCCCGCCGGCTATGTCGTCAGACGATCCCATGCGGGTGAATATGCGGTCGACCGGCCCAAGCACCGCGCTGTTAGCCGGCACAAAGCTGCCGGTATAAGCCAGCAAAGCAATCAGCGCCACCTGGCGCATATAAGTGGATTTACCGCCCATGTTGGGGCCGGTAATCATCAGCATGCGGCGTTTGGCGTCTATCAGCAAATTGTTAGGCACGAACGGATCGTCTAATAGCTGCTCGACCACCGGGTGCCGGCCTTCTTCAATCTGCAGGCCGGGTTCATCGCTGAACTGCGGGGCACACAGGCGCAGGCTGGTGGCGCGCTCGGCGAAGTTGCTTAGCACGTCCAGCTCGGCCAGCGCCTGAGCGGCATCTTGCAGCGGTGCAAGTTCTGCCGCAACCGTCTCCAAAACCTCATCCCACAGGGCTTTTTCCCGGGCCAGGGCACGACTTTTGGCGCTTAGGGCCTTGTCTTCAAACTCTTTTAGTTCCGGGGTAATAAAACGCTCGGCGTTTTTCAGGGTTTGCCGGCGAATGTAATCCGCGGGTGCCTGGGCTGACTGCAAACGACTGATTTCAATGTAATAGCCGTGTACCCGGTTGTAGCCCACTTTTAAAGTGCTGATGCCGGTACGCTGTTTTTCCCGGGTTTCCACGTCCAACAGATATTGGCCGGCGTTTTCGCTGATGTTGCGCATGTCGTCCAGTTCGGCGTCAAACCCGTCTGCAATCACTCCGCCTTCGCGTATCACCACCGGCGGGTTATCAATGATGGCCCGGCCCAACAAATCCGCTAACTGCGGATATTCGCCGATATTGGTGGCCAGCTCGCCGACGTGGGTGGAATCAACCGCAGCCATGGATTTTTGCAAATCGGGCAACACGGCGAACGCATCCCGCAGCCGTGCCAGGTCACGGGGCCGCGCCGAACGCAGCGCCACGCGCGCCAGAATGCGTTCTATATCGCCGATGGTTTTTAGCTGGTCGTGAATCGGCTCATAGTCAAAATTTTTCAATAGCGCACTGACCGCCTGCTGGCGCTGGCGTACCACCGCCACATCGCGTAGCGGACGGTTCAACCAGCGCCGCAGCTGGCGCCCGCCCATGGCAGTGGCGGTGCGGTCCATCACCCAGGCCAGGGTGTACTGGGTGCCGCCCATCAGGTTGGTGTCAATTTCCAGGTTGCGGCGGCTGGCCGCGTCCAGAATGACCGCGTCTTCGCGTCGCTCGCGGCTGAGTTTGCGAATGTGGGGCAGGGCGGTGCGCTGGGTTTCCCGCGCGTATTGCAGCAGGCAGCCGGCGGCGCACACGGCCAAGTGCATATCTTCACAGCCAAAACCGGTCAGGTCGCGCACCTGCAATTGCTGAGTAATTACCCGTCGCGCGGTATCAGGTTCGAACAGCCAGGGCCCCTGGCGACGAATGCCGGTAAAACCTTCCAGCAAATCGGTAAAAGGAAAGTCTTCGCTGATCAATATTTCCGCCGGGCGCAGCCGTTGCAGCTCGCCTTGCAAGGCTTCGGTGCTATTAAGCTCTGAAACCGCGAAGCGGCCGCTGGAAATATCCAAAGAAGAAAAACCGAAGTGCTGCTTATGGTGATAAATCGCCACCAGCAGGTTGTCACGGCGGTCTTCCAGGTAGGCGTCGTCGCTAAGCGTGCCGGGAGTAACAATGCGCACCACCTGGCGATCAACCGGGCCTTTGCTGGTGGCCGGATCACCAATCTGCTCGCAAATCGCAATGGATTGACCTGCGCGCACCAGGCGGGCAATGTAACCCTCAGACGCGTGGTACGGAATGCCCGCCATGGGAATTGGATTGCCCCCTGATTGGCCACGGGCGGTCAGGGTAATATCCATCAGCTCCGAGGCTTTTTTGGCGTCGTCATAAAACAGCTCGTAAAAATCCCCCATGCGGTAGAACACCAGCTCGTTGGGATGCTGGCCCTTTATTTTCAGGTATTGCTGCATCATTGGGGTAATTTTAGGGCTTTCGGTGTGCGCTGCTGACATGGGACATCCGCGATGGCTGTTTTGGGGAACTGGCGGTGGATTGTAGAAAATTACACCGCAGGATGAAACGTGGATTATAAATGAGGTCACCATGCCTGATATCACTGATGAATACATCCGCCAGCAGGCGGCAGAACTGGGTAGCGTATTAACCCGCGCCAGCGCCATGCTGGTGACTGCAGAAAGCTGCACCGGCGGCTGGGTGGCTAAGGCCATGACCGGCCAGGCTGGCTCCTCGGCCTACGTCACGGGTGGGCTGGTTACCTACAGCAACCATGCTAAACACGCTTTGCTGGGTGTTAATGAACAGACCCTGGCGGAATACGGCGCGGTGAGCGAGCCGGTGGTACGGCAGATGGTCTCCGGAGCGCTGCGAGTGTCGGGTGCAAGCGTCGCCGTTTCAATCAGTGGCGTTGCCGGGCCGGGCGGTGGCAGCGAGGCCAAGCCGGTAGGTACGGTGTGGTTCGCCTGGGGCAACGCCGAAAATATCAGCACCGGTTTGAAGCATTTTGACGGCGATCGCGACCAGGTGCGGCGCCAGGCTGTGATCTTTGCGATTGAAAGTGTGCGCCGGTTCTTGTTGAGTGATATCTAACCCACAATGGCTAAAAAAATCCCCCACACAAGGGTTGGTCTGCTTTGTCTAATGTGGTTTAATGCTGGTTAAATATACAGTTATTTTCCGGGGCAGCCAGTTCCCAAGTTTAGATTAGCGCATCATATTACCGGCGCACCCTATCAGCCCACTATTCAGCATATTATTCTAACGTACCATTTTGAAGAAGGTTCGTACCTATGGAAGACAACCGCAAGAAAGCTTTATCCGCCGCTCTAACCCAGATTGAACGCCAGTTTGGTAAAGGCGCCATCATGAAGATGGGCGACCACCCCCGTGAGGCAATCCCGTCCGTTTCTACCGGCTCTCTTGGTCTGGACGTTGCTCTTGGCATTGGTGGCCTACCTTACGGCCGGGTTTGTGAAATCTACGGCCCTGAAAGCTCTGGTAAAACTACGCTGACGTTGCAGGTTATTGCGGAAGCCCAGAAGCAGGGCAAAACGTGTGCTTTTGTTGATGCTGAGCACGCCCTTGATCCTCAATATGCTGAAAAGCTGGGCGTAAACGTTGATGAGCTGCTTGTTTCCCAGCCCGACACCGGTGAGCAGGCGTTAGAAATCTGCGACATGCTGGTGCGCTCCAACGCGGTGGATGTCATCGTCGTGGACTCCGTTGCCGCATTGACGCCAAAAGCTGAAATTGAAGGCGAAATGGGTGACTCTCATGTTGGTCTTCAGGCCCGCCTGATGTCACAGGCTCTGCGCAAACTGAATGGCAACGTCAAGAATGCCAACGTCCTGCTGATTTTCATCAACCAGATCCGCATGAAAATAGGCGTGATGTTTGGCAGCCCCGAAACTACTACCGGCGGCAACGCGTTGAAATTCTATGCCTCTGTGCGTCTGGATATCCGCCGCATTGGCGCAGTGAAAGACGGCGACGAAGTCACCGGTAACGAAACCCGGGTGAAAGTGGTTAAAAACAAAGTGGCACCGCCGTTCCGCCAGGCCGAATTCCAAATTTTGTACGGCAAGGGCATTTACCGCATGGCCGAAGTGGTGGACATGGGTGTAAAGGAAGGCTTTGTAGATAAGGCTGGCGCCTGGTACGCCTACAACGGTGACAAAATTGGCCAAGGCAAAGCCAACGCCTGCAAATTCCTGGAAGAAAACCTGGAAATGGCGAAAGAAATTGAAGCTAAGGTGCGCGACAAACTGATGCCCAAGCCGGAGAAAAAAGACGCGGCAAAAGATGCAGGGAAAGACGCGGAAAAAGGTGCAGGGAAAAATGCAGGGAAAAATGCAGGGAAAAATGCAGGAAAGGATGCAGGAAAGGATGCAGCAGTGGCGCCTGCAGAATCCAGCGACGAACTACTGTAAGACCGTTAGTTTGTCAGCGCGCTGTTGATTGCAGCGCGCTGACAAGCACTAAAAGTGAGGCCGGCTATGCCAGACTCTAAAAAGTCAGACTCTAAAGGTTCAGACTCTGAACAGTCAGAAGTCGGAAAACCCAGCGCCAAAAAACTATTGATTGTTGCCCACGCTCCATCGCCAAATACCCTCAAATTACGCAACGCAGTTGCTGCTGGCGCTAGCCATAGCGATATTGAAAATGTTGAGGTAAAGGTTCTTGCTCCACTGGATGCCGGCCCCGACGATGTTCTGGCTTGCAACGCGATTATTCTCGGCACCACCGAAAATCTCGGTTACATGAGCGGCGCATTGAAAGATTTTTTCGATCGCTGTTATTATCCGTGCCTGGAAAAAACCCAGGGCCTGCCTTTTACCTTTTATATTCGTGCCGGCCATGACGGCACTGGCACCCGCCGTGCGATTGACAGCATCACCACCGGCCTGCGCTGGAAACTGGTGCAAGAGCCTCTGCTGTGCCGTGGCAATTACGCCGATGAGTTTGAACAGCAGTGCGAAGAGTTGGGCTTGTACGTTGCGGCCAGTCTCGATAACGGTCTGATCTAAACGGCTTGCAACAGCCCCTCGCCTCTAAAAAATGTACAATGGTCCGATTATTCAATTGGACTTGCCGCCGTGTGCAGTAAGTCATCTTTGTATTCCGACTGTTACAGGATTAAACCTTGAAGTCATTGCCTCCGCATCAGCTCTACAAAGCCTGTGTTCTGAAAGATTTGCCATTTAAAAGCACCCGTCAGTTAGAACCCCTGGCTGAAATTGTGGGTCAGAACCGCGCCCAGGAAGCGGTGCGCTTTGCGCTGGCCATGCCCCACGGTGGTTACAACGTGTATGCGGTCGGTATTAATGGCCTGGGTAAGCGCACCATGATGCTGCGGTACCTGGAGCACCATAAAGATACCGATCAGCAGTCCCACGATTGGTGCTACGTGGCCGACTTTGAAGAGCCGCGGGTGCCAAAGCTGCTAAAGCTGCCGGCCGGGCAGGGCACACAGCTGAAGCGCGATATGGAAAAGCTGATGAGCCGGTTGGTAAAGGTGATCCCGCAAACCTTCGATAGTGATGGCTTTTTGGAACGTGCTGAAAAGCTGAAAAGCGATTACACCGCACTTCAGGATGGCGAGCTGGAAAAAGTCGCGAAGCAGGCCAAACGTCAAAAGGTCAGCTTGACCATAAGCACCCCGGGCGGTTATCGGCTGGTGGCTATGAGTGGTGATGAAGCTCATACCGCAGAGTCTTTTAAGGCCCTGACGGACGCTCAACGCGAAAAGTTCGAAGAGATTGTCAATAATCTGGAAAAACGTCTGCGCCGCGCCCTGCGCAAACTAGCCGACTGGGAACAGGAATACGCGGATAAACAACAATCGCTGAACCAGGAAACTCTGGAGGGCGTTACCGGTCACCAGATTGACGAGTTGAAAGAACGTTACAAAGACCTGCCAGAGGTGGCCGGATTTATTGAAGCAGTGCGTAAAGATCTGTCCGAGAATCTGGAGATTTTTCTAGATGACGATGACGAGCAGGCCACCATTGCCTACGCGTCACTGGACAAGAAAATGCCGCGGCGCTATCTGGTGAACCTGCTGGTACATCAGAAAACCAAAGAGATCCCGGTGGAAGTGGAAGACAATCCCACGTATCACAATCTGTTCGGTTACGTTGAAAACGTTACTTATAAAGGTACGGTGTTTACTGACTTTTCGTTGATTCGCCCAGGCAGCCTGCACCGCGCCAATGGCGGCTATCTGTTGATGGACGCCACAAAAGTGCTGGAGCAGCCGTTCGCCTGGGACGCCCTAAAGCGTGCGTTGCAGTCCCACTGTATTCAGATTAACTCCCTGGAGCGCGAGCTGACCCTGTCGGGCACCATCTCCATTGAGCCCGAACCGGTACCACTGGACGTGAAAATCGTACTGTTTGGTGACCGTGAAACCTGGATGCTGCTGCAGGAATACGATCCCGAGTTTTCAGAACTGTTCCGCGTGACCGCAGATTTCGAAAACGAGATGTATCGCAACGACGACAGCCAGTTGGCCTACGCCAAGTTTATTGCCAGCCTGGTGGTCGAGAAAAAACTGCTGCACTGCACCCATAAAGCTGTGGCGCGAGTGATTGAGCAAAGTGCCCGCATGGCTGAACATCAGAACCGCCTGTCGTTGCACGCCGCCGACATCGCAAATTTGCTGCGCGAGTCAGACTACTGGGCGCGCCAAGCCGCGGCCAAACAGATTCAGGATGTGCACGTAGAGCGTGCTCTGGTGAGCGCCCGTTACCGCAACAGCCGAATTCGCGACCATTTTTACGATTCCATCCGCGATGGCACCACCTTGGTGACCACAGGCGGCACCTGCGTTGGCCAGGTTAACGCGCTTTCAGTGCTTTCTACCGGTGGTTTCGAATTTGGTTTGTCGAACCGCATCACCGCCAGCAGCTATTATGGTGATGGCGACGTGATTGATATTGAACGGGACGTAAAATTGGGCGGCAGCATTCACTCGAAAGGCGTGATGATTCTGACGTCCTGGCTGGCGTCGCGGTTTGCCGTAGACGACCCAATGCACCTGTCGGCCAGCCTTACATTCGAGCAAAATTATGGCGAAGTAGACGGCGACAGTGCCTCTTTAGCAGAGCTGTGCGCCCTGGTGTCGTCTATCGCGCAGCTGCCGGTCAGGCAGGATCTGGCCATTACTGGCTCTATTAACCAGTTTGGCGAAGTGCAGCCGATTGGCGGGGTGAACGAAAAAATAGAAGGCTTTTTCACCACCTGTCAGCTTAAGGGTGGCCTCAGCGGCAACCAGGGCGTCATTATGCCGGCCAGCAACGTACAAAACCTGATGCTAGACAGCGAAGTGGTTGCCGCGGTAAAAGCCGGCGACTTTCATGTTTACGCCGTCAGCCACGTGGAAGAAGCCGTCGCCATGCTGATGGGTACGCCAGCGGGCACGCCCGATAGCAAAGGCAGGTACCCTAAAGGCACCGTTTTTGGCATTATTCAGCAGCGGTTAGAAAAAATGCGTGAACACGAGCGTCAGGAACATAGTCGGGATGATAACAAAGATCCGTCCATTCACTGACCAGCACTATAAAAACGGACAGGAGATTACAGCGCCATGACGGACATCCAGCAAACGGTATACGTGGTTGAAGACGACGAAGCGGTGCGCGACTCACTGGAGTTGCTGCTGCAGTCAGACGACAAACCGGTAAAAACCTACGACAGCGCTACCGCGTTTCTGAAAAGCTATTCTGACGCCATGGCGGGCTGCATCGTGCTGGATATCCGCATGCCGGGTATGGATGGCATGGAGCTGCAGAAAAAGCTTAACGACAAACACTCGATTCTGCCGATTATCTTTGTCACCGGCCACGGCGACGTTCCCATGGCGGTAGACGCCATGAAAGAAGGCGCCATAGACTTCATTCAGAAGCCCTACCGCGAAGAAGCCCTGCTAGAAAAGATTGAAGCTGCCTTGGTGCAAGACCGCCAGCAGCGCAAAACCCTGGGTGAAAAGCAGGAAATTGTGCGCCGTGTAAAAAGCCTGACTCCCCGCGAACACGAAATTATGGACCGTATGATTGCCGGTCAGGCCAACAAGGTGATTGCCATAGAGCTGGAAATTAGCCAGCGCACCGTAGAGATTCACCGTTCCCGGGTGATGCACAAGATGGGCACCCATTCACTGGCACATCTGGTCCGTATGGTGTTGTCAGTAAAGAACCTTATCGACCCACGATGATCCGAGCGGCATCATACGGTTACTTTGGTAACCGGCTTCTTGCATATGACTGATTCCGTCATCGACAACCGTGAGGTAACGGTTCTGCTTGTGGATGACAATCCCCAGAACCTGAAAGTGCTTTATGAGACTCTGAAAGACAAAGGCTATCGGCTGCTGATCGCCAACGGAGGCGGAAAAGCGCTGGAACTGGCCAACTGTCATCAGCCAGAAGTGATTCTGCTGGACATCATGATGCCGGAAATGGACGGCTATGAAGTCTGCCGGCGTTTGAAAGCTGACCCGGCCACCGCCGATTGCGCGGTGGTTTTCTTGTCAGCGCTTGACGACCTGAGCGCTAAGGTAAGAGGGTTTTCGCTGGGTGGCGCCGACTACATTTCCAAGCCGTTTCAGTCACAGGAAGTGATCGCGAGGGTAAAAACCCACGCCCGGGTTATTCGCCTTGAGCGCGAACTTCAGGCGCGCAACCGTGAATTACAAAGTGATCAGTCCCGTATTCTTAACGCCATCAGCGAGGGCATTTACGGCCTCGACGAAAACGGCACCATTGAATTTGCCAACCCTGCTGCCGGCCAGATTATGAATGCGCCGGTTGAAGAGCTGGTTGGCCAATGTTTTTTTGACCTGCACTTTGCCCCCGCAGCTGATGACAAGGAACCCCTGCCGGTTCAGGCCACCTGTCGTCATGGTATTGCAGAAGCACAGCGCGATATTCAGATGTTGCGCGTAGACCGGTCGGCGTTTCGGGCAAAATATCGTTCATCGCCCAAACAGGATGCCGACGAGTTGCACGGCGCCGTTGTGGTGTTTCGCGATATTACCGAAGAACTGGCCAATGAACAGGCGCTGGAAGAAGCTCGCGCCACGGTGCAAGAGCAGCGCGACCAGCTGGCCCATACCTCGCGCATGACCACCATGGGCGAAATGGCCGCAGGTTTTGCCCACGAAGTGAACCAGCCGCTGACCGCTATTACCAATTACGCCCGCGTGGCCAAACGCCTGGTGGGCAAAGCAGAGCCGGATTTAGTTTTGCTGCAGCAAACCATGGACAAAGTAGAAGCCCAGTCGCATCGGGCCAGTGAAATCATCCGCCGTATCCGCCGGTTTATGAAAAAGCCCGCCACCGGCAAAGAAATTGTCGCTATCGCCGCTTTGCTTGAAGATACCCGCCAGTTCGCGGAAGTCGACATGCGCAATAACGAAGGCGGAATAGAGCTGACTCTGGCCCCAAACCTGCCCGACGTGCTGGCAGATCCGATTCAGGTCCAGCAGGTAGCCCTTAACTTGATCCGCAACGGCCTGGAGGCTACCCGCAGTGTTGATTCGGCGGTACCGGTGGAGGTGAGCGCAACACTCACCGCACAGGGCTTCGTGCGCATCGAGGTGCGCGATCACGGCATTGGTCTGCAAGACGACGCCGAGGAAAAGCTGTTCCTGCCCTTCTACACCACCAAAAGCGACGGCATGGGCATCGGCCTGACCACCTGCCAATCGTTGATCCACGCCCAGGGCGGTGAAATTGGTTTTGAACGCCCTGTAGACGGCGGCACCCGTTTTTACTTCACGCTGCCCGTGGCGGTCGTTGCCCAGCCTGAGTCTGATTGAGCGGGCTCTGTGGCAGCCATGCCAGAAATCTGAATGCCGTAAAATAAAAAATATTCATAAAAACCGTTGACATAAAGTGGGGTATCTATACAATTCGCCCTCGTTGTCACCGAGCAATCTGAAAAGATCGCACACGCGGTTTCAGCTTGGAGCGGTAGTTCAGTTGGTTAGAATACCGGCCTGTCACGCCGGGGGTCGCGGGTTCGAGTCCCGTCCGCTCCGCCAAATTTAAAAACCCCAGATTGGAAACAATCTGGGGTTTTTTCGTTCCCAGGGGACGGATTTCAAATCCGTCCCCTCATCTCCGGGGACAGACTTGAAGTCTGTCCCCTACCGCATGATTTGCGACACGCTCGACAGCGCCGCGCACCCAAAATAGACTAACATCACCCAAACACATACCTTCAAGGATTGAAGATATGCCCAAAGCAAATGGACTGCAGTTCACCGCACAAGTCGGTGACTTTCCGTCAGACGTATTCTCCGTAGTCGGTTTCGAGCTAACAGAAAGCCTCTCACAGCTGTTCTGCGGTCGTCTGCAATTGGCCAGCACCGATTCTGATATCGATGCCAGCAATGTTCTGGAACAATCGGTTGACCTGGTGATTTGGCAGCACAGCGAGCCACTGCGGCGCTTTACCGGTGTGGTCAGCGAGTTTGTCATTTGTGACAGCGGCCATCACCGCACCCGCTATGAAATCGTGCTGCAGTCGCCCCTTTGGCGCCTTGAGCTGATGTACAACAGTCGTATTTTTCAGGGCCAGACCACAGAGTTTATCGTCAGCACGCTTCTGCAAGAACGCGGAATATCCGCTGTAGCGTTTCAACTGAAGTGCCGTGGCGACGTTCGGGAATACTGCGTTCAGCACCGGGAGAGCGATCTGGCCTTTATCCAACGCCTGGCGGCGGAAGAAGGTTGGCATTACCGCTACTGTCACGGCAGCATCGACGCCAGCCAGCAGCCAAGGGTTATTTTTGCAGACCATCACGGTAACGCCCCAAGATTGGACGCCGCGGAATACAACGCCAAAGCGGGCGGCAGTAGCCGGCAACCCGCCGTCTTTCGCTTGCGCTCTGAAGAGCGGGTAAAGGCCTCGGCCGTGGTGATGAAGGACTACACCTTCAAAAACCCAGCTTACGCCATGACGCACGAACACCATGCAGCCGCCGAAAGCCAACGCCAGGATTATCAACACTTCGACTACCCCGGCCGATTCAAAGCCGACGCAAGCGGCCAGCGCTTTACCCGGGTACGTCTGGATGCACTGCGAAATGACGCCAGCACCCACTGGCGCCAGCAACCGGCCAGATTTCACCTGCGGTGCGAAAGTTAAGTTCAACAGTCACAATCACGAGAGCATGAACCGCGACTGGCTGCTAACCAGCGTCACCCATACCGGCAAACAGCCTCAGGCATTGGAACAGGAAGCCGGCGCCGAACCCACCACCTATCACAACGCGTTCAGCGCCATGCCAGCCAATAAAACCTGGCGCCCCGATTTACCCCAAGGGGACGGATTTCAAATCCGTCCCCACCTTGGACCCGAGATGTACTCCGCCAAGGGGACAGATTTGAAATCTGTCCCCGATGTTGCTGTCCCTGATCTATCTCAAGGGGACGGATTTCAAATCCGTCCCCGACCTGTCTCCGATCTGCCCGATGGGGACGGATTTCAAATCCGTCCCCAATCTCGCTCCCGTCCCCGACCCGTAATGAACGGGCCACAAGTGGCCATAGTCACAGGCCCAGAGGGCGAAGAAATCCACTGCGACCAACACGGCCGGGTAAAAGTCCGTTTCCCCTGGGACCGGCGGCCGCTATCCGGCAACGCCGAAAGCAGCGCGAATAACCAACACAGCAGCGCCTGGCTCCGGGTCAGTCAAGGTTGGGCTGGTGGTCAATACGGCTTTATGGCCCTGCCCAGAATCGGAAACGAAGTCATCGTCTCCTTCCTGGATGGCGACCCGGATCAGCCCATCATCACCGGCTGCACTTACAACGCCACCAGCATGCCGCCTTACGCCCTGCCGCAACACAAAACCTGCACCTTCCTGAAAACTCGCACCCACAAGGGCGAGGGCAGCAACGAATTACGCTTTGAAGACGAAGCCGATAAACAGCAGGTTTATATTCACGCTCAGAAAAATCTGGACCTGCTCACCGAAAACAACCGCACCGAAGTCATCAACTCTGACAGCCACCTGACCATAGAGAAAACCCGGATAAGCCACGTCAAAGCCAACAAACACGAAACCATAGGCGGAGAAAAGCGCGAGCGCACAGGCAAAGACCACAGCTTTAGCGTAACCGGCACACTGCACCTCAAAGCCGGCGGCAGCTTTGTGAAGATCGACCCCAGTGGCGTGTCTATGGGCGGTGCTGCGATCAAAATGAACGCCGGTGGGGCGGTGGCACCTGTGCAGTTGGCGGATGTTGGCCAGCGGCCGAATGCCAAACCAAAACCAATAGTTGCCCATCGATTGAAGCAGGCAAGAATGAACAGGTCTGCGGTGGTGGAGCAGTGTCAGGAACGGCCAGACGGCTCTTGCCCCTTGAGCAATTGCCCGTGTGGTCGAGCGCAGCAGCTATAAATGGAGAGGTCGTACACCATGATTAGCTCAACCGATGCGCGCTATCTGGTTCTGGAATCCCGGCAGAAAAAGACGTTGCTTCAGGCGCTCTACAATATTTCCGATAATCCTCGATGGGTTTATCTGTTTGCGGACAGCGAGTGGCAAACCTACCTGGATGAAAGCCCGGTTCTGTTGGAAACGGCACAGAACAGCGAAGAATATCGCTGGGCATTGATGGGCCTTGAAGAAGAAAGATTGAGCGGTTTACTTTTAGAGTCTACACAGGGCCTGGATGCTGTAGCCAGTTGGTTAAGAGCCCGGCTGACCGTGTGTTTCGACGGCAACCGGAAAGGGCTTTTGCGGCTCTACGACCCAAAAATCTGGCACCGCTTGGCGGTAAAATCAAAGCCGAAGGCCAATATAATTGAGCGTGCTTTGTACTGGCACGGCAAGCCCGGTCAGCAGCGCTGGGTAATAGATGAAAACCCGGAGCCGATTGCCATGTCACCGATGCCGACACTGAACGAGCAACAGTGGCTGGCACTGAATGACGCCAGCGCCTGACCATGAATTTATTGTTTTAAGGGAAAGGAATCACAGGGATGTCTGAAACCACGTCTACCCAGACAGCAGGAAGCTGTGGCCCGGCCTGCGAAGGCGAATCGTTGATCATCGAGGTGATTGGGAAAAGTTCCGCAGAGGGGCATTCGTTCCGGATCTTTGACCAGCGTAACAACGAACAGCAGGAGTGGCTGGAGAACCAGGTTTCACTGGATGAGCCCGGCAACAGCTTGCTGCATGTCTGGCCATGGAAGGCCCAGCCTGCAAGGAATATTTGGTTGGATATTGATGCAGAGGAGGGCGCTCCTGTGCGGGTGCCGCGGTTTCCGCCACCGAAAGGCAAATGGAAAAACAGTGGAATCGTATCCTGCCGCTGGTTCCCCTGACACTCATTCACGATCCCGAGCCCGAGCCCGGTCACCCGAACGAACATTTGGTACCTGTGCGCCCGGGCTTTATTTACGTATTCAGAAAGGGGCGTCTCTGGCGGGAGCTGGAAGTTCGCTACTCCGATTCGAGAACAATGGAGTTTCTGGATATTCGTCTGACGGATTACCGAAACAGCGACGAATCTTGTCTGACAGAAAATCGGCGACCAGCCATAGGAAAGCCTCAACAGGCCATCTGGATGCCGGTCAGCGAAATGAATCGATCTCATCTTTGTGAATTCCAGATGGCGTTCTCTGAAGTACAGTGGTCCTCGCGGCGTGTTGCTTATCTAGAGACTTCTGATTCGGCTCGGGCCGAAAGGTGTCAAGGGTTAAAGGGGCCGGAGCCAGCGCCGGAGGTCGCCTCGCAACTGAGCGATCGGCAGACGCCCGGTCACCTGATTTCCCTGTTACAACTTCCTGAAATGAGGCTCCGGGAGCCCTATCTGGAGCAGCATCTGCCGAAACCCTGGGAAGCCGCGCGTTACCGGGACGCTCCCCTAAGGCGAGCGCCCGCAGCGCGAGCAGCGGCCTTCATGGATGAAACATCCGGTGCTGAAGAAAATTCCCTCTGGCAAACACTGGAATCCACTGAGGACATTCTTTCCGCCCCGCGGGAGAAGGGTTATGGCGGCATTATCCTGAAAGACCGCCTGTTCCGCCTGCGGCATTGCCTGATCGAAGCACTGGAAGCCCAGCGGTTTTTAACCAGCCTGCTGGAAGCGATAGGGCAGAAGCCCCATAGCGACAGTGCTCAGGTAGTCTACCGGCTGATGGGGCCCGAGCGACTGGGGGGCCAGGCCAATCCCCTGCACCGGTACCTGGAAGAGATTGACACCAGCCGCTTCAGCCCTCTGCACGCCCACCTTCTGACAGCCCAACGCCAGCTTGCGAGGGAGGAGCTGGCCGGAGCCCAGAAACAATTGGTGGACCTGGTCCGGCAAACCGATAATCAGGTCGCCATGGCAGACCTGTTCAGCCTTTCCGGTGCCGACTATATCGAGGGTTTTGCCCTCACGCGGGATCTGTTCCATGTCCTGGCCTTAGACCCCAACAGTTGCGATCACCTCGCGCGTTCGGCCCCCACCAGCGAAGCCCAAGTGCGGGACGCCAACGATCTGGTCCTGAAAATTGTTGGAGACGGCAGTGATCAGCCCTTGCACGCCATGCTGTTCCCGCCGGAGCAGTCAGATGAAGTGGGCAGCGCAGCCACCGAGAGCGGGAACCGGGCAGAGTGTGGCGATGGTCGCTGCCGGCCTGCCGACCTGGAGCAGTTGCCCGACCAGCTAACGCAACCGGACGAAGTACAGACCCTCACATCTGCAGCACTGGCAGGTCTGGTAAAAACCGATGCCATCGATCTGTCCTCAGAGCTCAAGCGATGGATGGCCGCCGTTGGCGCTATCCTGGACGGGATCGACAAGCATGTCCGGGCACTGGCCAACCGGCTGCAGTCCCAGACTTACAGGCTCGAGAGCCGACTTTACGGCCCCCTGCTACGGATGGCCAAGGCGCGCGACCCCGCTCTGTTGGGAAGTGTCCAGATGGTCGCCCGCAATGCCGTCCCACAGGGCTGGATTATCCTCGGGCTGCGCGACCCGGCGTCCGGCCTGGACATGGGGTTAACAGAAACAGACCGGGAATACACCCACAAAGCCAATGGCCACCGGCGCTTCTACGGAGAATACCTGAATGCTGACGGCAACCCCCTGGCCAGTACCCGAAAATCCGCTATCCCCGATCTGGCCGACACCGCCGAAGCCCGGCGGATGCATGTATACGCCGCTCCCGAGACCTCCGAGGTGGTTCGAGCTCAGCGGGATATGCGCAGGCTGAAACGGTGGGATGAACTTTTTAGCCGGATAAGGGTGCCTTATTTGGTGCTGGTGTTTGAGGGACATAATATTTGGAGTGAACTCAGTTTGTTGAGAAAAGTCGAGGCTCAGAAAGGTCTAACTCGTGCGGGATTCGGAGTTGTAAGTGCAGGATTGGATCTATTTTTTGCAGGCACCATTGCTGCTGAGCGGCTAAGCATGGATCTCAAGATCTGGGGGAATGTGTTGCCAAAGCTTAGCGAGAAAGCCTTCCAAACCACCAATCCAGTCTTTCAAAGAGCGCTACCTTCTTTGGCCCGCGCAATTCCAGAAATAGTAACAAAACGCATGCTCGGGGGCATCGTCACAGCCGGGCTCACCATGTCGGTGTCATTACTGGACATGGCCCACGAGTGGGATACCGGCGATATGGATGCCGCTGCAGCTTACGGGGCCTCAGCCGTCGGAGGCGGCATGATGCTAATGGGCGGCCTGATGATGGCGAAAATGACCGAAGCGGGCATAGCTCCCATACTGCTGGGTCTGGGTCCCTGGGGCTGGGTGGTGACCGGTGCCACCCTGGCTATCGGGGCCGGGTTACTTGCAATAGTGCTGGACGACCCGCCCTTGGTAGACTGGCTAAAGCGTGGACCGTTCGGGCCAGAACAGGATGATGCCTATCTTCACCTGGCCAACAACCCGCAAGAAACGTACTACCGGCTGGTGGACTTGTTAGCCAGTCCTCGTATTACCATCGAGACGGCCCACAACATGTCAGCCAAACTGGCAGGTCAGGGGTACACCATAGACCCTCGCCAGGACAGCGAGTTTGCAAAAATCAACACGGTGGTAAGAGTGGAAAACAATGCGACCGCCATGCTAAACGAGGCCAGCCTGACCGTCGCCATGCGTCCGGTGCAGGTCACCCGCAAGCCCACGCAGCGTGGTCCGAAAACCCAACGGAAAATCTTGCAGGAACAGCCAAGGGTCGTGCTGGAGCAGTCCTTGCCTGGTGGCAAGGTCTACTACCTGGCCCTACCGCCTCGGGTGACATTCAAGAACTTCCGGGGCCAGGAGGGTGTAAAAACCAGCGAGGTGCTGGTCCGGGCTCAATGGCACAGCAGTTGGGACTACGGTCAAGGCTCTCGCAACCTGGTGTTCCCCGCTCCAGAGCTGCACGACCCGGTCACCTTCGATCTGGCGGTACACGGCAAACCAGACTTCAGTGAAACCGATCAGCTTTTTTGGGCGGATGAACAGACCCATAAAGCGGAGGAAGGCACATGACTGCCGTTCAGGACGACTTCGACTACGCGCCCACCGCCTACCGTAGCAACCGTAAATCCCCGGAATTTGCGGAGCCCAGCCAACAGAGCACATTGTTCCGCAAAAGCTGGACCATGGGGCCGTCGCTGCCGAAGGGAAAATTGTCCGGTGTTTACCCCCCGAACTTTCTCAAAACTTGGGGGCCCCAGGAAGTCAGGGAGGACGAAGAGAATCTTGGTCGCTTTAAAACTGAGGCTGAGGCCGGGGGCGAGCCGTTTAACCCGGTTGGATGGATCAATGGCGACAGCATACGCTACGCCACTCTGCCCAAAGTAAGCTGGGCTCTGCTGTGGATGCAGCACGGAGGGCGGATATTGTTCACTTGGTTATTTCCGATTTTTTTACTGGTCATCGTATTCGGTTGGACCCAATTGCCAGAATACATGAATTTTCAAAAGTATTTCTGGGATGGCATCTTCCCTTTCCTGGCTTATTTTTTCCTACCCATGCTCCTCTGCTGGGGTATCGGCCGCTTCCTCGAGAAAAAATACCCCAAACTAGTCTACCAGGAACCCAAAGGCCCTCTCTGGGAGCTTAACCGCCGCACCGGCATGGTGACCTTGTTCAAAAACCCGGAAAAGAAAGACCAGTCAGGAGAAATCCGGGGGCAGGCCCCTTTTCATGAATGGGACGGCTACCTGCTGAGTCTGCCGGATCATCAGGGCAATATCTGGTACCGGCTGGTTCTGGTCCACAAGACTCAGGAATGGGCCCTGCCCATGAACCAGCTTCTCGCCGCCACCACCAACCGCGAAGACGTGCTGGCCTATTGGGACCTGATTCGCCAGTACATGGACGTGACCAAGTCGCTGCCGGATATTCCCCTGTTCGAAGCCCATCGTCAGTTGGACCTCACCACCCGCGCCCAAGACGAGAAGAAAGGACGAGACCCCTTATACTGGCGCACTATGAACGAAGAAGACTACGAAGCCATCAAGCGCGAAAACCGGACCGATCTGGCCAATCACTTATGGCGCTAGTCCTGAACGTACAAGCCGGAACAGATCTATTTTCGCCAAACTAGAACCGCCCTGCACAGAATGGATTCTGTGCGCCCGCAGCAAGGAGTAGCTAATGACTAACTATATACACTTGGTCGTCCAAGAAAATAGCAGCGAGTCATGCCTTGATATCGATTGCAATCTATATAGTCTGCGATCTATAATTCAGGTGTTTTATGTGGCAGATTAAAACAACAAAAAAATTCGATGAGTGGTACATGAGTCTTGATGATACCGATCGGGAAAACGTCTTGGCAGAAAATTAGTTCTGCAAGCGAAAGGGCCGATGCTATCAAGGCCTTATGCCGACAGTGTATACGGGTCTGCACACAGCAACATGAAAGAACTAAGAGTTCAGAGCAAGGGGAATCCAATTCGAGCATTCTTTGCGTTTGATCCAACTCGGGCAGGTATCATTCTTTGCGCCGGAGAAAAGATTGGTAAAGAAAAGCGTTTTTATGAAGACATGGTTTCCGTGGCCGACCGCGAATTTTCAGCGCATCTGGACGAGCTCCAACGAGGTAAATGATATGGCACATTCTCTGGACACGCTTTTGGCGAGCGAAAAGCCGGACGTCGTAAAGCGAGCACAAGCTAAGGCGGAAGGCATTCTACTGAAAATCCACCTGGCTGAAGTTCGCGTGTTACTGCAAAAAACGCAAAATGATATGGCAGAAGCCATGGGCGTCACTCAGCCTACAATCGCCAGCATGGAGAAGCTTGGAAAAGATTTGAAACTGTCTTCGGTTAAGCGATATGTGGAAGGCGCTGGCGCCAAAGTTAGCTTAGACATTGAGCTGCCAGACGGAACCCGTCACGCTATTCCGCTCTGACGTCAGACCTGACCAAAGGCTTCTTCCCGGCGATCGAGGTCAAGCGGGAAATCGCGGCGTTTCGTTTATTTCGTTTGCACTGTGTATACTTGGATCAAGGCGCCACTGCGCTTTAACTATCTAGTATTAGGAGGCATTCGATGTCTGCGCAAAAAATTGTTCACTTACCTACACCGGTAGAAGTAGAGCAAGCAAAACTCTCTAGTCGTACTTTATCCAAATACGCCGATGTGGATCGAGTAAATCTCTCTCTTCGCGGCAGCAACGGGGAATCTGATGAATTAGTGTTGCCCGGGCATGTGCTGCAAATCCTGCTGGACGTGCTTTCGGAAATATCTCAGGGCAACGCCATAAGCTTGATTCCGTATCACCAGGAGATCAGCACGCAAGACGCAGCCAACCTGCTGAATGTAAGTCGTCCGTTTCTTGTCCGGCTGCTTGAGGACGGTGAGATTCCCTTCGGTAAAGTAGGTGCTCATCGGCGCGTAAAACTGCAAGACGTTTTAGCCTTCAAAGAAAAAACAGATAACCAGCGATCTTTGGCGTTAGACGAGTTGGCGCAACTTTCGCAAAAAGAAGGCATGGGGTATTAGTGGCTTATGAGTAAGTTCACGGTTGTGTATGATGCGTGCGTGCTGTATCCAGCACCTTTACGAGATACGCTTATGCGCCTTGCACTGACTGATTTGTTTAAAGCGCATTGGAGCGATCATATTCATAATGAGTGGATCAATGCGTTGCTGCGAGCTCAAAAACACTCCCGTGAATCTTTAGAGCGTACAAGGGACCTAATGGATCGTCACGTTCGCGACGCAAAAGTTTATGGTTATGAATCGCTTATCGACAGTCTTGAACTACCTGATCCTAATGACAGACATGTGTTGGCGGCAGCCATACGCTGCAGTGCCAACGCAATCGTAACTTTTAATCTGAAAGACTTTCCGAAGGCGTTATTAAATCCTTATGGCATTGACGCCATTCATCCCGACGATTTTATCCTTTATCAGATCGACATGGCCCCAACGGTTTGCTGTAAAGCTATTCACAATCAGCGAATGGCCCTGAGAAATCCTGACGTAGATGTTGATACCCTGCTGAAAACGTTGCAAAAGCAGCAGCTGCCCCAAACAGTTTCAAGACTCAAAGAATATATCGACTTTCTGTGACCCTGGAGCTGCACCATTTCGAGCTGTATTAACGATTAGGCTACCAAGCTAATCACACGCTGCTTACTCCAGTTTTCCGTCATCAGCCGGTAACAATCACGCCCCATGCTGTAAAAAAACAGAGACGGAGCGTAGAAATGAATGACTACCAGGAAGAACTGCTTGAAATCCGGTCGGAAGAATACGACGACGATGAAGGCGTGAATGATGCGGTGGAACTGTAATTGCCGCTGTTAAAACAAACCTGCCAATCAGCCATCATCGATCAGGCAACACCGGTTCCGGTTTCAGAAAAGGCGCCGGATCAATCGGGCCGCCTGAGTATATTCCAAAGTGCAGATGCGGTGGCGTCGTTCTGGCGTTACCGGTGTTGCCCACGTATCCCAGTATCTCGCCTTTTTTAACCCTGTCGCCGGATTCAATTTCGAATGAATCCAGATGGGCGTAGTAGTAGTAGCGGGCACCGCCCAGTCCCAGCAAACCACCCGATAGCCACACGTGATTGCCGCCAATGCCTCCTGTGCCGGTCCTAACATGGCCATCCGTGACCGCTTTAATCGGCGTTCCTCTTTTGGCAAATATGTCCACGCCATGATGCTCCCGGGCACCGCCATCGCGAGGTGCGCCAAAGCGGCTGCCTATATCGCGCTGGGATGCGGCCACTACAGGAAACGGCAAGGAGCCGCCATGAGCGAGGGCCAGCGAATACGCCACCCCGGCGAACAACTCCGGCTGAAGAACGATGCGGTAGTCGCCCGATGAAGACACAACGTGGCTCTTGGTTGCGCCATCTGCCTCCAGGTACGCGACGTTTGGCCAGCCCTGGCCGTCGCTGTCGTGCCGTTCCACGCTGGCGTACAACCGACTCTCGGACATATCCTGACGGCTAAGTTGCCAGATCAGCAATTCTCCCCGCTCAAGCGTGACTTGATAAACGTGCGCCTCAATCTGGTCATCCGCAAAGAATTCAGAGGTGCGGTACTGATCGCCAACTCGCACAGGCTTGTCACTCGCCCGCTCAACGGCCCCGGTCCATTCCTGCCCCAGCGGGCTGTCCAGCAGTCCCGCCAGGCGCAAACGCCAGACAAAGACCTCTCTCGGTGACCAGCCCAGCTTCTCGAAGGCGAGGTAACGGACTGCGGTTTCGCCGCTTTCAGCTGCGTCTTGTCGCAGGTCATCACGAACAATAAGAAGAGCAACCAGCGCAATTAGCAGAATAAAGAGTAGCCATGGCCGCATGCCTCGCTTCCATGGCTTCATCAGGGGATTGCTAATAGTGTCACCCATACCAATCCTCACCGCGTTGTCGTCTTAGGTCATTCATCATGACAAAGTCTACAATGGAATTGGTGTGGTTGAGCAGCATCCATAATTCCCACAAAGATTTTGCTGCCCATTTCTTGTATGTTGGGCGATGGCTCACTTACGGTCCGGCCCATAATTGACGCACGGGCAAAAAACTCAGGAGACGTTATGAAATTTTGGCTAGTTAACTCACTCATGGCTTTATCGCTCATGTTCAGCCCGCAATTGTTCGCTCAGGAAGACCCAATGAGAGTGGGCATGTCCGGGCAATATTTCCCGTTTACCTTCGTGGAACAAGACGAACTCAAAGGCTTTGAGGTAGATATCATGAACGCCCTGGGTAAGGAGATGGGGCGCGAGATCATCTTCCAGACTGCGAATTTCTCGGGGCTGTTTGGCATGCTGGGAACCGGGCGAATCGATACCGTCGCCAATCAGATCACCATCACCGAAGAACGGCAGCAGGCGTATGTTTTTAGTGAACCCTACGTTTACGACGGCGCTCAAGTAGTCGTTAAAGAAGGTAATACCGAGGTTCAGGATGTCGAGGATCTCAAAGGCAAAACGGTCGCGGTGAATCTCGGCTCTAATTTCGAAACACTGTTGCGTGAACTGCCTTACGCCGACCAGATCAACATCAAAACCTACGAGAGCAATATTCAGCGCGATACCGCCCTGGGCCGCGTGGATGCCTTTGTGATGGATCGGGTCAGCGCCAGTCAGATCATCAAAGACAAACCCCTGCCGCTGGCACTGGCCGGTAAGCCCTTCTCACAAATCACCAACGCCTATCCGTTCCAGGACACAGAAACAGGTCGGGCCCTGCGAGACGAGGTTAATAAAGCCCTGAAAACGCTGCGGGAAAACGGCACTCTGGCGTCCATTTCCGAAAAATGGTTCGGCACTGACATCACCCAGCCATGATAGGCACCACAAGGCCTGACACCCTATGGGCATTCTGAACGTAGAGTACATGCTCGGGCTGGTGCCTGTTCTGCTTGGCTATCTGCCCCTTACCCTGCAACTGGCGGGGGTGGCCATGGTAATGGCATTGATTCTTGCCTGCGTGTTCGCAGTGGTGCGAGTGCTGGGCATCCCGGTACTCAATCAGCTGACCATCGTGTTCATCTCGTTTTTCCGGGGTACGCCACTGCTGGTCCAGTTGTTCTTGTTCTATTACGGGCTGCCACAATTGTTCAGCGTGTTAACCGTGATAGACGGCGTCACCGCGACCATTATGGGCCTGACCCTGCACTTTTCAGCGTATATGGCGGAATCGATCCGCGCCGCCATCATTGGCGTAGATCGCAGCCAGACCGAGGCCGCGGTCTCGATTGGCATGACCAATAGCCAGCTGATGCGCCGCATTATTCTGCCCCAGGCCACCCGGATTGCCCTGCCCACACTGATGAACTACTTCATCGATATGATCAAGGCTACTTCCCTGGCGTTTACCCTCGGGGTCACCGAACTGATGGGGGCCACCCAGAAAGAAGCCGCCGGCAGTTTTCTGTATTTTGAGGCGTTCATCGTCGCCGCTGTGATGTACTGGATCGTGGTCGAGATACTTTCACAATTGCAAAAGTATCTGGAAATTCGCCTGAATAAGGCCTATAGCCGATGATTGAACTTAAAGCTCTGAGCAAACACTTCGGCAAGACTGTGGTGCTCGACGGTATTGATCTGACCATCGAGAAGGGCGAAATCATTGTTATTATTGGTCCCTCGGGAACCGGTAAATCCACGCTGCTACGCTGTCTAAATTTTCTGGAACGCCCCACGGCGGGCAAAATTACCATCGGCGACCTTACGGTGGATGTGAACCGGGCAAGCCGGGCACAGATTCTCTCACTGCGTCGCCGAACTGCTTTTGTGTTCCAGAATTACGCCTTGTTCGCTAACAAAACCGCATTGGAAAACATTGCCGAACGGTTGGTGGTGGTCGACAAGTGGCCAAAAGAAAAAGCTTACCAGCGCGCCCGGGAGATTCTTGAACGTATCGGCCTTGCAGACAAAGCAGATGCCTATCCTGCGTCAATGTCCGGTGGCCAGCAGCAACGGGTGGGTATCGGCCGCGCCATGGCCACGGGAGCCGAAGTCATCCTGTTTGATGAACCCACCTCGTCTCTTGATCCGGAATGGGTGGAAGAAGTGTTGGGGCTAATGAAACAACTGGCATCGGAGCGCCAGACCATGATGGTGGTCACCCACGAAATGTCCTTTGCCCGCGATGTCGCTGACCGAGTGATTTTTATCGACGGCGGCAGGATTGTAGAGCAAGGCCCACCCAGCGAGATTTTCTCCAACCCGCAAGACCCCCGCACACAGGACTTTCTGAAAAAGATTCTGGCGACCAATCCAGTCTGATAACGCACGGGGGACGGATTTCCAAGGGGACGGATTTAAAATCCGTCCCCGACCTAACCCCACACTTGGGGACGGATTTAAAATCCGTCCCCGACCTAAACCCACACATGGGGACGGATTTAAAATCCGTCCCCGACCTAAACCCACACATGGGGACAGATTTAAAATCCGTCCCCGACCTAACCCCACACATGGGGACAGATTTCAAATCCGTCCCCGACTTACAATCCCCTAACATAACAAACACAGAACGGATTCTGTGTTTCAACAGCAAGGAGCAGCTAATGCCCAGACAAGCCAGATTAATTGCCCCCGGTTTTCCCCATCACATCGTCCAGCGCGGCCACAACCGCCAGCCAGTGTTCGTTCGGCCGCGAGACTTCAATTACTACCTGGCGAATCTCGAAGAGTGGAAGCAAACCTACGAAATAGAAGTCTACAGCTACTGCTTGATGACCAATCATGTTCACCTGATTGTCCAGGCAAACGACAACACAACAGCTATTCCCCTGTTGATGAAACGCCTGGCAGGTCGTCAAACTCGCTTCGCTAACACCACCGAGGGCCGCAGTGGCACCCTGTGGGACGGGCGTTATAAAATCAGCCCTATCGATACCGACGCATATCTCCTGGCCTGCTGCCGTTATGTAGAGCTTAACCCCGTCAAAGCTGAGATGGTCAAGAGTGCGGAATTGTATGAGTGGTCAAGCTATGCCGCCCGCATAGGATTAAGGCGTTGCCACTGGCTAGATGAACCCGCGACGTTTTGCGAACTTGCCGCTGACAGACACCTTCGCGCTGAAGCCTACAAACGTTTCGTCGAAGACAGCGCAGTATCCAAAACCGATGAACGCATCAGATCGGCTATCAACAGCAATGAGTTAACGGGTAGCGCAAAATTTGCGAATGAAATAAAGCGGCGTATCGCCAGGGGACGGATTTGAAATCCGTCCCCGACTTGTCCCAAACCTCGCAAGGGGACAGATTTGAAATCTGTCCCCGTTCTGGCCTTAATCTTAGGGGACGGATTTCAAATCCGTCCCCGGTCTGGCCCTCGACTTGCCTGCACCCGATCAATCAGCCGCTTCCGATGCTCCCCTGGACTAACCGCAAACCAGCGCCTGTAAGCCTTATGAAAAGCCGCCGGATTGGCAAAGCCCAGCAGCCACGACACTTCCGCCAGCGACAGGCGGGTTTCGCGCAGGTAGTCCACGGCCAGTTGCTGGCGGGTGTTGTCGACTAAATCTTTATACTTTATGCCTTCGGCGGCCAGTTGCCGTTGCAGGGTCCAGGGCGTCAGGCCCAGTTTTGCGGCGACGGTGCCCAGGGCCGGGGTTTCGCCCCGGAATAGGGGGGTCAGGCAATGCTGCACCTGCTCTTGCAGCTTCCAGCCCCGTTGCACTTGCTGTAATTGCTGCTCACATTGCCGAACCATCGCGCCGTGCATGGCCGGTTGGGCCTGGCGGGTCGTTTGCTGCCAGGTGTCGGCTTTTACCATCAGGCTGTTTTCAGGAGCGCCAAACTGCACCGGGCAGCGGAACCAGCTTTCATACAGCTCGTCCATTCCTTGCGACGGGTACTCAATCTGCACTTTTTCCAGCACCCCATAATCGCCGGTCAGCGTTCGCAAAAACTGGGTCCAGGCCGCCAGAACCGAATCCACCACAAAGCAGTTGTAGTCGTTATAAGGGCGGATGGAATAAAACACCGCTTTGCGAGTTGCGCTCTGTACCTCGGGTAAACCGCGGCTGTTTTGGCTGGTGAGCAGGGCATAGCGAATCAGCGTGCTCAGGCCGGCGCCAGCGCTGGCGGCGCACTCGCCAGCCAACCCTGCCAAGCCTGCATCCACCGGCCGTGACAGCGCCCCCATACGCAAACCCAGAGCGCGGTTGCCAGTTTCGGTGATGGCGGCATGGCCCAGGCGCATGTAATGAGGAATGCTGATGCGTGCCTCTGCAGACTCCAGGGTTTGTGCGTCTAGCCGAAACCGTTGCGCCAGCGCCGCGGCGTCTGCACCTTCTGCAGCGGCGGCGCGCAACAGCACCGCAGCATAGAGCACGCTTATGTCACCCAGAGCGTAAGCCGGTTTGAGTTTGGTCGTCTTTGTTGTTGGCATTTTTTCAGAGAGCCATTCAGCGGGCTTTTAGAAAGCCATTCAGCGGGTTTCTTAAAGCCTAACCTAAGGATAGCAAATTGTCCCCCCAGGATATTGTTGAACCGCGAGCACAAGGGTAGCTTATACAAAAAACATAATCTCAATGATGATGAGGAAGAAGAGACATGACCGTGACTAATGCCAATGCAGCCGCCACACCAGGCCTAAGCAAATACCCCCACCTACTGGAACCGCTGGACCTGGGTTTTACCAAGCTGCGCAACCGCGCGTTGATGGGCTCTATGCACACCGGCCTGGAAGAAGCCAAAAACGGTTTTGAGCGCCTGGCCGCGTTTTACTCTGAGCGCGCCCGCGGCGGCGTAGCCCTGATTGTCACCGGCGGTATTGCACCTAATGAAGAAGGTGGCGTATTTCAGCACGCCGCAAAAATGACCACCGATGACGAAGTCAAACAACACCAAGTCATCACCGATGCCGTGCACCAGGCCGATGGCAAAATCTGCATGCAGATCCTGCACGCCGGCCGCTACGCCTACTCACCGGCGTTGGTGGGGCCGTCTGCCATTCAGGCGCCTATTAATCCGTTCACTCCCAAAGAGCTGGACGAAGCCGGTATTGAAAAGCAGATTGAAGACTACGCCGTGTGCGCGAAGTTGGCCCAGAAGGCCGGCTACGACGGCGTCGAAATCATGGGTTCTGAAGGCTACTTTATCAATCAGTTTATTGTGGCCCACACCAACCAGCGCACGGACCAGTGGGGCGGTAGCTACGAAAACCGCATTCGCCTGCCGATTGAAATTGTGCGCCGTGTGCGTGAGCGGGTCGGGCCCAACTTCATTCTGATTTATCGCCTGTCGATGCTGGATTTGATCGAAGACGGCAGCACCTGGGAAGAAGTGGTGCAGCTGGCCAAAGAAATCGAAAAAGCCGGCGCTACTCTTATCAACACCGGCATTGGCTGGCACGAAGCCCGCATACCCACCATCGCCACTTCCGTTCCCCGCGGCGCCTTTTCCAAGGTCACCGCGCGGTTAAAAAGCGAAGTCAGCATTCCGCTGATTACCACCAATCGCATCAACATGCCGGAAGTGGCAGAGAAAATTCTGGCCGAAGGCGACGCCGATATGGTGTCCATGGCGCGGCCTTTTCTTGCGGATGCTGAGTTGGTGCAGAAAGCCGCTGAAGATCGCTCCCATGAAATCAACACCTGCATCGGTTGCAATCAGGCCTGTCTGGATCACACATTCAGCAATAAACTCACCAGTTGCCTGGTCAACCCAAGGGCCTGTCACGAAACCGAACTGAATTACGTGAAAACCGCCAATCCGAAAAACATTGCGGTGGTGGGCGCGGGCCCTGCGGGCATGGCAGCCGCATCGGTTGCGGCCGAACGCGGCCACAAGGTCACCCTGTATGACGCGGGCGAAGAAATTGGCGGTCAGTTTAACGTTGCCAAACTGATCCCCGGCAAGGAAGAGTTTTACGAAACCTTGCGTTATTACGGCGTTATGTTGAAAAAGCACAATGTTGACGTGCGTCTGAACGCCCGCGTTAGCGCCAAAGAGCTGATTGCCAGCGGTTATGACGAAGTCATTCTGGCCACCGGCGTTCAGCCGCGCATGCCAGACATCGACGGCATCGAACACCCCAGCGTTATCAGCTACCTGGACGCCCTGAAAAGTCGCAAGCCCGTAGGCAAGCGGGTTGCAGTCATCGGCGCCGGTGGTATCGGTTTTGACGTGTCCGAGTTCATTACCCATCAGGGTGCTTCCGCCGCCCTGGATACTGACGAATTCATGAAAGAGTGGGGTGTAGACTTCAGCGCTCAGCATCGTGGCGGTGTTAAAGGCATAGAACCCCAGCTGCCAGAGCCGGCGCGTCAGGTGTACCTGCTACAGCGCAAAACCTCGAAAATCGGTAAGAACCTGGGTAAGACAACGGGCTGGATTCACCGTACATCACTAAGGCACCGTGAAGTACAGATGATTCCGGGCGTCACTTATCGCAAGATTGACGACCAAGGCCTGCACATCACCGTGACCGCCAAGCGGGCGGAGCAGGGCGAAGACAAACTCTTGCCGGTGGACACCATCATCATCTGCGCAGGCCAGGACCCAATGCGCGAGCTTCAGGCAGAACTGGAAGCTGCCAAGGTTTCAACGCATCTGATTGGTGGTGCCGACGTGGCAGCGGAGCTAGACGCCAAACGCGCCATCAACCAGGGCTGCTTCCTGGCGGCCGAGTTATAAAAGCCGGGCATTAGTATAATGGGTTTCTAGCGGGCGCCTTGCGCCGGAGGACCAGCGGAGGGCGCCAAAAGAGGTACGCTTTTGGTGCCCGATTGACCGGCTGGTTAGAGAAACGGGGAAAGAGTCATGCCTGTTTACAAATCAGTAGTATTGTCGATCCCTTTATTCGCCATCGCCTGGAAGTTGATCGTTGGCAATATTAGAGGCTCATAGCCTGAATTCAGCGTAACTAAGCTTATGAAACTGCGGAGATAAGGGTACGCAATAGCCGGTGCATTCACTATTGGGAATGCAGATTCTTTAAAATCAGAACTTATAGGCGCATCAGTGCTAAAACTGGCTTCATATGAAATTTCTAATTTATAACCTTGCTCGGATGTAATCGCCAAATCAAACAAAACAAAAAAAGATGTTGACTCTTCTTCTGTAAACCCATTCGAAAGGCTGAAAGAAAAGTCGTCTTTTTTAGCTACTTCATCTTCACTTAGGCTAAGCCGCCTAACTCTGTTATTAACTAACTGAATTTTCATTAGTTTTAAGCCGCTATCGGGAATGAACTCTCTTCTGAGGAATCAGAGCCATAAGACTGATCGCCTTTGCCGTTTAGAACAACATTGTGACGGTAGGTAATTATTCCCACGGCAGACTCTGCGTTCACAACCATGGCCGCATGCATAGAAAATTGCGGTTTACGAATCGGTACGTAACCAGCCTTGTGGCATTCACCCTCAAATTCGTCAACCGACATGCTATCTATCTTAGAAAGAGCTTGGGTCACTAATTCGTCTAATTTCATGATTATACCGCTCCACTGGAAAAAACCTTGATGGTCTCTACATCTATTGAATTCGGATCTTTCACGCACATAACTGTCGTATTTTGCACATTGGAATCGATTCTTTTGATACGCTGAATTCGATTCTTTATATAAACGCTATGGATGATGACCTCTAAATTCATCATCTGAGCTACTAAATTCCACATAACACGATTATCATTTTTTATTCGCCGATTTCGCGCAAAATGCTTATCGTGTTTTTCTAAAATTTTCTCACGAACAGTATCAAACGCACTGAGTCCCTCAAAATACCTGAGATCCAATAGTCTAGAGCAACGTGCTGTCGCTTCCAATACTGTGTAGCTATCGTACCTATTACCTTCGCGGCTGTAGGCTTGGTTTTTCGCCCACTCTACCGCATTCTGGATTGGACAGCTCACACCCTTTGTAAAGAGGTAAACACCGTGACCTAGCCATTCATCTTCTCCGGCACTAACCCTGAAGTTCTCCGTGAGAATAAAGTCGACAGCCTCCGTGTTAGTACCGTGATAGCCTACAAGCTCTTGTAACATAGCATAATTCGTGCATGATTTACGTGGATCGCAAAGTTACGCTATCTTAAAGTTCGAGTCAAAGCCATCCCTAATGTCTAGCTAGGTGGAGCCTTAATAGGGTCATCCTTTGGACGGCCTCATAGGCCGGGAACGTACTTGAGCGATTGGTTAGCTGAGTGTAACGGAGAAGCCCACTCCGCGGCAGCTAAAGTGATAGCCATGCTCCATGGCTGCCTTTGCACCAAAATCTACCGACCATTGGCGGCCACCAAGCTGGTACTACCGAGCTGCCAGCTTTAGAATGGCAGCCCGGCAGAACAACAGGAAATTCCATGGAGCAATTCCGCAACATTGGTGTTATTGGCCGCATGGGCAGCGTTAAGGTGGTTGAAACCCTGCGCCAGCTCAAACAATATCTGGTCGCCAATAATTACCAGGTCATTCTGGAAGAAGACACCGCCAGCATACTTCCCGGCCACGGCCAGCAGGTCGCCAGTAAAAGGCTGCTGGGTGAAATTTGCGATCTGGTGATTGTTGTCGGCGGCGACGGCAGCTTGCTGGGTGCTGCCCGTGAACTGGCGAAGTCCAAAATACCCCTGTTGGGCGTTAATCGCGGCCGCCTCGGTTTTCTGACCGATATCTCCCCCAGCGATCTGGAAGAGCGCCTGAGCAAAGTGCTTAAGGGCGAATACATTGTTGAGCACCGCTTTTTATTGGACGGCCACGTAGAGCGCAACGGTAAACCCCTGGGCTTTGGCACGGCGCTGAACGATGTGGTGCTGCACCCGGGCAAATCCACCCGCATGATCGGCTTTGACCTGTTTATCGACGGCCACTTCGTGTACGCCCAGCGGTCCGATGGCCTGATTGTCGCCACGCCTACCGGCTCCACTGCTTATTCTTTGTCCGCCGGTGGCCCCATTATGCATCCCAAGCTGGATGCTATTGTGCTGGTGCCTATGTTCCCGCACACCCTCAGCAGCCGCCCCATCGTGGTGGACGGTCGCAGCGAAATAAAACTGGTGATTGGCGAAACAAACGAAGCCTATCCGCAGGTCAGTTTTGACGGCCAGATGAACATTGCCTGCGCGCCGGGCGATATCATTCGTATTAGTAAAAAGCCGTTCAAAATCCGTTTGATTCACCCAACCGATCACAACTTTTACGCCACCTGCCGGGATAAACTTGGCTGGGCCAGCAACACAACAGCGAGTTGAACATGGCCACACCGTCCAGCAATCCCTGCCGCGGCTACGACATTATTGGCGATATTCACGGCTGTTCGCTCACTTTGGAAAGCCTGTTGCAACGGATGGGCTACGCCAAGGTGAAAGGCGTGTATGAGCACAAGCGCCGCCAGGTCATTTTTATTGGCGACATTATCGACCGTGGCCCACGCATCCGCGAAGCGCTGCACCTGGTGCGCGACATGGTCGAGCGTGGCTCCGCCCGCATTGTGATGGGCAACCACGAGTACAACGCCCTGGGCTACTGCACCCGTGCCCGCCCGGGCAGCGGCAATACCTACCTGCGTGAGCACATACCCCGCCACGACCGCCTGATCAAAGAAACTCTTCAGCAGTTCAACGCCCACCCCGGCGAGTGGAAAGACTTCCTGGCGTGGTTTTACACCATCCCGCTGTTTATAGACGACGAACACTTCCGCGCCGTGCACGCCTGCTGGGACGATGGCCTGATTAGCCGCTTCCGCCAGGAACATCCTGACGGCTGTATTACCGAAGACTTTCTACACGCCTCGTCGGTGCTCGATTCTTTCCCCGGCGAAGTGATGGACACCCTGCTGCGCGGCACCGATTTGCGCTTGCCGGAAGGTGTCGCGATTACCGGCAGTGACGGATTTGTACGCAAGTTTTTCCGCACTAAGTTCTGGGCAGACGACCCACACACCTACGCCGACGTGGTATTCCAGCCCGACCCCTTGCCCGCAGACGTGGCACTGCATGTGCTAACGCCGGATGAACATCGCCAGCTATTGAGCTATCCGCTGGATGCGCCTCCGGTGTTTGTGGGCCATTACTGGATGGACGGTAAACCGTCACAACTAAAGTCCAATGTGGCCTGCGTTGACTTCAGCGCGGTGAAATACGGCAAGCTGGCGGCCTATCGTATGGACGGCGAAAGAGTCTTGTCGCCGGATAAATTCGTATGGGTAGATGTGCAATGGCCGAGCGACTTGGACCAACGCAATTACCCCACCAACGAAGACAGTTTGGCACGCTAATGGACGATCAACAGATAAAACCCGGCCGCCGTTCACCCCTCGTCAATGGCCGTTGGCAACCGTCACCCGGCCATGCACCGGTGGTGATCAGTCTCATCGTGATTGCGGTGGTTACGGTGTGGCTAACCTCTATGAGCAGCAACGAACTGGCTGCCGGCTTGATGGTAGTCGACCCTCGCCAGTACGAATGGTTCAGCTTGGCTGACCGCCTGAATGCGTTGCTGGATACCCTGTCGAAGGGACAGATATGGCGCCTGATTACGCCAGATTTTCTGCACTTCAGCTGGACCCACATCATCTTTAATTCGGTGATGTTATGGTTCCTGGGCAGTCAGATCGAGTTTATTGACGGCCGCACCCGGCTGCTGGTGTTGGCGTTGGTGGCCAGCCTGCTGTCCAATGGCCTGCAGTACCTGGTTACCGGCCCGTTGTTTGGCGGCCTGTCGGGCGTGGTTTATGCCATTCTGGGTTATTGCTGGCTAAGCCAGCGGCGGCTGCCCAGATTCCAGTTCCCGCCGGCGCTGATCACCTTCGCCCTGGCGTGGATGGTCCTGGGCTTTACCCCGCTGCCCAACATGCTGGGCATGGGCAACATGGCCAACGAAGCCCATCTAGGTGGTTTTGTGGCGGGGTTGCTAGTGGCTGTCCTGTTACCCCCGCCGGCTCGCCGACGATAAAAAGCGCCACCGCCGGGCGGGCGAAAAGCATAAAAAAACCCCACCAAAAGGTGGGGTATTAAGAGAGCGACATAGCTCTGATGAGAGAGACGCCAAATGAACGACCGTGTTGCTTAATGCCATTTGGCGAAGTAATAATAATCATTATCGTTCGCACTTGTCAACGGTTATTGATAGTCTTTTTTTAAAGCGTGTTTTAGGAGGTCTGTGTCATGACTTACGAAGAATTGATTAAACGGCTAGACCCAAACGTCTACCGCAGCCTGCGCCAGTCTATTGAAATGGGTAAATGGCCCGATGGCCGCAAAGTCAGCCCAGAGCAGCGCTCCATCAGCCTGGAAGCGGTGATTCACTACGAAAACACCCACAATATGCCGGAAGAAGAGCGCACCGGTTACATAGACCGCGGCGCAAAAGCCGGCACCGACTGCGATCCCACTGTGCGCATGCAGAAAAAAGCCGCGAAAAACGCTGCTAAAACAGACGCTGCGAGTGGCAGCAGCGACGACAGCGACGGCTCCGATCAGTACACCGAGGTAAAAGTTTGACTCAAACATCCGTAAACCCGGTGGACGTCAGCGGCCGCCTGCGCAAAATGCCCGCCAGTGCGGGCAATCCAGTCGGCTCTCCAGTGCAGTACCAACTGCGCCTGGGCGATGATCATGTCGCACTGAACGAACTGATCGGCCAGCCCATCAGCATTGAGTTTGACGGGGTGATTCGCTGCATCAACTGCGACCGCGTCACCAAAAAAAGCTTCAGCCAGGGTTTCTGCTTTCCCTGCATGCGCAAGCTGGCGGCCTGCGACAGCTGCATCATGAGCCCGGAAAAGTGCCACTTTCACCTGGGCACCTGCCGCGAACCCGAATGGGGGCAGGCCAACTGCATGGTCGAGCACGTGGTTTACCTGGCCAACTCGTCGGGTTTAAAAGTCGGCATTACCCGCGGCACCCAAGTGCCTACCCGCTGGATTGACCAGGGTGCAGTAGACGCCATTCCCATGCTACGGGTAGCCACCCGCCAGTTGTCCGGTTTTGTGGAAGTGGCCTGCAAAGCCCACGTGGCAGATCGCACCAATTGGCGTACCATGTTAAAAGGCGAAACCACCGAGCTGAACCTGGCCGAAGAACGCGACAAACTGCTGGCCCTGGTGGCCGAAGAACTGGACGCCCTGCGCGCAGAACATGGCGCAGACAGCATCCGCGCGGTGCAGGAACCGTCTATGGGTTTAAGTTATCCGGTTGACGTTTGGCCGCAGAAAGTAACATCGCACAACCTGGACAAAACACCCCGCGTGTCTGGCGTACTACAAGGCGTAAAAGGCCAGTACCTGATTCTGGACACGGGCGTGATCAACATTCGCAAATACACCGGTTATCAAGTTCGATTCTGCGCACCGGCAAACACGGGAGACAGCAATGCCTAGCAATCAGCCGCAAACCATTTATCTGAGCGATTACAAGGTGCCCGCCTATCTGGTGGATACCGCCGACCTGCGATTTGAACTGTTCGAAGACGGCGCACGGGTGCACAGCACCCTGGCTTTTCGCCGTAACCCTCAGTCCCAAGAGCTCGATGCGCCTTTGCAACTGCACGGCGACAGCCTGAAGCTGGAAAGCCTGGTATTGAACGGCGAAGCCGTGACTCAGAGTAACTACAGCGTCAGCAACGAGTTGTTGACCGTTAACCAGGTGCCTGAGCACTTCACTCTGCAAGTGGTCACCTGGATAGAGCCCCAAAACAACACCCGCCTGGAAGGCCTGTACAAATCGTCTGCCATGTTCTGCACCCAGTGCGAAGCCGAAGGTTTCCGCTGCATCACCTATTTCCCAGACCGCCCAGACGTGATGGCCCGCTTCAGCACCCGTATTGAAGCGGACAAAACCGCCTATCCGGTGCTTTTATCGAACGGCAACCCCGTCGAACAGGGCGACCTGAGCGATGGCCGCCACTTCGTGACCTGGGAAGATCCGTTCCCGAAACCGGCCTATTTGTTTGCCTTGGTCGCCGGTGATCTGTTGGAAAAGCAGGACAGCTTCACCACCATGAGCGGCCGCAAAGTAGACCTGCGCATGTACGTAGAGCCCCGCAACTCTGAAAAATGCGACTACGCGCTGGACTCCCTGAAACGCGCCATGGCGTGGGACGAAAAAACCTACGGCCGCGAATACGACCTCGACATATTCATGATCGTCGCAGTCGATGATTTCAACATGGGCGCCATGGAAAACAAGGGCTTGAACATCTTCAACTCCTCGTGCGTGCTGGCCAGCCAGGAAACAGCGACGGATATGGCGTTCGAGCGCATTGAATCCATTGTCGCCCACGAATACTTCCACAACTGGTCCGGCAACCGGGTTACCTGCCGCGACTGGTTCCAGCTCAGCTTGAAAGAAGGTTTCACCGTGTTCCGCGATACCCAGTTCTCCGGGGACATGGGTTCGGCCACGGTCAAGCGTATTGAAGACGCCACTGTGCTGCGTACCGCCCAGTTTGCCGAAGACGCAGGCCCCATGGCCCACTCGGTGCGCCCGGCGTCTTACATGGAAATCACCAACTTCTACACCCTGACCATTTATGTAAAGGGCGCCGAAGTGGTGCGTATGATTCACACCCTGCTGGGGCCGGATCTGTTCCGCAAAGGCAGTGACCTGTACTTTGAACGCCACGACGGCCAGGCCGTCACCACGGACGACTTCGTCAAAGCCATGGAAGACGCCTCAGGCCGTGATCTTGGCCAGTTCCGCTTGTGGTACCAGCAAGCCGGTACGCCGCAGATGGCGATCCGTGACCAATACGACGAAAGCGCCGGCGTTTATCGCCTGCACATCGAACAAACCCTGCCAGACACCCCGGGCCAAACCGACAAACAACCTCAGCACATTCCCTTTGCTTTGGGCCTGTTGGGCAGCCGCGGTGAGGCTTTGGCGCTGGCGTTAAGTGCCGAGGAATTGGCCAGCGGCGACGCACCTCAAGAGCGCGTGCTGGAACTCACCGAAGCCAGCCACAGCTTTGAATTTCACGGCCTCAGCGAACGCCCGGTGCCATCCCTGCTGCGGCACTTTTCAGCACCGGTGCGGGTGAGCTATCTATGGACCCGCGAACAACTGCTGTTCCTGATGAACTACGACTCAGACGGCTTCAACCGTTGGGACGCGGGCCAGCGCCTGGCCATAGACGTTATCCAGCAGATGATTGGCGCGCCAAAAGACGTCATCGTAGATACTCGCCTGGTCGGCGCTTTCCGCCACCTGATCAGCGATTCCGATCTGGATCAGGCGCTGGTGGCTAAAATGCTGGTGTTGCCCACGGTGGCTTATCTGGCCGAACTGACCGATGGCGCCGACGTGCCTGCCATTCACCGGGCCCGCCGCCGGGTGGCGAAGCATCTGGCGATTGCCCTGCGCGATGAGCTGGTAGCCTGCTACCGCCGCAACATCGACAGCGGCCCTTACCAGCTTGGCCCTGACGCCGTTGCCCGCCGCAGTCTGCGCAATACCGCTCTGGCCTGGCTGCTGCTGATCAACGATGAAGAAGGCCGCTCCCTGGGCTTAAGCCAGTATCGCGACGCCGACAACATGACCGACCGCATGGGTGCACTGAAGGCGTTTGTGAACTCCGGTTACGACGACGATCGTGCGGCCACCCTGAACGATTTTTACCAGACCTTTCAGCACGACCCCCAAGTGGTGGAACAGTGGTTCTCGGTACAGGCGGCCAGCCGTCGCACCGGGCAGCTGTCACACATTCACGCGTTGCTGGAACACCCGGCCTTTGATTGGAAAAACCCCAACAAAATCCGCGCGGTGATCGGCGCCTTCGCCGGCCAGAACCTGGTTAACTTCCACAATCCGGACGGCTCCGGCTATCAGTTCCTGGCCGACCAGGTCTGCAAACTAGACGACAGCAACCCGCAAATTGCCGCGCGGCTCGTAGGCCCGCTGACCCGCTGGCGCAAATTCGCCCCCGAGTACAGCCAGCAAATGCAAACAGCGCTAATGCAAATTCGCGACAAAGAAAACCTGTCCCGCGACCTGTACGAAGTAGTACACAAAAGCCTGGCGGACTAGTCCAAGAGGGGACGGATTTCAAATCCGTCCCCGCTTTTCGTCCCCGCTCTACGGAAGGGGACAGATTTCAAATCTGTCCCCACTGCCCCTGTCCCCGAGTCCACCACCCAGGGGACAGATTTCAAATCTGTCCCCGCTTTTCGTCCCCGCTCTACGGATGGGGACAGATTTCAAATCTGTCCCCACTGCCACTGTCCCCGAGTCCGCCACCCAGGGGACGGATTTCAAATCCGTCCCCGCTCTACAAATCCGTCCCCGCACTAAGATAAATATCGCACTTTCGGGCGATAGCAACCTGCCAGAAATACACTACACTCAACCTATTGCAGCGCTTTGCGCGCATCAAATACAACAACACCAGCAATAGGAAATCGAATGGCCACACGCAACAGGCGCCTTACCTGCGCCTGCCCGGGATTTGCTGCTGCCATCAGTTTGGCTGCGCTCTGCGTTTTAACCCCATCAACGGCATTCGCCGTCGCCGACTTACTGGAAGCCCCTGCTCGCAGCACCGAACTGGCCACAGCCAGTTTGCTGAACGACGTCACCCGCGCAGGTGACGATGATCGCCTGGTGGCCGTTGGCGAACGCGGCCACATCATCTATTCCGATGACGGCGGCGCCAGCTGGGACCAGGCCAGCGTGCCGGTGTCCGTCACCCTCACCGGAGTCGATTTTGGCTCGGCCAGCCACGGCTGGGCCGTAGGCCACAGTGGCGCGGTGCTGCACAGCAGCGATAGCGGGTCTAACTGGACCCTGCAGATGACCGGCATTCAGGCCGCCAATCTAGCCATTGCCGGTGTACAGCAGGAAATCGAGGCGATGGAACAGCGCATTGAAACCGCAGCCGAAGAAGATGTCGGCGATCTGGAATGGGCCCTGGACGACCTGTTGTTTGGCCTCGAAAACATGCAGGCAGATCAGTCTGTTGGGCCGGTGAACCCGTTTCTGGACGTGTGGTTTGAAGATGCAGGCCACGGCTTTGTGATTGGCGCCTACGGCATGATTTTTCACACCGCTGATGGTGGTAATCAATGGCAGGACTGGGCCCGAAAACTGGACAACGGCGACAACTACCACCTCAATGCCATCACCAAAATCGGTGGTGGCGCGCTGGTAATTGTCGGCGAAGCCGGGCAAATTCACGTGTCTGAAGACAACGGCATCACTTGGGATCGTCGCGACAGTGGTTACGAAGGCTCGCTGTTTGGCGTGATAGGCACTAACAACAGCGGCGAAGCGCTGGCCTTTGGCCTGCGCGGCACGGTGATGCACACAACCGACAACGGCCAAAGCTGGGATCGCGTGCAAACAGGCTCTACCACCACCTTGAATGATGGCGCTAGTGCCGGCGAACACCTGGTGTTGGTGGGCAACAATGGCACCTTGGTCATTCGCGATGGCGCCAATGAAGAGTTCAAGGAAACCCTGCGAGCCGATCGCCTAGGCTTGATGGGTGTTGTAGTAAGTGGCCCGCAAAAACTGTTGCTGGTGGGTGAGGGCGGCGTCGTTTTGATGGAAGGCGACGCGGGCCTGGTCGAACAAGGGGAAGAACAAGGGGCGGTTGAATGACAAATCCAAAGCATGCCAGGGGTGATCACTACCTCACCACACCCAAAGCCGAGCCCTTTCTGGAACGGCTGATTTTCAACAACCGCGTCACCATACTGCTTCTGTTCGCGGTGCTGACCGCATTTCTGGGCTACAACGCGGTGAAAATCAAGCCCGATGCCAGCTTCGAGCGGATGATTCCGCTGGAACACCCGTACATCGTGAACATGATGGAGCACCGGGACGATCTAGAGAACCTGGGTAACTTCGTGCGCATTGCCGTGGCCACAAAAGACGGCAGCGATATCTTCACCGAAGAGTACATGGAAACCCTGCGCCAGATCACCGACGAAGTGTTCTATCTCAGCGGTGTTGATCGCAGCGGCCTGAAATCCCTATGGACCCCCAACGTGCGCTGGGTAGAAGTTACCGAACAGGGCTTCCAGGGCGGCACCATCATCCCGGACAACTACGACGGCAGTTCCGCTGAAAGCCTCGAGAAACTTCGCCAGAACGTATTGCGCTCAAGCGAAGTGGGGCGCCTGATATCCGATAACTTCCGCTCGACCATCGTCTACGCACCGCTCTACGAAAACGACCCGCAAACCGGTGAACCCCTGGACTACGCTGCTTTTTCCCGCCAGCTGGAAGAGAAGATTCGGGAAAAGTACCAGGCGCAGAATCCGAACGTCAGTATTCACATCGTCGGCTTCGCCAAAAAAGTCGGTGACCTGATTGAAGGCATTGGTGCGATTGCCTGGTTTGCCGGCATCACCATTGCTCTGACAACACTGTTGCTGTTCTGGTACTCCCGCTGTATCGCAGGCACTTTGGTGCCGGTGCTGACGTCCATTGTGGCGGTATTCTGGCAGTTAGGGGCGCTAAAAATACTGGGTTACGGGCTAGACCCGTATTCCGTGCTGGTGCCGTTTCTGGTGTTTGCCATTGGCATAAGCCATGGGGTGCAGCTGGTGAACGCCATGGCAGTAGAAGCCGCCCGCGGTTTTGATCCGCTCAACGCCGCTCGCCTGGCGTTTCGGGGTCTTTACATTCCCGGCATGCTGGCGCTGATTTCCGACGCCTTTGGCTTCTTAACGCTGCTGTTTATCGATATCGACGTCATCAAAGACCTGGCCATAGCCGCAGGCTTGGGCGTGGCTATCGTGATCATCACCAACCTGGTTCTGCATCCGCTTCTGATGTCATACATCGGCATTACCGCCAGTGGTATTCGCCACGTGCAAAAACAGGGTGAAGAAACAGACCGCAAATGGCACCGCCTGTCAGTGTTCGCCAGCCCTAAAGTTGCGCCTATATCCGTGTTGGTCGCGCTGCTGGGCCTGGGTGTGGGTGTCTACCTCAAGCAGGACCTGAAAGTAGGCGACCTAGACCAAGGCGCTCCGGAATTGCGCGCCGATTCCCGCTACAATACAGACAACGCTTTCATTATCGACAACTATTCCACCAGTGCTGACGTGCTGGTGGTGATGGTGAAAACCCCGGTCGAGCAGTGCACCCAGTACAGCGTGCTGCGAGCCATGGACACCTTGCAGTGGGAGCTGCAAAACACCCCGGGCGTGCAATCCACCGCCTCGCTGGCGGACGTGTCGAAAATCGTTACCAAGGCGCTGAACGAAGGTAACTGGAACTGGTACGCCATTTCCCGCAACCAGACCATCATCAACGCCTCGATTCGCGATGCGCCATCCGGGCTGATCAACACCGATTGCAGCCTAACGCCCACGTTGGTGTTCCTGGAAGATCACAAAGCCGAAACCCTGCAAACCGTGGTGAGTGCGGTGGAAGTTTTCGCTGCCAACAACAGCAACGAAGACCATACCTTCCTGCTGGCGGCAGGTAACGCCGGGGTAGAAGCGGCCACCAACGACGTCATCGCCAAAGCCAAAGACTGGATGCTGGTGTTCGTCTATGGCGTTGTCAGCCTGCTGTGTTTTGCCACCTTCCGTTCCTGGCGGGCGGTGCTATGCATCGTGGTCCCGCTGGGGCTGACCTCTGTGCTGGCGGAAGCCATCATGGCCATGAGCGGCATCGGCGTCAAAGTCGCCACCTTGCCGGTCATAGCGCTGGGTGTGGGCATAGGTGTGGACTACGGCATCTACATTTACAGCAAGCTGGAGAAATTCCTGCTGGAAGGTAAATCCTTGCAGGAAGCCTACTTCGAAACCCTGCGCTCCACCGGTAAGGCTGTTATATTCACCGGTATTACCCTGGGCTTGGGTGTGGTTACCTGGATTTTCTCACCCATCAAATTCCAGGCCGACATGGGCCTGCTGCTGTTCTTCATGTTCATCTGGAACATGATTGGCTCCATCTGGCTGCTGCCGGCGCTGGCGCACTTCCTGCTGAAGCCGGAACAAATGCGTGAAAAAGCCCGCCTGGCAAACGCTAAAAGCTAGCCGTGTAAACCGCCCCGGCATTAACCCCGGGGCGGTTTTCCTTTTTACTCAAGCACCCGTTGTCCCTTCTGGCTAAAGTGGCCAGATTCATTTATCCGGCTGCCGGGTCTGTGTTTTACTTGGCTCTATGTTTTAACGAAATGAGCGGAATTCCAATTCAAAATCTCTGATTTAGTGTTGGATGGATAGCGATTATTTGGGACGGTCTTGGCTTTCTATATGCACGCGAATTGTAGCTTCTTTTCATCGGGAAATACGACTGTATAAATGATTGACACCAATTTGGTCAGGTCGTAATATTATTAACATGGACAACGAGAAATCAACCCACATTCGCACCCAGCAAATCCTCATTCGAAAGAATCATGAGGCGTTTCGCGGGGCCAGCGTTTGCACTCAGATTACTCGCAGAATAAAAAACGCCACGTCCTATGTGATGCAGCACCATCCTGACGGCAAAGATCAGATGCTGTCGCATCGCGACGCTGACAAATGGCTGAAGAGAAACAACCCGGAACTGTACACTAAGCTTCCGTCAGCCATCGCCCAGCGGAGCACGCAGATTGTCGGCCAGGAATGGAAGGCGTTTTTCGCCGCCTTATCGGCTTTCAAGAAAACACCTTCAGCCTTCAAAGCTCGGCCTCAAAAACCACGTTACGCCCGCAAAGCGGCCACCGTGCACATTGGACGAAACGGCTTCAAGTTTGTTGACGGCACGTTGTACTTTGCCAACGGCGTATTGCCACCGGTCAAAACGCAGTTTCGGTTTTCACAAAGATGGAACGCGTCTGTCGGCGACACCGTTGCGCTTGAAGTCAGAATTGTACCCAGGGGCAACTGCTTCATTATCGAAATCATCTACAACGAATCAAAAATTGTGGAGGCGGGCAACTTTTGCCGTCTTCTCGACACATCCCGCAAGGCCGGGATCGATCTAGGCATCAACAACCTTATCGCACTCGCAACCGATCAGCCGGGCGTTCGCCCTGTTCTGATCAACGGTAAAGCGCTGAAATCGATCAATGCCTGGTACAACAAGCGTGTGGCCAGACTTCGCTCTCAAGGCAAATACGCCCACATTCGCGCCGTGACCAACAAACGCAATCGCCGGATAAAAGACCTGTTGCACAGAGCGTCCAGCAAGGTTGCCTCTTATTGCCTGGAAAACAATATCGGCACACTGGTCATCGGTTATAACAAACACTGGAAGCAAGAGGTCAACGTTGGCCGCGTGAACAACCAGAAGTTTGTCGGTATTCCGCATGCCACTCTGATGTCTCAAATCCAATATAAGTGCCATGAGATGGGCATCACCACCGTTATTCAGGAAGAGTCGTACACCTCCAAAGCCTCCGCCTTGAATAATGATTTCATGCCGGTTTACGGCAACAATCCTGAAAACGTCGTACCACTGTTCAGCGGAAAGCGAATCCGCCGAGGGTTGTATCAAAGCAAACACGGGATCATAAACGCCGACATCAACGGCGCTCTTAATATCCTTAGAAAAGCAACGGGTGAGGCCTTAGGGCTAGCCTGTAAGGGGTTCGTGTCCAACCCCATAATGATGGATCTTATGCCACACAACTCCGTCGTTATTAGAAGGGAAAATGCTGCGCAGCCCATGGCCGCGTAGTAGGTTTACCCAGATGCCAACTCAAAATCTTCGATTTAGTGTTGGTAGTTCACTAGCCATCTAAAAGCTGGATTTTCCCGTTCGCGGGACTCTAAGGGTCATGACAGTAAAAAGGACAACTAAGATGACGGTGAAACTGAAAGCCTCTGTCTTGGCAGTTACCGCGGCACTGAGCCTCGGCGCAGCCTCTGCCATGGTGTCTGCTCAGGAACAGCAGTTCATTACCATCGGCACCGGCGGCGTTACCGGCGTGTACTATCCGGCCGGTGGAGCTATCTGCCGCCTGGTCAACATGGACCGTAAAGACCACGGTATTCGCTGTGCGGTTGAAATCACCGGCGGTTCTGTCTACAACCTGAACGCCATGGCCCGAGGTGAGCTGGACCTGGCCGTAGTTCAATCAGACTGGCAGTTCCACGCCTACAACGGCAGCAGCCAGTTTGAAGGCGACGGCCCCAACAAAAAACTGCGCGCCGTTTTCTCCATGCATCCGGAGCCGTTCACTGTTGTGGCCAGTAAAAGCTCGGGAATCACCACCTTTGAAGATCTGCAAGGCAAGCGAGTTGCGGTTGGCGACCCAGAGTCTGGGCAGCGTGCCACCGCCGAAACGCTGATGAAAGAAATGGGCTGGAAAATGGAAAAATTCGCTCTGGCCGCCGAACTAAAAGCGGCCGAGCAGTCCCAGGCCCTGTGTAGTGGCGACATCGACGCCTTCTTCTACACCGTGGGCCACCCATCAGGCGCTATAAAAGAAGCCACCACCTCCTGCAACAGCGTTCTGGTCACCGTTGATAACAACGCCAGCAAAAAACTGATCAACAACTATCCCTACTACCGCAAAGCCATCATCCCCGGCGGCATGTACCGCGGTAGCGATGAAGACATAACCACCTTCGGCGTCGGAGCCACCTTCGTATCGTCCACCGACGTACCAGAAGACGTGGTGTACCGGGTAGTACGCGCCGTGTTCGAAAATTTCGACAGCTTCAAACGCCTGCACCCGGCCTTTCACAACCTGAACAAAGAAGAAATGGTGTCAGACGCCCTAAGCGCCCCCCTGCACCCGGGTGCCGTCAAATACTACAAAGAAGCCGGCCTGATGAAATAGCAAAAGGGGACGGATTTAAAATCCGTCCCCGCTCTCGTCCCTGCTCTCATACCCCCAGGGGACGGATTTCAAATCCGTCCCCGCTCTACACCAGGGGACAGACTTCAAGTCTGTCCCCGCTTTGCCCTTGCCACCCGTCCCTCGGGACAGATTTCAAATCTGTCCCGGCTCCTATACCCCCCCGAGGGGACGGATTTAAAATCCGTCCCCGCTTTACACTTTCTGTTAAACTCCCCAACTTCTCGGCACCGCGGTCGTATCGCGGCTGCCAAAAAAGAGGGCATAAAGCGGGAACGGATTTGGAACATAGGGGACGGATTTCAAATCCGTCCCCGCCCTAAGTTTCCCCGCTTTATGCCCTCGCCAAACAAGTGATCTCTGGTATAGATCACCGCTGAGAACCCCTAGGAGCACACCATGCCCGTAGTAACCCTGCCCGATGGCAGTCACCGCAGTTTCGCCGAAGCCGTCACCGTGCACGACGTTGCCGCCGACATTGGCGCCGGCCTGGCCAAAGCCGCCTTAGCCGGTAAAGTCGACGGCACCCTGGTCGACACCAGTCACCTGATTGAACACGACGTCCAACTCGCCATTATCACCGAGCGCGACGACGAAGGCCTGGACGTTATCCGCCACTCCACCGCCCACCTGCTGGCCATGGCGGTCAAAGAGCTGTTCCCGGAAGCCCAGGTCACCATCGGCCCGGTGATAGACGACGGTTTTTACTACGATTTCAAATACGATCGCCCCTTCACCAACGAAGACCTGGCCCGTATTGAAAAGCGCATGGCCGAACTGGCCAAGCAAGACCTGCCGGTTTTCCGCTCGGTTATGTCCCGCAGCGAAGCGGTAGCGCTGTTCAGCAGCATGGGTGAAGAGTACAAAGTTCGCATAATTGAAGACATTCCCGGCGCAGAAGACCTGTCATTTTACCGCCAGGGTGATTTCATCGACCTGTGCCGCGGCCCCCACGTGCCCAGCACCGGCAAAATGAAAGCATTCAAGCTGACCAAGGTATCCGGTGCCTTCTGGCGTGGCGACACCAACAACGAACAGCTGCAGCGCGTCTACGGCACCGCCTGGGCCAACAAGAAAGACCTGAAAGCCTACGTGCATCGCATCGAAGAAGCCGAAAAGCGCGACCACCGCAAAGTCGGCAAAAAGCTGAACCTGTTCCACATGCAAGAAGAAGCCCCGGGCATGGTGTTCTGGCATCCGGACGGCTGGACCATTTACCAGAAAATGGAACAGTACATGCGCGATATCCTGCGCCGCCACGGTTACCAGGAAATCAAAACGCCTCAGATCGTGTCCCGCTCGCTGTGGGAAAAGTCCGGCCACTGGGACAAATTCAAAGAAGGCATGTTCACCACCGAGTCGGAAAAACACGACTTTGCCATCAAGCCCATGAACTGCCCGTGCCATATCCAGGTATTCAATCAGGGCCTGAAAAGCCACAAAGATCTGCCCCTGCGCCTAGCGGAGTTCGGCTCCTGCCACCGCAACGAAGCGTCCGGTGCCTTGCACGGACTGATGCGCGTGCGCGGCTTTACCCAAGACGACGCTCACATCTTCTGTGAAGAAAGCGACATCCAGAACGAAGTGTCGAAGTTCATCGACCTGCTGCACGAAGTCTACAAAGACTTCGGCTTCACCGAGATTCTGTACAAGTTATCTACCCGCCCCGAAAAGCGCGTAGGTTCTGACGAAGTCTGGGACAAATCCGAAGCCGCACTGGAACAGGCCCTGAACCGCGAAGGCGTGAAATGGGAACTGTTGCCGGGCGAAGGCGCGTTTTATGGCCCGAAAATCGAGTTTTCCCTGAAAGACTGTATCGGTCGGGTATGGCAATGCGGCACCATTCAGGTAGACTTCAGCATGCCGGGCCGTTTGGGCGCACAATATGTGTCGGATACCTCCGAACGCAAAACACCGGTTATGCTGCACCGTGCGGTACTTGGGTCGTTTGAGCGTTTCATCGGTATTCTGATTGAAGAATACGAAGGCGCATTCCCCAGCTGGCTGGCCCCAACACAGGTCGCCATCCTCAATATCACCGATAATCAGCGGGAATATTGCGAGAATCTTGCGAAAAAGTGGGATTCTTTGGGCTTTAGGGTTAATGCTGACTTGAGAAACGAGAAGATCGGCTTTAAAATCCGCGAGCACACAATTAACAAGGTTCCCTTTCTTGTGGTTGTCGGCGACAAAGAAGTCGAGAACAACGCCGTTGCGGTGCGAACCCGCAAAGGTGAAGATTTGGGAACATTATCGCTCGAAGCGTTCGAACAGCTTCTGCAAGAAGATGTTGAACGCAAGAGCAGAACCAAGTTGGAGAATTAATTATTAAACAGAGAGCGAATCGGGGTGCGCGTACACCAAAGGCGCCAATCAATGAGAACATTGATGCAACTGAAGTCCGTCTGATTGACGCCGAAGGCGAGCAAGTGGGTGTGGTTTCAATCGCAGAAGCCCTCAGGATGGCAGAGGAGGCGACCCTGGATCTGGTGCAAGTGACAGATTCCGATCCGATCGTCTGTAAAATAATGGACTATGGCAAGAAGATCTTCGACGAGAAAAAAGCGAAGGCCGTTGCCAAGAAAAAACAGAAACAGACGCAAGTCAAAGAGCTTAAGTTCCGTCCAGGAACTGAAGAAGGGGATTATCAGGTAAAACTACGCAACCTGATACGTTTCCTTGAAGCCGGGGACCGCGGCAAAATCACTGTTCGCTTCCGTGGCCGTGAGATGGCACACCAGGAAATTGGTATGAAACTCATGGAACGCATAGAAGTGGACATGGAAGAAATGGCAACTGTCGAGATGCGTCCGAAAATGGAAGGCCGCCAGATGACCATGATTATCGCCCCCCGCAAAAAGAAGTAAGCCTGCTGTTGTTGCTCATCCCCTGCCAAAGGCGGGGGATTTGTGTTTCAGGTTTGCATACGATGCATCAAAAAAACAGAATGCGGAGTTTTAAAAAATGTCGAAAATGAAAACGAAAAGTGGAGCGGCCAAGCGGTTTAAGAAAACTGCCACCGGCTTCAAGCACAAGTCGTCCTTCACCAGTCACATCCTGACCAAGAAAAGCCCGAAGCGTAAGCGTCAGCTGCGTGGAACCAAGCTTATCTCCAAGGCTGATGTGGCTTCCGTAAAACGCATGCTCGGAGTTTAGAGCACACGCACCCCAAACGGTTTTTAAGGTAGAAGGATTATAGTATGGCTCGTGTTAAACGTGGTGTGGTTGCACGCCGTCGTCACAAGAAGATTCTAAAGCAGGCTAAAGGTTACTACGGTGCCCGTAGTCGTGTGTACCGCGTTGCCAAGCAAGCGGTTATCAAAGCAGGTCAGTATGCGTACCGTGACCGTCGTAACCGCAAGCGTGCCTTCCGCGCACTGTGGATTGCGCGTATCAACGCCGGTGCCCGTGCCAATGGCTTGTCGTACAGCCGCTTGATCGCTGGCCTGAAAAAGGCCAACGTGGAAATCGACCGTAAAGTTCTGGCCGACCTGGCCATGAACGAGCAGCAAACCTTTGCTGCGGTTGTTGAGAAAGCCAAAGCATCCTTGTGATCGCTTAAGCTCTATCATCGATCACGAATCGATCCGCTGCCAGGCATAACAACCAGGCAGCGTTTAATAGGGGAAGGGCACGCTCTTCCCCTATTTTTGTTTGCGGATTTCGTTTGTTTATAAACTTCATATTTTATAGATTTCACCTGTTTATTATTTTAAAAGGTGAAATCTTCATTTCTGGTTTGGAGCAGGGTCAATGGAAAACCTGAAGCAGCTGGTTCAGGACGGGTTAGCGGCGGTTGCAAGTGCCGACAACCTGCAGGCGCTTGATCACATTCGTGTGGAATACCTGGGCAAAAAAGGGGCGATTACCCAGCAGGCCAAAACACTGGGCAAACTTTCTAGCGATGAACGTCCCGCTGCCGGCCAGAAAATCAACGACGCCAAAGGCCAGGTAGAGCAGGCCATCAACGCCCGCCGCAGCGATCTTGAACGCATTGCCATTGAAGCCAAACTGGCCAGCGAATCCATTGACGTCACCCTACCAGGCCGTGGCCAGGAACTGGGTGGCCTACACCCGGTTACCCGCACCCTGCAGCGCATTGAAGACTTCTTTGCCAGCGCCGGCTACAGCGTGGAACAGGGCCCGGAAATCGAAGACGACTACCACAACTTCGAAGCCCTCAACATTCCTGGCCACCACCCGGCCCGTGCCATGCACGACACTTTCTATTTTAATTCCGGCACACTGCTGCGCACCCACACCTCACCGGTCCAGATTCGCACCATGGAAGCCGGTAAACCGCCGTTCCGTATGATCTGCCCTGGCCGCGTATACCGCTGCGATTCCGACATGACCCACACCCCCATGTTTCACCAGGTGGAAGGGCTGTTGATTGAAAAGAACGTCAGCTTTGCCGACCTGAAAAGCACCGTGGAAGAGTTTTTGCGGGTGTTCTTCGAGCGCGATCTGAAAGTACGTTTCCGCCCATCTTACTTCCCGTTTACCGAACCTTCGGCGGAAGTAGACATCGAATGGGGCCGCGAAGCCGATGGCACTATCAAGTGGCTGGAAGTCATGGGCTGCGGCATGGTACACCCCAAAGTGTTCGAGCACTGCGGCATAGACGCCGAAGAATACCGTGGTTTTGCCTTTGGCATGGGCGTAGAACGCCTGGCCATGCTGCGCTACGGCGTCAACGACCTGCGCATGTTCTTCGAGAACGATCTGCGCTTTCTGCGCCAGTTCCGTTAAATACCTCTTTAAAACGGCACGGCATTTCAGTCAACAGGCGACACCGCAACAGATTAAGGTCTGTAACAAATTAAGGCCCGCTATAACTTAAGGAAAGCTCCATGAAATTCAGTGAACAGTGGCTGCGCGAATGGGTTAACCCGGCTCTGGACTCCCAGCAGCTGATGGACCAAATCACCATGGCCGGCCTGGAAGTCGACGGCTTCGAGCCCGTCGCCGGCAAATTTACCGGCATAGTCGTCGGCGAAGTGCTCAGCGTAGAAGCCCATCCGGATGCTGACAAACTGCGAGTGTGCCAGGTCAGCAACGGCAGCACCCAGGTGCAAGTGGTCTGCGGCGCCCCCAACGTGCGCGCCGGCATCAAAGTACCTTTTGCCGAACTGGGCGCCGTATTGCCCGGCGATTTCAAAATCAAAAAAGCCAAACTCCGTGGCCAACCCTCTGTCGGCATGCTGTGTTCCGGGGCCGAGCTGGGCCTGTCTGAAGACCACGATGGGATTCTGGAGTTACCCGCTGACGCCCCCGTGGGCACGTCTTTTGCGGATTACCTGCAGCTGAACGACATTGCGATCGATGTAGATTTAACCCCAAACCGCGCTGACTGCCTCTCTATCAAAGGCTTGGCCCGGGAAGTGGGCGTGCTCAACAGTTTGCCGCTGAACGCGCCTGCAATTTACAAGGTAGCCGCCACCCACAGCGACGTGCCTGATGTGCGCGTAGAAGCCCCCGCCGGCTGCCCGCGCTACCTGGGTCGCATACTGCGCAACGTCGATCTTTCTGCGAAAAGCCCGCTATGGATGCAAGAAAAGCTGCGTCGCTCTGGCGTTCGCTCTATAGACGCTGCGGTAGACGTAACAAACTACATCCTGCTGGAACTGGGCCAACCCATGCACGCCTTTGACCGCGCCGAAATCGACGGTGGCATAGTGGTGCGCATGGCCAAGCCCGAAGAAAAGCTGGTGCTGCTCGACGGCCAGGAAGTCACACTCACGGAACAAACCCTGGTAATAGCCGATCACAGCAAACCCATCGCCATTGCCGGCGTAATGGGCGGCGAACACTCCGGTGTTAGTCCAAAAACTCGTGATCTGGTGCTGGAATCCGCCTATTTCGACCCCATCACCTTAGCCGGAAAAGCCCGCCACTACGGCTTGCACACAGATGCCAGTCACCGCTTCGAGCGCGGCGTAGACTACAACCTGGCCCGTGACGCCATGGAGCGGGCCACCGAACTGCTGGTCAGCATTGTTGGCGGCGAACCCGGCGAAATTGTCGACGTCACCAGCAGCGAACATCTGCCCAAGCCAGTCTCCATCGTATTGCGCGAAAAACGCCTGGCCGACGTGTTGGGCCTGGCCATCGCAAACGGCAAAGTGGAAGAAATTCTCACCCGCCTGGGCCTGGCGATAGAAGAAAAATCGGGAAGCGGCTGGAAAGTCAGTGCGCCCAGCTTCCGCCCGGATATCACCATCGAAGAAGACCTGATCGAAGAAGTAGGGCGCATCTACGGCTACAACAACCTGCCGGTCACCGAACCCACAGGTTCCTTGGGCCTGCGCCCCAAAGCCGAAGACACCCGCCCGCTGAGCGCCATCCGCAACTATTTTGTTGCCAACGGTTATCAGGAAGCCATCACCTATAGCTTCGTCGACCCGAAAGTGCAGGAACAGTTAGATCCGCAGAACGAAGGTATTGCTCTGGCCAATCCGATCTCCGCAGAACTGTCAGTCATGCGCACCACCCTCTGGAGCGGTCTGCTGAAAACCGTGGCCCACAACCAGAACCGACAACAACCACGCATTCGCCTGTTTGAAAGTGGCCTGCGGTTTGTGAAAGATGGCGAACGCATTCTGCAGCAGCCCATGCTGGCAGGCGTCGTTACCGGCAATCACAATCCTGAAAACTGGGTAAACGGTCGCAGAAACGCCGACTTCTTTGATGTAAAAGGGGAGTTGGAAAGTCTGTTTCGCCTGTTGGGCGTTACCGTAGAGTTCCGCACCGGAAAGCACCCCGCGCTGCACCCGGGCCAGACCGCCGAATTACTGCGCGACGGACAGCCAGTAGGCTGGTTAGGCACTCTGCATCCACAGGTACAGAAAAATCTGGAACTTAATGGCACAGTTATAGTCTTTGAGCTATTCTTGAACCCAATCGTTACCGGTTATGTGCCTAATTTCAAAGATGTTTCAAAATTTCCAGAAGTTCGTCGAGATTTGGCTATTATTATCGGAAGCGAAGTGAAATTTGCGGACGTCGAGCGTGTGGCAACACACCACGCCGGCGAGCACCTAAACGCACTGCGTGCGTTCGATGTATACCAGGGCGAAAGCCTCGGTAAAGGTGAAAGCGAAGGTAATCGTAGCTTGGCACTCAGCTTGTTCTGGCAGCACCCGCAGCGCACACTGACCGAAGACGAAGTGCACGGGCTGTTCAACGGCGTAATAGAAGCCCTGAAAGCTGAACTGGGGGCAACACTAAGGAGTTAACGGATGACGGCTTTGACAAAAGCGGAAATGGCCGAGCGCTTATACGACGAACTTGGCCTGAACAAACGTGAAGCCAAGGAAATGGTAGAGGCCTTTTTCGACGAAGTTCGCGGCGCACTCAGCCACAACGAGCAAGTGAAATTGTCAGGATTCGGCAACTTCGACCTGCGCGACAAAAAAGAGCGCCCCGGCCGCAACCCGAAAACCGGCGAAGAAATCCCCATCTGCGCCCGCCGCGTCGTCACCTTCCGCCCCGGCCAGAAACTCAAAGCAAAAGTAGAAGCCTACGTCGAAACCCAGCAATAGAGATTAAGGGACAGACCTAAGGTCTGTCCCTGCTTGGGCAAGAAATTGGGGACGGACTTCAAGTCCGTCCCCGCTTTGGGGAGAGATTAGGGACAGACCTAAGGTCTGTCCCTGGTACAGCCAGGTCAAAACCGAGCAACAACCATGCTAGAACCCAGCAACAACAACGAACTGCCCGTCATCCCAGGCAAACGCTATTTCACCATCGGCGAAGTAGCAGAACTGTGCGCCGTAAAAGCCCACGTACTGCGCTACTGGGAACAGGAATTCCCCCACCTGTCCCCGGTCAAGCGTCGCGGTAACCGCCGCTACTACCAGCGCGCCGACGTCATCACCATCCGCCAGATTCGCAGCCTATTGTACGACCAGGGCTACACCATCGGCGGCGCTAAACAGCAGCTGTCCAGTGTAGAAGCGAAAGACGATATCTCCCAGTACAAACAGTTAATACGGCAAATGATTCGAGAGCTGGAAGAGGTGTTGGCTGTTATGTAGTTGATGAAGTCAGCTACTTCACAATAGATTACAAATTTCTGCAATATTCCCCGTCAATCAGACCCTCCGCCAAGCGCTATGGCTTGTAACATTGCGCTATCAGCGTAAAATTGTTGCTCTCATTTTATCGGAATGCGCGGAAAACCTCGGCCTTTAGGCCGGGGATGAATAGCGCGGACACCGCAGGTGTCCCCCTCAATAGCAACAGCGTTTGGTTACTTGCCCAAACAATTCACATCGGTTATGGAAGGCAGCTCATGCTGAACAAACTCTATATTCATCAATATCGATGCCTTCAGAACTTTGAATTCAATCTCAAAGATCAGCACTCTGCCTTAATCTTGGGTAGAAACGGTGCCGGCAAATCCAGTTTTTTTGATGCCGTAGAAGTATTTCAAAAAATTGGGCGGGGCGTTACACAGCTGAAAGATCTAATCACTGAAAGCGATTTCGCCTTTGGTGAAACTCATAAAGCCATTCATTTGGAAATAAACGCGACTATTGCAAAACAAATTTATGAGTACGTTTTAGAGATAGAGCTCCCTGAAAACTTTAGCCAACCGCGGATAAAAAAGGAATCGCTGAAAGTAAACGGTAAAACAAATGTTTTTCGGGAAGGTGGTAAAGTACAGCTGGGCAAAAACGCCGAGTTCACCTTGGATTGGCACCACGTTGGCCTACCATTAATTTCAACACGCAATGATGACGCACCCATTGCTCGCTTTCGAGAGTGGCTCGCGAAAATTGTCGTATTAGCGCCAGTGCCTAGTTGCTTTAACAAAGCCAGCAAACAAGAAACTCCCTACCTGGAGCGCAGAGCTGCCAATACTCTCGACTGGGTGCGCCATCAACTTGCGGTTTATCCTGCACTGTACATGAAAATTGTAGATTTCATGGCATTGCGTATGCCGGACTTTGCAAGCTTCAAATTTGAGAGTACCGGCAAAAACGAAAAAGAGCTGGTTTTTAAATTCCGCGATGAAGTCGCAAACAGTTTAGAGCTAAATTTTGATCAGCTTTCTGATGGCGAAAAAATATACTTTCTAACTGCAACGGTTTTGGCCGCCATTACCAATGAAGAATCTGTACTTTGCCTGTGGGATGAACCAGATAATTATGTCTCTTTACCAGAGTTAAGCCACTTCATTGTCGCTTGCCGAAAAGCGTTTGAAAATAGCCTGGTAGAATCGCAGATGGTTATGTCTAGCCATAACCCCAGAACCATCAACGAATACTCCGAGCACAATACTTATCTTGTAACCAGGCAGTCTCATCTGGCCCCTTCCAGGCTGGAGCCTGTAGCGGGAAAACAATACCTGAGCGCCACTTTTATAGATGCCTACGAGAACGGAGAACTCGACTAATGGCAGTCAATCGCTATAAGAATCATTTGGTTATCTACCTAGAAGATCAGCCTTATCGAGGCATCGTCAACGGAATTAAAACATTACCCAACGTTAATGATACTGTGATCAACTCCAGGCCGCCGTGCGGAGGATGGGGCAAGGTGTTTGCTGAGCTGGAGAGCAACCTGAGGTTGCTCAATGCGAGGCCTGAAATGCATGCCCTATTACTTATGGATTTTGACAATGTGTTCGCAAAACGTAGAAGTAAATTTGATGAACTGTTGAAAGAGCAAGATTGCAAAGATCGGGTGTTTCTGCTCGGCGTAGATGACAAAGAAAGTGAAGACCTTAAGGCGTCGATGAATCAAAGTAATAATGAAGCTGTTGGGAAAGATCTATTGCGACATTGCCCTGATGAACAGACGGACGCATGGAGAAACCCGCATTTGCACTGTAATTCGAATGAAATAAAAAGAATGCAAGCCGCTGGAATGTTTGTTTGGCTGTTTGCGTGAACGCTTATTAACTGAGCGTGGGAAATCTGACGTCACATGGACAGGCACTCCCTTCTTTTTCTTTTCTTCTATGTTCCCTCCTACTGCGCATAATTCGGCGTTATGTCACCGCCTAGCCAACACGCTAGTGCCGCGCTTTCATCTGGTTTGTCGTGGCCCTGATACGACTGCTGTACGAACGGGGCTATAGTCGAGAACAGATTTTACGACTGTTTAACATTATTGATTGGATGATCCAGTTACCAAAAAATCTGGCCCCCGAATTTGCACAGGCGGTTTACGTCATACAGGAGGAAAAACACATGCCTTATGTCAACACGATTGAGCGTTTGGGTATTGAAAAAGGGCGCCAGGAAGGCGAGCAATTGGGTATCGAAAAAGGGCGTCAGGAAGCCGAGCTGCGTGCTCTGAAAGAAAAGCGCGAAACGGTTCGTCACCTGATGTCGTTCGGTGTGCTCAATGACGAGCAAATAGCTGCAGCGACGGGCTTGGCGTTAGACGAGATTACCCAATTGCGTATTGAAGATAAGCACTGATCTCCGCTTTTATAATCTCCCTGCTTTACGTACAAAAAAGGGCAGCCCTGGTGGCCGCCCTTGTTGTTCGGCGTCAACTATCCTGTCCGGTGCTGATTTATTGGCGCTTACTAGAACGGGGACAGACTTCAAGTCCGTCCTCGCCTGGAGCTTGGAGATAGGGGACAGGCTTCAAGTCTGTCCCCGCTTGCGTCTCCGCTTGGAGATTAGGGACAGACTTCAAGTCTGTCCCTGCTTATAGCTAGATTGGAGCTGAGCAATAAATATGCTAGAACCCAGCAACAACAACGAGCTGCCCGTCATCCCCGGCAAACGCTATTTCACAATCGGCGAAGTGGGGAACTGGAAGACGTACTGGCGGCAATGAACAAAGCCTAAATATAAGTGCGATTGATACACAAAAAAGCCGACCGCCAGAGTCGGTTTTTTTATGAGAATATGATTTAGTTACCTACATGCCTGCGATTAACACACAGATGCAAATGTAACCTGTTACAACAGGTTACAAAATTCCTTTCAATTCCTAGCTTACTAATACCTTTTGTCGGTTGTCTAAAAATTTCTGACGCGTATCATGCTCATCAAATCGGCGCACTGCGCCAAAATCTGACAGGAATAGCCGGGCTTCTTTCTCCTTGCTTTACCCCTGCACTTAAAAAACAAGATGTCCATGACCCTAAAACACTTAGCTTTGGTATGTGGGGCGGTAGCGTGCCTGAACACGATTTCTGCAGCGGCGGCGCCCTGGATAGAGCCCGGCGACGCCCGAGCCCGTTTCGCAATACAAAAACTGGCCGACCAAGGGCAATTCAATCGCCCGGTAACCAGCTGGCCCATCATGTGGGCGTCAGTAGACAGCGCCCTGGCAGACTCTGCCAGTAAAGGCTCCCAGGCAACCGGCATGGCCCGCGCTTACCTCGAATTTGAACAGGAACAGCAGGCCTCTACCGGAATTCGGTCCCAATTTCAGCTTTCTGCCACCAATGAAGTCGCCATGGTGCAAGGCTTTGAACGGGGCCCCCTGGCGCAAGGCTCGGCCAACTTGAACGTGCAATGGCAAGGGGAGCGATTCGCGCTGGGCCTGAGCCCTACTTACGCCCTAAACCCGGATGACGACGAAAACCTCCGCTTTGACGGCTCCTACCTGGCCGCCACCGCCAGCAACTGGGTATTCGGTGCAGGCGCTATTGACCGTTGGTGGGGCCCGGGCTGGCAATCCAGCCTGATCTTCTCCAACAACGCACGCCCCATGCCGTCATTGTGGCTGAACCGTAGAGACCCCTCCGCGCCTGAAACCTCCTGGCTCAGCTGGATTGGCCCCTGGCAGCTCACCCTGTTAGCCGGCCAGTATGAAAAAGAACGCGAGATACCCGAAGCCAAGCTGATCGGCATGCGCCTGAACCTGCGCCCCTTAGACGGCCTGGACATTGGTTTTTCTCGTGCCATCATGTTGGGCGGGGAAGGGCGCCCGGAAGGCGCTTCTACCATCTGGAACGCGCTGATCGGCAGAGACAACGGCCAGCTTGAAGAAGACGACCCCGGCAACCAGCTTGCCGGCATAGACGCCCGCTACGGCTTTGCCATTGGCAACCAGTCCATGGGCCTGTACGCCCAGATGATGGGCGAAGACGAAGCCGGCGCCTTTCCCGCGCGCAAATCCTGGCTGTTAGGCAGTGATTGGACCAGCCAACTATTCAACGGCGACCAGCAATGGTTTGTGGAATACGCCAACACCCTGGCCGACGACTTCCTGGGCGACGCCATGCCCAACATCACCTACGACCACTCTCGCTATAAAAGCGGCTACCGTTACTACGGCCGCACCATGGGCGCCAGCTTCAGTGGCGACGCCGAAGCCGTTACCCTCGGCGGTTTTCACTTCTTCGACGACGGCCGCAACCTGTCAGCCAGCCTGAGCTTTGTCGAGTTCAACAAAGACGGAACAACCCGTGAATCACAGATCATCGACAAAAACATCAAACTGATGGTCCCCGCTGAAAACGCCAAACAGGTCATCGCAAAAGTGGGCTACGGCACCGAACTGCTCAACGGCTGGCTAGACCTAAGCGCCCAGTTTGCCGACAAAAAGCTCGAATTGGTCAACTCCGCCGAAAACGAAAGCGGACAGTGGTCTATCGGCGCAAGCTGGCGCTACCGTTTCTAAAACCTTTACCGGATATCCGCTGTGAACTTAAAACGCCTCCTGCTCTCTTTATCTTTAGCATCGTTAATGATGCCACTGTGTGTTTCTGCGCAATCCATATCGCCCGCGCAAATCCAGCAATTCAAATTCCTGCCACAAGCCCAGCAAGAAGCGCTGGCGCGGCAGTATGGGGTGAATCTTGATCAGCTTCAGGGCAGCTCGAGCTCGAGCTCGAATGGCTCAGCCGCTCGCCAACCGACATCCGTGGTTGAGCCGCTAGAAAATGGCAGTGCTGAAAACCAAAGCGAAAACGACAACAAACTAACCGAAGAAGAGCAGGCGTTCGCCAAAAAGAACAACGGCCTGCAACCGTTTGGTTACGAACTGTTTGAAGGCAAGCCCAGCACCTTTGCCCCTGTCACTGAAGTGCCCGTTCCGATGAATTACACATTAGGGCCAGGCGACCAAATCAGAGTTCAGCTTTGGGGCAACGAAAACCGCCAGTTCGCGCTCACCGTGTCCCGCGACGGCACGATCGATATGCCTGAACGCGGCCCCATCACCGTGGCGGGGCTGAGCTTTCAGCAGGCCCGTGACAAAATCAGCAAACTGGTGGCTGAACAGTACATTGGCGTAAAAGCCGCCGTGTCGCTGGGGGAACTGCGCAGCATGCGCGTGTTCGTACTGGGTGAAACCCGCACGCCGGGTTCCTACAGCGTCAGCTCGCTGTCGACCATTACCAACGCCCTGTACGTGTCCGGCGGCATTCGCCACACCGGCTCCCTGCGCAACATTCAGCTAAAACGCAATGGCAAAGTGGTCCACACCCTGGACCTGTATGACCTACTGCTAAAAGGCGACACCAGCGGTGATGCCCGCCTGCAAGCCGGCGACGCCATTTTCATCCCGGCCGTGGGCCCGCGCGTGGGTATAGACGGCGAAGTCTACCGCCCGGCGCTGTATGAAATTGACGGCGCCACCAGCTTGCAAGAACTGGTGAACCTCGCCGGCGGCATGACCGCCCAGGCCTACCCACAAATAACCCGTATAGAACGCACCAACCAGGAATTCTTACGGATAATCGCCGAAGCCGACCTGACCAATGCCGCAGGCAAACAAGCCCGCGTAAAAGCCGGTGACCGGGTGACCATTGCATCCATTGCTGACGTAACAGGCCAATACGTTGAAATCACCGGCGCCGCCACACGCGCCGGCAAGTTTGCCTGGGTACCGGGTATGCGTGTGAGTTCGGTAATCCGTAAGCTAGATGTGGATTTGCTGCCAATGGCGGATACCAACTTCGCCGCGATTGTAAGAACAAACCCAGAGACCCGGCAGATTTCGGTGCTCAGCCTGGAACTGAAAGATGCGGTAAACCGCCCTGGCAGCGATGCTGACTTAGTTCTGCAGGAAAAGGATCAGGTGCTTGTGTTTGCCGATAATGGCAAAGCCGATGTCGGGCAAAACAGCTCAGCGAATGCTCAGAGCTTCAGCCGTAATGCACTGTTCGAACCCGTCGTAAAGCGCCTGAAAACCCAGGCGACCCCGCAGGCCCCCCAGCAAACCATGACCATCAGTGGCCCGGTGCGCTACCCCGGTGAATACCCGTTACCTGCCACGGGCAAAGTGAAGGACGCCATCGTAATGGCAGGTGGTTTAAACGACTCTGCGCTAATGTTGGAAGCGGAGCTGGCACGCCGTAACCTCGATGGCAATGGCGTAGAGCAAACCCGCCTGCAAAACATCGATCTAGCCAATGCGCTTAATGACCAAGTTGATGTGACTCTTCAAAGCCGTGACCGTTTGATGGTCAAATCCATCCCGCTATTTGGCGCCACCCGCACAATCACCGTGCAAGGCGAAGTGGTGTATCCGGGCGAATACACCTTCAGCGACGGCGAAACCTTGGTTGATGTGCTCCAGCGCGCCGGCGGTCTTACCAGCAACGCTTTTCCCCGCGGAGTCGTGTTCACTCGTGAAAAACTGCGAGTACTGGAAGCGCAGCGGCTGCTTGAAGCGGAGAAACGCCTGCAAGGAGACTTGCTGGGGGTGCAACTGGAAGGCGACAACTTCGGTGGCCAGAACGCCCAGCGCGTAGACCAAGTAAAAGGCCTTCTTGACGATGTACAAAGCAGCCGCCCTGTTGGCCGCATGGTTATCGACCTACAAGCCGTATTGAACAACAGCGACTACCAGTCTATTCGCCTACAAGACGGCGACACCCTGACCGTACCCATCATTCCCCAGGCCGTCAGCGTATTCGGCGAAGTGCAATTCCCAACCAGCCACCTGCACACAGCAGGGCTGACGGTGGATGATTACCTGGATCGCTCCGGCGGCCCCACCCGCCAAGCTGATGAAAACCGCGTCTACGTTGTCAAAGCCGACGGCTCGGTCATGCTGCCAGAAAAAAGTGCCTGGTTTGGTAACCGCAGCCAGCAATTACAGCCCGGTGACACCGTCATCATGCCGATTGATGTGGACCGCCTGAACCAGCTGGAACTTTGGACCAACGTAAGTCAGATTGTATACCAGATGGCACTGGGTGCTGCGGCAGTGGGGAATCTGTAATGATTAACCAGGAAGCGCCCAAACAGCAGGTAATGGAGCAACCCTATTACCCAGACGATGAAATAGACCTCCGCGAACTCTTCGTCACACTCTGGCGCGGCAAGTGGATCATTATCTTCGTTACCTTCGTTTTCGCTGCCGCTGGCGTTTTCTACGCGCTAAGTAAGCCCAATATGTACCAGGCCAATGTACTGCTTGCGCCGGCTCAAGGCGAAAGCGGCGGCGCGCGCCTCAGCGGCCAGCTCGGTGGCCTGGTAAGCCTGGCCGGTATCAACCTGGGCGGCGGCGGTGCAAGCCAGGCCACTATGGCCAAGGAAGTGCTGCAGTCCCGCGCTTTCCTTGCAGACTTTGTTCACCGCCATAATCTCTCCATGTCTCTTATGGCAGTCGAAGCGTGGAACATGGAGAGTGAACAGTGGGTTATAAATACTAAAGTATACAACCCGCAAACTAACGAGTGGCTCACCAACGAGGAAGGGCGAAGCCTTGAACCCACTGATTGGGACATTGTTAAAAATTTCAAAACCAAACTTAGCATGTCAGACAATAAAGACTCCGGCATGATAACCCTAAGCGTTACAAGCCTGTCGCCCCAGGCAGCAAAAAGTTGGGCTGAAAAGCTCGTGCACGACATTAACGAACACATGCGCGAGCAAGACGTAATTGAAGCTGAAGCCCGAATTGCCTACCTTGAGAAAAAACTCAATGAAACCAACATCGCCGGCATGCAGCAGGTGTTTTACCAGCTCATAGAAGGCGAAACCCGTACGGTTATGCTAGCCAATGCCCAAAGCGAGTATATATTCAAAACTGTAGACCCGGCTGTGGTTCCCCAAGAAAGGAGCGCGCCCAAGCGCCAGCTCATCGCCATAGTCGCCACTATGCTAGGCGGCATGCTGGGCGTCTTTTTTGTTTTCGTTCGAGCATTTATCCGCAGCGGCAAAAAAGAGAGCGAAAGCGTATGAAATTGCTAGTAACTGGTGGTGCTGGCTTTATCGGCTCTGCAGTTATCCGCCATGTCCTCTTTAACACCGACAATCAAGTGGTCAACCTCGATAAACTCACCTACGCCGGCAACCTCGAAAGCCTGCTGCCGATGAGTAACAGCCCGCGCTACGCCTTTGAACAGGTCGACATTTGCAACCGCGCAGAGCTAGATCGCGTACTGGCCAAACACCAGCCTGACGCCATCATGCACCTGGCCGCAGAAAGTCACGTAGATCGTTCCATAGACGGCCCTGCTGAGTTTATTGAAACAAACATCGTCGGCACCTACACACTGTTGGAAGCCACGCGCCATTACTGGAACACGCTGCCGGATGCAAAAAAAACCGGGTTCCGCTTTCACCACATCAGCACCGACGAAGTGTACGGCGATTTACCACACCCCAGTGAAAGCGCAAGCGCACACCAGCACCTGTTCACTGAAAACACCGCCTACGCCCCCAGTAGCCCCTACAGCGCCAGCAAAGCCAGCTCAGACCACCTGGTGCGGGCCTGGATGCGCACCTACGGCCTGCCGGTACTGATTACCAATTGCAGCAACAACTACGGCCCCTACCATTTTCCAGAAAAGCTGGTTCCGTTGGTGATACTGAACGCGTTGGAAGGGAAATCCCTTCCCGTTTACGGCAAAGGCGACCAAATCCGCGACTGGCTGTACGTAGAAGACCACGCCCGCGCGCTGTACAAAGTAGTAACAGAGGGCCAAGTAGGCGAAACCTACAACATCGGTGGCCATAACGAAAAGCAGAACATCGACGTAGTACACACCATCTGCGATATTCTGCAGCAGCTGCGTCCCAAAAAAAACCGCTATCGCGATTTGATCACCTACGTATCTGACCGCCCCGGTCATGACCTGCGCTACGCCATCGATGCCAGCAAAATTCAGCAGGAACTTGGCTGGGCACCGCAAGAAACTTTCGAAACCGGCATCGAAAAAACCGTGCAGTGGTACCTGAACAATCTGCAGTGGTGCCAGCGGGTGCAAGATGGCAGCTACCAGCGTGAGCGGCTGGGTGTTGAAATCTGATGAAGCCCCGCAACAGCCGCTATAATCCAAAACGAAAGTTACAAGTAGGAATGCCGCTATAACCCCAATAAAGGTGGAGGCACAACCCATGCAGTTTGAAATGGATTGGCTTGCAAAAACGGAAGATTTGTCGGCATCTGAAGAGCTGATGACTCGCTGTCGGATGGGACTGAGTGTGAGTGGGCGCCAACTGTTTCGTTATGAGGATTTGCTGGGTGAACACCAGGTTAAAAACGCAATAACGGTTTCAGCCTACCCTCTGGCACTTTGGTTTGCCGCTAATTGGTGGAGACTAAGATGGGAACCGAACTTTACTCCTGACAGCGCATTTTCACTACACGATTGGAAAATGAGCCACACCCTCGCCGCAGCCGGAGGGGGTTACGCCTGGCCTAATCTCACGGTTGTTTCTGACGGTGAGAATGTTCAGCTGAACCTGAAACCCAGCCAGGAAGACTTAGGGCCGCTGCGCTACATTGAGAACCTGGACGCGTGGATTTCAGCGACAGACTATGAAAGCGGCATAGACCAGTTTATTAACCGCAAGCTAAAACAACTGCGCAGCCTGGGCGAGCAAACAACACTGCATGAATTATGGCAGACCGTTAGCGAAAAAAGGCTAGCGCCCTCAACAGCGTTGCAGCGACAACTGGAAGCGCGGCTTGGTTATGACCCGGAAGATGCGCCGCAGCCACTTTTGGCCTTGCTCGTCCAACTGGCCTCTGCCCACGGCGAAGGCGCTGTTCAGGAGCTGGCCAGTCTTGGCCACGAAAGGGCCGAGAAAACGATCAAAGAAGTTAGACAATCTCTCACCGCTTCGGCAGATACAATTCAATTACCGCTTAAGAGCGTTCGTAAATTGATGGAACTGTTGGTGAACGGCAAACCTGGCCATCCGTGGGAAAAAGGTCGCAATGCGGCCAGCGCCACGCGCAAACAACTTGGGATCGATAAGGGGCCGTTGAATAACAAAAAATTAGCTGAATTGGTGGAAACGCCAGTACAGCTTTTGGAAAGCAGCCAAGTATCTGGGCCGTCTACCATTGGCATGGGCGAAGTGATGCGCGGTGGCAGAGCTAAAGTGGTTCTTGGTAAAACGCATAAAAACGCTCGACGTTTTATGACCGCTAGGCTGATAGCAGATGGTATTTATGCGGGAGAAACCGGAAATTGGCTGCCCTGTACCAATGCGACAACGGCAAGGCAAAAGTTTCAAAGAGCCTTTGCACAAGAATTCCTGTGCCCTTACCCGGATTTGATCGAGTGGATGAATACTACCTCTCCGAATGACGATGTTCTGGAGGCAGCCGCAGAACACTTCGAGGTGTCACCACTGCTAATCAATACCGCTATGGTTAATCACGGCCATAAGTCTCGAATTGAACTGGAAAATTTTTTCATCGACACCCCAAGGGCGGACTGAGCCCGCCCGCGGCGATACTGCCCATCGCCAGCGAACATTGATGAACACTTACAAAACTCGGAACTTTCAATGAAAGGCATCATCCTCGCCGGTGGCAGTGGCACCCGCTTGTACCCGATCACCCTGGGTACGTCCAAACAGCTCCTGCCGATATACGATAAGCCTATGATTTACTACCCGCTGTCTGTGCTCATGCTGGCCGGAATCCGGGATATCCTGATCATCACCACCCCTGAAGACCAGGCAAGCTTTCAGCGCGCGCTGGGCAATGGCGAACAGTTCGGTGTAAACCTCAACTACGTCATACAGCCCAGCCCCGATGGCCTAGCCCAGGCTTTTATACTGGGTGAGGAGTTTATTGGCGACGGCAGTGTATGCTTGGTATTGGGTGACAACATCTTCTACGGTCACGGCTTCACACCAAAGCTTAAGCAAGCGGTAGACAACGCCAAAAATGGCAAAGGCGCCACCGTATTCGGCTATCAAGTAAAAGACCCTGAGCGATTCGGAGTTGTGGAATTTGATGAAAACAAACGCGCGGTCTCTATTGAAGAAAAGCCCGAAAAACCAAAATCTCACTATGCAGTAACCGGCCTCTACTTCTACGATAACTCCGTGATAGAAATCGCGAAACAGGTAAAGCCCAGTAGCCGTGGCGAACTGGAAATTACCGATGTTAACCGCGCCTATCTTGAGCAAGGCAACCTTAATGTAGAATTGCTGGGCCGTGGCTTCGCTTGGCTAGACACAGGCACCCACGAAAGCTTGCTGGAAGCCGCCCAGTTTGTGGAAACCATAGAAAAGCGCCAGGGCTACAAAATCGCTTGCCTGGAAGAAATCGCCTACAATCAGAGTTGGCTCACAAAGGAACAGCTCTTAGTTCAAGCTAAGGGGCTGAGAAAAAATGGCTACGGAAGTTACCTCAGCGACCTGATAAACGAATAGCAGGGTACGGTAGAGACCATGGAACAGCACAGCTTGCTCCAAACACCGATAACCGATCCAAAGGAAGTGCCAGAGCGCAAGCTGGACTACTGGCGTGCGGAAATCGAACAAGACAGCTTCTTCCAGCCATTGCTGCAGAGCAAAGCGTTCCAAAGGCTTGAAGGAGTCTCCTTCTTGGGAGCCTTGGACTACGCTGTCGGAGGCCAGAGAAAAAAAACAGGCAGCCGCGCAGACCATTCGTTGAATGTAGCCGCATTGGCCAACTACGTTGCCACTCACAGGCGGTACAACCCAGAACTGAAAAGACACCTGATCGTAGCCGGCCTTCTGCATGATATAGGGCACCCACCATTATCCCATAGCGCAGAGCCATTCATAAAAAAACATATTGGCTATGGTCATCATCACGCCGGCGAAAAAATACTGAAGGGCCAGCATGAACTTGGTCGAGCCCTTAACAAATGGTTGGCCCAGAACACAGACCTTACATTTCTGATCAGTCTGATTGATCAAAATGCGCTGGATATCGACGGTGGGGACCTGTTCAGCAGCCCCATAAATATTGACACAATTGAAGGAATAACGCGCAGCTACCGCCTCTTTAGCCAAGAGAGCGCAGCAAATCTTAGCCGTCAAAGAATTGAAGTCGCTGCTGCGTCATTTTTACCGGAAGTTAGTAATCCTTGGGCCACGCTCGATCAGTTTTGGAAAATGAAACATCAGGTGTATGCCAGCTTGATCACCAGCAAAGCTGGATTGACTGCCGACAAGCTATCCCAGCTGTATTTTGAGCATGAAAACAACGACCTGTCAGAGCAAGACATCTTCACATCGGAAGCACATTGGAAGAAGCGTTATGCAGGCCTGTTTCAGGGGTTAAAAAGCATCAAGCAGCGCGATCTGTCTATTAGGTGGATGTCTGGTGAGCAAGTCACTTATACACGCCGTCGTTATTATCTTGATGAAAGGAAATGGAGTATCTGCCGATACCAGTGCTCGAAAAATGTGCAAACCGCATCACTGCCTGAATTCGCAAAAGATAATTTACAGCTCCGATTCTCAGTGATGAAATAATAAGCATGGATGCCTCCTGTGTACAAAAAAGTATTAGTTGATTTTCCCGCGTTAGATCAAGCGAGCCAGTTCACAGCAGAAAAGCTGAAACAAATCCGAAGTTCTTTAGACTCCGCGCTCCAAGCCAGCCCCCATAAAGAAAAGATCACCGTAGTAGCCGTAGGGTCGTATGGCAGGGGAGAGGCTTCTGAATCCTCAGATATCGACGCATACATCATGTTCGATTCAGATAGAGCCGCAGCAGACGTAATCGCCAACGAACTGAAAGAAATCGAGAAAATACTGAACAGTCACGTGCTAAAAGAGACGGGAAGCACAGGTACCTTTGGTGCAGACGTGTGTATTCGGTTTACAGACATGTTGAGCAACATTGGCGGGAAAGACGACAGCAACGCTCAGATCACCCGGCGATTGCTGTTCCTGCTTGAAGGAACCTGGCTGTACGGTGAAGACCGTTTCCGTCAATATCGCCTGGAGCTCTTAAGCCGATACATAAAGCCCAGTGGCGCAGACGGTAAAATTGCCCGGTTCCTGTTGAATGACATCATTCGGTATTACCGCACAATCGCCACAGACTTCGAGCACAAAGTAAGTGACCAAAAACAAGAGTGGGGACTACGGCAAGTAAAGCTCCGGTTCTCCCGCAAAATACTCTATTTTGGCGGAATTGTAGCTATAGCCGAAACTGCCGAACTACCACAGCAACAAACGCTCGAAAAAATCAGTGACTGGTTCGACCATCAGGGGCTTGAGAGGCTCTACAAGGCCTCCCCAGATCTACCGCAAACAGCGCAGGTGTTGAGGTTGTACGAATATTTCCTGGAGAGAGTCTCTAAGCCAGATGTTCGGCAAACACTGGAACAGCTTCAGAAAGAAGATCGCGATACTTGCGAGCCGTATTGTGACCTTCGAGAGAAGGGCGTTGAGCTCTCAGAAGTCCTGGCAGAGTGGCTAAAAGAAAAGTACCCTGCTGACCACCAGATCCATCACGCACTGATTTTTTAACCAAAAGCCGCATTCCTTTGCTCTACTTTATTCGGCATGGTGAGACAGATTACAACCGAAACAACCTGTGGATGGGTCGTCAAGACCTTCCATTGAACCAAACAGGTATCAGGCAGGTAGAAGCAGCAGCCGAGACAATAGCCCGGATTCCATTGCAAATTATCATGACCAGCCCTTTGCTGAGGGCGCGGCAAACCGCAGAGCTGATTGCTGACCAGCATCCTGAATCGCCCGTTATACAAATCGCGAATTGGTTAACCGAACGTGATTTCGGCCACTACGAAGGCAAACTAAAAACGGACACTGCCCGAATAGAAATGAACGCCTCGGATTGCGTTGAATCTCTGGAGCACCTTGCCAAGAGGCTTAGGCCACTGGCTGAAGCAGTGGATGCCTATGAGCATCTACTGATCGTGTCTCACTCGGGAGTGTATCGCCGCCTGGTTGAAAGCCTCGGTTACCAGAGCCCTAAGGAGCATAAAAGCTTGAGAAATGCAGAGTTTATGTCATTCACTCGTTATTTTGGAACACGCTAAATGATTCCGGTCACTAAGCCCTATCTCCCCAATCGGGAAAAGCTGAAAAGCTACATAGACGGCATCTACGAACGCCATTGGCTAACCAACAACGGCCAGCTGGTGCAGGAGCTCACCGGCCGCCTGGAAGAATATCTGGGTGTGGAAAACCTGCTGCTGGTCTCCAACGGCACCTTGGCATTGCAGATTGCTTACCGTGCACTCGGTGTGAGCGACGCTAACCGCGACGAAAGGCCGGAAGCCATCACTACGCCGTTTACCTTTATCGCCACTGCAAGCTCTCTCAAGTGGGACGGTGTACAACCGGTGTTCACCGATATTGACCCGGATACCTGGTGCCTGGATCCGAAAAATATCGAAGCGGCCATCACCCCCAATACCCGCGCTATTGTTCCCGTGCACGTATTTGGCAACGCCTGTGATGTGGAAGCCATCGATGCCATTGCGCAAAAGCATAACCTGAAGGTTATTTATGACGCCGCCCACGCCTTTGGTGTGAAATACAAAGGCGAAAGCCTGCTCAAGCACGGCGATGCCGCAACCCTCAGCTTCCATGCCACCAAACTGTTCCATACCGGAGAGGGTGGGGCGATTGTGTTCAAGCGCAGGGAAGACCTAGAGCGCGCCAAGAAAATGATCAACTTCGGCATTACCGGCCCGGAAACAATCGAAGAGATCGGCATCAACGCCAAGATGAATGAATTGCAGGCGGCGATGGGGCTGTGTGTGCTGGATGAGATGGAAGAAAACCTGAAAGCACGGTCAGAGGTTTGGCAGAGATATGAGGATGCACTGGGCAAAACCTTACAGCTCCAAGCCAAGCACCAGGCACTTGGCTACAATTACGCTTATTTCCCGGTGGTCTTTGACAGCGAAGAACAGGTAGTTCGAGTGGCTGCCGCTCTTAAAGAGCATGGCGTGCTGGCAAGAAGATATTTTTATCCGTCATTGGAATCTGTGGAGTGCCTTGGCGCCCAAGGAGACCAACCAGTTTCAAAAGATATAGCCAGCCGGATATTGTGCTTGCCCATATACTCAGGGCTTCCGGGTGAAACGCAGGGGAAAATAAAAGGCATCGTGACAGAGGTGATTAACTGATGAAAAAGGTTCTATTTCTGGGTGGCGCCCCGACGCAGATACCACCCATTAAGTACGCATTGGAGCAGGGGCATCACGTTATCACCTTGGATTACCTGCCCGACAACCCGGGTCATAAGCTTGGCCACAAATACTACAATGTTTCCACAACAGACAAAGAAGCGGTACTTGAAGTAGCGAAGGCAGAAAATATTGATGGTATTGTCGCCTATGCATCCGACCCTGCCGCACCAACCGCAGCTTATGTTGCTGGAAAAATGGGGCTGCCTGGCAACCCTTACGAGTCGGTAGAAATTCTCGCCAGGAAAGACCTGTTCAGGGATTTTCTCGCCAAGCACAACTTCAACGTGCCGCGCTCCAGGGCGTTTTATGAAGAGGCAGAAGCCAAGGTTTGGCTGGATGAAATTGGTGTTCCAGCGTTCGTAAAGCCTGTGGATTCTTCCGGCAGTAAGGGGGTAACACATCTGCAAAGCGCAGAGAGCTTCCATGACGCCTTTGAGCACGCCCTGAAATTCTCCCGCGAGAGAAAGGTTGTGGTCGAAGAGGAAATCGTTCGGCAAGGCTACCAGGTAGCTGGCGATGGATTTATTCTGGACGGTGAACTAGTTTTCCGCTGCTGGGCCGATGAACACTTCGATAGACTCTGTAATGGGCTCGTTCCGATAGGGCAAACATTCCCAACATCTCACAGTGACAAACTCCTGAGCGAGGCTCATAAAGAATCCCAACGGCTTTTGAGTTTGCTCGGTATGAAAATCGGTGCATTGAACTTTGATTTTGTATTTTCGGAGGACGGAAAGTTCTATTTCTTGGAGCTTGGTCCGAGAAACGGTGGCTGTTTGATCCCCGAAGTCATCCGTTACGCGACTGGTGTAGACCTTATCAAGTACACGGTTGATGCTGCTCTTGGTTTGCCATGCGAAGGTCTTAACATGAAGCCTGTTGACGGCTCCTGGTCTAGCTACATGATTCACTCTATTGAAGATGGTGCGTTCAAGAACCTATGGCTATCTGAGCGCGCCCAAAAATATATTGCTGAGCACGATGTTCAGGTACAACCTGGGGAGAAGGTGAACTCGTTCAGCGGTTCTCACGATACGCTGGGAACCATGATCCTGAAGTATCCAAGCCAGGACGAGATGCTGGATATGATTGACAATATGGAGCGGGATATTCGTGTCATCACAGCGTGAATTTAAAGATTTATCGATCACAAGCTTTAAAGTAGGTTGCGTATGAAAAAAATACTGGTTCTTGGTGCTTCTGGAAGCTTAGGGCGCGGTGTCACACGGCATTTGAAAGATAAGCATGACGTAACTGCCACCTATGTTAAAAACCAGTTCACCGAGCAAGGTGTTAATGTAAAGAAAGCAGATATTACAGCTCCAGAAAGCCTTGAAAGACTAGGTGCTGATTTTGATACGGTTGTGCTGATCGCTGGTGCTATGCCCGCTACGATGGCCGGCTATGACCCACAGCGGTATATCGATACCAATATTACCGGCACATTGAATGTACTGGAGTTTTGTAGAAAGTCAAACATCAAAAAAATCATCTATATTATGACGTTCTCCGATGTCTCCCATAAGTTCTTTAATGGTGTACCGATAAAGAGTGACGATTCAAGAGGCTTGACCCTGACAGGAGATCATGCAGTCTACTCGATTTCAAAAGTCGCAGCGTGTGATCTCATTGAACACTACCATCAGGAGCATGGCCTGCAGACCATAATTTTTAGAATTCCGACAGTTTACTGTGCCGATGAAAACTTCAATTATTACGTGGATGGTGCTCTAAAAGTAAAGGGCTACGTTCAGATGCTGGAGTCGATTGTATCGAGTTCAAAAGTTGAAATCTGGGGAAACCCACAGCACTCCAAAGATATGCCGTATATAAAAGATTTTGCGCGCTTAATTAATTCAGCAGTTAATCATAAGAGTGCCCAAGGTGTATTTAACGCCGGTACAAGCCAACCTGTGTCCTTGGAAAAACTAGTAAACGTGATGGTTGATGTCTTTTCACAGGGGAAACCGGTGAAGGTGATTGAAAGGCCAGAAAAGCCATCTCAGCCCAACTTTACATTCGACATGTCGAAAACTATAGAAGTGTTTGGGTTCATGCCCGAATGGGATATAAAGGAAATGATGGAAGATATTCGAAACACCCTGGGAGTTGAGGCATTCAGGAGATGAGTTCACCTAGAATATTGCTACATCTCGGACTACCGAAAACTGCGACTAGCTCTCTACAACACAATGTTTTTCAGCCGCTCCATGAGCAAGCAAGGGTAAACTTTCTAGGAAAATGTCTCGATTACGATTATAAAACAGGTGGGATCGAAGTATTTAACTACTCTGGAAAGTTTATCAGAGATGCTGTTGAAGGAAGCTTGAGCATCCAGGAAGCAAGGCAGAAGTTGAATAGTTCATTGCATAGAACCCTGTTAAATATTTTTAGCGACGAAGGGTTAATGATCGCATACCCGGGAAAAGAAAATCTTTCACTTTCGAAAAAGTTTGAAAGACTTAATGCAATTTTTGAGGGCTACAACGTAAAAGTCGTTGTCACACTCAGGGACCCAGTAGATTACCTATATTCTTTGTATGTTCAATTGTATCCAGATTTCTGTGCGAAAGTTAAGGATATTAATTCAATTGAAAAATACGTCGATAAGCTAATCAAAACACCGAATGATACCCTGTTCGAATCTTTCTTTTACGATCGCTGGCTCCAGAAGGTGCCATCAAATTTCGAATTGACAATATTAAAATATGAGCAGATTTCTCAGCGCGCGCAGTGTTTTTATGAGGAATGGGCAAGGTTGCTTGGTTTGTCGACAATGGAATTCCAAGGATATTTCGATTCCAAACGAATGAATGTCAAGATTAAGTCAGGGAAGGAAGTGGCGAAAGTAAAAGACTTTAAGTTTTTAGAGCGATTTTTTAGGGAGCTTTTTTCTTCAAGTAAGATTATTTTTTTCCCTGTTAGAGTTTTATATAGAATTTCGGGCCTTAAGGTTATTTTGAACTATAGGTTCGGATCTAACGCCACGCATGCGTTCCCGGTGGGACAGCGTATGATGTGCCTTCAGGAGGTTTTGAAAGTAAAAGATGGTTTCTATGAGTCATAAATTCTCTCTGTTATGCCAGAAAATGCGAATGGTATGTGCTCGGGGTTATCGGAAAGCTAGGCGAATGTTTAATGCTATTAGGGTGGTCCGGCGACAGAAGGTGTTCGTCATTGGCTTCAATAAAACCGGCACTACGACAATGTCGAAGGCGTTGAGAAACCTTGGATATGTAGTCGGCAGAGAGGATGAAGCCAAGTCGTTATTTGATGCATGGTTGAGGAGAGATTTTAAAAAAATCGTGAAGTTTTGTAGGTCCGCCCAAGCTTTTCAGGATTCGCCATTTTCATTCCCGTACACCTTTATCGCTCTCGATCAAGCGTTTCCTAATAGTAAGTTTATATTAACTATCCGCGACAATGAAGATCAGTGGTATCAATCAATAACCCGGTTTCATTCTAAGCTGTGGGCGTCGGGTGATGGAATTCCGCCAACCAAGGAGCAACTCAAAGAGGCTGTCAATTCATACAAAGGGCGTCCCTGGGACGTCAATAGAGCACTTTTTAATACGCCGGAGAATGACCCCTATAGTGAAAAAGCATTGAAGAGCATTTATCTCCAACACAATCAAGCAGTTGTCAGTTATTTTAAAAGTCGACCGAATGATTTGCTAGTGATTAACGTGGCTGAGCAGGGGGCCTATCAAAAGTTCGTCGAGTTCCTCGGGGTTGATTCGGCTTATGATGAGTTTCCCTGGGAGAACAAAACCTGATGTCGGGCCTTGTTGAATGAAGGCGATGAACCGGAAGATCGGTGTTGGGGTGTTGTGGAATCTGGCAGGCCTGTTCATGACTCGGGGTGCCAGTACGCTGTTTATGCTGTTCCTTGCCCGCTTGCTGGCACCGGAAGCCTTTGGCCTTATAGCAATGGCAACAGTGGTGTTTGAGCTGGCGAGTGCTTTTATCAACTCAGGGCTTGGCGCAGCGTTGATTCAAAGCAAAACGGTTTCCGATGCAGACCTCAACACCGTGTTCTACACCAACCTGCTGCTCAGCGGGCTAGCCTATGCGGTGCTGTTTTTCGGTTCACCCTACGTTGCTGGATTCTATAGCCAGCCAGAACTGACCACCCTGATACAAGTGATGGGTTTGGTGGTGTTTATTAATGCTGCCAAAGTAGTGCAAATGGCCGTTCTTAGCCGTGAGATGGACTTCAAGTCACAGATGAAGGCCAACACTTTGAGCGTTGCAGTGTCTGGCATTTTGGCCGTTACGGCAGCTTGGCGTGACTGGGGTGTGTGGAGCCTGGTTGTACAGATGCTGAGTGCCTCGCTTATATCCGCGCTTGTGCTGTGGTTCGTCAGCCAATGGCGTCCGGCCATTCAGTTTAGTGGAGAGTCGTTTTCTAGACTGTTCCGCTTTGGCAGAAATTTGTTGGCAGAGGGAATGCTTTCGGTTCTTTACCGAAACTCCTATATCTTAGTGATCGGTCGATTTTTCAGTGCTGAAGTTACAGGGTTGTACTTCCTCGCCAAAAAATTCAGCAACTTGGTTTCCCAGCAGCTAACGGGTGCGGTACAGCAGGCAACGTTCCCTGCATTGTCCACACTTCAGGACGACAACGAGGCTCTCAGGCACAAATATCGGCAGATAATGCAGTTGATGATGTTTGTGATTGCTCCGATTATGGCGTTGTTGGCGGGACTTTCACCAGCGTTGTTTGCGCTATTGTTTGATGAAAGGTGGGCGGCGGCAGTGCCCTACCTGCAGTTGCTGTGTGTCGTTGGTGCTTTGTACCCATTGCATGCGTTAAATATGAACTTGCTTACTGTGAAAGGCCGTCCAGATCTGATATTAAAAGTTGGTTTAATGAAAAAGGCTGTCAACCTAACGTTGCTCTTTTTGGCGATACCTTATGGTGTTTTTGGGATTGTTGTCAGTCAGGTGATTGGGGCGTTTTTGGCGTTGATTCCCAATACATATTTTTCTGCACGACTGGTTGGGTATTCGCTCCGGGATCAGATTAAAGATGTTGTGAAACCACTATTTGCTGCGCTTATTGCTGGGTTTGGTTCCTGGTTTATGGTGCAGCAGAGTGAGGGGAACTTATTTCTTTGGTTTACTGGCGGCGCATTGGTAGGGGCAGGGAGTTATCTGGCCATGAGCTTTGTAGTTAGGGCCGAGGGTGCTTCTATGCTATTCACTAAGGCGAAAGCCATGAAAAGCAAAAAATCTAAAGGGAAAGTTTATGAATAAGTACTTTTGGGTTGGTTGTTAATTCATGTCGAATAAAAAAACTCAGATTTCTTTTCATAAGTCATCAGAAAGTATTCCGAAACCGCCGAAGCCTAGGCTGGAAGATGAGATACTTAGTCAATGGAAAAGTGATCCTAATAATCCGCTAGTAACTATCCTGTGTATTGCATACGACCACGAGCCCTATATAGAGGATGCGCTAAACAGCTTCCTGGCTCAGGACACCGACTTCCCATTTGAAATATGGGTTCATGATGATGCATCTACAGATGGCACACGTGAGATCATAGAGCGTTATCAGGCTGAATACCCGCGGATCGTCAAGGCAGTTCTTCAGAAAGAGAACAGGTATTCCCAAGGCTACAGGCCGTTAAGATTCCTAAAGGACGTTTGCAGAGGAAAATATTGTGCGTTGTGTGAAGGAGACGATTATTGGGTCAGTGCGCAAAAACTTACCAGGCAGGTGGCTGCGATGGAACGTAACCCTGCCTCTGGGCTCAGCATTCACCCAGCGTATCAGATAAATGTCACTAGCAATCGAACTATATCTATGTTCGATAAAGGGAATGCTGAAGCGGTGCTAGATGTTGCAGAAGCGGTCGCGTCAGCAAATCAGTATTCGCCCACTGCCTCTTATTTTTTCAGAACAAAAGAATTTCAATCGATGCCTAGGTGGTTTTTTGAGGCGCGAGATCTTCCATTTGGGGACTATTTTATTGAGGCTATAATGGGTCGTAATGGCTTAGTTTATTTGCCGGATTTATATAGTGTTTATCGGCGAAATACTCCAGGCTCATTTACTGAACGAACAAGTCGAACCACTGATGAGAAGCTTGTAGCTCGTATGCAAGCAGTGCTGTCGTATACATATAAGCTAAAAGAGTATCCCGAGATACCAAGATTTGCTATTCAGCATAGGCGTTCGAATGTTTTTCTTGATTATCAGAATATGGCGATCACTAGGAATTCATTTGAAATGTTTCAGATGGTTCAAGAGATTTCGAAGAATATTGGCGAAACACTTCCTTACTCTAGAGAGCTAGCCGGTACTAACAAAATTACTTTCGTTATCTTCGTGAAAATGCGCAGAGTGATTTTGTTAATAAAAAATTTGGCTTATCGCTATCGAATTGTTCGCTTCGAAAAATAGCGCTGGCCTACTCAACCGGAGTATGAACTTAGAATGCGGGCTCACTCTCCCACGAAAAACTCAATAAAAGCTTTCTATGATATCCGTTAATTTAACAACTACCAGACAGCGACTAAACCTGTGTCGGATTGCATTGACCTCGATACTGCTCCAGTCACTGCTCCCGGACCGAATCAACTTGTGGGTATCGCGTGATGCCTACTTACGGGACCAAGGAATCTCTGATCAGGAGTCGATTGACGTACTGTTCAAATCTTTGCCAGAGTCGAGCACGAACGTGGTGTGTATCCGTTGGGTAGATAACACCGGTCCTTATCGAAAGCTAATCCCTGCTCTCCGAGAGGCCGGGCCCGATGACCTGATTGTTACCGCAGATGACGATATTTTCTACGGAAGAGACTGGTTGCAAGGACTGATTGAGGCCTACGATCCAGCCGAGGGAGTTCCCTCGGCCTCCAGAGTCCGTCGTATAAGAACAAATTTCATCGGGAAGTTGACATCCTATATCTACTGGACGTTATACGAGGAAGCCTCAGTAATTCGAGAAGATTATGTTGTAACCTTCGGTGGGGGAGTTGTCCTAGCCCGGTCAATGTTTAGAGAAGATGATATTTTCGACGAAAGCTTCCTGACCATTGCACCAACAGCTGATGACCTGTGGTATTCGAAATTACTCAGCCGGAACGGTACGCCTGTCCGGGTTATTCCGCGGCTGCTATCTGAGCTTCACTTTGTTCAGCACAATGATGGGCTCACTAATCACAACTTTCCAAAAGTCTCGACTTTTATTCATAAAATTCGTGTTCGGGTCTGGGATCAGGTTGTTGGGTTTTTCGGTTATCCGGTGTGTGGGAATGATATTGCATTCAGGAAGATTGAGCGTTATTTTTCGAGTTGATACATGAGCTATATGAAATCGTGAAAATTAATCCCTAAAGCTCTCCATTTCTAATTAAAACTATTAAAATTAATACATTATGGAAAAATTTGATGTGTTTAATGGTGATGCCGATGGTATCTGCGCCTTAATCCAATTGCGCTTAGCCGATCCCGCCGAAACAGTTCTGATTACGGGTGCAAAGCGGGATGTAGCTCTGGCTCAAAGGGTGCCGGCTGTCGAAGCGACACAAGTCAATATTCTTGATGTCAGTCTGGACAAGAACCGAGAGGCCGTCGATAACTTGCTGGCCACCGGTTGCCAGGTGTTCTATGTGGATCACCATTTCCCCGGTGAGAACTTGCCGGATCACCACAACTTCACAGCCTTGATTGATACCCAGCCTACTACCTGCACCAGTCTATTGGTCGACCAGCATTTGAGAGGACGCTTTCACAATTGGGCAATTGTGGCCGCGTTTGGCGATAATCTGAATGCCGTAGCTGAAGGGCTTGCGCTGGAAGCCGGGTTAACAGCGAAGCAGGCTACAGATCTGAAAACCCTTGGTGTGTGCATCAATTATAACGGTTACGGCGCCACAGTAGCGGATTTGCACTTTCACCCGGCGGATCTCTACCGTGAGTTTGTGAAGTTTGCGGATCCTCTTGAACTGATAGCTTCCGAGCAGCCGGCCTGGCAGAAACTGCAGGATGGCTATAAGGCCGATATGGCCGGCGGTTTGGCGGCTCCGGTGATGGCAGAAAACGCCTCCTCCATTGTTGTAAAGCTCCCCGATGAGCTTTGGGCCAGGCGAGTGAGCGGCGTGTTGGGCAATGAGCTGGCCAATCGCAACCCAGATAAGGCCTGCGGCATTGTGACCGAGAACGCCGATGGTAGTTATCTGGTGAGCATTCGCGCGCCTTTGAACAACCGTACCGGCGCCGATAAGCTGGCTCGCCAATTTCCTAGCGGGGGTGGCCGTAAAGCTGCTGCGGGCATCAATGCCCTGCCAACAAGCCGGCTGAACGAATTTCTGAATGCAATTGCTGAATTCTGGAGCTAACGGATTACCATGACTTTAACCCCTCCCAAGAAAACCCACCTCAAACAGCTTGAGGCGGAATCCATCCACATCATCCGCGAAGTGGCCGCCGAGTTTGATAACCCGGTGATGCTGTATTCGGTGGGCAAGGATTCCGCCGTTATGCTGCACTTGGCGATGAAAGCCTTTGCGCCGGGCAAACCTCCGTTCCCGCTGATGCATGTGGATACCACCTGGAAGTTCCGGGAGATGATTACCTTTCGGGATAAGATGGCGGAAAAGGTGGGCTTGAAGCTGATTGTGCACACCAACCAGGAAGGCGTAGCGCAGGGTGTCGGGCCATTTACCCATGGCAGCGCCAAGCACACCGATGTGATGAAAACTCAAGCGCTCAAACAGGCGTTGGAAAAATACGGCTTTGATGCCGCTTTCGGCGGTGCTCGCCGTGATGAAGAAAAATCACGTGCCAAGGAACGCGTCTACTCGTTCCGGGACAAGTTCCATCGGTGGGATCCGAAAAACCAGCGCCCCGAACTTTGGAACCTGTATAACGGCAAGGTCAACAAAGGCGAGAGCATTCGGGTATTTCCCTTGTCTAACTGGACTGAGCTGGATATCTGGCAATATATCTATCTGGAAGGTATCGATATTGTGCCCCTGTATCTGGCCGCTGAGCGCCCAGTGGTCGAGCGGGATGGCACGCTGATTATGGTCGATGATGAAAGAATGCCGATGGAGCCTGGTGAAACCCCACAAATGAAGAGGGTCCGCTTCCGGACCCTGGGCTGCTACCCACTGACCGGCGCCGTAGAATCTGATGCAACCACCCTGCCGGAAATTATTCAGGAGATGCTTCTGACCAAAACATCGGAGCGCCAGGGGCGGGTTATTGACCACGACTCTTCAGCCTCCATGGAACAGAAGAAACGCGAAGGATACTTTTAAGGAATTGTTATGTCACACGCATCTGAATTAATTGAATCCGATATCCTCGCGTACCTGGACCAGCACGAGAACAAAGACCTGCTGCGTTTTTTAACCTGCGGCAGTGTGGATGATGGCAAATCGACGTTAATTGGTCGCTTGTTGTTCGATTCCAAGCTGATTTTTGAAGATCACCTTGCGTCACTTCATAAAGACAATGAACGCCAAGGTAACGCCGGTGAAGCACTGGACTTGGCGTTGCTGGTCGATGGCCTTGCGTCAGAGCGCGAACAAGGAATTACCATCGACGTGGCTTATCGCTACTTTTCGACCGACAAGCGCAAGTTCATCATTGCCGATTGCCCAGGGCACGAGCAGTACACCCGCAACATGGCCACCGGCGCTTCTACGTGTGATCTCGCCGTGGTGATGATTGATGCCCGCAAGGGAGTACTTACCCAATCCCGCAGGCACAGCTTTATTGTCAGTTTGCTGGGCCTGAAACACATCGTTGTCGCCATCAACAAGATGGATTTGGTGGGTTACTCCGAAGAAGTATTCAATAAAATTCGAGCCGAATACGAGACGCTCGCAGCACAACTGGGCCTGAAGGATGTGTACTACGTGCCCATCTCTGCCCTGAACGGCGATAACGTGGTTAACCGGAGCGCAAGCATGCCCTGGTACCACGGCGAGACTCTGATGAACATTCTGGAGCAGGTAGAACTGCGGGAAGACCAGAACGTCACGGACCTCCGTTTCCCGGTGCAATATGTGAACCGCCCTAACCTCGATTTCCGTGGCTACTGCGGCACCGTGGCCAGCGGTGTGGTACACAAGGGCGACACCTTAGCCGTATTGCCCTCAGGCAGAAGCTCCCGGGTAAAAGGCATTCATACTTATGACGGCGAAATTGAACTTGCATGGCCGGGCGACGCAATAACCATCACCTTGGAAGATGAAGTCGATATCTCCCGAGGGGATCTGCTGGTGCACGCCAGCCAGCAACCCGCCATGGGCGAACGCTTCGCCGCCCACTTAGTGTGGATGAATGAGAAAGCGCTGGTGCCCGGGCGTGAATACGGCATTAAAATGGGCACCAAAGTGACCAGTTGCTTTGTTAATGAGGTGCTCGAAGAGGTCGACGTAAACACCCTTGAGCGCCATAAGCACATCGCCGGCGGGCTAGAGCTGAACGCCATTGGCTTGTGTGACCTTCAGTTGACGGAACCTGTTGTGATGGAAAACTACCAGAGCCATCCGGGTACCGGTGCTTTCATCCTGATTGACCGTCTTACCAACGTAACCGTGGCAGCGGGTATGGTGGAGCGTGCGTTGGATGGCTCGGGTGATTTGCAAACGCGGGAGTACACTGAGGCCGAGCGTAACCTCAACCGGTTTATCCGCGAAAATTACCCCGAGTGGGCCTGTAAATCTGTTTAGTTCCCGAAGTCAGATTCCAAAGGAGTTCTGTTTTGGCAGACGATATTGTTTGGCACGATCACAAAGTTGTCCGCTCTCAGCGCGCTGAGAACAAGAACCAGAAGCCTTGCCTGCTCTGGTTTACGGGCCTAAGTGGTTCCGGAAAATCCACCATCGCCAATGCGCTGGATGTGGCATTGCACAGCCGTGGATACCACACGTTCTTGTTGGATGGCGATAACGTTCGCCATGGTTTGTGCAGCGACCTAGGCTTCTCCGATGAGGATAGGGTGGAAAACATCCGCCGCATTGGTGAGGTGAGTAAGCTGTTTGCTGATGCAGGGTTGATTGTATTGAGTGCGTTTATCTCACCCTTCAACAGTGATCGGCGTTTGGTGCGGAAGTTGTTTCCAGCAGGTGAATTTATTGAAGTGTTTATGGATGCATCTCTCGAAACCTGCGAATCCCGGGATCCAAAAGGCTTGTATCAGAAAGCACGTTCCGGTGAAATCAAGCAATTCACCGGTATCGATTCCCCGTACGAAGTGCCTGCCCATCCGGAGCTGCGACTGGACACCTCCCGCATGTCAGTGGACGACTGCGTGGATGCTCTTGTTGCCTACCTGCTTGAGCGGGAAATGATAGCCCGCAAGGATTAACTCCATGGAGTGGCAAGGCATCGTTACCCTGATAACACTGTTTTCGGTGTTGTCGGCGCTCTCGCTTACTCGTGTTTCCGCTGATTTGGTTCTGATGGCGGCTTTGGCGTTTCTGTTGATTACAGGAATCCTGGGGCCGGCGGAGGCGTTGGCAGGCTTCGGAAATCCCGGGGTGATTACGATTGCCACTTTATATGTGGTGGCAGCCGGACTTAAAGAAACGGGCGCGGTGCAGTGGATTGCGCGCCTGTTGCTGGGCCACCCCAAAACGGAAAAAGGGGCGCAGCTTAGGATGATCGCTCCCACCGGTATTCTCAGTGGTTTTATGAATAACACCGCAGTGGTGGCGATGTTCATTCCCGCGATCCAGGACTGGGCTAAGCGCTTAGGCATACCCGCTTCCAAGCTACTGCTACCTCTGAGCTATGCTGCCATTCTTGGTGGTACGTGCACATTGATTGGTACCAGTACCAACTTGGTAGTCGATGGCATGTTGCAGAGCAGCCTTGGTATTCATCTGGGGTTGTTTGAGTTGGCCTGGGTTGGGGTTCCACTGCTTCTTGTGGGGGGCGCGTTTTTAGTTCTGTTTGCTTCCAGGATTCTTCCAGATAGGGGCGGTGTCACAGAGGAGCTTGACCTTGTACGGGAGTACGGCGTTGAGGTTGAAGTGGTAGGTCCCGGGCCACTGGTTGACAAGACCATATCAGAAGCCGGTTTGCGTGCCCTTAGCTACGGCTATCTTACTGAAATTGATCGTGGTGGGCGCCTCATAACCGCTGTAGAGCCAGATCGGGTGCTGCAGTCGGGAGATCGTCTTTATTTTGTGGGCGCTCCTGAATGCGCCAGTGAATTGCGTCGAATTCAAGGCCTGAAACCGGCTAATGGTGATGTTCAAAAGCTGGATGTGGCTAACCATCAGCGATGCCTCGTAGAAGTTGTGTTGGGGCCTGAGTTCCCGGGTTTGGCCAAAACAATTCGCGACAGTCAGTTTCGTACCCGTTTTAGTGCTGTGATTCTGTCCTTGTCCCGTGACGGTAAGCGGGTACCCGGCAAGCTGGGTGATATCACCTTTCGAATGGGCGATACGCTTTTACTCGAGGCGAGTCATCAGTTTGTGGAGCATTACCGGTTCCGTAGGGATTTCTTGCTGGTTAGTGCGCTCAACGACTCAACGCCGCCGGATTTTCGCAAAGCACCCAGAGCGCTGGGAATACTCGCATTGATGGTGTTGGTCAGTGCATCTGGTTTATTACAGATTATGGAGGCTGCATTTTTGGCCGCTGGTGCGATGATTTTTTCAGGTTGCATCACCGCCAGCCGTGCTCGGCGCAGTGTGGATCTGCCAGTGTTAGTGGTTATTGCGGCGTCGTTTGCGCTGGGCAATGCAATGACAGTCACTGGGGCTGCCGCATGGGTTGCGGGTGGTCTTCTCGGGTTCGGTGAGCTAACCCCCTGGGTTGCTCTGGTGCTGATTTATGTTCTGACAGCCATTTTTACTGAGATGATCACCAACAACGCTGCAGCAGTCTTGATGTTTCCCATAGCTTTGGCGGTTTCACAGCAGCTTGGTGTTAACTTTCTGCCTTATGCTGTCGCGGTAATGTTTGCGGCCTCTGCCTCTTTTATTACGCCACTCGGTTATCAAACCAATCTTATGGTGTACGGCCCGGGAAGGTATCGTTTTGGGGATTATGTTCGGATTGGATTTCCGCTTAGCCTGCTGGCTGGTGGGGTGGTTTTGTCTTTGGTGCCTTTGTTTTGGGAGTTTTAATTTGAAATGGTCCATCAATGCCCCATAACTATTCATCCCTTTCACCCTCAGGCTTCGAAACACTCGCCGCCGACATACTCTCGGCGGCGCATTCGGTTGCGTTCGAACGTTACGGTGAAGGGCCAGATGGCGGTATTGACTGCAAGCACGTAACCGCAGAAGGGGATGTTTGGGCAACCCAGGCATGGGCAAAAGCACTACCGCCGGGCAAATTGCCTTGCAGCTGCAGATTGAAACACCCAGCGCCGAGCTTATTTGGGTAAATGACCGTAATTTTGACCAGGCACTGCAACTGTTCCGCCCGCAGGCCAACCAAATTCTGGTGCTGGATGACTTTTTAGGCGCCACCTTCCTTCACAATGTCGGTATTCTGGCGTTCGAGCGTGATTGGCAGGCACTGTTGTTTAGAGCCAAACAGGCAAACGGCCAATTAAAGTGTCTGTTCACCACACGCAATTACATATTAGAACAGGCGCTTACCCAGCTTGAAGGCGGCAATTCCGCCATCGCCCAGCTGTGCCGGCAAGCTGTTCAGTTGGAACACGCCAGTGCAAAACTGCGCGCAGAGTTGGTGTACCGCCTGGTTTATGCGGCGGGCTTTACAGAGGCGCAAACAACAACGCTGGTTAAAGAAGAGCTCTATTGGCCGCTGGTCAAGGCAACCGACTTTTCGCCCCGGCTTATTAAGATGTTTTGTGAAAAACTGACCTCAGTGCCAGCAGCACAGTTAAAATCCACCATAGAGCAGGGCATTGAGGGCCAAACACAACTCTGGCAGCACGTCTTCAAACGCCAAAGCCCGGAAGCGCAAACGCTATTGTACCTTTGTGTTCTTGCCGGCAATTACGCCAACGGCACTGAGTTAAAACGGGCATTCAACACCCTATACCCGCAAATACAGGGGCGAATGGCACCCCTTAATGGGTTTGACCAAGCGCTGATAGAGCTTGAGCCCACGTTTATAACCACGGCTCAGCACCTGAACGACATTTGGGTGAGCCCGGCTAACCCAAGCCTCGTGGATTTTCTACAGGGCGGTATTAACAACAATAACCCGCTAATAGACGCGTTAATTCACAGCCTGGAACACTTTGATTGGGGCCTGAAGAATTTCAAAATAGCAGAAGGCTCCAGCAGCCCCGTTGCGCTCAAGCCAAAACAACGGGATGCATTGATCGACAAATTACTCGAATTGCTGACGGAACCGGGCAGCCATCTATTGCAAACTCGGCAGGTCAATTCTTTAGAGTGGCGCAATCGCCCGGACACCTTCGGTGGCAAGCTGACGAAACTGTGGCGGTTAGTGATGAACGACGCTCAGCAAGCACGTGTGCTGGCAGAAAAGCTCAAGGGTCAGTTACCAGCCACACATGATTGGCCTGAGCTTTACAAACAAGGCACCATGGCCGAACTATTGGATATAACGCGCTACCTGGTCCGCAACCATCAGCTAAAGCTTTGGCAACTGGCCATGCACAACCTGAACAACAGCGAAGACGCCGCCGCACTTGCCACATTTTACCAATCGAACAGCGACGCCGAGAAAGCACTGAAACCGCAATGGGCCTTGTTAGAAGATAATATTCTGGATGCTTGTGAAAGCGAAATAGACAGAACAGAGGACCCCGATCATCTGGAAAACATATTAGCTGACCTTTACCGCATAGAAGATGCGTTGGAACTGGATGTAAGGCCTTGTATCCACGATATTTACGGTAAGGTCTTTGAAGATGACTGTGGCGACGAGGCATTTGACGAACCGCTTGCAAGCTACTACCAATACCCGGAAACGCCCGATGAACAAGGTGATATTGAAAGGCAGCTTTTGAGGGTGAGGGCAGAAGTGGATGAGATGTTTTTGGGGGGCTGTTGAAGGTTTCAGGGGACAGATTTGAAATCTGTCCCCGCTTTTCACTAGATTTTCAAAGTGTCTCAGCTTAGCGATGGGATCTGGTCACCATTGATGCCATGGGATGTCAGAAAAAGATCGCGGCCGCCAAGAAACGCGGTACCACATTGTAAAAGAGTTTACAGAAGAATTTCAAGAGCTTAGCTGTTAGCGGCCCGTCAGCACTGGTATATCGAGAATAAATTGCATTGGTCTTTGGACGTAGCACTGCATGAAGACGCCTGTAAAATCCATCGTGGTTACGCCGCTGAGAACCTCGCGAGAGTGCGTCATATCGCGTTGAATTATCTAAAAGGTGAAACGAATTTTAAAGGCGGCATCCGGCGCAAACAGAAGAAAGCGGCACTGGATGAACACTACCTTGCTGCGATTCTCGCGGTGTGAAATGTTTCATGCGTTTTCCCTGCAGCCCTGCCCCCGTCAGACTCGAAACCTCTTTAAACGCGAAAGTTAGTTAAGCGAAGGCTCCATGAAAAAGACTCCTACCGAACCAACCTGGAAATACGAACGTGGAGAAGGTCGCCATAAGCATCGCTGGAAAAATGACTACGCCGGTTTCGAGCCTGGAGATAAAGGCCCGGTCGGGAAGTGCCCCAAAAGTATGACAGAGGATCTGGCGACTAAAATCCTCAACCAAGGTGTGCCATACTACGATGATCCGGGCGATCAAATACCGGCAAAGATCTACACAGTGTACAAAGGTGTGATTTACGAAGCGGCACCTACGATGCCCGGCATCTCCTGGCACGGATATCCTTGGCGAGGTGATCTGAAAGGCCGCAGGCCCCTGCCGGGTAAAATTATTAAATGGCTGAGAAGGCAAGCGGAACAAGCCGGCCACGGTAACGAGTTTGAGCAATGGCTAAACAACTATACTTAGGTTCCAGAGATGGCGTTTTTCTGGAATTACAGCTGGACACCAAGCGAGCTGATGAGCCCGGCCTGATTTGGGGCAAGGGGCGTCTGCGTATTAATGGTTCAGACGCTCTGGCCGGTGAACACGATGGAGCTGTTGAGTGGACATGGGTGGACTTGTTGGAATGGCTTGCCAAAAACTGGGCCTACCTTCTGTGCGAGCAGAGCTTCCCCTTTCTGGTTGCGGCCACTGAGATTTCTACGTTAATGAGAGATTTGGAAAAACGCTGGGAGAACATGGCTGAAGAGAGGGTTGAAGATGAAGAGGAAGAAGCCTATCGCTTTCTCGATCGTCATGATCTGGTAAGTGCCTTTAAGGGGCTTTATTTCCCCGCCATTTTTGTCATGCGTCAGGGGGCCTTGGTAGAGGTTTCCAATGTTGAGAATGGAAAGACAGTGCGCCTTCCGCTGGAGCAGGTCGTTACGGATTTGGAAGCAATCGGTAACAAACTTGCAAGCCTGGCTCACGGCGCCGGTGAGGGGCGTGGCCAGCTGGCAGCGCAACAATGGTTGGCTCGCGAACAACAGCTGGAAAGCAGGGCGCTGCCCCTGTTAACTGGGCTATCTACTGAAGCGCTAGCCCTGATGAACCCTGAAAATGACTCTACATTTTGGGAGCAAGACCCAGCAGCGCCCCTGGCGGATAGCGAATTGATGGCCGCAGCAAGGATGACTAGCGGTGTGCTCCTTGCAGAAGGGCAGGTGCAAATCTTCGACATGATTCGCGGTTTGGATAACACCTCTACGGATGAGCTGGATACATTGACAGATGCCTTGGCCATTGACTTTAAAGAAGTGGGCAAACCCTATGATCAAGGCTATTGGGCCGCAACTTGGCTACGTCGAAAGCTTTGCCTGAAGGAAGCAGGGGTTGTTCAACCGGCGGTGTTGTTAAGGGCATGGGGTGTTCGAATTCAGGATTTTGAAATGCCTGACTGTAAGTTGGATGCGTTAGCGTGCTGGGGGCCTAGACATGGCCCAGCGATACTTGTCAACAAATCGCACGAAAGCACGCCCGCGAACCTGCATGGTGAAAACACAACGCTAGCCCACGAAATATGTCATCTTCTTTTAGACCGCAAAGGCGCATTACCCGTTGCCGAAGTACTAAACGGCAATACCCCTGAACGTCTAGAAAAACGTGCCCGGGCATTTGCGGCTGAATTTTTGTTGCCCAGATGCATTGCCGCTACCGCAGTGCAGCAAGCCAGTGCTCTAAAAGATGCCGTGGTCAATCTGTCTGATAAGTATGCTGTAAGTAATGAGCTGGTCTGCTGGCAGATTATCAATTCTGAAACCTATACAGCGTTAACGGACAGCGAACAGCGCTGGTTGCAAAGCCTGGTTGGGCGCAAAGGCTGAGGCTGTACTCGCCTCGCTCCTGTTCTGAGCAAACACAGCTTTTTTTGTGATTCAAAGACGTTGGATGCGCTAATTAGATCCGACAACTTTATTCTTGGGTGATATATGGGCTATGAAGAAGACGACACAAATCAACCCAGGCAAGAGCTTTCCGAAACGGGAGTGCAAATAGGTATAGAGCTTGATGAGGATGAAGGCGTTATTGAGCCATTTGACCCCAGTAAGATCACGATCGAACAAAAAGCAGTGCCAATGGACACAATCTTGCGCCGATTGAAGCAAGGGACCTTAATTCTGTCGCCGTCGTTTCAGCGCAAAGAGGTCTGGAACGACAGTAAGAAGAGCCGGCTGATTGAATCGATTATGCTCAATATTCCTCTGCCGATGTTTTATGTGGCTGAGGATGACTTGGGCAAATGGGAAGTTGTGGATGGATTGCAACGTTTGGCGGCCATCCGTAATTTTTTGTACGGTGACAAAGATGGTGTGTTACTGAAGCTCAAAGATCTTGAGTTTTTAAGTAAACGCTTTGATGGCAAGACATTCAGAGCTATTGAGAGTAACCCCGAGGATCAGAAGATCGTAAATACACTGTTAGAAACAGAAATGCGATTTACGATTATCAATCCAGGTACGCCAGAAGCGGTTAAACGCAACATTTTCAAACGTATTAATACCGGGGGAATGCCTTTAACATCGCAAGAAATTCGCCATGCACTGTATGAAGGGCAGTCATCAGACTTGCTGCAAGAAATGGTTGCCTTAGATGATTTTATCAATGCAGTGGGTCGACGTATTGACGACAGCCGCATGGGGGCCAGTGAACTTATTCTCCGGTTATTATCATTCATGATTATGGATAGGGCTGCATATAAGTCCGGAATGGATGAGTGGCTCAGTAATGCTATGCGCCTTATTAACGTATTCCCAAGCCCAACTGCCGAACAAGTCAAGATTGTTTTTAAAGATACAATACAACCTGATTTGAAACTTCAGAATATTGGGGAAGTTAAAACAAGATTTAGCTTGGCCATGCAGCGTGCCGCCCAGTTGTTTAAAGGTCACGCGTTCAGAAAATCTTTGCCTGGTGATGAAAGAAAATCACCCGTGAACAAATCTTTGTTCGAAGTTTGGGGCAACCTCCTTGCAGAAATGCCAGAGCCTGAATTTAATCTGTTGCTAGTAGAAAAAGAAAGATTTTTCTCAGATTATGAACATCTGCTTAGCAAGCCGGAATTTGTAAATTCCATCAGCCGACACTCCTCTTCACAAAAGGGGGTTATAGACAGTTTCCAAAGCGTTTCACGACTTATTCAGAACTTTTTGGGTCATATAAATGATTAATAGCCTTTCGATCAACAACTTTAAATCCTTCCCCAACGAAACGCTGGATTTAGCACCGTTAACCTTGTTGGCAGGCCTGAACAGCAGCGGTAAGAGTTCTGTCATACAGGCATTAAGAATGCACAATGCAGCGCTGGCTGGTCAATCACCTTTGCTGACAGGCTATGGCGGTCTGGATGAACTACGTTCTCGGTTTTCAAGCCCTAAAGATGCTGTAACCGTTGGTCTGCGTTGGAAGGGTGGCCAAACTAGCAATTTAGTGCTGAACGATAATCATCTTGATCAGCCAAAAAAAGGTCCTGAATTTTTCTATGTGGGAGCTGATCGTCTGGGGCCGCAGCCCAACTTGCCTATGTCAGGCAATTTGTTAACCAGCCCGCATGTGGGTGATCGGGGTGAGTTTGCTTTTGATTTTGTTACTCGGCTTATCGAACAAAACTACATTGTTCCAGACCTATTGCGCCACGATAATGCTCAAAGTATGACGTTTGAGCATGTGCTGCAGGGTTGGCTATCTGAAATATCGCCCGGCGTAAAGTTCACGTTTAATCGTGTAAAAAAAGCCGATATTACCCATGCAGAGGTGGACTCTTTTCGTCCAACCAATGTGGGTTTTGGCTTAAGCTATACCTTGCCCATTATTGCTGCGGCCTTGGGTTCAGCTGCCAAGCCTGTCAGTGATGAGGGCAATAGTCAGTGGGTGGAAGCGTGGGAAGCACGTAAGCAGACTAATGGTGTACTGCTTGCGCTTGAAAACCCCGAAGCGCACCTGCATCCTAGAGGGCAAACGGCTATGGGGCGCCTTCTGGCACTTTGCGCAGCCCATGGGACGCAGGTTGTTGTGGAAACCCATAGCGAGCATGTTATGGATGCCATACGCATCGCCGTAAAAAGTAATGAAATAACCAGCGATCAAGTTAAGTTTTATTACTTCTCAAAAAATAATGATATGCCTACAAAGGTGCATTCGCCTGTTCTTAGTGAAAACGGCAAGCTCGATTTCTGGCCAGAAGGGTTCTTTGATCAAACGTTGAAAAACCGAGCAATGCTTGCCAAGAGGTAGTAATCAATGGATTTGATTTTTTGCATCAACCAGAATAGCTTCCCAGCAGTAGACTCCTGTACCGGCAACGAGTTGTTTGATGATGCAGTACAGGGTGTGCTGGCTTTACTGGGTGGGGGCAAAGATCGGTGTCTGTTTTACTACGACTCAAATGGTGAGTCGTTACATTCTCTGGATATTGCAGAAGGCTTTACCTACGAAAACTTTCTACAAGGCTGCGATCCCGATCTTCAGCTGTTTTTGTACGAAGTTGAAGATAAAAGCCCTGCGCTGGACGCTCTCACGGATGATCAGATCGACGAAATGGCGGCTTATAATTTTTATCTCGCAGGCCATGCATTGGATCATTATTCCGATGTATATAGCCTCGCTTGGGTGACTTCGGGTTTTTTGTTGAGCCTTGCTACAGACCCAAAATGGCAGAAGGAAGCGCTTAGAATTAGCAAAACCGGTGATAGCGGCCGGTTTGTTGATGATTTTCTCTTACTTAAAAACGTAGCCAGCCAGAAGCATGGCAAGCTTCATTGGCAGCAGCTTCACACCATCGATCTGAATACATTTCTTTCAGGCCACGTTGCTTCTAACGAATTTATCGACTGGTTTGCGCAGCTGGAAACAGCTAATCAGAAAATAGTAGCTGATAAAATAAAGCTGGCGGTTGACAAAGGTTTTCAGGGTGGCAGGCCACTTTTTGATAGCCTTAATAATAGTGATGCCGTAAGAGAAATTCGTATGTCTGCTTTTGCTGGTGGTGCAATCAGAGTACTTTTCAAACATCATTTTGAAAAAAATTACATACTGTTAATCGGTTTCATCAAGCATAGCGATGACGAAGGCTACGCCAAAAATATAACCGCAGCTGAGCGAATCTATAATAATATGCTAAATTGACATTCTACTTAGTCGGCCCTGCATAAATAAAAAATCAATAATACTAATGCGTTTTTTGCCAGGGCTAAAAATAGTCGGTGTTGTTATAGTATTCCGTAGCGAAAGTGATGAAGTGTCAGAAGAACCTATGATTCGTTACTACATCAGTTCGGCCGAGCTGAGCGCAAAAAAGCTCGCGGAAGCGGACCGTCAGCACTGGTATATCGAGAATAAATTGCACTGATCTTTGGATTGCGGCACTGGATGAAAACTATCATGCTGCGATTCTCGCGGTATGAAATGTTTCATGTGTTTGCCCAGGAACACTAAAGGCTTGTTGCGGCAATACATGCCGAAGGAAACCGACCTCTCTGTGTTCAGCCAGGATGAGCTGGACGTTTTTGTCTTCCAGCTCAACACACGGCCTCGAAAGCGGTTAGGCTTTAAACCACTGCTGGAAGTGTTTATGGATCTGATCAACCGTACCCACGAAGCGCCATCAGGCGTTCATTAAACCGAGTGTTGCACTTGGAGTTGGAGACCGCCCAACTACGATCGGAGTGTCATGAGATATGCACTATAACTCGTCACTTCAGACGGTAAACTTCGAGAAGCTATTTACGTGGGCTATAATTAAGCATGCCTAGTTAAAGGGAGTCAAATATAGTTTGATGATCAAAGGCTTTTCTAAATCTACCTTCAAATCTGGGTCTTTAATGAGCTCTGATCAATGAGTAATTCAATTTCAAAGATTCCTTTCGCACGAATTAAAGTCGCATATGTAGCGGGCTTTCTCAGCATTTTTTTTTCGTTATTTAGTTGGGTTGGTTTTGGTATTCTTAATCTTGATAGTCAACCATATGCCCTCATGTTTTGGTTGTTTTTTTTAGGTATGAGCTACAGGTTTGTTAAATTTCCAAAGCTATTGTTGTTGCCTCTTATTTTCGCGTATCTTGGTTTTTTTTTAGCAACGTTAGCTGACTTATCTTCGCTAGATATTAATCTTCTTGGTCGCGCGGGATTTAATTACCTTTCTTTTTATATCATATTCATTGGGTTTTATAATTTTATTTCCAGGTTTGGCGTACCTATAAATCTGCTATGGTTTGCTCTTTTTCTTTGGGCCATGGGTGCACTTGCAGAAATTTTTTATCCAGAGGTTATGTCGATCCTTTCGCCAAGGAGAACTACAAGTGATAGAGGATTAACTTCGTTTGCGCCGGAGCCTACGTTTTTTGCGGTATTTTCAATTTTTGTATTATGGATAATTTGTTGTCACTATAGTTATTCTAGGCGAATTGTTGTTCTTTCGCTATTCACATCACTAGTTTTTGTTGTGGTTCTGGCAAAATCTACTATGGGCATTTTGTTTTTAAGTATATTTTTAGTTTTTATATTTTTATATGTTACATTAAAGAAGTGGGTAAGCTGGAAAGATCCTTTTTTGCTTTTAGCAACTGCTTTTTCTGTTCTGGCCATTCCCTATTTTGGAGCTCAGTATTTTTCTAATGCGAGTGATATTAATCGCATCGGTGTTGTTGTAAAGTCTGTGTTTTTAGAAGGTAAATACCTAGATATATTTTTAAGTGATGCAAGTATGAACAGTCGGCTAGAAGATGTTGTATTTTCTTTCCACGGCTTCTTTATGAATTTGGGGATGCCGGGGGGGGGCTTCGAGCTTCTCTGATATGCGATTGACCTTGAATGAATATTACGGCGGCATTTTTTGGTACTCAACTGGCTCAAATAAAATTATGAGTTGGCTAGGAGATTGGTCTTATCAGCTAGGAGTATTTGGAATATTGATGCTGGTTGTATTATTCAAATCTCTTTATAACGGAAGTCTAACTAGACTACTTGAGCTAGTGGTTTTAGCCGTGTTCTTGTTAGCAGCCATCCCTGTAGGTTTTCCTTTAGTTCCTGCACTCATGGCTTTATGGGTTTACAAGGACAACTGTAAAAGACGTACTGTTTATCAAAATATTTGAGTAATTTAAAGGAAGTATCAAACTTAAGAATTATAGAATAAGTGCAGCACTTTGGGTCAACTAAGTAGCGAATAGAAAGCTGACCTATTGCTTTACCGACCAAAGACCAAAGACCAAAGGCCAAAGACCAAAGCGAAGAAGATGTTAGGTGCTTACGGCTGACCAAGGCATTATGATACTAGATTTCGGCCTTCTTGAGTGTAGGTTAGGGCCTGCAATCGATTACACAAGTGCTGAACTGTCGTAACTAAACTATCGGTCAGGAAGTTTTTTTGCAATCGAGGCGAGAGAGACTGCGAAACGAAACTAGAAAGCTAATTGTCGCCTTATCGACGCAAAAAAAACATTCAAAGCTTACCAAAGAGTACCATCGCAATGATGCATTGGGTGATAAAATAAAATAAGTACGAATTGAATCTAGATTAGATAGCCACCTTTATAAGGTGATCTAAAACTGTCTAAATCAGTAATTAGTAGATTTATAATTCGATTTATCCGGTTAGAACAGCAGTCGGTGGCAGGCAATTTCCGTCTCGGTCACAAGGATTCTAGTGCGACTTCCCTAATTGAAAGGATCGCGATTCCTGTATCTTTGTAGGCTGCGTACTGAAACTGAAAGCCCACTTAGTTATAGATGTCATAATCCGTGAATTAAAGTTTACCAGAGGGGTAGTACATACGCTGGCATTGGACAACGGTTCTGAGTTTGCGAACCATCAGACGTTTAGTCAAACGCTGGCGCTGGCTTCGTATTTCTGTGATCTTTACCGATCCAGTCAGTGAGGCCCACGCGAGAATGCGAACGGCGTAATGAGGCAATACTTCTTTGAAGAGGCCGACGTAGCCGAAGCGCTCAGAAAGACAATTAGGCGAGTCGCGAACATACTAAACAACCAGCCAAGAAAGCGGCTTGGCCATCGCACACCGGCGTGCGTTTTTCGAGGCAAATGCCCAGGAAGTTCAGATGCGATTGGTGTCGCACTTGAAACTTAAATTAAAGACTATAGGTGTATGAGTGAATTGCGATTTAGTTAGTGTTTATTTGCCAACCTTTAACAGAGTTGACCTTTTAAAAAGAGCTGTCTCATCGGTTCTTGAGCAATCATATGAGAATATCGAGTTATTGATTGTAGACGACGGCTCAGATGATGGTACAACATCGTACCTCGAAAAGTTGACTTCTGAAGATTCTAGGGTTCGTGTTTTAGAAAAGAATGGTCCGAAGGGAGCACCTGCATCAAGAAATACAGCTATAGAGAATGCTACTGGAAAATATATCACTGGTTTAGATGATGATGATTATATTGAGTTCAACCATATTGAGCTCTTGTTTAGTAAGTATGTACCATCAGTTTCTTGCGTTTTTTCAAGACGGTACAACTGGAAAGATCTGGTTTTTTCTCCAGTTTGTTATCTTGCAAAGCGCGTTCATTTTCAGCAGCTTTTATATTTTAACATTATTGGAAACCAAGTTTTTACAGAAACTTGGAAGCTGAAAAAAATTGATGGTTTTGATGAGAGGTTCCCGGCACTCCAAGATTATGATACTTGGCTTAGGTTGGTTAAAGAATTTGGGCCGGCTAAGATGATTGTCTCGAATTCATATAATGTTGACACTGCTCATGGCGCTGAAAGAATAACAGATAATTGGGAAAGAAGAGTTTTTTCCTTTTGTATGCTTGAGAAAAAGCATGTTGATGAGAGTCAGCGGGCTATAAGAAATAGTTTTTGTTTGCGAAAATACATAATTAGTAACGGAGTTGCTGGCGATATCCGCTGGTTTTATTTTTTTAATCCTATGAATTTTAGGATAATTCTTAGCATGACTAAAAAATATATAAACATTACCTTCAATAAAATTTTTTGAATCTTGGGTTCATAGAATAATAGCTGGATATTAGTTTTTGGTATACACCATTTTTGTAAGCTAGTGATAATAGGTATCAATGAAGTTTTTTACTAAACCAATTAAGAAGATGTGATGTTGAAAATTGCTCTTATTAATACAGTAGTTGATCGTGGTGGTGCAGGGCGTATTGTAGCCGATATCCACAGAACGATACATGATGCAGGCCATTCTAGCTTTGTATTTTACGGGCGGGGGAGACAGCCTGACGACGAGTCGATGATGAAGTTTTCCGATGAGCTTGGTGTTCTTATTCATGGAGCTGGTTCAAGGCTTTTTGATGCCCAAGGACTTCTTTCTTTACGCGCCACACATCGGTTAATTAAGCTGCTTACCCAATTTGAGCCTGACGTGGTTCATCTTCACAATGCCCACGGGTATTATCTTAATTTCCCGTTGTTTTTCAACTATCTGAAAGAGCAGTCACTTCCTTTGGTCTGGACGCTCCATGATTGTTGGCCTTTCACAGGGCACTGTGCTCACTTTGAGTATGTGGGCTGTGATAGATGGAAAATAGGCTGTGGGAGCTGCCCACAGACTCGAGAATATCCTGCTACATTTTTGGACAGGTCTCGAGCCAATTATGAGAAGAAACGTAGCAGCTTCACCAGTCTGTCGAAATGCAGAATAGTAGCGCCTTCTCAATGGCTGAAAAATCACATCGATCAATCGTTTCTTAAAGACTACCAAAATCTGGTTATTAACAATGGCGTGGATCTTGAAGTATTCAATCGTATTCCGGGTGCTACGTTTTTTGGTGATTTAACAAAAGATGGTAAGAAAATAATCCTTGGTGTGGCGAGTATCTGGAATAAAAAGAAAGGTGTTGAGGTTTTTGCTGAGCTATCTCACCTATTGCATGCTGGTGAACGCCTGGTGCTCGTTGGCAAAATGTCGAAGCACCTTAGACAAACTTTTTCTGAAAACGTTGTGCTGATAGATCGTGTCGATGATTTAGCTGCCTTGGCTAAGCTGTATTCTTTGGCCAACGTTTTTGTAAACCCTACGTTTGAAGATACCTTTCCCACTACGAATCTGGAGGCATTGGCTTGTGGGCTGCCTGTAGTGACGTTTCCTACCGGAGGAAGTCCAGAGACGATTAATTTTCGTTATGGTTCGGTTTGTTCACCAACTGCTCTGGGCGCACTTAAGGCGGCGCGGTCCTTTTATGTGTTAGACGCTGAGGTTGTTGCCGAGGAGTGTCGAGCTCACGCAGTAAAGAATTTTAATAAGTGGGATCGGTTCCAGGAATATATACAAGTTTATAAAGAACTCGTGAATGATAAGGACTTAATGTATGACTAAAAAAGCGTTGATTACAGGTGTGACTGGCCAAGATGGCTCTTACCTCGCTGAATTCTTGCTCGAGAAGGGTTATGAAGTTCATGGCATCAAACGCCGTGCCTCATCGTTTAACACTCAGCGTGTGGATCATATTTATCAAGATCCTCACGTAAAGCACCAGAATTTCGTTCTTCACTACGGCGATCTTACAGACTCCTCTAACCTCACCCGTATTTTGCAGGAAGTCCAGCCCGATGAAGTCTACAACTTAGGCGCTCAGTCCCACGTAGCGGTGTCGTTCGAATCTCCGGAATACACTGCCGATGTGGATGCGATGGGCACCTTGCGGTTGCTGGAAGCTATTCGCCTGTTGGGGTTGGAAAAGAAAACAAAATTTTATCAAGCCTCGACGTCAGAGCTTTACGGACTGGTACAAGAAACACCGCAAAAAGAGACTACGCCGTTCTACCCGCGCTCGCCTTATGCGGTAGCCAAGCTTTACGCTTACTGGATTACGGTGAATTACCGTGAGGCATACGGTATGTACGCTTGTAATGGCCTGCTGTTCAACCACGAATCTCCTCGGCGCGGTGAGACCTTTGTTACCCGCAAGATTACTCGTGGTTTGGCCAACATTGCTCAGGGTCTTGAAGACTGTTTGTACATGGGCAACATGGACGCGCTGCGCGACTGGGGTCACGCTAAAGATTACGTACGCATGCAATGGATGATGTTGCAGCAGGAGCACCCGGAAGATTTTGTGATTGCCACCGGAGTTCAGTATTCCGTTCGCCAGTTTATTGAATGGTCGGCTAAGGAGCTGGGTCTGATGCTGCGTTTTGAGGGGCAGGGCGTTGATGAGGTGGCAGTGATTGAAGCCATTGCGGGCGATAGCACTCCGGCGTTGAAGGTTGGAGATATTGTTGTTCGAGTGGACCCGCGCTATTTCCGTCCGGCTGAAGTGGAAACTTTATTAGGCGATCCTACCAAAGCGAAAGAAAAGCTGGGCTGGACTCCAGAAATCACTGTACAAGAAATGTGTTCGGAAATGGTGGCAAACGATTTGAAAATCGCCAAACGCCACGCGCTGCTCAAGCAACATGGTTTCGCAGTTCCGGTTTCAGTGGAGAATTAATTGGTTATGGCTAAGCAACGCATATTGGTAGCAGGGCACAAAGGTATGGTGGGTTCCGCGCTGGTACGACAACTGCAGAACAACTCTGACGTTGAACTGATTACCCGTAGTAGGTCCGAATTGAACTTACTGGACCAAGCAGCGGTGCAGCAGTTTTTCCGGCAGGAACACATTGACCAGGTTTATCTCGCTGCAGCAAAAGTAGGTGGCATACATGCTAACAGCACCTATCCAGCGGACTTTATCTACGAAAACCTAATAATCGAAGCCAATATTATTCACGCTGCCCATCTAGTTGGCGTTCAGAAATTGCTGTTCCTCGGCTCTTCGTGCATTTACCCAAAGATGGCCGAACAGCCCATGAAAGAAGAGGCCTTGCTAACGGGAGCGCTTGAGCCCACCAACGAATCTTACGCCATAGCTAAAATCGCCGGCATCAAACTGTGCGAGGGCTACAATCGCCAATACGGCCGTGACTACAGAAGCGTAATGCCCACTAATCTTTATGGCTTGAATGACAATTTTCACCCAGAAAATAGCCACGTAATCCCAGCCATGATGCGCCGTTTTCATGAAGCGAAATGCGCCGGAGCTGATGAAGTGTTGGTATGGGGAAGCGGCAAGCCTATGCGTGAATTCCTGCATGTAGACGACATGGCTGCCGCTAGTGTGTATGTGATGGGCCTGAACAACGATACGTACGAGGCCAATACTCAGCCCATGCTTTCACATATCAATGTGGGCACCGGCGTGGACTGTACGATTCGCGAATTGGCTGAAACCATGAAGCGTGTGATTGGCTTTGACGGGGAGTTGGCGTTCGACGCCAGCAAACCTGACGGTACGCCGCGTAAATTGATGGATGTTTCGCGGTTGCGGGCGCTTGGGTGGCAAGCGAGCATTTCGCTGGAATCTGGGCTTCAGCAAACGTATAGCTGGTTTGTCGCAAATCAGGGAGTGCTGAGAGGTTAAAGCCCTCTCGGTTTCCGCTGCTGCGAAGACATCATCAAGTAGTTCACCAAAGGAGCGAACATGCTTACCCCTGTAGTGATGGCCGGAGGTAAAGGCTCTCGGCTTTGGCCCCTATCCCGGCAGCTTAACCCCAAACAGTTTTTGAAACTTTGTGGAGATTTCACATTATTGCAGCAGACTCTGGCACGGCTTGAGGGCTTAGATGTCGCCGTGCCGGTAATCATCTGCAATGAGGAGCACCGCTTTATAGTGGCGGAACAGCTTCGGCAGTCCAGGATAACTAATGCCGATATTTTTCTGGAGCCGGTTGGGCGTAACACCGCACCCGCAATAGCGCTGGCAGCGATCAAGGCCAGAATGGATGGGCACGACCCCCTGTTGCTGGTTCTCGCCGCTGATCATTACATTGAAAACCAAGAGGTTTTCCGGCAAGCCGTAATGCAGGCAAAAAAATTGGCGGGGCAAGGTAAGCTCGTAACATTCGGTATTGTGCCAAAACATGCAGAAACCGGATACGGGTATATACAACGCGGTGAAGAGTTGGGTAACGGTAGCTACCGAGTCGCTGGATTTGTGGAAAAGCCAGACCTGGTAACCGCTCAGGGCTATTTGGCTGGTGGCGACTACTACTGGAACAGCGGCATGTTCATGTTCAAAGCTAGCGTGTACCTGAGGGAGTTGGCTGAGTTTCGCCCAGATATTCTCGACGTTTGCGAAAAGTCACTGGAGGAAGCTCATAAGGATTTGGATTTTATACGAGTTGATGCTGCCACTTTCGCCCAGTGCCCCGAAGATTCCATCGATTACGCAGTAATGGAGAAAACTCAGGAGGGCGTTGTAGTTCCTTTGGATGCGGGTTGGAGTGATATCGGCTCTTGGTCGGCCTTGTGGGAAATTGGCGATAAAGATGAACAGGGCAATGTTTGCAAGGGCGATGTGTTGGCACTGGAGACCCATAACAGCCTCATCCACGCGGAGCATAAACTGGTTGCAACATTGGGTGTGGATAACCTGGTAGTGGTAGAAACCAAGGATGCAGTATTAGTGGCACACAAAGACCGGGTGCAGGAAGTGAAAAAAATAGTGGAAGCCCTTAAAAACGACGGTCGCCATGAGCATATGAACCACCGCGAAGTTTATCGGCCCTGGGGTATCTACGATTCCATTGATAACGGTAATCGCTATCAGGTCAAGCGAATCACGGTCAAACCCGGAGCGAAGCTGTCGGTCCAGCTACATCATCATCGTGCCGAGCATTGGATCGTTGTTAGCGGGACTGCGATGGTGACGAATGGAGAGGATCAGTTTTTGGTTACCGAAAATCAGTCCACGTACATCCCGATAGGGCAGGTGCACTGCCTGGAGAACCCAGGTGTGATTCCGTTGGAGCTCATTGAGGTTCAGTCAGGTTCCTATCTTGGAGAAGATGACATAGTGAGGTTGAAAGATCAGTATGGCCGCGCTTAGCTCGAATAAGCTTAAGGTCTCGATTATCACGGTGTGCTTTAATAGTGAAAGTACAATTCGTGACACGCTGGATTCCGTGCGGTCACAAAACTATGAAAATATAGAACATATAATCGTGGACGGTGGTTCGTCTGATCGCACCATGGACATTGTTACAGAGTACCGGGAATGGCTGGGGCCTGTTGTCAGTGAGTCAGACAAGGGCCTTTACGACGCAATGAACAAGGGCATTGGTATGGCCAGCGGCGATATCATTGGCATTTTGAATTCTGATGATTTCTATGAAAGTACGAATGTTATCGAAGTGGCGGTCGCGGTTTTTCTCAGTGACCCCGATCTCGACATTCTTTTTGGTGATGTGGTTTTTGTTAATTCTGAGGATCTCGACACGATCACCCGCTTTTACCGTGCCGGACATTTTCGGCCCTGGAAATTGCGTTTTGGTTGGATGCCGCCTCATCCAGCCACTTTTGTGACCAAAGCTGTTTATGAAAAGCATGGAAAATATCGGCTGGACATGAAAATCTCGGCTGATTACGAGATGTTTGTGCGTTGGCTTAGCAAGGCGAAGCTGAAGTATATTTGGGTAGACCGAGTGATTGTAAGGATGCGGGCAGGGGGGGTTAGCACTGGCGGTTTGAAAAGCAGTTTGATTCTCAATAAGGAAATTGTTCGTGCCTGCAAGGAGAACGGTCTGTACACCAATTTGATGCTCGTGCTTACCAAGATTCCCTTCAAGTGCTTAGAACTCTTGAGGCTCCCCAAGCGCGTCAAGGATTAGGGAAAATACTTGTGAATATTGTGCTAACTGGCGCGACCGGTTTTTTAGGTGCCCGTCTTGCGGATCAGATTGATCGGCAAGGCGACTTGAACCTGACCTATATTGTAAGGAGGGCGTTACCCGCAGGCGATAAGTGTGAGGTCGTTATGGGTAGCCTGGACGCCTGCACGGATTGGTCTGCAGCCCTGAAGAGCCAAGAAGTCGTTATTCATGCAGCCGCTCGGGTCCACATCATGAAAGAAGAGGTGGCGGACTCACTGGCGGAATACCGCAAAGTAAACGTTGAAGGAACCCTCAATCTTGCTCGCCAAGCCGGGGCTGCAGGGATAAGACGGTTTATCTTTATCAGTTCGATCAAAGTGAGCGGCGAGCAAACCGCCATAGGCCAGCCATTTTTTGCGGATGATGTACCATCACCCGAAGATTTCTACGGTATCTCCAAGCATGAGGCAGAGCAGGGTTTACGCCAGATAGCGGCCGAGACTGGGATGGAAGTCGTCGTCATTCGCCCGCCTCTGGTGTATGGCCCGGGTGTAAAAGGCAACTTTGCCAGCATGATCAAGCTGGTTGGCAAAGGCCTGCCGTTGCCGCTGGGTGCGGTGCATAACAAGCGTTCGCTTGTCGCTCTGGACAATCTTGTGGACTTGATCATCACCTGCATCGATCACCCCGGTGCAGCAAATGAGACGTTTCTGGTGAGTGACGGTGAGGACCTGTCCACAACCCAATTGCTTCAAGGCGTTGCCGAGGCGATGGGTAAGCCTTCACGGCTTATTCCGGTTCCTGCGGGCTTGCTACAATTTGGTGCCACCTTGCTGGGAAAAAAAGCTATGGCTCAGCGTTTGTTAGGATCTCTTCAGGTTGATATCAGCCACACCCGAAAGTGTTTAAACTGGACGCCTCCTCTTACTGTAAAGCAGGGCCTTCAGCGTTGTTTTCCCAATCAGCAGGATTGATTTTGTGATTCGTACCTTGGATTTTGTGTTTTCGTTACTCGGCCTGGTGTTTGGTTTCCCGGTGTTGCTGGCGCTTTGCGTTATTGGCTTGTTTGACACCGGCTCCCCTGTTTTTCGGCAGGAGCGGGTGGGGCGGGATAAAAAGCCGTTTACTTTGGTGAAGTTTCGCACTATGTCTGTAGACACAGCGTCGGTGGCCAGTCACTTGGCGAGCAGTTCTTCCATCACCAGGTTTGGGCAGTTTTTGCGCCGAACCAAGTTGGATGAGTTGCCGCAGCTTTGGAACGTGCTGAAAGGCGAGATGAGTCTTGTTGGGCCGCGCCCCTGTTTGTTTAATCAGGAAGAGCTGATTCAGCAGCGGGAACAGCGTGGGGTGTTAGCGGCGCGGCCGGGGGTTACCGGTTTGGCGCAGGTGAACGATATTGATATGTCGACGCCTGAGCTTCTAGCAACAACGGATGCCAAGATGCTGGTGAATCTGACGGTGCCGGCGTACTTCAAGTACATTTTCATGACGGTCTCCGGGAAGGGCTCTGGTGATCGTATTCCTGGTCGAGAGTAGTTTTGGCACGTTCGCCAGGAAGGCAAGAGGTCGCTATGTTTAATGCATTTCTTCAATTATCCCGCTTTAAAAAGCGCGTAATCTCCCTGTTTGTGGATTTTATCGCGCTTTCTTTTGCGCTCTGGGCGTCTTTTGCGTTGCGCCTGGACGTGGCTTTGTGGGAACCAAACAGAGCTCAGTTGCTGATTTCTCTGCTTACTGTTGTGTTTACGCTGGGTGTGTTCGTCCGGCTTGGTTTATATCGTGCTGTTATTCGCTACATGAGTGACCGGGCTTTTATAACCATCATCACCGGCGTTGCTGCCTCGACGCTGTTGCTGGTGTTACTTAGCTACAGCTTGAATGTGTTTGTTCCCCGTTCTGTTCCGCTAATCTACTCTGCGCTGGCGCTTATTTTTGTAGGTGGTAGCCGCATGAGTATGCGCATGTTGGTGCAATACTCTTCCGGGCGCGACAAAGAGCGCGTGGCGATTATAGGTGCCGGTCAAACCGGTGTTCAGTTGGCCAAAGCGTTACAGCAGGGTGACGAATACCACCCTGTCATGTTCATCAGTCTGATACCCGCCAACCACAAAACCTTGGTGGTGGGTTTGCCAGCGTTTGCGTTGAGCCATTTAAAAGACGCGGTGCGCAGCCTCCGTGTTGAGCGCTTGCTGTTGGCGGTGGATGCAGACATGGATGTAAATCGTCGCGAGTTGCTGACGCAGTTGGAAAAGCTGGAGTTGCCGGTACAAACCGTGCCGTCGTTTAGCGAAGTGATTGCCGGCCAGGCGCGCATTAATGACATTCGTGATCTTGAGATTGAGGACCTTTTGGGGCGTGATCCGGTGCGATCAGACAGCGCCCAGGTGGCGTCGTCGCTGTTTGGCCGTGCGGTGATGGTGACCGGCGCCGGTGGCTCCATTGGTTCGGAATTGTGCCGGCAGATTATTCGCCACCAGCCGAAATGCCTGGTGTTGTTTGAGCAGTCCGAGTTTGCCCTGTACGCCATTGAGCGCGAACTTCAGCAGATTAACGCTGCGGAAGGTTTGAATGTGTGTGTTCACCCGCTGTTGGGCAGTGTGGTGCACCGCCGCCGTTGTGAAGCGGTAATGCTTTCGTTTGGGGTACAAACGGTGTATCACGCGGCGGCTTACAAGCATGTGCCCCTGGTTGAGCACAATGTGATTGAGGGCGTGCAGAATAACGTGTTTGGTACGCTGCATACCGCAGAGGCGGCGGTGGCGGCGGGTGTTGAGCGTTTTGTGCTGATTTCAACCGACAAAGCGGTGCGCCCGACCAATGTGATGGGCGCCAGTAAGCGCATGGCAGAGCTGGTATTGCAGGGCTTGGCCCAGCGCCAGAGCGATACGGTGTTCTCGATGGTGCGTTTTGGCAATGTGCTGGGTTCGTCGGGTTCTGTGGTGCCTTTGTTCCGCGACCAGATAAGCAGCGGTGGGCCGGTTACGGTGACTCATCCGGACATTATTCGCTATTTCATGACCATCCCCGAAGCCAGCCAGCTGGTGCTGCAGGCCGGTAGCATGGGTGAGGGTGGCGAGGTGTTTGTGCTGGATATGGGCGAGCCGGTGAAAATTGCCGATTTGGCTCGCAAGATGATGCACTTAATGGGTCGCCGTGAAAGAACCGCCGAGCAGCCGGATGGCGAGATTGAATTGGTGTTCAGTGGTTTGCGTCCTGGTGAGAAACTATTCGAAGAACTGCTGATTGGTGATGATCCCCAAGGCACGGCACACCCGCGCATTATGATGGCCCGCGAAGTGTGTATGACCTGGCCAGAGGTTGCGGACACTATCAAGCAACTGCAACGCGCCAGCCATACGTTTGATTGTGAGGGTGCGCTGTCTGTTCTTAAAGCGGCACCGACGGGTTTTGCGCCTAATGGGGGTGTTGGGGATTTGGTGTGGAATTTGAACCCGCGGCCGTTGGTAGGCGATAAAGCCGGTAAAGCAGGGACAGATTTAAAATCTGTCCCGAGGGCGGGAAAAGAGAAGCTGGGACAGATTTGAAATCTGTCCCAAGGAGGAAGCCGAAGTAAAGCGGGGACAGATTTATAAATCTGTCCCCGGCCGGCTCTTGAAACCGGCAACAAGGAATTGTTCAGCCACCCGGAGTTTGTTCAGCAGTTGATCGAAGGGTTTACCCCGTTCGATGCGCCAAACACCGTTGAGTGGGGTTTTTGGTGTCGAGAACGCTGGCCACAGCTGGGAATCTTTGCAGCAGGCAGTGGATCGGGTTGTGGCGATCATACAGTCGGACCCAAACAAGGATCGTACCGACAGAATCATTACCCGCTGGCTCAAACGCCATTTGCAGCGACTTGGAGCTGAAGTACACCTGGATCAGCTCAACAGTTTGGTGGAGGACAGAGATATGTTGGCAGACAATTTAGAGAATTTAGTGAAGAAAGAACGGCTTGAAGGACGTCAGGAAGGGCGTCAGGAGGGCGATTGGCGCGCATTAGAAGAAAAACGTAAAACCGTTCGTCATCTTCTTTCATTTGGCGTGCTCAGTAACGATCAGATTGCGGCAGCGACGGGGTTATCGGTTGACGAGATCGTCAAGCTGCGCATTGAAGACAAGCATTAACAGAAGAAAAGCGGGGACAGATTTAAAATCTGTCCTCAGGGAATAAAGCGGACAGCCAGGGACAGACTTGAAGTCTGTCCCTGGCCGGCTTCTGAAACCGGCAACAAGGAGGTTGTTATGATCAATATTTCCCACCACGGCGCCGTTTCTGGCTCCTGCCACGAGCTGAGCATTATCCCTTCTAACCGATCGTATCCCTCCTCCGGTATTCTGATTGACTGCGGCTTGTTTCAGGGCGCAGACCCACTAACCACAAAACCTTGATTGTGGGTTTGCCGGCGTTTGCGTTGAGCCACTTGGAAGAGGCGGTGAGCAGTCTGCGTGTTGAGCGCTTGCTGTTGGCGGTGGACGCGGATATGGACGTGAACCGTCGCGAGTTGCTGACGCAGCTGGAAAAGCTGGAGTTGCCGGTACAAACCGTTCCGTCGTTCAGTGAAGTAATCGCCGGTCAGGCGCGCATTAACGACATTCGCGATTTGGAAATTGAAGACCTGCTGGGGCGTGATCCGGTGCGGCCAGACAACGCTCAGGTGGCATCGTCGCTGTTCGATCGTTCGGTAATGGTCACCGGCGCCGGTGGTTCAATTGGTTCTGAGTTGTGCCGGCAGATTATCCGCCATCAGCCCAAATGTCTGGTGCTGTTCGAGCAATCAGAATTTGCCCTGTACGCCATTGAGCGCGAGCTTCAGCAGATTAATCTCGCGGAAGGTCTGAATGTGTGTGTTCACCCATTGTTGGGCAGTGTGGTGCACCGTCGGCGCTGCGAAGCGGTAATGCGCTCGTTTGGGGTGCAAACGGTATATCACGCGGCGGCGTACAAGCATGTGCCGCTGGTAGAGCACAACGTGATTGAAGGCGTGCAGAATAACGTATTTGGAACATTGCACACGGCCGAGGCGGCTGTTGCGGCCGGCGTTGAGTTGTTTGTGCTGATTTCTACCGATAAGGCGGTAAGGCCCACCAACGTGATGGGTGCCAGTAAGCGCATGGCGGAGTTGGTGTTGCAGGGGCTGGCCCAGCGCCAGAGCGACACGGTTTTCTCTATGGTGCGTTTTGGTAATGTGCTGGGCTCATCGGGCTCTGTGGTGCCTTTGTTTCGGGATCAGATTAGCAGCGGGGGCCCGGTGACGGTTACCCACCCGGACATTATTCGCTATTTCATGACCATCCCCGAAGCCAGCCAACTGGTGCTGCAGGCCGGCAGTATGGGCCAGGGTGGCGAGGTGTTTGTGCTGGATATGGGCGAGCCGGTGAAAATTGCCGATTTGGCTCGCAAGATGATGCACTTGATGGGCCGCCGTGAAAGAACCGCCGAGCAGCCGGATGGCGAGATAGAACTGGTGTTCAGTGGCTTGCGCCCCGGTGAGAAACTGTTTGAAGAGCTGTTGATTGGTGACGACCCCCAAGGCACTGCACACCCGCGCATTATGATGGCCCGTGAAGTGTGTATGACCTGGCCCGAGGTAGCCGACACCATCAAGCAACTGCAACGCGCCAGCCATACGTTTGATTGTGAGGGTGCGCTGTCTGTTCTTAAAACGGCACCGACGGGTTTTGCGCCTAATGGGGGTGTTGGGGATTTGGTGTGGAATTTGAATCCGCGGCCGTTGGTGGCCGATAAAGCCGGTACAGCCGGTAAAGCCGGGACAGATTTAAAATCTGTCCCGAAGGCGGAAGCTGAAGTAAAGCGGGGACAGACTTTAAGTCTGTCCCCAGGGAATAAGGTCCTGAACGGCTGGTCGTCCAGTTCAAACTGCAAAGCAACCTCGAAGTCTTGTCCGCCGTAAAAAACGCCCAAGATGGAAACATGCATGGCAGTAACCGTTCATTCCAAGACGTCCTGCCACCCCGGTGAATTTCTTTCTACAGTAACCTTACATTTCCCAGCACGAGGTTATCCCAATGAGAAAATACCGTCCCCAGGAGCAATGGCAGGGACTAAGCGCTCTCTCTTTCGGCTTGACCCCGCTCAGTTGGTTCACTAAATTACTGTTTAAATACAATAAATGGACGAAAGGTATGGATGGACCCAAGCGAGTGAGCCACGACCAGAATTTCAAGAACCTTATCATCGATTATCCACGGCAAGCCATTGAGCTTTTCAGCCCGGAAGAAGCCAGGCACATTGGCCCGAAAGCACGGGTTGTTCCCTTGCGCCAAGAGCAGTTAAAAGAGCGGTTTGGTGAGCGTTTTCGCGAGCTGGATGTCCCGTTGATGGTGGAATGGCCGGGCGGTGAGCGTGAAGCGCTATTGTTCGTGCTTGAGGAGGAAACCGACCCCGACCGCTTTTCGATACACCGCCTGGCCCATTATTGCCTGGATTTGTCGGAACTCTGTAAGACCAGTCGGGTGGTGCCAGTGGTGATTTTCCTGAACACTCGCGGCAGCGAACCTGTTCAACTGAATTTGGGTGGTGACTGCCATGAGTACCTGAGATTCCACTACATTCGCTGTGCCCTGCAGGAATTGAATGCCGAGGACTACTGGGAAAGCAGCAATTTGATCGCCCGGCTGTGTCTGAACCTGATGAAATGGGAAGAGGAGCAGAAGCTGGAAGTCTACGCCCGCGCCGTACGGGGTCTGAGCACGCTGGAGCCAGACCCCGAGAAGCAATTGAAGTATATTGACTTCATCGACATCTACTCAGCCTTGGATGATAATGAAATGGAACAATATAAAGCGCAATACCCGCAGGAGAGCAACACCATGGCCACCTTGAGTGAGCGGTTACGAGCGGAAGGCATGCAACAAGGCATGCAACAAGGCATGCAGCAAGGCATGCAACAAGGCATGCAGCAAGGCATGCAACAAGGCATGCAGCAAGGTGAGGCCGCTGCTTTGAAAAAGCTGATCAGCCTGAAATTCGGTGAGCTTCCCCGCTGGGCCGAAGCGCAAATTCAATCTGCCGGTGTTCCAGAACTGGAGGTCTGGCTGGAAGCTATATTGACCTCGGATACGTTGGAGTCATTACTGAATCGGCATTAACGAAAGAGCTTAGCCCCTCTTTTGCGTTGCGCCTTGGCGTGGCCTTGTGGGAGCCAAACAAGGCTCAGCTGCTGATTTCTCTGCTTACTGTGGTGTTTACGCTGGGCGTGTTTGTCCGCCTTGGGTTGTATCGCGCCGTTATTCGCTACATGAGCGACCGGGCTTTCATAACCATCATCACCGACGGGTTTTTCGCCTAATGGGGGTGTTGAGGATTTGGTGTGGAATTTGAATCCGCAGCCTGTGGTAGGCGGGGCCGGGACAGCCGATAAAGCCGGGACAGATTTGAAATCTGTCCCGAGGGCGGGAAAAGAGAAGCTGGGACAGATTTGAAATCTGTCCCAGAGATACCAAAGCAGGGACAGACTTTAACCTGCTGAAAAACCTGAGCGTGGTATAATAAGATTTGCTGAGTCAGGAGGACGCATGGCAACGAATCACCACGACACCGGTTACAAGGAATTGTTCAGCCACCCGGAGTTTGTTCAGCAATTGATGGAAGGCTTTGCGCCGATCGAGATTGCGCAGCTGATGAACTTCAGCACGCTCAAGAACCATAGTGGTAACTACATCACGCCGTTGTTCGAGGAAAAATTTGAAGACGTGGTGTGGTCGGTAGAGGTGACATGGGAGGGCATCACTCAACGGGTGTTTCTTTACATCTTGCTTGAGTTTCAGTCCAAAATAGACAGCACCATGCCGCTGCGACTGATGCACTACGTGGCGTGCTTTTACGATCATTTGTTGAAAACCCGAGAAACAACGGTGCGCCAAGGCCTACCACCAATTTTTCCGATGGTGCTGTACAACGGCTCTCAGCGCTGGTCCGCTCGTCAGGACATTTACGACATGGTTCAGCCGGCACCACCAGAGTTCTTACGAGTGTACCAACCGCATCTGCGTTATTACCTGATTGACGAAGGGCGCTACACTGATGAAGAATTGATCAGCAAGCAAACGCCGTTAAGTGGCATATTTGGGGTTGAGAACGCCGGCCATAGCTGGGAAGCCCTGCAGCAGGCGGTGGATCGGATTGTAGAAATTGTCAAAGCTGACCCGAACAAAGATCGTGTAGACAAGATCATTACTCGTTGGATTAAGCGCCATTTACAGAGGGTGGCTCCCAAGGCCAGGCTTAATTTGGATCGGATGAGCAGTTTGGTGGAGGATAGAAATATGTTGGCAGAAAATCTGGAGAATCTGGTCAAGAAAGAGCGGCTTGAGGGCCGCCAAGAGGGCCGCCAAGAGGGTCGCCAGAAGGGTCGTCAGGAGGGCGATAGGCGCGCGTTAGAAGAAAAACGTAAAACCGTTCGTCATCTTCTGTCATTTGGCGTGCTGAGTAACGATCAGATTGCGGTAGCGACGGGGTTGTCGGTCGACGAGATCGACAAGCTGCGAATTGAAGACAAGCATTAATAGAAGAAAAGCAGGGACAGATTTGAAATCTGTCCCCAGGGAGTAAAGCCAGCACCAAAGTGGGGACAGACTTTAAGTCTGTCCCCGGCCGGCTCTTGAAACCGGCAACAAGGAATTGTTCAGCCACCCGGAGTTTGTTCAGCAGTTGATCGAAGGGTTTGCCCCGTTCGATGCGCCAGACACCGTTAAGTGGCATATTTGGCGTCGAGAATGCCGGCCACAGCTGGGAGGCTTTGCAGCAGGCGGTGGATCGGGTTGTGGCGATCATACAGTCGGACCCAAATAAGGATCGTACCGACAGAATCATTACCCGCTGGCTCAAGCGCCATTTGCAGCGATTCGGGGCTGAAGTACACCTGGATCAGCTCAACAGTTTGGTGGAGGACAGAGATATGTTGGCAGACAATTTAGAGAATTTAGTGAAGAAAGAACGGCTTGAAGGACGTCAGGAAGGGCGTCAGGAAACCGCACGTAACCTGATCAACCGTACTGAAATGAATGACCAGATGATCGCAGAGATTGCTGGTTTAACGATTGATGAGGTCAGCCAGTTGCGTTCAGCGATCAAGCACTGACCGAAACTCAATGTGAGTTACGAACATGACAAGGGCAGTCAACGGGTTGCCCTTGCTGCATTTATAATCCAATGGCACGACAGAGCTTGCTTAAGTCATGGACAGGCACTAGCCCTGGCATATATGGCCATACTGGCGAGAATCTCTGTCCTCCCAATGTGAACGCATGCGCCTGCCGCGCATGGTCCTTCGTGCTTGATAACTACCTCATCACCGCCGTGGGAACAGTCCCGAAGATTAAGCTCTCATCCTTCTACTGAGCTACTATACTGAACGGGCCCTTTTCCCAATGGCCGTCCTTCACCGAGGATGAGGCCAACACGACATTTAATAGGGTAGATCTATGATTCGATATCAAAAAATTTGCGAACAACTCGCGTCTACTCCATCAACGTGGCTGGTAACGGGAGTTGCGGGGTTTATAGGCTCTAATCTTTTAGAGCATCTGTTAAAGCTTAATCAAAAGGTAGTAGGTCTCGATAATTTCGCAACGGGTCACCAGCGCAATCTGGATGAAGTAAAGTCGTTGGTCGGCGCCGAGCAATGGTCGCAATTCACCTTCATTGAAGGTGATATTTGTAACTCGCAAGATTGCCAGAAAGCTTGCGAGGGCGTCGATTATGTCCTGCACCAGGCGGCTCTTGGTTCGGTGCCGCGCTCGATTAATGATCCTGTTGCTACGAACGCGACCAATATCTCGGGCTTCCTGAATATGTTGGTTGCTGCGCGTGATGCAGAGGTGAAGAGCTTCACTTATGCTGCCAGCAGTTCAACCTACGGCGACCATCCGGCGCTGCCAAAGGTTGAAGAGAATATTGGCAAACCGCTGTCGCCTTATGCGGTGACCAAGTACGTGAACGAGCTGTATGCGGATGTTTTCGCCACAACTTACGGATTCAAGACAATTGGCCTGCGCTACTTCAATGTGTTCGGTAAGCGCCAGGATCCCAACGGCGCCTATGCGGCGGTTATCCCTAAGTGGACAGCGGCCATGGTGAGTGGAGAGGATGTGTTCATCAATGGGGATGGGGAAACCAGCCGGGATTTCTGTTTCATTGAGAATGCGGTTCAGGCCAACATTCTGGCGGCGACGGCGGATGAGGCTGCGAAGAATGAGGTATACAACGTGGCGGTTGGGGATCGCACTACGCTTAATATCTTGTTCAATTCGCTGAAAGGTGCTTTGGCTGAGAATGGCGTGGTGTACGAGAAACCGCCAGTTTACCGTGATTTCCGGCCTGGGGATGTACGTCACTCTCAGGCAGATATTGGCAAGGCGGCTAACAAGCTCGGGTATGCGCCGGACTACCGAATTAGCGCGGGTATTGCTAAGGCGATGCCGTGGTATCTTGGTGACTTACGCTGATTTCACCGGCTGAATTCACGCTGGTTAGCACTAATCATGTTAATTAATGGACTGACCCCATGAAAAAAATCGCAATCATTGGCCTTGGTTATGTTGGCCTGCCCCTGGCTGTTGCTTTCGGTGAGAAACGCCAGGTTGTTGGTTTCGACATCAATACCAAACGCATTGCCGAGCTTAGAAATGGTAAGGACTTCACGTGCGAAGTTTCTCCGGAGGAGATGGCTGCAGCAGCTCAGCTATCATTCTCCAATTCTTTGGACGATATTTCCGATTGCACGATATTCATTGTAACCGTGCCTACGCCGATAGATGACTTCAAAACGCCGGATCTTACGCCGCTGGTGAAGGCGAGTGAGAGCGTGGGTAAGGTGCTGAAAATTGGCGATATCGTGATTTATGAATCCACGGTTTATCCTGGCGCCACTGAGGAAGTGTGTGTGCCGGTGCTGGAGCGGGTGTCTGGCCTTAAGTTCAATGCGGATTTCTACGCCGGTTACAGCCCGGAGCGAATCAATCCCGGGGATAAGGAACATCGGGTGACCACGATTATGAAGGTCACTTCCGGCTCTACCCCCGCCATTGCCGGGGAAGTGGATGCCCTGTATGCGGGCATCGTTACTGCAGGCACCCATAAAGCCAGTTCCATTCGAGTGGCGGAGGCGGCCAAGGTGATCGAGAACACCCAGCGGGATTTGAACATTGCCTTGATGAATGAGCTGGCGATGCTCTTTGCCCGGTTGGGGATTGATACGCATGAGGTGCTGGCAGCAGCTGGTACCAAGTGGAACTTCATGCCCTTCAAGCCGGGCCTGGTGGGTGGCCACTGCATCGGTGTGGATCCTTATTACCTGACTCATAAGGCGCAGGCAGTTGGCTATCACCCGGAGGTTATCCTGGCGGGCCGACGGGTGAACGACGGTATGGGCGCGTACGTAGCCTCTGGGTTGGTGAAATCGATGATCAAGGCCGGCCAAACCGTCGCCAATGCTCGTGTGCTGGTGATGGGCTTCGCGTTCAAGGAGAACTGCCCGGATCTGCGCAACACCCGTGTGATTGACGTGGTGAAAGAACTGAAGGAATTTGGTTGCCAGGTGGATATTACCGATTGTTGGGCCGACAGCGCGCAAGCTGAGCACGAATACGGCGTCAGCCTGACGGCGCAGCCAGAAAAGGGCGGTTATGACGGTGTGGTTCTGGCGGTTCCGCACCGGGAGTATGCGGCGATGAGTGTGGGTGATTTGCGAGGCTATATGAAACAAGGGGGAATTCTGTATGACCTCAAAGGCGTGTTGCCCCTGGGTGAGGCGGACTTGCGGCTTTAATGGCAGGTACAGTAAAGCGGACAGCCGGGACAGATTTGAAATCTGTCCCGAAGGCGGAAGCTGAAGTAAAGCGGGGACAAACTTTAAGTCTGTCCCCAGGGAATAAGGTCCTAAACGGCTAGTCGTCCAGTTCAAACTGCAAAGCAACCTCGAAGTCTTGTCCGCCGTAAAAAACGCCCAAGATGAAAACGTGCTTGTCATCCACAGCAAATGCGATTACGGCCCGCTTGCAGTAGTTTGTGATTCGCAGTCCGGGCCGTATGTCGTCACGTTGGTTTCCTCGATGTGGAAACGTCTGTAGATCTTCACAGTGGGTTACGATGGCGTCTGTATAGCGTTTAGCAATTTCCGGTGAAGCCTTCGTGGCAATATAGCGATAGAGCACCGCCAGCTGTTCCATCGCTTCCGGTGTAAACTCAACGGTGTACACCATTACGTTTGTGAAGTGGAGTTCTGGTGTTCTGCTGATAACCGGGCGCGCACTTGGTCGACATTGAGCGCGCGCGTTGGGTCAGCCTTCAATGCATCGTAAGCAGGGGCTACTTGACCGACGAGCCAGTTCTCCAAGGCACTGTCACGGGCCAGGAGCGCCCGCAAGCCATCGCGAATCACTTCGCTTTCAGTGGCGTATTCGCCAGCGGCAACCTTGGCTTTTACTACGTCGGCCATCTGGTTGGGTAGAGTAATGCTGAATTGTTGAGTGGTACGCATGACGGGCCTCCCACATAAGATAGGATTTAATCCTACTCCATCCTGCGGAGATAATCACGGTTGCAAGGGACAGATTTCTAAATCTGTCCCCGAGAACATCCAGTTCCACCTGCTGAAAATCCTGAGCGTGGTATAGTAAAATTTGCTGAGTCAGGAGGACGCATGGCAACGAATCACCACGACACCGGTTACAAGGAATTGTTCAGCCACCCGGAGTTTGTTCAGCAGTTGATCGAAGGGTTTGCCCCGTTCGAGATTGCGGATCTGATGGACTTCAGTACACTCAAGAATCACAGCGGCAATTACATCACCCCGCTGTTCGAGGAGAAGTTCGAAGACGTCGTGTGGTCTGTCGAGATCACTCGGGAGGGCGTGCCTCAGCAGGTGTATTTGTATATTCTGCTGGAGTTTCAATCCCGGGTTGATCGCGCCATGCCAATCCGGTTGATGCACTATGTGGCCTGTTTCTACGACCACCTGCTGAAGAACAAGGTGACAACACCAAAAGGTGGGTTGCCGCCAGTATTCCCTATCGTGCTTTACAATGGTTCGCAGCGCTGGACCGCAGAGCAGGATGTTTACGAGATGGTGCAGCCGGAACCTCCTGCTTTCTTGCGTGTCTATCAACCACACTTGCGGTATTACCTGGTGGATGAAGGACGTTATACTGATGAAGAGTTGGGCTTGCGCCAGACACCGTTGAGTGGGGTCTTTGGCGTCGAGAATGCCGGCCACAGCTGGGAGGCTTTGCAGCAGGCGGTGGATCGGGTTGTGGCGATCATACAGTCGGACCCAAATAAGGATCGTACCGACAGAATCATTACCCGCTGGCTCAAGCGCCATTTGCAGCGACTCGGGGCTGAAGTACACCTGGATCAGCTCAACAGTTTGGTGGAGGACAGAGATATGTTGGCAGAGAATTTGGAGAACTTGGTTAAGAAAGAACGGTTTGAAGGCATGCTGGCAGGGCGTCAAGAAGGGCGTCAAGAAGGTCGCCAAGAAGGTGAGCACATGAAGGCTGAACAAATTGCCCGTAACCTGATTGCGATGGGTCTGCTGACCGATGCTCAAATTGCGACAGCTTCTGGCTTGTCCGATGATGAGGTCAAGGTACTTCGTAAAGAGCAGAAACACTGATAACTCTGCCATAGTCAGACGACGCGCGCATCGCGCCGCGCATGGACAGGCATCCCCTCCTTTCTCGGCGTTCTTTACGTCAAACGCATGGCGGACAGGCACTCATATTGGTCAGAAACCCGTATTTATTTTTGCATCGTGCCCTTGTAGTCGAAGAACTACACTGTGTTTATCCGCACATTCTACGGGGCCATCAGCCTCTACGTGCTATCATATTTTTTTGTTGCTCATGGCAAGAAGAGGTTTGTATGTACGCAATCGAGTTTGAAGCTGACATTCAGAATGGCGTCGTTAAAATTCCCCCGGAGTACGCTCGTCTCAGAAATATCCATGCCCGAGTGGTTGTGATGGTCGGGGAGTCAAAGGCGAATGCCGAGGTAATGGCGTTTTCCCGGCATTCAGCGAACGCTATCGAGGAATGGCAAGACGAGGCCGAGGACGATGTATGGACCTGACCCCAGGGGAGGTGTTGCTGTGTGAGTTCTATTTTTCGGACTTCCAGACTAGCAAACGTCGGCCAGTGATTGTGTTTAAAGATAACCTGCCGTTTGATGACTTTGTTGGCATACCGGTTAGCAGTCAGACTTTGCGGCTGCATGATGATGAATTTATTCTGGAGCCATCCGATATGGCGCTGGGAGCTTTGCCAAAGCGTTCGAAGATCATGGTTCGTAAAACGTTTGTTATTTCGCGGCAGGTCATTGTAAAAAAGTATGGTCAGTTGTCGGATGTGCGGTTTCAGCGGCTGCACGAAGATTTTTGCCATTTTTTCGGGTGCTGCTCATAAACAGGCAGCCCATGACCAATCTCATCTACCAGTGCCCTCCACAGCAACCCGCAAAGCCCTTCTGTGCAATATTCATCATTAGTCGTGGAAATATTGTCGTGGACAGGCACTTACTCTCCGCCGGTCAGCCCATCAGGACATTTACGAGATGGTGCAAAGTAGGGGACGGATTTGAAATCCGTCCCCAGTTTAGATCTGCAGCAGCCAACCACACCTTCGCTATTACCTGATTGACGAGGGGCGTTACACTGATGAGGAATTAGGCTGACATGGTTCAGCCGGCACCACCAGAGTTCTTACGAGTGTACCAACCGCATCTGCGTTATTACCTGATTGACGAAGGGCGCTACACTGATGAAGAATTGATCAGCAAGCAAACGCCGTTAAGTGGCATATTTGGGGTTGAGAACGCCGGCCATAGCTGGGAAGCCCTGCAGCAGGCGGTGGATCGGATTGTAGAAATTGTCAAAGCTGACCCGAACAAAGATCGCGTAGACAAGATCGTTACTCGTTGGATTAAGCGCCATTTACAGAGGGTGGCTCCCAAGGCCAGGCTTAATTTGGATCGGATGAGCAGTTTGGTGGAGGATAGAAATATGTTGGCAGAAAATCTGGAGAATCTGGTCAAGAAAGAGCGGCTTGAGGGTCGCCAAGAGGGTCGCCAAGAGGGTCGCCAAGAGGGTCGTCAGGAGGGTGATAGGCGCGCGTTAGAAGAAAAACGTAAAACCGTTCGTCATCTTCTTTCATTTGGCGTGCTGAGTAACGATCAGATTGCGGTAGCGACGGGGTTGTCGGTCGACGAGATCGTCAAGCTGCGAATTGAAGACAAGCATTAATAGAAGAAAAGCAGGGACAGATTTAAAATCTGTCCCCAGGGAGTAAAGCGGATAGCCGGGACAGATTTGAAATCTGTCCCGAAGGCGGAAGCTGAAGTAAAGCGGGGACAGACTTTAAGTCTGTCCCCGGGGAATAAGGTCCTGAACGGCTGGTCGTCCAGTTCAAACTGCAAAGCAACCTCGAAGTCTTGTCCGCCGTAAAAAACGCCCAAGATGGAAACATGCATGGCAGTAACCGTTCATTCCAAGACGTCCTGCCACCCCGGTGAATTTCTTTCTACAGTAACCTTACATTTCCCAGCACGAGGTTATCCCAATGAGAAAATACCGTCCCCAGGAGCAATGGCAGGCCTTAGTTGATCAACAACGTGACAGCGGTTTGTCGGCCACGCAATTTTGCAAGCAGGAGGACATCGGCTATGCACCGAGCCCACCGACATGCGCAAATCGTTCCGGGGTCTGAGCGCCCTGGTTCGAAATCAACTCAAATACGATCCGCTCAGCGGCCAGTATTTCGTCTTCGTCAACCGTCGCAAAACCCAGATGAAGATGTTGTATTTTAATCGCACCGGTTATTGCTTGTGTGCCAAGCGGCTGGAACAAGGGCCGTTCCGGGTGCCGTCCTCCGCCGCGGGTGATCGGGTGCCTGGCAGGGACTAAGTGCTCTCTCTTTCGGCTTGACCCCGCTCAGTTGGTTCACTAAATTACTGTTTAAATACAATAAATGGACGAAAGGTATGGATGGACCCAAGCGAGTGAGCCACGACCAGAATTTCAAGAACCTTATCATCGATTATCCACGGCAAGCCATTGAGCTTTTCAGCCCGGAAGAAGCCAGGCACATTGGCCCGAAAGCACGGGTTGTTCCCTTGCGCCAAGAGCAGTTAAAAGAGCGGCTTGGTGAGCGTTTTCGCGAGCTGGATGTCCCGTTGATGGTGGAATGGCCGGGCGGTGAGCGTGAAGCGCTATTGTTCGTGCTTGAGGAGGAAACCGACCCCGACCGCTTTTCGATACACCGCCTGGCCCATTATTGCCTGGATTTGTCGGAACTCTGTAAGACCAGTCGGGTGGTGCCAGTGGTGATTTTCCTGAACACTCGCGGCAGCGAACCTGTTCAACTGAATTTGGGTGGTGACTGCCATGAGTACCTGAGATTCCACTACATTCGCTGTGCCCTGCAGGAATTGAATGCCGAGGACTACTGGGAAAGCAGCAATTTGATCGCCCGGCTGTGTCTGAACCTGATGAAATGGGAAGAGGAGCAGAAGCTGGAAGTCTACGCCCGCGCCGTACGGGGTCTGAGCACGCTGGAGCCAGACCCCGAGAAGCAATTGAAGTATATTGACTTCATCGACATCTACTCAGCCTTGGATGATAATGAAATGGAACAATATAAAGCGCAATACCCGCAGGAGAGCAACACCATGGCCACCTTGAGTGAGCGGTTACGAGCGGAAGGCATGCAACAAGGCATGCAACAAGGCATGCAGCAAGGCATGCAGCAAGGTGAGGCCGCCGCTTTGAAAAAGCTGATCAGCCTGAAATTCGGTGAGCTTCCCCGCTGGGCCGAAGCGCAAATTCAATCTGCCGGTGTTCCAGAACTGGAGGTCTGGCTGGAAGCTATATTGACCTCGGATACGTTGGAGTCATTACTGAATCGGCATTAACGAAAGAGCTTAGCCCCTCTTTTGCGTTGCGCCTCGACGTGGCCTTGTGGGAGCCAAACAAGGCTCAGCTGCTGATTTCTCTGCTTACTGTGGTGTTTACGCTGGGCGTGTTTGTCCGCCTTGGGTTGTATCGCGCCGTTATTCGCTACATGAGCGACCGGGCTATCATAACCATCATCACCGACGGGTTTTTCGCCTAATGGGGGTGTTGAGGATTTGGTGTGGAATTTGAATCCGCGGCCGTTGGCTGCCGGTACAGCCGGTAAAGCCGGGACAGATTTGAAATCTGTCCCGAGGGCGGGAAAAGAGAAGCTGGGACAGATTTGAAATCTGTCCCAAGGAGGAAACTAAAGTAAAGCGGGGACAGATTTATAAATCTGTCCCCAGCCGGCTCTTTAAACCGGCAACAAGGAATTGTTCAGCCACCCGGAGTTTGTTCAGCAGTTGATCGAAAGGTTTGCCCCGTTCGATGCGCTAGACACCGTTGAGTGGGGTCTTTGGCGTCGAGAATGCCGGCCACAGCTGGGAGGCTTTGCAGCAGGCGGTGGATCGGGTTGTGGCGATCATACAGTCGGACCCTAATAAGGATCGTACCGACAGAATCATTACCCGCTGGCTTAAGCGCCATTTGCAGCGACTCGGGGCTGAAGTACACCTGAATCAGCTCAACAGTTTGGTGGAGGACAGAGATATGTTGGCAGAGAATCTGGAAAATCTGGTTAAGAAAGAACGGCTTGAAGGCATGCTGGCAGGGCGTCAAGAAGGTCGTCAAGAAGGTCGCCAAGAAGGTGAGCACATGAAGGCTGAACAAATCGCCCATAACCTGATCAACCGCACCGAAATGGATAATCAGATGATTGCAGAGATTGCAGAGATTGCTGGTTTGACGGTTGATGAAGTTAGTCGGTTAAGGTCAGAGATCAAGCACTGACCGAAATTCAATGTGAATTACAAACATGACAAGGGCAGCCTATTGGCTGCCCTTGTTGTATCTATGTAGAGGTAACCACGACGCATCAACGCATCATGACGCATGCTCGTTCTTTCTGATTTTCATGGACAGGCACTCGTATTGGTCAGAAATCCGTATTTCTTTTTGCATCGTGCCCTTGTAGTCGAAGAACTACACTGTGTTGATGCTTGATATTAAACAGACTGATACCTACCGAAAATGGGAGCGTAAACTGAAGTGGTTGAATGGGAGGGGTTATGAGCGACAATATTTATGACTACGATCCGGCGGCGGCGCTAGACAGCGAGGATGCCATTGCGATATTTCTTGCTGATGCACTGGAAACCGGTGATTCTGGTTACATCGCTAAGGCGATGGGGGTAGTGGCACGCGCCAAGGGTATGGCAGAGCTGGCACGTGAAACCGGCCTTTCCCGTGAACAGCTATACCGCTCATTCAGTGGGCAGGGCAACCCTACGCTGAAAACCATGCTTGCGGTAACGCGAGCGTTGGGCGTGGACTTGACGACTCGCCCACACCAAGAACCTGTAGTGGTGCAAAATCCCCAGGCGTGAGACCGGTTCAGCAAAAAAGGGTCGTCCGGGTACGCCGCTAGGCCGCTCGTCGGCGTTCTTTGCGATAGTCGCCTCAAAAGCCGTGGCCCGCTCGCACAAACGTAACAAACGTATGGTGTCTAATCACGGTTGCAAAAGCCGGGACAGATTTGAAATCTGTCCCCGTCACTTAAAGCAGGGACAGACTTGAAGTCTGTCCCTGGCTGGCCGGCTTCTGGAGTCGGCAACAAGGACGTTGTTATGATCAATATTTCCCACCACGGCGCCGTTTCTGGCGTTACTGGCTCCTGCCACAAATTGCTGGTTGGCCAGTCCGACAAGCAAGCTGTATCCAGTCTGTTGTTGCGGCAAATTTACCGTAACATTATTTTGCACACTAACATTTAAAATGTTAGTGTTTTTAAAAATGTTATGGTTGTCTTGCCATGGAAAAATTAATCACAGATCTGTGCGAGTACGTCTCTGAGGTAGCCGGTCTCTCCATATTGGTGTCGGGGCCTTTGAGCGTTTCATTGCCCAACTACCTGGCCGGCAGTTACGACCTGTATGAGATTTCCATTGGTAAAGAGAGATTTCTGGGAGTGGCACTCAAATCTCCGGAAAGTTTTAAGCCGGTAGCGTTTGAAAAACATATGAGCAAGCTGATGGACGCTGTCGATGTAGCGGAATTCTGGCTCCTCATCGCCGCTGATCTTCCCAGTTACACCCGTCGACGTCTTGTAGCGCGCCAATTTGCTTTCGTGTTGCCATGGCGGCAGTTGCATTGGCCAGAGCTGGGCATGGCTGTTCAGGCCAGGAAGAAGCGGGAGCCGGGAGAGATATCTGATCGCTTCAAGCCAGCCACTCAGGCCGTTGTTCTTCATGGTTTAATTGAATCTGATGACGAGCCAGCAAGTGTTCAGGCACTGTCCAAGCGCTTGGGATACACCCCGATGACAATCTCCAGGGCTTTCGATGAATTGGAATCTGCAGGGCTCGGTTGCATTATCACGCGAGGTCGCGAGAGGTTGCTGAGCTTTCCCGAGGGCTCGGAGGCACTTTGGGAACGAGCCCGCAAATATCTGCGAACCCCTGTAAGACAGGTTCGTAGGGTTCGTTTGGCCGAGATTAACGCTAGCAACCTCCCGCTGGCCGGCGAATCTGCATTGTCTCGAAGAACCATGTTGACGGCCCCCCAAGAACCGGTTTTTGCCGCCAGTAGAAGAGAATGGAAGCAAATCTCCAGGACTGCAGATGTAATCCCAGTACAGGATGATGGAACGTGTAGGGTACAAATCTGGCGGTATGAGCCGAGGCTGTTTGTGAGTGATGGGACCGTTGACCCGTTTTCGCTCTATCAGAGCTTGAAGGATGAGCGCGACGAGCGGATTGAAATGTCGTTGGATGAGTTAATGGAGTAATTAACATGATAGCGGGACTGGATAAGTTTCGAGAGCACTTCGCAGATTACCAGGACCAATACTTGCTTATAGGCGGTGCTGCGGCATGGCTATTACTGGATGAGGCCGGGCTGGATGCGCGAGCCACCAAAGATCTGGATATCGTTCTGGCGATTGAAGTGCTTGATCCCCGTTTCGCAGCCGCCTTTTGGGATTTCGTTGTGGCTGGTGATTACGAAATCTGCCAGAAAGGTAATGGTGAGCGAACATTCTATCGCTTCGCGAAACCCCAAGTGGCTGGGTATCCGGTAATGCTGGAATTGTTTTCGCGTGTGCCGGACGAACTAAAGTTAGGCGATGGCGCAAAGCTGACCCCGATACCGGTGTCCGAAGGTGTGTCCAGTTTGTCCGCTATCCTGCTTGACGATGCCTATTATGAGTTTTTGCATCAACATCGACAGGTGTTGGATGGTATTACATTGGTTAGCGAAAAGTGTTTGATTCCACTTAAGGCAAAGGCGTGGCTAGATTTGTCCGCTCGCAAAGGCGAGCCTGGTGTGGACAGCCGGGATATCAAAAAACATCGGAGCGATATTCTTCGCTTATACCAGTTGTTGCCGCCAGGAGAGCCTGTGGAACTATCGGATACGGTTCAGGCAGATATGGAAGAGTTTTTGTCGCGAGTTGAACCTGAGATTTCCGCCGACATGCTCAAAAATCTGGGTATCCGAGGTGTTTCCCCCAAGGATGTTTTTCTCCAGATCCGAAGGACATACGGAATTTAGTCTGGCCTTCACCCGAAAGGGGAGCCGGTCGTTGACATTGGCGAGGGGAGATTTGCTTTGCAGACTATCGCAAAGTAAGCGTTACCAGACCTTTACAGGTTGACAGCCGGGAAAGACCGGCACCTTATTCAACTGTTGATAGCGAAAATTAAAGGAGTAAGCGGGAACAGGGTCGGCTAACGTCGACGCGCTATCCCTCCCCGACCTGAAGAGACGGGGTATCTCGCTCAAAATATGATGATGAAATGGAACAATATAAAGCGCAATACCCGCAGGAGAGCAACACCATGGCCACCTTGAGTGAGCGGTTACGAGCGGAAGGCATGCAACAAGGCATGCAACAAGGCATGCAGCAAGGCATGCAGCAAGGTGAGGCCGCCGCTTTGAAAAAGCTGATCAGCCTGAAATTCGGTGAGCTTCCCCGCTGGGCCGAAGCGCAAATTCAATCTGCCGGTGTTCCAGAACTGGAGGTCTGGCTGGAAGCTATATTGACCTCGGATACGTTGGAGTCATTACTGAATCGGCATTAACGAAAGAGCTTAGCCCCTCTTTTGCGTTGCGCCTCGACGTGGCCTTGTGGGAGCCAAACAAGGCTCAGCTGCTGATTTCTCTGCTTACTGTGGTGTTTACGCTGGGCGTGTTTGTCCGCCTTGGGTTGTATCGCGCCGTTATTCGCTACATGAGCGACCGGGCTTTCATAACCATCATCACCGACGGGTTTTTCGCCTAATGGGGGTGTTGAGGATTTGGTGTGGAATTTGAATCCGCGGCCTGTGGTAGCTGGGGCCGGGACAGTCGGGACAGTCGATAGAGCCGGGACAGATTTGAAATCTGTCCCGAAGGCGGGAAAGGAGAAACTGGGACAGATTTGAACTCTGTCCGGAAGGCGGAAGCTGAAGTAAAGCGGGGACAAACTTTAAGTCTGTCCCCACGGGATAAGGTCCTGAACGGCTAGTCCTCCAGTTCAAACTGCAAAGCAACCTCGAAGTCTTGTCCGCCGTAAAAAACGCCCAAGATGAAAACATGCTTGTCATCCACAGCAAATGCAATTACGGCCCGCTTGCGGTAGTTTGTGATTCGCAGTCCGGGCCGTATGTCGTCACGTTGGTTTCCTCGATGTGGAAACGTCTGTAGATCTTCACAGTGGGTTACGATGGCGTCTGTATAGCGTTTAGCAATTTCCGGTGAAGCCTTCGTGGCAATATAGCGATAGAGCACCGCCAGCTGTTCCATCGCTTCCGGTGTAAACTCAACGGTGTACACCATTACGTTTGTGAAGTGGAGTTCTGGTGTTCTGCTGATAACCGGGCGCGCACTTGGTCGACATTGAGCGCGCGCGTTGGGTCAGCCTTCAATGCATCGTAAGCAGGGGCTACTTGACCGACGAGCCAGTTCTCCAAGGCACGGTCACGGGCCAGTAGCGCCCGCAAGCCATCGCGAATCACTTCGCTTTCAGTGGCGTATTCGCCAGCGGCAACCTTGGCTTTTACTACGTCGGCCATCTGGTTGGGTAGAGTAATGCTGAATTGTTGAGTGGTACGCATGACGGGCCTCCCGCATAAGATAGGATTTAATCCTACTCCATCCTGCGGAGATAATCACGGTTGCAAGGGACAGACTTTAAGTCTGTCCCTTGCAACCGCCAACAAGGAGGTTGTTATGATCAATATTTCCCACCACGGCGCCGTTTCTGGCGTTACCGGCTCCTGCCACGAATTGAGTATTACTCCCCCTGGTCGGTTGCATCCTTCCGCCGGCATCTTGATTGACTGTGGCCTGTTTCAGGGTGCAGACGCCGCGGGCAGGCTCGCTCGGGGACAGATTTCTAAATCTGTCCCCGCTTTGGCTCATCAATCTGTCCCTGCTTCGGCGAATATTGCCGCCCTTGCTATCGATTTCCCCCTTGATCACATCCACGCGCTGGTGGTTACCCACGTGCACATTGACCACGTTGGCCGCATACCTTATTTGCTGGCGGCGGGGTTTGACGGGCCGATTATATGCTCTGAGCCTTCCGCCATTATGTTGCCGGAGATTCTGGAAGACGCTCTAAAAATTGGCTTTACGCGGGATAGGGCTTTGATTGAACGCGTGCTGGGACTGATTCGCCAGCGCTTGGTGCCAGTGCCTTATGGGCAGTGGCATTCGGTGTTTGGGGCGGATAATGAAACCGGCGGTTCTCTGGATATTCGCTTTCAGCCGGCAGGGCATATTCTGGGCTCGGCTTATGTGGAGTGTGATGTTACGGCGGCAGGGCAAGAGGGAGCGCACGTTGGAGAAGGCGAAGGTGAGCGTGTCGGGGAACAGGGCGAGCTGGCTAATGAGCGCATTGTGTTCAGTGGTGATTTAGGCGCTGCTCACGCGCCGCTGCTGACGGCACCGGTGTCGCCGGAACGTGCTGATCGGTTGGTGATTGAAAGCACCTATGGCGATAAGGATCACGAAGACCGCACCACCCGGCGTTTGCGTTTAAAGCAGGTGTTGCAAAGCGCCCTGGCCGATGGCGGTACCGTGATTGTGCCGGCGTTCAGTATTGGCCGAACTCAGGATTTGCTGTATGAAATTGAAAGCCTGATTCATGAATTTGGCGCTGAGCCGGTGGCGCCGGGTGTGGAGTGGCAGGATCTGGAAGTTGTGGTGGATTCGCCCTTGGCGGCAGAGTTCACCCGTATTTATCGCCAGTTAAAACCCATGTGGGACGCGGAAGCCCAGGAAGTGCTGAGCCAGGGGCGACACCCGTTGGGTTTTGATCAGCTTACGCTGATTAACAGCCATGCGAGTCACCTTGACGCCGTTGAGTATCTGGCCAGTTTCAAGCGCCCGGCGGTGGTGTTGGCCGGTTCAGGCATGTGTGCCGGTGGTCGTGTGGTGAACTACTTGAAAGCGATGCTCGGCGACGCCCGTAATGATGTGTTGTTCGTGGGCTATCAGGCTGCGGGTACACCAGGGCGGGAAATTCTGAAATATGGCAGCAACGCCGGTGTGCGAACACCGGATCAGGCTGGCTGGGTAGAACTTGATGACAAACGTTACCCCATTTGCGCCCGTATTCATCAAGTAGGCGGTTATTCCGCCCACGCAGGGCAAAGTGACTTGTTGAATTTTGTAATGGGTATTGCCGATGCGCCCAAAGAAATTCGGCTAGTGCACGGTGATGATGGTGCCAAGGTGGCGTTGAAGAGCGTGTTGGAAAGTGCTTTGAAGGCAACGCCGGGTTCACGGGTGGTGATTGCTGAGTGATGTTTAGGGCACACCGGAAACCTGAAAAGGGGACGGATTTGAAATCCGTCCCCGTTGTCCTCAAATCCGTCCCTGGGAACACGGTTACTCCGCCAAGCTGTTCAGCGCCTGCTCTAAATCTGCAATCAAATCCCCCGCATCTTCAAGCCCCACGGACAATCGCAGTAAGCCATCAGTGATGCCCCTTTGTGCCCGGTCTTCGGGTGTCAGGCGGTAGTGGCTGGTGGCGATTGGCTGACTGACCAGGCTTTCTACGCCGCTCAGGCTCGCTTGCTAGCAGAGCTGTTAATGAGATATAGTGCAAAAAATAGCACAAATTTTTGTGCAAATTATTGTTGGAGTGGGTTATGACAACGAACTCTATTTTGGCGGAAAAGTCGGTCAGCATTTCTGCATTGCGTAATAATCCGGCGCAGTATTTCCAAAACGAGCCTATTGCGGTTTTGAACCACAACAAGCCAGCAGGCTACATGATTGGTGCAGAGCTGTTTGAGAAGATGGTTCAGTTGATTGGGGATCAAGAAGAATCGCGTACGTTTGTGGGACGTTTTCGTCCGCGAGGCTCTGAGCTTGCTGACCTCTGTAAAAAGGGAGCTGACTTAATGCTGGAAACGACCCGAGAGGACATGGAGGGCTTCTCTGAGTGATACGTGTTTTCAGGTCAGTCACTATCCAAAAACTGTTTAAAGAAGAGGATTTAAACGATCTCATCAACGACTTTCGGAAGTACAAGGAAAGTGGTCTTTGCCCGGATTATTTTGGGCGGGATGTCGCCTATGATCACCCGCATACTCCATCGCTAATTCTGCAGGAGGATGTTCGTCACGTTCACCTATCAGAATTCGGCGCCTGGCCGGTTCGGCTAATGCAATTTAATCGCACGAGTGATCGGCACCTGGTTTATTGTCAAGGCGCCATCCACAGGGAGTGTTACCTACTCATCACACTTCTTAGCCCTGATGCCCATGAGCAAGCCACCGTCAGCAATGTCATGCGCAAGATTGGAGAGCAAGCCGAAGTTTTTCGCATGAAGTATTAACGCGCCTGGCAACTGGCGCTCTTGCGCCGCACTCATTAGGCTGTGAATCGGGTTGTGGCGATCATACGGTCGGATCGGAACAAAGTTCGTACCGACAGAATCATTACCCGTTGGCTAAAACGCCATTTGCAGCGACTTGGAGCTGAAGTACACCTGGATCGGCTCAACAGTTTGGTGGAGATTGCAGTAGCGACGGGATTAGATTTCCCCCTTGATCACATTCGTGCGCGGGTGGTGATTGCTGAGTGATACACTACTTGCTCGCAGGTACAAAATATTGTACTTTTAGGTTGTGGAATTAAAAACAGTAGGAAATCTATGCTCAAGGATGTTGCATGGGTCGGGTCAAGTAAGGCTGACCTGAGTGCTTTCCCTTCAAAGGCGAGAGTGGATATGGGCTATCAGATACATCTCGTCCAAACTGGCCAGAAGGCAGATGATTGGAAGCCATTGAAGAGTCTTGGTAAGGGAATTTTGGGTGTAGATGCACAGAGCGACAAGGATTTGATTGTTGCACGTTACCGCGAAGTTAAAGAGAGGTTGTCATGACAATTGAAATTACAAAAGGCTCAGTATTCGATGCCATTGAAGAGGACGCTGCGGCGGCGGAAGTGCTGAAGGTTAAGGCGGCTTTAATGGATTGCATCCGTAATTACATTGCCTCGAATGGTTTAACTCAGCGGCAAGCAGCGGATTTGATGGGAGTGCAGCGTTCAAGAATCGGCGATGTCGCGCGCGGCCATGTCAGTGTGTTCTCAATTGATGCTTTGGTTTCCATGGCTGCACGGGTAAACCTGCATCCAGTGAAAGTCGCTGCTTAAGGCCTTGGAGCCAGTGAACCGTCAAGATTTCGAATTGAGTGTGCATGGTATTCATTGGGACGCACTGGATGAGGACATCAGCGTAAAGGGGCTCCTGGCAGGCCTCGGCGACCAAACCCGCCGCAACAAGAAAAGAGCTGCTTAGTAGTGCGAGAGGGGACGGATTTGAAATCCGTCCCCGGTGTCCCGTCCCCGGGAACACGGTTACTCCGCTAAACTGTCCAGCGCCTGCTCTAAATCTGCAATCAGATCCCCCGCATCTTCAAGCCCCACGGACAATCGCAGTAAGCCATCAGTGATGCCCCTTTGTGCCCGGTCTTCGGGTGTCAGGCGGTAGTGGCTGGTGGCAATTGGCTGGCTGACGAGGCTTTCTACGCCGCCCAGGCTGGTGGCTAGCAGGAAGACTTGCAGGTGGTCTTCGACACGTTCTGCGGCTTTTCCGCCGCCTACGATATCAATACTAAGCATGCCGCCGAAGCCGTGCATTTGCTGTTTGGCGAGTTGGTGGCCGGGGAAATCTGGCAGGCCGGGGTAGAGTACGCGGCTGACTTTCGGGTGCTTTTCCATGGCGATGGCCACGGCCATGGCGTTTTCGTTGTGCTGGCGGACTCGTACGTGCAGGGTTCGCAGGCTGCGCGATAGCAGTGCGGCCATTTCCGGTGCCAGTATCTGGCCCAAGCTTTTACGCCAGGCGGCGACGGGTTTGGCGAGTTCTGCGCTGGACATAAAGGCGCCGGCGGTTAAGTCGCTGTGGCCGGCCAGGTACTTTGTGGCGCTGTGCATGACCAGATCGGCGCCCAGTTCCAGCGGGCGCTGGTTGATGGGGCTGGCGAAGGTGTTATCAACGGCCAATAAGGCGCCCTTGGCGTGAGCACGGCGGGCCAAGTCGGCAATGTCTAGTATGGCCATGGTTGGGTTGGCTGGGGTTTCGCAGTACACCAACATGTCGGGTTCGGTCAGATGCTGTTCCAGCTCATCCAGCTGTTGGTTTAGAAGGAAGATGACGGGAATGCCCAAGGGCTCAAAATGATTCACCAGCAGTTCCTGGGTGCCGCCGTACAGATCGCCTGCGCACACTATGCCGTTGCGGCCATGGGCAAACAGGGTGGCGGAGATGGCCGCCATGCCGGAGGCAAACGCTAAACCTGCCTGTGCTGATTCCAGCTGCGCCAGCCCCTGTTCCAGCTCTTTAATGGTGGGGTTGGTGCCCCAGCGGGTGTACAGGTTGCCGTCGTTTTCACCTTTTACCACGGCCAGCTGTTCGGCGGTGGTGTCGAAACGGTAGGTGGTGGTGTTGTAAATCGGCGAGTAAGGGCTGCCTTGCTGGTCCCGATGGCGCCGGTTGTGAATGATGCGGGTGGCGGGGTGGTGATTGGGTGATGGGCTGTGGTCGGACATGGCTGAGGCTCCTTTTTGGGGGAGCAGTTTCTCATAAAGCGTAATGCCGGGACAGATTTCAAATCTGTCCCGAAGGACGAGCTTAATGCCAAAGCGGGGACGGACTGCCAAAGCGGGGACGGATTTGAAATCCGTCCCCTGGCCCCCTCCCTAGCGGCAGTTCAGCACGGCATCGGCGATGCTTTGCTGGAACTGCTCATAGCCTTCGGATGTCGCGGGTATGTCTGTGGCCAGTGGGTCCCAGGTGCTGAAGGTGATGTCTAAGCCCTCTGTAATGCCTTTCCACCATTGGGTGTTGAACTGGGGTTCGGTGAGCAGGCAGGCGCTGCCGGCTTGTTTTAGCTGGTTTTGTACTTCGGCGATGTGTTTGGCGCCGGGGCTGAATGCCGGGTTTAGTGTGAGGACGCCTTGCAGTTGCAGGCCGTAGTGTTCGGCGAAGCGGGTGAAGGCGCTGTGGTAGGAGAACAGTTTCCGGTCTTGCAGCGGTTCGAGTTGCTCGCGGATGCTGGCTTCGCGGGCATTCACGCGTTGTTCAAACGCTTGCAGGTTTTGTTGGATAGCCTGGGCGTTGGTGCTGTCCAGGTTTGACAGTGTTTGTGCAATGGCGCGGGCCATTTCAAGGGCGAGTTGTGGGTCTACCCAGGTGTGTGGGTCGTCACCCGTGCCGTGGTCGTGATTGCGCTCATCATCAGTCTGGGCATAATCGTCGCTGTGTTCGCTGTGTTCGCTGTGTTCGCTGTGGTCTTCTTTGTCGCTGTGATTGTCGTGTTCGTCCTCGTCACTGTGACCATTGTGTTTTTCTTCGTCAGCTTGGTGTTCGTGATGGTCGGTATGCTCACGGCTTTGGTTGTCGTCGGCGTGAGGAGCTTCTTCGTTGTGGTTGTCCGTCTGGCCCGACAGCTGATGGGTTCTGCCGCTGAATTCGTTATTGGCCAGCAGACCGATAAGAAAGCTTTCCATATCCGGCCCTACCCAGAAGATGGCATCAGCCTGCTCCAGGGCGCGGCGTTGGGACGGGCGCAGGGTGTAATTGTGCGGGCTGCCGCCCGGGGCGACGAGGCTGGTAACGGTGACGTCATCGGTGGCCACGGCGCGTACCAGCAGTTCCAGCGGTTTGATGGACGTGACTATGTTTGTGTCGGCGACTGCGGGCAGGGCAGCGGCGAGTGTTAGCAGGCCGGTTATAAAAGCAGCACGGGGCAGGCGCAGTTGGGTGCTCATAGTTTGGTGTTCCATTCAGGTTTATTAGAGTGGGCGGCGGATGAGCCGTTGCTTGCTTTAGAAATGTTATAATATTTCATCAACGGGTTGCGATGCAAATGCATGCTGAAGCGAAAGCGCTGGTGACAATGCGGTTTGCCGGTTTGGCCGTTATAATGGGAAACAACTGACGATTAATGGCCACTTTTTATTCCCGTAAGGCTCTTATTATCACGCTATTCTCGGGAATTTATTTCAGGAAATACCCATGACTGTAGTACGTACTCGAATTGCTCCGTCACCCACCGGCGATCCGCACGTTGGCACCGCATACGTGGCTTTGTTCAACCTGTGTTTTGCGCGCCAGCACGGTGGCCAGTTTATTCTGCGCATTGAAGACACCGACCAAGCCCGCAGCACACCGGAATCCGAACAGGAAATTCTGACCGCGCTGCGTTGGCTTGGTTTGAACTGGGATGAAGGCCCCGATGTGGGCGGCCCTCACGGCCCTTACCGCCAATCGGAGCGTAAAGATTCGTACGCCCAGTACGCGGAAGACTTGGTCACCGCCGGCCACGCGTTCTATTGCTTCCGCACGCCGGAAGAGCTGGATGTGATTCGTGAAGAGCGCAAGGCAGCGGGCTTGAATCCGGGCATTAAGGGCAATCTAGAGTTGTCACCGGAAGAGGTGCATCGTCGCCGGGAAGCGGGCGACCCCTATGTGATCCGCATGAAGGTGCCTGACGAAGGCGTGTGTGAAATTTCCGACATGCTGCGCGGCACCATCGAGATCGACTGGGCCCAGGTGGACTGCCAGATTCTGCTAAAGTCTGATGGCATGCCCACGTACCACTTGGCGAACGTGGTGGACGACCACCTGATGGAAATTACCCACGTGCTGCGCGGTGAGGAGTGGATTAACTCGGCGCCCAAGCACAAGCTGTTGTATGAGTACTTTGGTTGGGACATGCCGGTACTGTGTCACCTGCCGCTGCTGCGTAACCCCGACAAGAGCAAGCTCTCGAAACGTAAGAACCCAACCAGCATCAACTTCTATGAACGCATGGGCTTTTTGCCGGAAGCGGTGACCAATTACCTGGGCCGCATGGGCTGGTCGATGCCGGATGAGCGCGAGAAGTTCACCCTGGATGAGATGATCAGCCATTTTGATATTCAGCGAGTGTCCCTGGGTGGCCCGGTGTTTGATGTTGAGAAGCTGCGCTGGCTGAATGGCCTGTGGCTGCGGGAAGAACTCAGCGACGAACAGTTTATGCAGCGCATGAGCCAGTGGTGGTTTAATCAGAACGACTTGGCCGCGCTGGTGCCGTTTGTGAAGGGCCGTGCCGACGTGTTCTCGGATGTGGCGCCCATGGCCCAGTTCATGTTCAGCGGCATGTTGCCGTTGACGCCAGAGAGCTTCGCCCACAACAAATTGGAAGAAGGGCAGGTGAAGCGGGTACTGCAGTTCACATTGTGGCACCTGGAGGCTCAGCGCCACTGGAGTAAAGACAACATATTTGCCGATGTGAAGTTCCTGGCCAAGGCGATGGACCTGAAAATGGGCGATTTCATGTTCGCTGTGTTCGTGGCGATTGCCGGTACGCCGAATTCCTGGTCGGTGATGGATTCGATGGAGCAGTTAGGGCCAGACATGACCCGTGCGCGTTTGCGCCATGCGTTGGAAATTTTGGGTGGGTTTTCCAAGAAGGAAACCAAAAAGGTAGAGAAAGAATACGCTGCGTTGATTGCTGAATAATCAATCTGTTCAATCGGTAAGCGCTAAAGGCAGGGATGCCGGTGGTTTTCGGCGAACTTGGAGAAAGTGGCAGAAAAGGGTTGACGGCCCAGGGGTCGATCCTTACTATACGCATCGATTGGGGGCCATAGCTCAGCTGGGAGAGCGCAACACTGGCAGTGTTGAGGTCGACGGTTCGATCCCGTCTGGCTCCACCAATTTTTTCTAGTCCCCTTCGTCTAGCGGCCTAGGACTCCGCCCTTTCACGGCGGCAACAGGGGTTCGAACCCCCTAGGGGACGCCAATACGGCTTGCAGGTTTAGTCCACCGGCAAGCCATCAAAAAAACCACCTTCGGGTGGTTTTTTTGTGCCTGTAATATGGGTCAAGCACGGGGACGGATTTCAAATCCGTCCCCGTTTGGCTTTGTCGGTCAAGCTTGGGGACAGATTTGAAATCTGTCCCCGTCTGGCTGTTCCTGTCTGGCTCATCGCGACGCCATAGCCCCTTTTCCCACACCCTCATACGCCTTCACCCGAATCGAATCTTCCGGAAACTCCTGCTTCAGCTGATCCGCAATATGCGCGGCAATAAGTTCTACAGTGGTGTCTGTGTCCATCATATACACGCGGCTGGCGGGTAGGGTTAGGGCGAATTCGCCCTGGTTGGCTTCGTATTCGAAGTGGATATACTCCACGCCTTTGTCGTCCACGAAGCGGCGGCTGATGTCTTCTTCGGTGCCTACGTAGATGTCTTTCCAGAGTTCTGCCCAGAGGGCTTCCAGGGCGGTGTCGCGCTGTTCGTTGCGGTGGATACAGATGGGCGAACGGTGGCCGTGGGCGATGCGCTGGCAGTTGCCCAGGTGTTTCTTAAGGCCGTGCACATAATGGTAGTAAGGTCCTTCAAGCACTTCTTCACGCAGGTGTACGTCTACGGATATTACGTTGTTGGGCAGTACGGCTTTCAGTTCGTGTTCCAGCAGGGTGGCAACAGCCGCTTTGGTGACGGTGTCACCAGCCAGCCAAAGCACGGCTTCACCCGGGCCGGTGTGGGCGATCTGTTCGCCGTTGGTAAGCGGCCATATAAAGTGCTGGGGTGTTTGGTCGTTTCGCAACAACCCCGGGTGGCCTTTTGGTACTACCAGGCGGTGGTCTACCTGGGCGTCGATCACTTGTTTGATCACCCGTTTTACGTGTGAAAAATCGAACACCATGCCCTGTTCATCCAGCTCGCCGCCCAGAACAATGTCGGCAATCCAGCTTTCACCCACTAAGCCGCGGGTTGCGTCCAGGTAGGCGAAGTCGATGACGGTGAGGTTGTCTATAAACAGGTGATTCATGAAGCTTCCGCAGGGTTGGAGGGTGTTTTAGATAATATGCTACTAGATGCCGTGCTACTGGAAAGTGTGCTTGGTGATGTGGTGGGCGACGTGCTGAGTGACGCGTCGGTTGTGCTGTATTGATGCTCCCAGGCGCGCATGTAAACGTCGGCTTCGTATTCATAGGGCGAGCGGAACGGCGACAGTACAAAATCAAAGATCAAAAAGAAGCCGCCAATAGACCCCCAGGCAATCACCAAGGTACTGAGGGTGTTGGCCTGAAGTTCCGGATTGCTGCCGGTGAAGTCCTGCAGTAGCGCAATCATATCATTGGCCAGCACAACCGGATTAAATTGGGCCAGCACCAGCGGAATCCAGAAGGCGAAAAACACCGGAAAAAATCCGAATGACCACAATACCCGCCGCAACAGATAAACCGTCATGGCTCGCCAGTAGTGATTGCGCACAGCCGGCGTTTTGCGGATGCTTTTGAGGTAGCGCCTGCGTTCATCCCAGTAAGCGGCGACTTCACGTGCCGGAACCGGGTCGCCAGGCGCCTGGCTGGTGCTCAGTGTCGGGGACGGGGTTGGCGCTTTTGAATTTGCGAGGTTGCCGGGGGTATTTTCTATTGTGCTCATAGTGATAGCAATTACCTTGTTGCACCGGGTGTGCTGCATGATAACGGATAACCCGTGTTACGCTGTACCTTTGCGCTTTCCGCATCGTATCTGTTTATAACGCATCACCTTGCCGCAGTGTCAGGGCGTAACGATTTTACCGCGCAACCCGTTATTGAATCATCTCTCGAGTCATCCCTCGAGTTATCTCTCGAATTAACAACAGGACAGTTTGAATGGCTGCAACATCTGACAACGCAATGCATCCGGCGTTTGAAAAAATTCGTTCCCACCACATCGGCACCCTGAATCTGGATGTTGAAGAATATCGCCATATAAAGACGGGTGCGCGCCACTTGCACCTGGCTGCAGACAACGACGAAAACGTGTTCTTTGTGGCCTTGCGTACGTTTCCGATGGATTCATCCGGCGTGGCTCACATTCTGGAGCATACCGCACTGTGCGGTAGCGAGCGTTATCCGGTACGCGATCCGTTCTTTATGATGATTCGCCGTTCGCTGAATACCTTTATGAACGCGTTCACCAGCAGCGACTGGACCGCCTATCCGTTCGCCAGCATGAACCGCAAAGATTTTGACAACCTGCTGGACGTGTATCTGGATTCGGTGTTTTTCTCCAAGCTGGACAAACTGGATTTTGCCCAGGAAGGCCATCGCCTGGAGTTCGACAAGCCGGAAGATCCGACCAGCGATTTGGTATACCGCGGCGTGGTGTACAACGAGATGAAGGGCGCTATGAGTTCGGCCACGTCTCAGCTATGGCAGAACCTGTCCAGCCATCTGTTTCCTACGACCACTTACCATTACAACAGCGGTGGCGAGCCGGATCACATTACCGATTTGTCCTATGACGACCTGTTGGCGTTCTACAAGCATCATTATCACCCCAGCAACGCGATTTTTGCGACCTACGGCAATATTCCGGCCGTTGAACACCAGGAGCGCTTCGAAAAGCTGGTGCTCAAGCGTTTTGACAAGCTGGATGTAAAACTGCCGGTTTATGATGAAAAACGAATGTTTGCGCCGCTGCGGGTAGAGCAGGCTTACGCCGTTAACGAAGGCGAACCAACGGAAGCCAAAACCCACATTGTTGTGGGTTGGCTGTTAGGCCACAGTTTTGACTTGGAAGAAAACCTGGAAGGCCAGTTGTTGTCTTCGGTGCTACTGGATAACAGCGCGTCACCGCTGATGCGCGCTTTGGAAACCACCGAGCTGGGCCAGGCGCCTTCGCCTTTGTGCGGGCTGGAAGATTCCAACCGTGAAATGACGTTCGTGTGCGGTATAGAAGGCAGCGAGCCTGCGCAGCAGCAAGCGCTTGAGCAGCTGATTGAAGAAACCTTGAAGAAGGTTGTTGAAGACGGCGTTAGCAGTGAACGGCTGGAAGCGATTTTGCATCAGTTGGAATTGCACCAGCGCGAAATTTCCGGTGACGGCTTCCCTTACGGTTTGCAGCTGATTATGTCCGCCATTTCGCCAATGGTGCACGGCGGTGACCCGGTGGATCTGCTGGATCTGGAGCCGGTTCTGGCTCGTCTGCGGGAAAAAATTCAGGACCCACAGTTTGTGCCGAACCTGATTCGTCGCAAGTTGCTGGACAACCCGCACCGGGTAACCTTGACCCTGCGCCCGGACGACAAGCTGGAAGGCCTGCGCACCGAGTCTATCCGTGCTTCCCTGGCGCAGCGCAAAGCCAAGCTGAGTGATGAAGAAACCGCACAGATCGTTGAGCGCGCCCAGGCCCTGGAAGACCGCCAAACCCGCAAAGACGACGACTCAATTCTGCCGAAGGTGGATTTGACCGATGTGCCCCTGCAGATGCCAGAGCCCGAAGGCCGTTTTGATGGCGACCTGTCGGCCACGGTCTATGCCCGCGGTACCAACGGATTGGTTTATCAACAGGTGGTATTGCCACTGCCGTCGTTGAATGAAGAAGAGCTGGCGCTGATGCCTTATTACACCGCGCTGATTTCAGAAGTGGGCTGTGGTGAGCTGGATTACCTGCAGATGCAGGACCGCATTTCTGCTGAAACCGGTGGCATTTCGGCCAGCTTTGTCAGCAAGGGCAAGATTGACAACGTGCAGGATATGTCCGGTTACCTGGTGTTCAGCGGCAAGGCTCTGGCGCGCAACAGTGACGCTCTGGCGCGTTTGCTGAAAGACGTTTACAGCAACGCCCGTTTTGATGAAACCGGCCGCATTGCGGAAATTATTGCCCAGATTCGCGCCCGCCGTGAACAAGCCGTTACCGGCAGTGGCCATGCCTTGGCCATGAGCGCCGCGGCCCAGGGCATGAGCCCGGGCGCCTGGCTGAGTTTCCGCCTGGGCGGGCTGGAAGCCATTCGCCGCACCAAATCATTGGATAAATCCCTGAAAGAGCCGGCTGAGCTGAAAGCGTTCTGCCAGAAGCTGACGGATCTGCATCAGAAGGTTGGCAAGCAAAGCCGCCAGTTCCTGCTGATTGGTGAAGACGAGCAACTGCAGCCGATGCTGGACGATGTGAAAGGCCTGTGGCAAAACGCGGAATCTGCGCCAGACAGCGCGTGGCGCATGGAGCCGGTGAACTACACCACCCATGAAGCCTGGCTGACTTCAACCCAGGTGAACTTCTGCGCCAAGGCCTATCCCACGGTGGCGGTTGATCACCCGGATGCGGCCGCGTTGACGGTGCTGGGCGGATTCTTGCGTAACGGTTATTTGCACCGTGCCATCCGCGAGAAAGGCGGCGCTTACGGCGGCGGTGCAGCGCAGGACAGCGTGAACGGCACGTTCAAGTTCTTCTCTTACCGCGACCCGCGCCTGGCCGATACCCTGGCGGATTTTGACAAGGCTCTGGAGTGGTTGGTGGAAGCTGATCACAGCTATCAAGATTTGGAAGAGTCTATTCTGGGCGTGATCGGCCAGTTGGACAAACCCCATTCACCGGCCGGCGCAGCGCGCCATGCGTTTCACAGTGCGTTGTTTGGCCGCAGCGCCGAGCAGCGTGGGCGTTTCCGCGAGCGGGTTCTAGCTACAACGATTGACGACCTGAAACGGGTGGCTGCAGATTGGCTGGCGCCAGAAAAAGCCAGCACTGCGGTGGTCACCAGCGCCGACAATCGCGCGCTGGTGGAGCAGTTGGGCCTGGGTATTCAGGAGCTGTAAGGCGGGCTTTAGCAAACAAGCAACCCGGGCTCAGCGATTTCGTTTGAGCCCGGTTGCTACCATAATACGGGTCGAAATTTCTTCCACCGAGTAAGCCGTGGTGTTTAAAAACGGCACGCGCTCGCGACGGTATATCAGCTCTATTTCCTCAATTTCATGCATGCATTGGCTAATGGACGCATAGCGGGAGTTTGGCTTGCGTTCGTTGCGAATGGTGGCCAGCCGTTCCGGCTCGATGGTCAGGCCGAACACTTTTTGTTTGTGGGGTCGCAGTGCTTTTGGTAACTGCTGGTCTGTCAGGTCTTCTTCGGTGATAGGGTAATTGGCGGCCTTCACACCGTATTGCAGGGCCAGGTACAGGCACGTGGGTGTTTTGCCGCTGCGGGATGCGCCCACCAGAATCAGGTCGGCTTCGTCGTAATGTCGAATGCGTGCTCCGTCGTCGTTATCCAGCGCAAAGTTCACTGCGTGAATGCGGCGCTCGTAATTGTCGCCGTTTACAATGGAGTGTGATTTGCCCACGGTGTAGGACGATGCAGACTGCAGTTCCTGTTCCAGCGGGTTTAAAAACGTTCCGAATATATCCACCATAAAGCCGTTTGCGGTAGACACAATTGTGCGGATATCGTTGTTCACAATGGTGTCGAATACCAGCGGGCGGGCATCGTCGTGTTCAGAAGCCAGATTGATGCGCTCCACAATTTCGTGGGCTTTGTTCTCATCATCTATGTAAGGAACGGTGATGCGTTCAAAGTCGATTTTTTCGAACTGAGCCAGCAGCGCGTGTCCTAGCCCTTCGGCCGTCAGGCCTGTTCCGTCTGACAGAAAGAATGCGGTGCGTTTCATGTTGGAGCGGTTCCCTATGTAATTGCCACAATTTCCAGTATTATACACTCCAAATCCGACACCCCACATTCGACACTCCGCGAAACCGACTCAAGGGAGATGCATTTTGCAAGATTACATCATTTGGTTTGAACACCTGGGAATGTCTGATGTGGACCGGGTAGGCGGTAAGAACGCTTCCCTCGGTGAAATGATCAGTAATCTCGCCAATGCGGGCGTGACTGTGCCCGGCGGGTTCGCGACGACCTCTCACGCTTACCGAGAGTTTCTGGCGACCGATGGCCTGAAAGACAAAATTGATGAAACCCTGGACGTGCTGGACGTTAACGACGTTAACGAACTGGCTCGCGTTGGCGCGAAGATCCGCCAATGGGTGATTGCTACGCCTTTCCCCGCAGTGCTTGACAACGCCTTGGCTGAAGCCTATACCCAGCTTCAGAACGGCAACCCTAAAATGGCAGTTGCGGTGCGCTCCTCCGCCACCGCGGAAGACCTGCCAGACGCCTCTTTTGCGGGCCAGCAGGAAACTTTCCTGAACGTAGTTGGTCTGGACAAGATTCGCACGTCGGTGAAAGAAGTGTTTGCTTCTTTGTTTAACGATCGCGCGATTTCGTACCGTGTTCACCATGGCTTCGACCACAAACTGGTTGCCCTGTCGGCAGGCATCCAGAAGATGGTGCGCAGTGAGACCGCCGCAAGCGGCGTTATGTTTACTCTGGACACCGAATCCGGTTTCCGCGGTGTGGTGTTTATCACCGGCTCTTACGGGCTGGGCGAAACCGTGGTACAGGGCGCAGTGAACCCTGACGAATTTTACGTGCACAAGTCCACGCTGACCGCTGGCCGCCCTGCGGTGCTACGCCGCAATCTGGGCAGCAAAGCCATCAAAATGATTTACCACACAAACCCGACCGAGGGTGAGTTTGTGGAAACTGTGAAGGTCGACGCCGCCGAACGTGGCCGTTTCTGCATCACCGATGCGGAAGTGGAAGAACTCGCCAAGCAGGCGATGATTATTGAAAATCACTACCAGCGCCCGATGGACATCGAATGGGCCAAAGACGGCGACGACGGCCGTATTTACATTGTGCAGGCGCGCCCGGAAACCGTAAAAAGCCGCGCTTCTGCCAACGTGATGGAGCGCTACCTGCTGAAAGAAACCGGCAAGGTGCTGGTGGAAGGCCGCAGCATTGGCCACAAGATTGGTGCCGGCCCGGTGAAAATTATCACCAGCATCAATGAAATGGACAAGGTGCAAGACGGCGATGTATTGGTTACCGACATGACCGACCCAGATTGGGAACCGGTGATGAAGCGCGCCTCCGCCATAGTCACCGATCGTGGCGGCCGTACCTGCCACGCGGCCATTATTGCCCGTGAACTGGGTATTCCTGCGGTGGTTGGCTGTGGCGATGCCACCGAATTGCTGAACAACGGCCAGGAAGTGACGGTTTCATGCGCTGAAGGCGACACCGGGTTTATTTATGAGGGCGCGCTGGACTTTGAACTGCGCGAAAATACCATAGAATCCATGCCCAACATTCCGTTCAAGATCATGATGAACGTGGGCAACCCGGACCGCGCCTTTGACTTTCAGGCGCTGCCAAACGAAGGCGTTGGCCTGGCCCGTCTGGAATTTATCATCAACCGGATGATTGGTGTTCACCCCAAAGCGCTGTTGAACTACGACACTTTGCCCCGTGATATCCAGCAGACGGTCGACAAGCGTATTTCCGGTTATTCGTCGCCGGTGGATTTTTATGTGGACAAGCTGGTGGAGGGTATTTCGACCCTGGCAGGGGCGTTCGCACCGAAGAAAGTGATTGTGCGCATGTCAGACTTTAAGTCTAACGAGTACGCCAACCTGATTGGCGGCGCGCTTTACGAGCCGGATGAAGAAAACCCGATGTTGGGGTTCCGCGGTGCATCGCGCTACATCTCTGAAACCTTCCGCGACTGTTTCGAGCTGGAATGCCGTGCCATGAAGCGGGTGCGCAACGAAATGGGCTTCACCAACGTAGAGGTGATGATTCCGTTTGTACGCACCGTAGGCGAAGCGGCTCAGGTTATGGAGTTGCTGGCGGAGAACGGTCTGAAGCGGGGCGAGAATGGCCTGCGGGTGATCATGATGTGCGAGCTGCCCAGTAACGCGCTGCTGGCGGATCAGTTCCTGGAGCACTTCGACGGCTTTTCTATCGGGTCTAACGACCTTACCCAGCTGACTTTGGGCCTGGACCGGGATTCCGGCATTATTGCTCACTTGTTTGATGAGCGTAACGACGCGGTTAAAGTGCTCTTGTCGAGCGCCATTCAGGCCTGCCGTAAGGCCGGTAAGTACATTGGTATTTGTGGACAGGGCCCGTCTGACCATCCGGACCTGGCCAAGTGGCTAATGGAGCAGGGCATCGACAGCGTGTCTTTAAACCCGGATTCGGTGCTGGATACCTGGTTCTTTCTGGCAGATCAGAAGCCGTACTGATGAGTAGACGCCGCCTTCATCGCATTCATTGCGCCCGCAATCGATGCAGGCGGCGTGTCTGGTTCTATCACGATACGGTTGAACCTAAACCACCGACTGGGGACGGATTTGAAATCCGTCCCCTATTTGCCCAAGCTGAACCTAAACCACCGACCGGGGACGGATTTCAAATCCGTCCCCTATTTCCCGGTGCTGATAAAAGGAGTGATTACGCTGTGTCTGAGAAGAACGTGTCTGATGCTGCCGGCCTGACGGTAAGAACGGTCATAACCCCTGACCTGTGCGACGAATTTCCAGAAGTACAGGTTGTTGAACCGGGGTTTCGCAACTTTGGCGCCATTGACAACTTTGGCGGGGAGATTGTGACCGTGAAGTGTTTTGAAGATAACTCGGTGGTGAAACAGCAGGTAGGCTTGCCGGGCCTTGGCCGGGTAATGGTCGTCGACGGTGGTGGGTCAAAACGCAACGCACTGCTGGGGGATATGCTGGCGGAAAAAGCGGCCAGTAACGGTTGGGCCGGGCTGATTATTTATGGCTGTATTCGCGACGCCGATGTGATCGCCAAAACCGCTCTTGGCGTGCAGGCATTGGGAACCCATCCGCGCAAAACAGAAAAGCATGATGTGGGTGACCTGAACATTGCCGTGACCTTCGGTGGGGTTACCTTCCACCCGGGGCATTTTGTGTACGCCGATAACAACGGCATTATTGTGTCGGAGAAAGCGTTGGTGTGAACCTCGGACCGGGGACAGATTTCAAATCTGTCCCCTACTTTGCTCTCTCGGACCGGGGACAGACTTCAAGTCTGTCCCCTATCTTTTAGTCAGTCACTTCAGCAATATTCACACCCAACAAAAAACCATCACCCTCGGGCTCGCAGCGCAACACATCGCACAGGGTCTCCAATGGCGGAAACTTATCGCTGGTGGGGTGCAGGGTGGTGCGCAGCTCAGAGCCTACAGCCATTCGCTGAGCCACCAGAATCTGCATGCCCGAAGCGCTCAGGTCACGGCACACGCCGGCAAAGGTATTGCCGTTGCTGTCTATAATTTCAATATCCGTGTTCACCTGCATTCGATGAAAATCACGCTTTTCTGAATAATCCCTCATAGCATTCAGGCCCAGTTGTCGTTTTTACGGGTGGGTTTTAGCATCGGTATCAGCAGTGCCAACAACACACCGCCTAGCACCAAGCCGGCGCCGAGCAGCATGAAGTCTGATTCTTTACCGGCTTCCATGCGCTCGTTTTCTGCTGTCAGTACTTCCAGTTCATTACGAATTTTTTGATTTTCTTCCAGCAACTCGCCATTGCGGCGCTCAAGATTAATCGCGTTGGAGGCAATATCTTTGATACGTTTGAGTTCAGCCATAAGTTCGGACGAGCGGTCAGCCAGGCTGCTTTCGGAATTTTGCAGACTGTCGCGTTCACCGGTTATGTTTGCCAACAGGTCCTGCATTTGGCGTACTTCCGCCTGTGCGGTTTCCAGTTCCTTACGCACTTGCGCGAGCTGTGTTGCGGCAATCGGTGTTGTGCTCAGATACTGGCTGGCCACCCAGCCCACGGTGCCTTTGGCCGTGCGTACTTTGCTGTGGCCATTCTGATCAGATTCCAGCAACTCCATCGCGGTGCCACTGGGCACGGCGTTCTCAATGATACGGAACTGGTTGCCTGCGCCAGAGCGCACTGGCAGGTAGATTTTGTCGTCTACCCACACAGTTCGGGCCTGGGCCGCGGCAATGGACGAGAACACAAAAACGAGGACAACAAGCAGACGAAAAGGGGTCACTGGACGGGGTTCCTGAAAGTTTCTGTTTGAACAAAAAATGGATAAGGATGTAATTCTGGCACACTGGCTTTGTCGATCAAGCGCGTATTCATTACCAAACGCTCATGGCGACTTTTATCAGGTACCTATTGTCGAATACTAGGGCAATACCCGCTTGAACGGTTTCACCTGCACCTGCCTATAAACTCCGGCGCTGACGTAGGGATCTGCGTCTGCCCAGCTTTGTGCTTGTTCGAGGGATTCGAACTCGGCTATTACCAGGCTGCCACTGAAGCCGGCATCGCCAGGGTCATTGGTGTCTATGGTCGGGTGTGGGCCAGCAACCAATAAACGGCCTTCATTGGCCAATGTGTGCAAACGCTCCAGATGAGCCGGGCGGGCGCTTTGGCGAAGTGCCAGGCTGTTATGGATATCTTCACTGATGATAGCGTAGTACATAAGAGGGCGCTCTTCGTTTAGGTTCGGCGTTTAGGTTCGGCTTTTCAGTGTGGCTTTTAAGCTCGGTCGTATCGGTGATGGCTGTTATAGTGGGCTACGTTAAAATGTTTACCCTTCCCCGAAATCAGGAATGCTTGTGACTATTATGCAGCATCAGTCAGCTCAACAGCATGACGCGACTATACCGCAACACCCGCCGTTGTGCATCGACCTGCATTGCCACAGCACTGCGTCAGACGGCGCCCTGAGCCCCGCTGACTTGCTGGCCCGGGCCCACCAGAAGGGCGTTAGCCATCTGGCATTAACCGATCACGATACCCTTAACGGCTTGGGGCCGGCGCGACTTGCCGCTCAGGATTACAATATTGAGTTGATTGCCGGCGTTGAATTGTCTTGCGCCTGGAGAAGCCACACCATTCATATTGTGGGTCTGGATTTTGCCGAAGATGATCCGCAGTTTCTGGCGCGGTTGCAGCAGCAGAATGCCAATCGCCACGCCCGTGCCGGCGTGATTGTAGAGCGCCTGGCCAGGTTGAAGGTTGATAATCTGTTAGAACACGCGACCAAACACGCCGGTGGGGATGTGCCGGGGCGCCCGCATTTTGCCCAGGCGTTAGTGGATGCCGGTGTGGTAAAGAACATTGCCCAGGCATTCAAGCGTCACTTGGGTGCAGGCAAGCCGGGAGATGTAAAAGCCTATTGGCCAGAGTTGGAAGAAGTGGTGCGCTGGATAAACGACGCTGGCGGTATAGCAGTGCTGGCGCACCCGCGTAAGTACGACTTGAGCGCGACCAAACTTCGGGCATTGGTGGCAGATTTCCGGCGCGCCGGTGGCCAGGGAATGGAAGTGTGTAGTCCGGGCCTGACATCTTCAGACATCGGCTTTTTGGTGCAGCTATGCCAGACCGAGGGTTTATGGGCATCCCAAGGCAGTGATTTTCATACGCCTAAGGCGCCTTGGGCGGAGCTGGGGCGGATACAAAAAATGCCAGAAGGGCTTTCACCCGTCTGGCATCATTTCAGGCAACCCATCGCGCTTTGATTCCGTCGCCCCGCTTTTTATAAGCGTGGGCGCGCTAACGCAATAGGGTAAGGCGCCGAATCAGTCTGGCGCGTGGAACAACAGGTACAGGTCGGTCAGTGAATCCGGGATTGCCTCTGCCATCTGTGTCGACAGGGTTTCGCTGTCGCGCACGTTCTGGAAGTCTTCATCTTCGAATAAGCCGGACAGCGCCAGCATGGGCAGAATCAAATCGCCCACTTCTTCTTCGCTGGCGGCTTCCATCCAGGCGTCTTCCCGTTCCATAAAGGTTTCGATGAACCCGGCGCACCAGTTTTCCAGTGCGTTCATGGGGTCATCGTCTTCAGGCTCGGGCAGTTCCAGGGCCAGGCCCATATCCAGCGCGTTGGCCATGGCGCCGCTCAGTTTCTGCACGCAGCGACTGAACACGTCTGGCACTTTGCCACCGGGAAGGGCGTCAACGCCTGTGGCCAGCAGGAACAGCTCGTCTACCGAGTAGTCTACTGGCCCCACAACGCTGGCACACACCAAACCGTGGAAACCGAAGAAGTCTACTGCGTCTTCGCCCCAGGGCTCTGCAAACAGAATTTCTTCCAGGGCTTCAATGTCAGCGTCGGTTAGCATAATTACTCGCCTCCGCCATTTTTGGCAGTTTCCGCTGCGCGCTGGCGCTTACGTACTTCACGTGGGTCGTTATAAGCCCGGCCCGGCGCTACTGGTGCTGCCGGAGTTTCGGGCGCTGCGTCGGCTACCTGTGCTGCCGTTGGCTGCTCGGCAGCAACGTCGGCTTTAGCGGTGGCGGCGTTGTTGTTGCTGGCGCCGTTGTTTGCGGGCTGCGGCTCTTGCTCGTTAGCGGGTTCTGTTTTCGCCGCTTTGGCTTTGCGGGCAGGGGTGCGCTTGCGGGTTGGCTTGGTTGGCTTATCCGCGTTTTCGTCCTCTGCGTCGGCTGGCGTGGCTTCAGCAGTGGAGCTTTCAGCTTCCACGCTATCCAGCTTTGGGCTCGCTACCTCCGGGCTGTCTACCTTCGGGCTGTCTACCTTCGGGCTATCTACCTTCGGGCTATCTACCTCAGGTGTGTTGGCTTTTGCGGGCTTATCTGCCGCCTTTCGGGTGCCGCCATTGTAGGCATCTATTCTGGAAGGTGCTGCTTTGGCCGCAGAAACCGTTGCGCTTTCCGGGGCTGCTTCAGCAGGCGCTTCGGATGCAGGCGCAGCGGTTTTGGCTACTTCTGGCTCCGGCGCTTTTTCTACCGGCTTTGCTGCAACAGGCTGCTCGCGGGTTGTTTCAGACGACGCGTCTGCCGTATTTTGTGCAACCTGCGGCGCTGCTTGCTCGGCAGGTTTTGCAGCTACTGCAGGCTGTACCTGAGCATCTGCGGGCTTGTCAGCGGCCTTGGCCTTCGCTTTGGCGCGGTCTTCGGCGTCACGGGTTTCCGACTGGGTGTCTTGTTGATGAATTTCACTGCGAGCTGCCTTGCGCTCGGCCGGGTTTGATACCGGATTCTCAGCCGGTGAACCATCACGGCCACGGCTGCGGCGAGGCTTGCTGCGGCGTTTTTCGTCACCACCGGCTCTGCCTGCAACTGCGGGGCTCTGCGCATCGTTCTGGTCGTTATAGCTTGGACTTGGGCTTGGGTTAGGGCTTGAGCTGCGGAGTTCTGCAGCTTTTTGCTCTATAGCCGGCTTCTGATCCGCCTGTTCAGCGTTCGGCTTATTGCCATCGCGGCTTGTGTCACGAGTTGAATCGCGGTTGGAGCGGCTGCGATTCTGGTTGTCGCGGCGACCATCCCGGCGTGTGTCGTTGCCACTGCTTTGGGTGTTGCCGTTCTGTACATTGTTGCTCTGGGCGCCGCTGCTTTGTGAATTGCTGCTCTGGGAGTTGCTGCTTTGAGCACTGCTGTTCTGGCTGCCTGTGTTGGTTTTGTCTTCGCTGCGAGCGCGTCCGCGGTTGCTGCGGCTGCGGCTGTCGTCGGTGCGATTGCTTCGGTTATCGTCGTTACGATTACTGGAGCTAGAGCTACTACTACGTTCGCCACTGCCGCGGCTGTCTTGCTGGTCGTCACGGGCGACGCGGGTTTTGCGACGGTCCTGGCGCTCATTGCGGCTTGTGGTGGGGCGCTGCTTGGAGCTGTCGCTATTGCCTGCCGGTTTGGCATTGCGGCTACTGCTGCTATTAGCAGCGGGCTGGCTTTCTTCTTCACCGTTGAAGAAAAGCGCAATTTTACGACCCAAACGGCTGAACATGCCTTCGTCGCGGGCTTGCACGGCTGCGGCTGCGGCTTTAGCGGGTGCTGCTGCCGGTGTCGCCGCAGGCACGGGTGCGGTGGGGCGCACGGATTTTACGGCGGCCTGTTCGCGCACGGGTTTTTCTTGCACGGTTACGTCAGCGACTTCTTCTTCGCGCTCACTGTATTCCTGAGCCACCTGGTGGCTGGATATGTGCTCGGAACCGGTTTCGTCGTCGCGCATGCGGATGATTTCAAAGTGCGGGGTTTCCATTTGCGGAACCGGCACAATCACAATCGACACTTCCTGATTGGCTTCAATCGTCGCCAGCTGCTTGCGCTTTTCGTTCAGCAGGAAGGTAGCCACGGATACCGGCACAACGGCACGTACTTCGCCGGTTTTGTCTTTGGAAGACTCTTCGTAAATCAGGCGCATGATGCTCAGCGCCAAGGATTCGATACCGCGAATGGTGCCCTGGCCTTCACAGCGCGGGCATACTTCGCTGCGGGTTTCACCCAGCGACGGGCGCAGACGCTGGCGCGACATTTCCAGCAAACCAAAGCGGGAAATCTTGCCGACCTGAACACGGGCGCGGTCGATTTCCAGGGCTTCGCGCATTTTGTTTTCTACTTCGCGCTGGTTACGGGCCGGGGTCATATCAATGAAGTCGATAACAATCAATCCGCCCATATCCCGCAGACGCAGCTGGCGGCCGATTTCTTCGGCGGCTTCCAAGTTGGTTTGCAGCGCGGTTTCTTCTATATCGTGGCCTTTTGTAGCCCGCGAGGAGTTGATGTCGATGGACACCAGCGCTTCGGTCGGGTCAATCACGATAGAGCCGCCAGACGGCAGTTTTACTTCACGCTGGAAGGCGGTTTCGATTTGGCCTTCGATCTGGTAACGGCTGAACAGCGGGATTTCGTCGCTGTACAGTTTGATTTTGTTTTCAAAGGTAGGCATGACGGCGCGCACAAAATTCAGCACGTCTTCGTGCACGGCGGCGGCGTCAATCAGCACTTCGCCGATGTCCTGGCGCAGATAATCGCGCACGGCCCGGATAATCACGTTGCTTTCCTGATGAATCAGGAAAGGTGCTTTACGTTCGCCAGCGGCCTGGGTGATGGCTTCCCAGAACTGTACCAGGTAGTCCAGGTCCCATTGCAGTTCTTCGCTGTTGCGGCCAATGCCCGCGGTGCGAACAATGATACCCATAGACTTGGGTACCTGAACCTGGTTCATGGCTTCTTTAAGCTGGGCCCGTTCTTCGCCTTCAATGCGGCGGGAGATGCCACCGGCACGGGCGTTGTTGGGCATCAGAACCAGGTAACGGCCAGCCAGCGAAATATAGGTGGTTAGCGCTGCGCCTTTGTTGCCGCGTTCTTCTTTATCCACCTGAACAATCACTTCCTGGCCTTCGGCGATCACATCTTTGATGTTGACCTTGCCTTCGATCTGGCCGGGAGATTTTTTGAAGTATTCCTTGGAGATTTCTTTTAACGGAAGAAAACCGTGACGATCAGCACCAAAATCCACAAAGGCGGCTTCCAGGCTGGGTTCTACCCGGGTGATTTTACCCTTGTAGATGTTGGCCTTTTTTTGCTCCCGTGAGCTGGATTCGATATCGAGGTCAAATAGGCGCTGGCCGTCAACCAGGGCGACGCGCAACTCTTCGGGGTGAGTTGCATTTATAAGCATTCTTTTCATGGAAAGGATGAATTCCTGTCGTTTGATTTTAAACAGAAAACCATCGAGAAAGGCATTAGCGAAGTGGAGGCTGCCAGACGAATCAAGCCCTTATGGGGCGCAACTCTGTTTGTTCTAGACCACCATCGATGATTCCGGTGCCCGCGGGCAGGAAAGGATCGGTTAAGGTGATTGTCTGTAGGCGCATGTTATCCGTTTTCAGGTTCACACAAGTGCTTGGTCTTACGTCGTATTCGTAAACTGGACGGCCTGGCCTTGCGTGGCAATGAATCTTCGTTATGTCGTCCCCGGCGGTATTCCGCAAGGTTTGTTTCGGCTCCCGTGCCGGTTAGCAGCCAATGTTGGTCCTGCGCCGGGATGTGGGGAGTCTTTCGTCGCCGCGGCTGTAACAATTAAGAGCCCGGCATTGCTGTTGCACTTCAAACTTAAGAGCTGCTTCATTTCAAGCTTGCGAGCCACTTCAATTCAAACTCGCAAGTAGTGTCGGTATACTGCAACCGCTCCGGCTTCTGACTGGAGTCTGTCAGGCCGTAAACAAACGGCGTAGCACATCGAAATATAACAGTATTCCCCGGGCCAAGCAACGAAGCCCGCTTCATTCTAAAGGAATTTCATGTCGCAGAAAAATCCGTCTCCTGAAATCCCGCGCCCGGCTGTGCTGTGGGTAACGGTAGACGAAGACAATCACGGCCAGCGTCTGGATAATTTCCTGATGGCGCAGCTGCGGGGCGTTCCTAGAAGTATCATTTACCGCATTGTTCGCAAAGGCGAGGTTCGAATTAACAAGGGCCGTGCAAAGCCTGATACCCGGGTAAAAACCGGTGATCAGGTGCGCATTCCTCCGGTGGTGCGTAAAGAAAAAGCACCTCAGGTCGCGCCCGGCGACAGGGTGCAGGCGGTGGTAGAGGCAGCTGTCGTGTTTGAGAACGAACAGCTGCTGGTGGTGAATAAGCCGTCCGGTATTGCGGTTCATGGCGGCAGTGGCTTGAGCTTCGGGCTGATTGAGGTGCTGCGGGCCGGGCGACCACAGGCGCGATTTCTGGAATTGGTGCACCGACTTGACCGGGATACCTCGGGATTGGTGATGGTGGCGAAGAAGCGCTCGGCCCTGCGTTACCTGCAGGATGAACTGCGGCACAGGCGCATTCGTAAACACTACCATGCCCTGGTATCCGGCCATTGGCTGGCAGGGGTGAGTAAAGTGGCCCAGCCGCTGTTGCGCTATGAAATGCCCAACGGCGAACGCCGGGTAAAAGTGGACGACGCCGGCAAAGAATCGCTGACGCTGTTTCGCTGCCTGGAGCGTTACGACGGTTACAGCCTGGTAGAGGCATCACCGGTCACCGGCCGTACTCATCAGATTCGCGTGCACGCCGCTTTTGCCGGTCATCCTATTGCCGGTGACGACAAATATATGGACGATGCCAGCCTGAAGGCGTTTCGCGCCCTGGGGGGCTCGCGCCTGATGCTTCACGCACAGGCGCTGGAGCTGAGCTTGCCGCCAGACGGCGACGGTCACAGCCCGGCGCTGAAGCTGGAAGCACCTTATGACAACGCCTTCACGGCGGCTTTACAGAAACTTGCAGCCCGCACAGGACGCAATGAATGAACGTAAAAGTGGTTATTTTCGATTGGGACGGCACCCTGGTCGATTCCGTAGAGCACATTGCCGAGAGTTTGCACCTGGCCTCGACCGCCCTGGGTTTCCCCGCGCTTGCGCGTGAGGCTTACCGGGATATTATCGGGCTGGGCATTGAAGAGGCACTGCAGCAGCTGTACCCCGGTATTAGCACGGCAGACATCACTGGAATGCGTGAGGGCTATCGCGAGCACTTCTTCAAGAAAACCACCACGCCACAAAATGTGTTTGCCGGTATTGCCGATACCTTGACAGATTTGCGCGGAGCCGGGCGTCACTGTGCCGTCGCTACTGGTAAGAATCGCAGCGGGCTGGATTTTGCCTTGAGTTCCAGCGGTCTGGGGCCGCATTTCGGAATCACCCAGTGCGCCGATGAGACCCGCTCAAAGCCAGACCCTGCGATGTTGGCGCGGATTCTGGAGTTTTATGGCATCAAGCCCGAACAGGCGGTGATGATTGGCGATACCCGCTACGACCTGGACATGGCGCAACGGATTGGCATGCCCTCTATCGGCGTGGAGTGGGGTGTGCACAAACGTGACGTGCTGGGCCAGTATGCACCCCACGCCATTGTTGAAACGGTCACAGATTTACGTCAGGTTTTGGGTTTGTAAGAATAGGTCAGTCACCATAGAGGATGTGTAATGAGCGAATGGGATTCAGGCAAAAACGACGGCAAGCCGGGCTGGAATGATCAGCCAGCGGCGGTAGCCGGCGCAAGCGAAGGAAAGCAGAGTCGCCAGGACCGTAAACTGATTGAAAAACTGGTCATGTCGATGCAGGTGGAGCAGCGCCGCAGCCGACGTTGGGGCATATTTTTCAAGTTACTGACGTTTGCCTATCTGTTCGGGATTGTGTTGCTGTTCAAGTTTCCGCTGGGGCAGGGGATCGAAAGTGCGACCGGTGGCATGCACACCGCGGTGATAGGCGTCGATGGCCCCATTGCAGCTGATGAGTTGGCCAGCGCCGATAATATTGTCAGTTCGTTGCGCTCGGCGTTTGAAGAGCCTGACGCCGCTGCGGTGATCTTGCGCATCAACAGCCCGGGTGGCAGTCCGGTGCAATCCGGTTACGTGTACGATGAAATCAAGCGCCTGCGGGCTGAATATCCCGACAAGAAAGTGTACGCGGTGATTTCTGACGTCGGCGCCTCGGGTGCTTACTACATTGCATCTGCGGCCGATGAAATATACGCCAATCGCGCCAGTCTGGTGGGTTCCATTGGTGTGGTGGCGGGTGGATTTGGCTTTACCGAAGTGATGGAGAAACTGGGGGTCGAGCGCAGGTTATACACCGCCGGTGACAGCAAGGGCTTCCTGGACCCGTTCTCTGCCGAGAAGCCAGAAGAAGTGGCGTTCTGGCAAAGTGTTCTGGAGAACACGCACGGGCAGTTCATTGCGGCTGTGCAGCAGGGACGGGGTGATCGCCTGGCAGACGATCCAAGAGTGTTCAGCGGCCTGATCTGGAGTGGCGAACAGGCGCTGGAGCTTGGCTTGATTGATGGTCTTGGCAGTACCTCCTATGTGGCGCGGCAGATTGTCGGCCACGAGAATCTGGTTGACTACAGTCGCGCGCGCTCACCGCTTCGGAATCTGATGGATCAGCTTGGCGTTTCGGTAGGCCATGGTGTGGCGCAATACGTCAGCGAGCAGCGTCTGGAATTGCGTTAGCGGGCGCCTTGAAGAAGCGGGTTGCAGTCCCAGTTAATGAGCATTCGATTGAGGGCAATCAGGGGCAGACCAATCAGTGCGTTCGGGTCTTGCCCCTGCAGGCTGTCAAACAGAGTGATTCCGAGGCCTTCCATCATGAAAGCGCCGGCGCACTGATAGGGCTGTTCGCGCCGCAGGTAGGCTTCTATTTCGGCCTGGCTCAGGGAGCGGAACTGCACGTTAAAAGGTTCACAGTGCTGCTGGCTGGCACCCGTAGAGCTGCTTAGTAAATAGAGGCTGGTATAGAAGTATACCTGTTGCCCGCTGCTGCGGGTGAGCTGGCTCACGGCATTGCTGTGTGTTCCGGGTTTGTCGAGAAATTCGCCATTGGCCAGGCAGGCGACCTGGTCCGAGCCGATAATCCAGTGTTGCGGGTATTGTTCAGCCAGGGCTTCGGCTTTTTGCCGGGCCAGGCGCAAGGCCAGTTCTTGCGGTGCCTCGCCTCTGGCCGGGCTTTCATCAATATTCGGGCTGGCGCAGTCGAAGTTCAGGCCCAGGCGCTGAAGCAGCTCGCGCCGCCAGGGTGAAGACGACGCCAGCACCAGAGTGGGTGAAGTGCCATTATCGGTTTGTTTGGCGTGGCCGCTGCGGGGCAAAGATGTGTCTGCCATGGTGTATCCTTGTAGGGTTATCCGTAAAACCCGGCCAAAAGCCGATGAAGTCTTTGACACGGGGCCGTGTCGCCCCTAGAATTGCGCGCCTATGTCAAATGCGATAAATTCCAAGCTACCCAAATCCGTCGATCCATACAAGCTGGCGGAACAGCATACGGTTCTGGAAGGCGATGTGCCTACTGGGGCTTTAGCTCGTTTCCGCGATGCCGTCATGGGCCTGGATGACAACGCCGTTTGTAGCGTTCGTCTGTCCTTTTGGATGGATCCTGAACGTCGCCGTGTTGTAAGCGGTGAGCTGGCGGCTCCGGTGCAGTTGCAGTGTCAGCGTTGCATGGGGCCAATGCAGGTAACTTTACGTTCACACTTTGAGCTGGGGCTAGTCACCAGTGACGAGCAGGCGCAACGGCTACCGCAAAGCCTTGAACCGTTTTTGACAGACGACTTCAACGCCAACTTATGGTTGATGGTTGAAGACGAGCTGTTGTTGGTGCTGCCGCCGTTCCCGCTTCATGAGCGCGACGAGTGCCCGGCGCGAGAAGATCTGGAAGCCCTGGAGCCTGGCAGTAATGCAGAAGAGCCGGCCGGGAAATCCGCCGAGAACCCGTTCAGCGTGCTGGCGGGCCTTAAAAACACGAAGCACTGAAGGCTTTTTTTGAGCTGTGTTTTCGAACTATGGTTTCAAAATCGGTTTTCAGAGCGTTTCATTTTTATCAATAACCATACGCATGACTTGCAGCGTTTTAGCTCAGGATTGCGTTTACAGGTCAGGAGTTGAACCATGGCTGTACAGAAGAGTCGTAAAACCCGTTCCAGGCGTGGCATGCGTCGTTCACACGACGCGCTGAGCGCCGCTGCACTGTCTACTGACGTAACTACCGGTGAAGTACATCGCCGCCACCACGTGTCGCCTGATGGCTTCTATCGTGGCAAGCAGGTCATTGAAGCGCGCGACGAGTAATTCCGTTACGGGATTGCTCTGATCTATGCCTGAAACACACACGGTGAAGCCTGTCACAATTGCGATCGACGCCATGAGCGGCGATCGTGGGCCTTCAGTGACTGTTTCAGCAGCGGTTCAGGCAGTGCACGAAAATAAAGCCTTGAGCATCATTCTGGTGGGAATCCGGAGCGAGCTTGAGGCTTTGTTGTTAAAGAGCGCGCCTCAGGGTCACAGCCGTATTCGTATTGAGGAAGCGGCCGACGTGGTGCGAATGAATGACCGCCCGTCGTTCGCCCTGCGCCACAAACGCAATTCATCGATGGCGGTGGCTGTGCGCCTGGTTGCCGATGGTAAAGCCGGCGGTTGCATCAGTGCCGGCAACACCGGAGCTCTCATGGGTTTCGGGCGCAGCATCATCCGTATGTATCCGGGTATCGAGCGCCCCGCGATCGCTAAACTCATACCGTCGTTAAGGGGCCGCTGCCACGTGCTGGACCTGGGCGCCAACGTGGATGCCAGCGCTGAAAATCTTTACCAGTACGCGCTTATGGGGTCTTTGTTGGCCACCGCTGTAGCCGGCAAGTCTGAACCCCGTGTGGCACTTTTGAACGTGGGTGAAGAAGAGAACAAAGGCAATGAGCAGGTGCGCCTTGCATCCCACTTACTGGCCCAGAGCGATACGATTAACTACATTGGCTATGTAGAGGGCAGCGATCTGTTCAGTGATGTGGCCGATGTAGTGGTGTGCGACGGTTTTGTCGGTAATATCGCTCTAAAAACCGGCGAAGGTGTGGCCGGGCTGTTAATTGAGCTGTTGGAGCAGGCGTTCACGCGCTCGCTGTATGGGCGTTTTGTGGGCTTGCTGGCCAAACCGCTGCTGCGGAAACTGTTGCGGCTGATTGATCCGTCGCGTCATAACGGAGCGAGTTTGCTTGGCCTGCAGGGGGTGGTGGTTAAAAGCCACGGTAATGCCAATGAGCATGGTGTGTTGGCAGCGGTCCGCCTGGCAGTGCGTGAGGTTGAGTGCGAGGTGCCCCGGCGCATTAACGAACGACTTGATGAAATCCTGTTATGATCGGGGTGCGCAGTACCTGTGCTGGCATGTACTATTGGCTAGCTTCCGCAAACCTTTAAAGACGATAAGATTCGACCTATGAAATCAGCCTTTATTTTCCCCGGCCAGGGTTCTCAGTCTATCGGCATGTTGTCTTCAGCTGCCGAGACTTGGCCCATTATCAACAAAACGTTTGCCGATGCCTCTAGTGTGTTGGGTTATGACCTGTGGCAGATGTGCCAGAAAGGCCCGGTTGAAGAGCTGAATCAGACTATGATTACCCAGCCCGCCTTATTAACAGCCAGCGTGGCTCTGTGGCGCCAGTGGTGTGTCGAAGGGGGAGTTCTGCCGGACTTTTTCGCCGGCCATAGCTTGGGTGAGTACAGCGCACTGGTTGCTGCCGAGAGCCTGGATTTTGTGGAAGCAGTGAAGCTGGTGCGGCTGCGCGGCGAACTGATGCAAGAAGCGGTGCCCGCCGGTGAAGGTAAAATGGCCGCCATTCTTGGCCTGGAGGCTGCCGACGTGATTGCAGCTTGTGCCAGCGCGGCGCAAGGGCATGTGGTGTCGGCGGTGAACTTTAACGCCCCGGGCCAGGTGGTGATTGCTGGCGATACCGCCGCTGTCGATCGCGCGATTGAAGCCTGTAAAGAGAAAGGCGCGCGTAAAGTCATGGCGCTGCCGGTCAGCGTGCCGTCACATTGTGCGCTGATGAAAGGCGCGGCTGAAGAGCTGGCAGACGCTTTAGACGCCGTAAGGTTCAGCGACGCCCACGTACCTGTTATACAAAATGTTAACGCCGCGGCCGAGACAGATTCCGCTAAACTTAAGTCAAACCTTTTGCAGCAGCTGTATTCGCCGGTACTCTGGATAGATTCGGTGCGCACTCTGGTTGATAATGGTGTAGAAGTGGCCGTTGAATGCGGCAGCGGAAAAGTACTGGCAGGGCTGGTCAAGCGTATAGAGCGCGACCTGGCGGTATACCATATTGAAGACGAAGCCAGCTTGAAAAAAGCACTGGCAGCGTTTCCTAAAGCCTGAAATCAGGCAAAATCTGTTGATTATTCAACAATAAATTTGAACGGAATAAGGATGCATTGCATGTCTCTGGAAGGCAAAGTTGCACTGGTTACCGGTGCTACCCGGGGGATTGGTAAAGCCGTGGCCCGGGCTTTGGCAGAGCAGGGTGCCGAAGTGATCGGTACCGCCACCAGCGCCGCAGGTGCTGAATCGATCAGCGCCGAATTGCAGGCCGGTGGCTTCAAAGGCTACGGTTTGGTAATGAACGTTGCCGACCCGAAGAGCATTGAAGACGGTCTGAAAACGATCGCCGAAAAATCTGGCGCTCCGCTGATTCTGGTCAATAACGCCGGTATTACCCGTGATAATCTTCTACTACGTTTAAAAGATGATGACTGGGCCGATGTTTTGGAAACCAATCTGACCAGCGTATACCGCACCAGTAAAGCGGTACTGCGTGGCATGGCAAAAGCGCGCTGGGGCCGGGTGATTAATATCAGCTCGGTCGTTGCCAGCATGGGTAACGCGGGCCAAGGTAACTACTGCGCGGCCAAGGCCGGCGTTGAAGGGTTTACCAGGAGCCTGGCAAAAGAAATGTCTGCCCGTGGAATTACCGCCAACTGTGTGGCTCCAGGGTTTATTGATACTGATATGACCCGTAAACTGGACGACGGTCAGCGTGACGCTATGTTGAACGTTATTCCTGCGGGTCGTTTGGGTGAGCCGGAAGAAGTCGCGGCAGTTGTTGCGTTTCTGGCATCGAATGCAGCTGCCTATGTGACGGGTGAAACCATTCACGTAAACGGCGGTATGTACATGGGGTAAGCCCGCAGGCGGGCATGTGCGGTAAACCCTTGGCGCACAATTGGTTACCAACAGCCGCTGCTTGTTTGCAGTTAGGCTTTACACTAAACTGGCAGCAATTGGTTGCTTGGTTGACACACAAAGTGAGGACATTATGAGTACAGTTGAAGAGCGCGTTAAGAAGATTGTTTGCGAGCAGTTGGGCGTTAAAGAGTCCGAAGTTCAAAACTCATCTTCTTTTGTTGAAGATTTGGGCGCTGACTCACTGGACACCGTTGAGCTGGTTATGGCGTTGGAAGAGGAATTCGAAACTGAAATTCCTGACGAAGAAGCCGAAAAACTGGCCAGCGTTCAGAATGCCATCGACTACATCGTATCGCATACCTGATACGCTGACGTTTAGTAGGCAATAAAAAAGCCGCCCTTGGTCATTCAAGGTGCGGCTTTTTTATTGGCAAAAATCGGCTCGAACGCTGAAGTGTTAGACGTGTTAGAAGTGTTAAAGGAATCGAAAGTGGGAGCGGGAAGGTGGTGAATGTTGTGTGGGCGGAAGAGGGCGGACTGGCAGCGAATGACCGCGGGTTGGCCTATGGTGACGGACTGTTTGAAACCATTCGCATGCAGGGCCGGCGGGGTGCCCTGCTGGGCCGCCACCAGCGCCGACTGCTAGCCGATGCCGAACGCCTGGGTATCACGGTTGGCCACGATGCCCTGAGCCGCGCCTGCCAATTAGCGGCGGAACGCTATGCTCCGGGTTTTGGCGAAAAAACGGATGCCCATTCCGGGACAGGCGGCTGGCCCGGGAAAGGTGGCTGGGTGCTGAAGCTGATTCTTAGCCGTGGCCCGGGTGGGCGCGGCTATCGCCCAGACAGTAACAGCTGCCCGCAGTTGCTGGTCAGCGCCGGGCCTTTGCCGCCACTGCCGCCGGCAACGGGTGTGGTCGCGGATATTGCACGGCAAAGATTAACGGTTAACCCGCAGCTGGCCGGTATGAAAACCCTGAATCGCCTGGAGCAGGTGATGGCGGCTCGTGAACTGACCGATGGGGTTTTTGAGTTGATCATGTGTGACCACAATGATTGCCTGGTAGAGGGCACCAGAACCAATGTACTGGTAAAAACCACGGCCGGATGGATAACACCGCCGGCAACGGCTCTGGCGGTAGACGGTGTGATGCGCCAGTGGGTGCTTGATTGCCTGCGCCGCCGCGGTGAACCGGTATTGGAGCGTTCGCTCAAACTGGCTGACCTTAGGGTGCCAGCCTGTGAAGGTCTGTATTTGCTCAGTAGCGTGCTGGGTGTGGTGCCGGTTTATCAATTGGCTAATGCTCATTTGCCTGTCACCGGCGGACTTGCGACAATCTGTGACCTGCTGACCACTCTGGAATAGACTCCTTGTTTAAAAAACTGTCCTTGTTGAATAAATTAATTCTAATGATGCTGGGAGCGGCGCTGCTGATGGCGGCTGGAACGGCACTGTGGGTGTCCCAGGGCCTGAAAACGCTGGATATGCCAGGCCAGCTGGAACAGCCGCAATTGTTCGCCGTGCCCCAGGGTACCGCTTTTAGCCAGGTTGCCCGGCAGTTGGAGCAACAGAACCTGGTGCCCGATAGCCTGTGGTTGCGGGTATACGGCAGGCTGCATCCGCAGCAAACCCTGGTTAAGGCCGGTGAGTATGAATTTATAGACGGCCAAAGCCCGAAAAACATGCTGCAAATGATGATCGACGGCGACACCAAGCACTGGGCGCTGCAATTCATCGAAGGCTGGACCTTTGCCGAGGTGCGCAAGGCGTTGGCCGCGGCTCCGCGCCTGCAACAAATAACCGCAGACTGGAGCAGCGCCGAAATCATGACGGCGGTAGGTGCCGAGGGCAAGCATCCCGAAGGTTGGTTTTTCCCCGATACCTATCTGTTTATCAGCAGCAACTCCGACCTTGATGTGCTGCAGCGCTCGTTCGACCGTATGCAGAGCGTGCTGGCGGAAGAGTGGGCTGCCCGGGCCGCGGATTTGCCCTACAAAACGCCTTACGAAGCGCTGATTATGGCGTCTATTGTCGAGCGTGAAACCGGCGCAGCGCACGAGCGTGAGCAGGTAGCCGGCGTGTTTGTGCGGCGTATGCACAAGGGCATGCGCCTGCAAACCGACCCAACGGTGATTTACGGCATGGGTGACCAGTATACAGGCCGCATTACCCGTAAAAATCTGCAGACGCACACGCCTTACAACACTTACCGAATTGACGGTCTGCCGCCCACGCCCATCGCCCTGGCCGGTCGCGAAGCCATTCATGCAGCCCTGCACCCCGCTGACGGTAAAGCGCTGTTTTTTGTGGCTCGCGGTGATGGCACGCACACGTTTTCCAATACCCTGGATCAACACCAGCGGGCGGTTCGGCAGTTCCAACTGAACCGGCGCAGTGATTACCGGTCGTCTCCGGCGCCCGTTGTGCCCGCGGAGGACGCCGCCGAGAGCAGTTCCGCGCAGCAGGAAGTACCGGAAAAACAGCCATGAGTCAGCGGGGCCGTTTTATAACCTTTGAAGGCACCGAAGGGGTGGGAAAGTCCACCCAGTTGGCTACTGCTGCGGCCAGCTTGCGCGCTGCGGGTATCAACGTTCTGGTCACCCGCGAGCCTGGCGGTACACCTATGGCCGAGGCGATTCGCGAGCTCCTTCTGGCGCCGCGAGACGAACCAGTGCATGAGCTGACCGAGCTGCTACTGATGTTCGCCGCCCGTGCCCAGCACCTGCATACCCGCATTTTGCCGGCGCTGACTGCTGGCCAGTGGGTGTTGTGTGACCGTTTTACCGATGCAACTTTTGCTTACCAGGGCGGTGGCCGCGGCACGCCCGCCGAGCGTATAGAGTTGCTGGAAACGCTGGTGCAGGGCGATCTTCGCCCTGACCATATTGTGCTGCTGGATGCGCCGGTGGAAACCGGCATGGCTCGCGCCCGCAAGCGCGGAGAGCTGGATCGCTTTGAGCAGGAAACCGTGGAATTTTTCGCCCGTATTCGCGCAACCTATTTACAGCGTGCCCGTCGCGATCCTCAGCGTTACCACATTATAGATGCCAGCCAACCGCTGGCGCGGGTAAGTGCAGATGTGGAGCGCTTGCTTCTCGCGATCGTCAATCTTTGAATATTTGCGCGATGACTGCTTTACTTTAGTAGTACGCGGATTCTCCGTGCACACGAGTGAATCCTGAATGGCGCTTGTCCGCGTCAAAGAGCGGAACTTATGCTGAACGCAAAGCTGTTGAAACTGCCTACCGCTTCGCACCAGCATCGCCACGAACACCATCAGGTGGTTGTGGGTGTGCAGGGTGAGGCCGATTTGTTCGTTGATGGCAATGCTTCCCATCTGGATGCCTGGCGTGCGTGCCTGGTTCCCACCGATGCGCGCCATGATTACAGTGGCGACCAGCGTAATCATGTATTGGTGATTGATGTCGACCCCTACATGCCCAGCGCTGGCAGCAGTGCCCACAGCCACTATCAGCGCCTGAAACCTCTGTTCCGGCAATCGAGTACCTTGCGCCTGGACAACCGGCTTCAGGGCCTGGTGCAGTTTGCCGCCGACGAGTTTGACCGGGCTCCGGAGAACAGCTCGCTGCACCAGCACCTGGCGGGGACCATTCTGCATTGTCTGGCCCAGCGCCTGGCAGAAGTGCCGCAGCATCCCGCGCCCCTGCGCAACACTGTGAACCCCGAGACGGTGCGTCGTTTTTTGCTTGAAAACCTGCACCGCGACATCGGCGTTCAGGACATGGCTGCCGTTTCTTGCCTGAGCGTCAGCCGTTTTCACGATCTGTTTCGCCAGAGCACCGGCACCACACCCCATCAATTTCTTCTGCAAACCCGAATCGAGCAGGCTTCGAAACTGCTTGAGAGAACGTCGCTGTCAGTGTCTGAAATTAGCCACCGTACCGGATTTTCTTCTCAAAGCGCATTGGCCAACGCGCTGCGAAAGTACCGCGGAACGACCGCGAGTGCTCTGCGTGCTCGCTGTTAAGCTCCGATTTCCTTCCGTTTTTCTTTCGATTTCTTCCAATTGCGTCTGATTTTTCGGGGTTTAAGCGGGTAAATTCAATTTCCGCAGGAATTTGCAAATAAACAGTAGGAATTTGCAAGATCGAGATCCGTAGTAATACTAATGTATGAGGACTGGCATCAATAAATGGTGTGGCGATTTTCTTGGTGTGCCTGCATTGGAGACAGACTTGCTCCCTGGGTGTCCGTTTGACAGAGGTGTCTTTATGTTTCGTGCGAGCAAGGTTCTGGAGCCGGCGTTTCAAGAGCAGCCGCGTTCCTTCTTCTGGCAGGGATTAACGGAAAACTATCAGGTAGACGAAGCCGCTTATCTGAAAGAGCTGATACCGCTTGCACAGAGTGACGCCTCCGAGCACAAAGCGATAACCGATACCGCCAGTTCGCTGATTGCCAAAGTACGCGTGCAAGACGACTCCGTGCACATGATTGACGCGCTGTTGCAGGAATACAGCTTGGATACCCAGGAAGGCATTTTGTTGATGTGTTTGGCCGAGGCGCTAATGCGTATCCCGGACAAGCACACCGCTGACGCACTGATCAGAGACAAAATGTCGAGCGCTGACTGGAAAAAACACGTTGGCCGCAGTGAATCGACCCTGGTTAACGCCTCCACCTGGGGCCTGATGCTCACCGGTCGTGTGGTGAAGATGGACAAACGCCTTGATGGCTCGCCGTCGAATGTCTGGAACCGCTTGGTTAAACGCAGCGGCGAGCCGGTCATTCGCGGCGCCATGAACCAGGCCATGGCCATTATGGGCCAGCAGTTTGTATTGGGCCGTGACATCAACGAAGCCCTCAAACAGGCCCGTGATTACCGCAAAATGGGTTACAGCTATTCCTTCGATATGCTCGGCGAAGCGGCGATGACGCAAGATGACGCTGGCTGCTACCTGAAAGACTATTTACAGGCGATTGAGGCGGTAGGTAACGATACTTTTCCGCAAAATAACGCCCCGCGGCCATCGATTTCCATCAAGCTGTCAGCTCTGCACCCCCGTTATGAAGTTTCCCAGGAACACCGGGTGCTCACCGAGCTATACAGTACCGTGTGTGACCTTGTGCAGTTCGCCCGTGACAAAGACGTGTCTATCACCATAGACGCCGAAGAAATGGACCGTTTGGAGCTGTCGCTGAAGCTGTTCGAGAAAGTCCTGACGTCACCGGCCGCATCAGGCTGGGGCGGTTTCGGCTTGGTTATTCAGGCCTACTCGAAGCGCGCTCTACCGGCGCTGTGCTGGCTGACCAAGCTGGCAAAGGAAACCGGTGACGAAATTCCCATTCGCTTGGTGAAAGGCGCTTACTGGGACACCGAAATCAAGATGTGCCAGCAGATGGGCATTGCAAGCTACCCGGTATTCACTCGCAAAGAAGCCACCGATACGTCTTACCTGGCGTGCCTGCGCTTCTTGCTGAGCGATTACACTCAGGGTGCTCTGTACCCACAGCTTGCGAGTCATAACGCACACACAGTGGCGTCGGTTCTGGTTATGGCCAGGAAACGCAATCGCAAAATTGAGTTCCAGCGCTTGCACGGTATGGGCGACGCTCTGTACAACAGCATCCTGCAAGAACACGACATTCCGGTTCGTATTTATGCACCGGTGGGTGCCCACAAAGATCTGCTGCCGTATCTGGTTCGCCGTTTGTTGGAAAATGGCGCCAACTCGTCGTTTGTTCATCGCTTGGTGGATGCCGACACGCCGATTGAAGACCTGGTGCAAAACCCGGTGCAGGAACTGCAGAAATACGACTCGCTGGCGAACAGCCGCATTCCGGGGCCTGCGAATATTTTTGGCGAGCAGCGCCGTAATTCCCGCGGCATGAATATTCACGTGGCATCCCAGCTGGAGCCGTTAATAAAAAATCTGCAGAAGTGGAACAGCACCCGCTGGCACGCGTGCCCGGTTATTAACGGTGAGCGCCGCAGCGACGGCGAAAAGACGGAAGTGCGCGCGCCCTATGACCAAAGCAAACGGGTAGGTGACGTGGCTTGGGCGGATGAAAGACACGCCGAAGACGCCTTAAAAGCCGCCTCTGCCGGCTTCCGCGATTGGAGTGAGCGCCCGGTTGAAGACCGTGCTGTGTGTCTTGAGAGGTTCGCGAACCTGATGGAAAGGCACATGGAAGAGCTGATGGCTCTGTGCTGCCAGGAAGCCGGGAAAACCATGCAGGACGGTATTGACGAAGTGCGCGAAGCCGTCGATTTCTGCCGCTATTACGCCAACGATGGCCGTGCCCGCTTTGCCAAGGCCATTGCGTTGCCCGGTCCCACTGGCGAAAGCAACGAGTTGTACATGGAAGGCCGGGGCGTTTTCCTGTGCATAAGCCCCTGGAACTTTCCGCTGGCTATTTACGCGGGCCAGATTATGGCGGCCCTGGTAGCAGGTAACACCGTGATTGCAAAACCCGCAGAGCAGACCAGCCTGGTGGCCATGCGCGGTATGGAGCTGATGCTGGAAGCCGGCTTCCCGGCCGATGTGCTGCAGTTCCTGCCGGGCGACGGCGCCAGGCTCGGTAAGGTGCTGACTCCGGATCCGCGCATCGCTGGCGTCTGCTTTACCGGTTCAACCCAGGTTGCACATGTTTTGAACCGCACCTTGGCGGAACGCCCCGGTGCTATTGTGCCGCTAATCGCCGAAACCGGCGGCCAGAACGCGATGATTGTTGACAGCAGCGCCTTACCCGAACAGGTTGTGCGCGATGTGGTGCAGTCTGCGTTTGCCAGTGCCGGTCAGCGCTGTTCAGCGTTGCGGGTTCTTTACATTCAGCAAGACGTAGCCGATCGCATGGAAACCCTGTTGGCGGGCGCCATGAATGAGCTGGTGGTCGGCAATCCGGAAAGCCACAGCACCGACGTGGGCCCGGTGATTGACCAGAAAGCCAAAGAGAATCTTGACAAACACTTGGCCAATCTTGAAGCCAACGCTCGGTTTATTGGGCGCAGAGAGTTGCCAAGCGATTGTTCCGCAGGTTATTTTGTAGTTCCTTCTGCTTACGGTATCAACAGCATTAATGATCTGGACGGTGAGCATTTCGGTCCCATTTTGCACGTGGTGCGCTATGAGGCGGAGCAACTCGACAAAGTTATCGACGAAATAAACGCCACCGGTTACGGCCTTACACTGGGTATTCACAGCCGTAGCGAATCCACCGCCGCCTACATCGAGCGCCGGGTAAAAGTGGGCAATTGCTACGTGAACCGTAACCAGATTGGTGCAGTGGTAGGGGTGCAACCATTTGGTGGACGCGGATTGTCTGGCACTGGCCCGAAAGCGGGTGGCCCACACTACGTGTTGCGTTTCGCGACCGAGCGCACCCGTACGATCAACACCACAGCGGTGGGCGGTAACGCATCACTGCTGTCGTTGGGTATTGAAAAAGTTTGAAGGGCGCGATCCTCTTAAATCAGTAGGGAATGGAAACTGCACAAAACGAAAAGAAACGGTAGGGAGGCAATAAGTATTGTGATGTCGAGGCATGCGTTGTGAGTAGAAGAGCTTTATCAGGTGAGATCAAAGAAAGTTAAAACAACAAACGGTGCGACCACCCGAATTTAATGGGTGAATGCGCCGAACGGTCGGAGTTGGTTCCGTCCTATTTGAACTGGAGGAGTTTCATGGCTATTGGCGTTTGGATCAGTCTAATTGGTTACTTTGGGCTTATGATTGCTATCGGCATTTATGCGATGCGCACATCTACGTCCTCATCCGAAGATTACATGTTGGGTGGGCGATCGCTCAGCCCAAAAGTGGCGGCGCTTTCGGCTGGTGCTTCGGACATGAGCGGATGGTTACTTCTGGGTCTTCCGGGTGCGTTGTACGTATCGGGTTTGGCCTCAGCCTGGATCGGTATTGGCCTGTTTGTGGGCGCGTTCGTAAACTGGACGCTTGTTGCGCCCCGACTGCGCGAACAAACGGTTCATTATGGTAATGCTATTACCATTCCGTCCTTTCTGGCAAATCGATTCCCGACCCAGGCGCTTTCATTGCGCACGGTGTCGGCGATCGTCATCGTTGTCTTCTTTGCCGTTTACACCGCGTCTGGCCTGGTTGCTGGCGGTAAGCTGTTCGAAAGTGCGTTTTCCGGCATTTTCAATTTCGGTGGCCTGAGCGACTACGCCGTGGGTATTATCATCACACTGGGCGTGGTACTGGTATACACGGTTATTGGTGGTTTTCTAGCAGTGAGCATGACGGACTTTGTTCAGGGCGTCATCATGATGCTGGCGCTGGTGCTTATGCCGGCGGTTGTGCTGTTTGGTGAAGGCGGCGGCGGTTATACGCAGGCGGCTCAGACCTTGAATGAAATCGACCCCACGCTCCTGTCCTGGACAGAGGGGCTGACCTTTATTGGATGGCTTTCTGCGGTCACCTGGGGCCTGGGTTATTTCGGTCAGCCTCACATCATCGTGCGCTTTATGGCTATTCGTACTCTTAAAGAGGTTCCGGTTGCCCGCAACATCGGTATGGGCTGGATGGCTATTTCGCTGATTGGTGCCATCTCTCTGGGTATCTTTGGTCGGGCCTATGCGGTGCGCACCGGTATGGCGATTGATGATCCGGAAACCATCTTTATTATCCTGTCTGACCTGTTGTTCCACCCGCTGATTACGGGCTTCCTCTATGCTGCGCTCTTGGCTGCGGTTATGAGTACCATCTCCAGTCAGCTTCTGGTGTCCTCGTCTTCTATGACGGAAGACTTCTACCGCCTGTTTTTGCGCAAAGAAGCGTCTGATCGCGAGTGCGTGAACATTGGTCGTGTTTGTGTGGTTCTGGTTGGCTTGGTGGCTGCGTTTATTGCATCTGACCCCGACTCTCAGGTTCTGGGGCTGGTCAGTAACGCATGGGCAGGCTTTGGTGCCGCGTTCGGTCCGCTGATTCTGCTGTCGCTGATGTGGCCGCGCACTAACGGTACCGGTGCAATCTCTGGTGTAGTTGTGGGTGCGGTTACTGTTATGGTCTGGATTTCACTGGGCTGGGGTAGTGAGTTCATGGGTGGTCCGGGCGTTTACGCGATCATTCCTGGCTTCATCGCTTCCTGGATTGCGATCATGGCTGTTAGCAGCATGACGGCTGATGCCGGTGAATATCAGCACATCGAACGGTAAACGAAGAAAATAGGGGGCAGATTTCAAATCTGTCCCCGGTTGGTGATGAAAGGGGCCCCTTCGGGGGCCTCTTTTTTTGTGTCTGGGCATAAAAAAATGCCAGCTCTCGGGCTGGCGTTTTTAGATAGGGGACAGATTTGAAATCTGTCCCCGGTTTGGCTTGGTCTCCGGTTTGGCTAAGGCTTAAGCGACATTGGCTTCTGCAGCTTTGCTGGTGTAGTTGTCCATCTTGTCGAAGCTCAGGTACTTGTAGATTTCTTTCGACATGCTGTTCAGGTCTTTGGCGTATTCCATGTATTCGGCCGGCGTCGGCAGTTTACCCAGAATCGCACCTACTGACGCCAGTTCCGCAGAGGTCAGGTACACGTTCGCACCATCGCCCAGGCGGTTGGGGAAGTTGCGAGTAGAGGTAGACAGCACAGTGGTGCCTGCGCCTACACGTGCCTGGTTACCCATGCACAGCGAGCAACCCGGCATTTCGGTGCGCACACCGGCGTCGCCGTAGATTTTGAAGTAGCCTTCTTCCATCAGCTGGGACTCGTCCATCTTGGTGGGCGGAGACATCCACAGGCGAACTTTGAGGGGCTCTTTGTTTTGCTCCAGCAGTTTACCAGCGGCGCGGAAGTGACCGATGTTGGTCATGCACGAACCGATGAACACTTCATCGACCTTGTCGCCGGCGACTTCGGACAGAACGCGGGCGTCGTCCGGATCGTTCGGGCAGCACACGATCGGCTCTTTGATATCGGCCAGATCAATTTCAATGATGTGAGCGTACTCGGCATCGGAATCGGCGCGCATCAGGCTGGGGTTGGCCAGCCAGGCTTCCATACCTTGGGCACGACGCTCCAGAGTACGCGCGTCGCCGTAACCGTCGGCCATCATCCAGCGCAGCATGGTGATGTTGGAGCGCAGATACTCGGCCACCGACTCTTCTGACAGGTTGATGGTGCAGCCTGCAGCGGAGCGCTCGGCAGAGGCGTCAGACAATTCAAACGCCTGCTCTGCGGTCAGGTGTTCCAGGCCCTCGATTTCCAGCACGCGGCCAGAGAATTCGTTGATCTTGCCTTTCTTCTCTACGGTCAGCATGCCTTGCTTGATGCCGTAAAGGGGGATGGCGTGCACCAGGTCACGCAGGGTAATACCGGGCTGCATTTCGCCTTTAAAGCGCACCAGTACCGATTCTGGCATGTCCAGCGGCATAACGCCGGTGGCAGCGGCAAACGCCACCAGGCCAGAACCGGCCGGGAAGGAAATGCCCATGGGGAAACGGGTGTGGGAATCACCACCGGTGCCTACGGTATCGGGCAGTAGCATGCGATTCAGCCACGAGTGGATGATGCCGTCGCCCGGGCGCAAGGAAACGCCGCCACGGGTACGCATGAAGTCTGGCATGGTGTGCTGCATTTCCACATCAATCGGCTTGGGATAAGCGGCTGTGTGGCAGAATGATTGCATAACCAGGTCAGCCTGGAAACCCAGGCAAGCCAGGTCTTTCAGTTCGTCACGGGTCATCGGGCCGGTGGTGTCTTGCGAGCCCACGGTGGTCATCTTGGGTTCGCAATAGGTGCCCGGGCGAACGCCTTGGCCTTCGTCCAGGCCGCAGGCTTTGCCGACCATCTTCTGCGCCAGGGTGAAGCCCTTGGTGCCGACTTCAGGGTCATTTGGCAGGCGGAAGATATCGGTAGCGCCCAGGCCCAGGGTTTCACGGGCCTTGCTGGTCAGGCCGCGGCCGATTATCAAGGGAATGCGGCCGCCGGCTTGAACTTCGTCCAGAATCACGTCGGACTTGAAGCTGAATTCGGAGATCACATCACCGTTTTCGTTGTAGATTTTGCCTTCGTACGGGCGAATATCAATCACATCGCCCATGTGCATGTCGTCAACCGGTGCTTCGAATACCAGCGCGCCCGCGTCTTCCATGGTGTTGAAGAAGATAGGGGCCACTTTGTTGCCGATACACACACCGCCGCCGCGCTTGTTCGGCACGCCAGGAATGTCGTCACCGAAGAACCACAGCACCGAGTTGGTGGCGGATTTACGGGAAGAGCCGGTACCTACAACGTCGCCTACGAAAGCAACGGGCAGGCCTTTGGACTTGATGTCGGCAATCTGGCTCATGGGCCCGGTAACACCGTGTTCTTCCGGCTTTAGGCCATCGCGGGTCATTTTATAAGCAGCGCGGGCATGCAGCGGGATGTCAGGGCGTGACCAGGCATCGGGTGCTGGCGACAGGTCGTCGGTGTTGGTTTCGCCGGTGACTTTGAACACCACCATTTTGATGCTGTCGGCAACTTTGTTACGCTTGGTGAACCACTCTGCGTTAGCCCAGGATTCAATGACGTCTTTGGCGACGGCGTTACCGGCGTCCATTTTCACCTTCACATCGTTGAAGGCGTCGAACATCAGCAGGGTGTGCTTGAGCTGGATACCGGCCGGTTCGGCCAGTTCAGGATTGTCTAACAGGTCTACCAGGGTGGTGATGTTGTAGCCGCCCTGCATCATGCCCAGCAACTGAATTGCCTTGCCGTTATTAATCATCGGGGAGCTGGCTTCGCCTTTCACAAGGGCAGTCAGGAACGCGGCTTTTACATAAGCGGCTTCGTCGACCCCGGGCGGAACACGGTTTTCCAGCAGGTCAATCAGTGTGTCTTCGTCTTCGTTGTCAATGGCGGGCGGCTTTTTCAGCAGTTCCACCAGTGCAGCGGTTTGTTCGGCATTCAGCGGCTTGGGTGGAATACCCAGAGCTGCACGCTCGGCAACGTGTTCACGGTAGGCTTCTAACACGGTTTGACCCTCATCGGTTGAAGTGCTCCGCCCTTGTGGCGCAAGACGCCTGGCGGGAATGTTATTTTAAAAAGGTTTTAAACTGGCGCTGCATTATATAGGAAAGCCCTTATAAAGTTAAATTGGACAGAGGTCGGAGAGACTTGTTACCTGCGCTATACTGACGCATCAACTTTTAACCCAATGTTCGGAACGCCATGAACGATGCCCTGCAGAGCAATATCGATAGTACTATAGAGACTAATATCGACAGCATTAACGAACGTACTCACGAAAGTGCTCATGATAGTATTAACGCCTTTTTACCGTGCCGGACGCCTCAGGCCTGGATTGATAATGCTCTGGCGAATCAGGACTTGTTGCTGATTGACCACGCCCACTGCGAGAAAAAAGCAGCCTCCACAGCGCTTAGCCTGATGTATCGCTACGTGGATAATCCCGACCTGCTGCATAAAATGTCGCGACTGGCGCGGGAGGAGTTAAGGCACTTTGAACAGGTTCTGGCTCTGATGACGGCACGGGGGATCAGCTATGGCCACCTGGCGCCGGCGCGCTATGCCGCAGGTTTACGCGCCGCAGTACGCAGCACCGAACCCGGCCGCCTGGTTGATCTGTTGGTGATTGGCGCCATTATTGAAGCACGTTCCTGTGAACGCTTTGCGGCCCTGGCACCGTATCTTGATACCGAGCTTTCCAATTTTTATAACGGCTTGTTGAAATCCGAAGCTCGCCATTACCGCGACTACCTGGCCCTGGCCGAACAGGCCAACGGTGGCCCGGTTGAGGACCGAGTTGCGGTTTTTCTGGCCATCGAGCAAGAGCTGATTGAACAGCCTGATTCCGAATTTCGTTTTCACAGCGGCCCGCTGACGCAGCCCGTCGCTGATAAACACGCTGTTCCAATTTAACGCGAATTGACGCAAGAGGGTGAAATGAGCAACTTGATTAAAGAAACCGTCACCAGTGTGCACCATTGGAACGATACTCTGTTCAGCTTCAAAACCAGTCGCGACCCCAGCTTCCGTTTCAAGAACGGCCACTTCGTGATGATCGGTCTGGAAACGGAAGGCAAACCGTTGATGCGCGCCTACAGTATCGCCAGCGCAAACTATGAAGACGAGCTCGAGTTTTTCTCCATCAAAGTGCAAGACGGCCCGTTGACGTCCAAGCTTCAGAAAATAAAGGTGGGTGATGAAATTCTTGTTAGCCGCAAGCCCACCGGCACGCTGATTCTGGACAACCTGTTACCAGGAAAAAAGCTGTGGCTGATTGCCACCGGCACCGGTCTGGCGCCCTTCATGAGCATCATAAAAGACCCCGGAGTGTATGAAGCCTTTGATAAAGTTATCATAACTCACGGTGTGCGCCACGTTTCCGAGTTGGCCTACCAGCACGAAATCGAGGCTCTGCCAGAGAACGAGTTCTTTGGTGAAATGGTGGATGGCAAGCTGCTGTATTACCCGACGGTAACCCGCGAACCCTTTCGCCACACCGGGCGGCTGACACACGCTATGGAAAGCGGCAAAATCACCCAGGATCTGGGCTTGTCAGAGTTTGATGTCGAGAATGATCGATTTATGATTTGCGGCAGCCCCAGTATGCTCAAAGACACCTGCGCCATACTCGATAACCTGGGCTTTAAAGAAGCTCGTGGTGCAAATATGGGGCATTACGTTGTCGAGCGGGCGTTTGTGGAGCAGTAACGTTCTTTGCCCGTAGATTGGGACTGCCAGCGCCACACATTCACTTCGCAATTCGGAGGGTAAGCAATGCCAGACAACCGTTATACACCGCCAAAAGTATGGACTTGGGATAAAGCCAACGGCGGTGCTTTCGCCAACATTAACAGGCCGGTTGCCGGTGCTACCCACGATAAGACGTTGCCGATAGGCAAGCATCCGTTTCAGCTGTATTCATTGGCGACGCCCAACGGCGTAAAAGTAACCGTGATGCTGGAGGAACTGCTGGAACTGGGTTTTGTGGATGCCGAATACGACGCCTGGCTGATCAACATTGGCGAGGGCGATCAGTTTGGCAGTGGTTTTGTCGAGATAAATCCCAACTCCAAAATTCCGGCGCTGCTGGACCACTCTGCGCAACCGCCGCAGCGGCTGTTTGAGTCAGGCTCCATGCTGTTGTACTTGGCCGAAAAATTTGGCGCACTGTTGCCTGAAGACGCCGCTGGCCGCACCGAAACCCTGAACTGGCTGTTTTGGCAGATGGCCAGCACGCCGATGTTGGGCGGAGGTTTCGGTCACTTCTACGCCTACGCACCCGAAAAATACGAGTACCCGATTGACCGCTACGCGATGGAAGTAAAGCGCCAGCTGGATGTGCTGGATCGGCAGCTGGCGGACAATCGCTATATAGCCGGTGACACCTACACAATCGCAGACATTGCGATTTGGCCCTGGTACGGAGCACTGGTAAACAATCTGGTTTACGAAGCAGCAGAATTTCTGGACGCGCAAAGCTATACCCACGTGCTGCGCTGGGCCGCAGAAGTCGCAAAGCGACCGGCGGTACAGCGTGGCCGTATGGTGAATAAAGTGACCGGCGAGCCTCATAAGCAGCTTCGCGAGCGCCACGACGCCAGCGATTTTGAACTGCGCACTGAAGATAAAATAAACCCTGGTGGGGGCGCCTGAACGGTGGGCAAAAATAGTATTGGCGGGCCGCCTAAGTCTCGTAATCGGGTGTCAGTTCCTCTGGCCTTGATGCTCGCGGGCGCTCTGGCGGCACTTTTGGCGGGCTGCGAACAAAGCGCCGATATCGGGGTGGCCGGGCAGGGCGAAAATCCCGAGCCCGAGACTCTGGATGTGAATCAGCAACAGGTGGCAGGAGGGGGCGTCAGCGATATTTCCCTGGTGCTAAAACCCGCACAGCTTGACTGGATTGGCCAGCAGATTTTCCAGAACGAATGCGCGGGGCAGTTTCGCTGCCTGGTGCACTGGAACGACGGTGAGGCGTTTCCGTCACTCGGTATCGGTCATTTTATCTGGTATCCGAAAGACGTTGAAGCTGGTTTTGTCGAGAGTTTTCCCACACTGATCGATTACATGGCTCAGCGCCAGCGGTCTATACCGGATTGGCTGCGGGAGCTTAAGCCGCTTGACGCACCCTGGGCAGACAAAGCGGCCTTTGAAGCGGTGGAAAATTCACCCCAGGTAGCGGAATTGCGAGAATTTTTGGCAGGCACCCAAGGTATTCAGGCAGAATTTATATTTCGCCGCGCGCAAGCGTCTATAAAGACCGTTGTTGAGGCGGCACCGGAAGCACGGCAGCTTGCGGTGCGCAATCATCTGGCGCAGCTCAGCCAAACACCGGGTGGGGTTTACGCGTTGGTGGATTATGTGAACTTTAAGGGCGAAGGGTTAGCAGTGTCTGAGCGTTATAAAGGTGAGGGCTGGGGCTTGCTGCAGGTTCTTCAAGCCATGCCGGAGCAATCTTCCGATCCGGTGTTGCAGCAGTTTCGCGAAGCGGCCGACAAAGTGTTAACCCGCCGCGCTGAGCTGGCGACTCAGGCGCGCGAGCGGGAGCAGTGGTTGCCCGGCTGGCGCAAACGCTTGAACACCTATCGCGAGCCTGACGTAATGACACTGCCGGAAATCGGATCGCCGCCAATTGCTAGCTGAGTACGCTTTTATATCCTAACCATTAAAAAGCCGGAGATTTCTCCGGCTTTTGTTTTTCGCGGTAGGCTCTTCAGGATTTGGCGTTAGCCCATGAACTGGCCGCCGTTAACCATCAGGTCTGCGCCAGTCACAAAGCCAGCGTCTTCGGCGGTCAAAAACGCCACCGCGCGGGCGATGTCGTCTGGCTGCCCAAGGCGGCCCACCGGAATGGCCGCAACAATACTTTCCAGCACTTTCTCAGGCACTGCGCGCACCATTGGGGAATCGATGTAGCCCGGCGAAATCGAGTTTACGGTAACGCCTTTACGGGCGCCTTCCAGTGCGATCGATTTGGTGAAGCCGTAAACGCCGGCCTTGGCAGCGGCGTAGTTGCTCTGCCCGAACTGGCCTTTGCCACCATTAATGGAGGATATGTTTACAATGCGGCCAAAGCCACGGTTGCACATGCCTTCGAACGCGTGGCGGCACATGTTAAACATGGAGTTCAGGTTAACGTTGATCACCTGGGTCCACTGATCTGCCCCCATTCTTTTCAACGGTGCATCGTTGGTGATGCCGGCATTATTGACCAGCACATCCACAGGGCCGAACTCTTTTTCCACGCTTTCCATAAAGACTTTACAGCTATCATAGTCGGCAACGTCTACCGGCATAATGTTAACGGTGTAGCCTGCTTCAGCCATGGTTTTTTGCCACTGTTCAGCTTTTTTGCGCGGCTCGTCGCCTGGGCGGTGAGTGGCGATCACGGTACGATCCTGATCGGTTAGCTGTTTGCACATTGCGGTGCCTAGGGCTCCGATTGCACCCGTCACAACGGCTACGCGATTTGGCATATAGTTCTCCTTTGGGTGTTGTTATGTATTCCATCAGCACAATCCGGCACAGGGTAAATGTGTGTCCTCCGGGCTGTGCCTGGTGAGTCTGTTTAAGTGATACAAACCTAATTACCTTTGTAGTCTAGCAGTGGAAAAAGAAAGTGCTGTTGGGCTTTAGTTGAACACCTGAAATGTACGCTTGCACCGAAGGCAGTAATTATCATCTTTTATGCAAGTGTAAACCCTTGCTTGATTGAATATTTCCACCTAGTATTGATGGGGCGGCTTACTCTGCCGCCTGCACACATCATTTCAGGATGGAGAACAATAATAATGTCGTTACAAAAAAGACCCGACGGCGCTGAACAACCGTCAACGTTGGGCGGTCTGAAGTTCCGTATTCCGCTGGTTCACTACAAGCTTGAAATCCCCGATATTCTTCAAGGCATGATTTTGTGCGTGGTGCCGTTAGGCATTACCGCACTGATGACGCAAACGCTGGGCATTCCGTTTGAAGTTGCCGTGGCGTTTGTGTTGATCAACAACTTTCTGTACCTGCTGCATACCCACTTTGGTGACCCTGCTGTGTCCGGCTGGATTACCGCGGGCATTCCGCTTTACATCGCGTTTCTCACAGCGTATCCCGAAGGAGAACCCAGAATTCTGGCGCTCATTGCACTGCAGCTTACTGTGGCCGCGTTGTTTCTTGGTTTGGGGGTGTTCAAGGGCGCTGATGCGCTGGTGCGACGCATGCCCATGTCCCTGAAAGCCGGCATACTGATTGGCGCCGGTATTTCGGCGGTGATGGGTGAGTTTGCTGAAGGCGGCCGAGTGTGGAGCATGCCGATCACTATTCTTACCGGTGCTGTTTTGGGCTTTTTTATGTTGTTTTCTGAAACCGCAGGTCCGTTACGAGCGCGCTACGGTTTCTTTCGCTTTGTGGCCCAGTACGGTATTGCGATTCCGTTCATCATCGCTTATGTGTTTGGCATTTTGATTGGCGAAGTGGCTGTGCCGCAGATTGAGTGGGGCTTTACCAGCATTCCGCTCGGGGAAATTATTGAAAAGTACAGTGTGTTTGGTTTGGGGCTTCCGCCTTGGCAATATTTTGTAGACGCTTTGCCTTTAGCGCTGGCGGCTTACATCATCGCATTTGGCGATATCCTGGTAGTCGATTCTCTATTCAAAAGCGCCGACGGCGCGCGTAAAGATGAAAAGCTGATCTTTAGCCCGCGTCGCAATAGTATTATCGTGGGCATACGCAACCTGATTCACGGACTGGTTGCGCCGTTCATTAGCTTGTCTGGCCCGGCCTGGACGGGTGGTCAGGCACTGATAATCAACCGCTATATGAACAACCCGCGCAAGGCGATGGACAGCTACTGGGGTGGCGCCACCAGTATTTACTGGGGTATGACCATTGCACTGTTTCTGGTTCCGGTTATAACGTTGCTTAAGCCAGGGTTAAATATTGGTATGGCGTTAACGCTACTGATCCAGGGCTACCTGTGTGGTTACTTAGCCGTAGAAATGCTGAGCAAACAAACCAACCTGGAACGCGGCGTAGCGGTGATGGTTGGCGCTATTCTGGCAACGAAGGGTGCGGCTTGGGGCTTGGGTTCCGGCCTGGTGCTTTGGGCGGTTCTAGAAAAGAACTGGTTTGCCGATGTGTACAGTGCCACCCACCAAGCAGCAGAAGAGCCCGAAGAAAACAACGCCGAACCGCTGCGCGACAATAGCTAGCGCAGCGCTAAGAGATATTTCAAAAGGTTGTAAGAGGTTGTTATAATGGAAAATATGTACGATCTGGGGCTAGAAACCAACGTGGCTAACTACACGCCTTTGACCCCTATTACTTTTTTGCAACGCACGGCACTTGCTCACCCGGATCGCTGTGCGGTAATTCACGGACCTGTGCGCCGTACCTGGTCCGAAACCTACGCCCGCTGCTTGCGCATGGCGTCTGCGTTAACTCAGCTGGGGGTTGGCAAAGGCGATACGGTAGCTGTTTTGCTGCCGAATCTGCCGGAAATGCTAGAGCTGCATTTTGCGGTGCCCATGGTCGGTGCGGTGTTGAATACACAGAATACCCGCTTGGATGCCCATACCATGACATTCATGCTCAACCATGGTCGCGCCAAGGTGCTGTTTACGGATCGCGAATTCTCAGACAGAGTGCGGGAAGCTCTGGCTGGCTGTGAAACGCCGCCCATCGTTATTGACGTAGACGATCCTCAATACGAAGGCGGTGAATTGTTGGGCAAAATGACCTACGAAGCGCTTCTGGATAGTGGCTCGCTGGATTTTCAGTGGCAATGGCCGGAAGATGAATGGCAAGCCATAGCATTGAACTATACCTCGGGTACCACCGGTAAGCCGAAGGGGGTGGTTTATCATCACCGTGGTGCTTATCTGAACGCTCTGAGCAACGTTATTGGTTTTGGTTTGCCCGCAGGCGCAGTGTATTTGTGGACGCTGCCGATGTTCCATTGTAACGGTTGGTGCTACCCCTGGGCAGTTACGGCGGTGGCGGGTACTCACGTGTGCCTGCGGGCGCCGCACCCTGGGCCGATTTTTGACGCGTTGGTAGAATACGGCGTTACTCATTTCTGCGCAGCGCCCATTATATTGAATATGATGATTAACGCACCAGATCAGCAGAAGCGTCAATTCGACCAGCTGGTAACCGCGGCGACCGGCGGCGCAGCGCCCCCGGCAGCCACGATCGAAGCAATGGAAGCCATGGGCATGAAAGTGGTGCACCTGTACGGCCTGACTGAAACCTATGGGCCCAGTCTGGTATGCGAGTTTCAGGATGAATGGCACCAGCTGAGTCTGAAAGATAAAGCCGCCAAGATGGCGCGTCAGGGCGTTCTGTCTTTGTCGATGTCAGACATGATGGTGGCAGACCCGGTTACCCTGAAACCTGTAGCCCGGGATGGCAACAGCATTGGCGAGTTACTGGTGCGTGGTAACAGTGTAATGAAGGGCTATCTAAAGAACCCGGAAGAAACCCGGAAAGCGTTCGAGGGTGGCTGGTTCCACACTGGTGACTTGGGAGTGTGGCATCCTGACGGCTATGTAGAAATTAAAGACCGCTCGAAAGACATCATTATTTCCGGTGGGGAAAATATTTCCACGCTGGAAGTAGAGAGTGTGTTGTACGACCATCCGGCAGTATTAGAAGCGGCCGTTGTGGCGGCCAAAGATGACCACTGGGGCGAAATTCCCTGTGCTTTTATCACTTTGAAAAATGGTCAGGAGTACACCACGGAAGATGACATTATTGCCCATTGTCGCGCCAGTCTGGCGGGCTACAAAACGCCAAAGCGCGTCTTGTTCGTGGATGCTTTGCCAAAAACTTCCACTGGAAAGCTTCAGAAGCACATTCTGAGAGAAGAACTTAACGCCTGATTGCGAGAGTTGCGCTGATGCTTTACCCCGGTTCGCCGGGGTTTTTTGTGCGCAAACAAAACGCCCGGTGGTGCAGGATGCACAAGTTGCTTTGCTTGTTCATCAGAATTGTTGAACAGTGTCAGAAGCTGGTTGCGTCCAGAGCCATAGTCGATTCACTGCCGGCCACAATAGATGCCAGATAGCCCGAACAGCGCGGCAGAATATGGTCCGCAAAAAAATCGGCAGTTTGTACTTTCGCCTTCAACCAAGGCGCAGGCTGGCTGCTTTGATGGCTCAGTTCAGCCGCCCGCAAAGCGGCTTTTGTCAACAGCCATCCGGCGTTGGTGGTGGCCGTCAGCATCATATAGCTAAACGCGACCGAACCGCAGAATGCCTCATCCTGCTGATTTTCCAGTACACGTTCCAGCGCGATGTCCACGAATCCGGTAGCTTGTGTCAGGCGCTCCAGAGTGCTGGCTTTCAGTTCCCGGCGGGCCCGGTCAGAGTTGCAGAATTGCTTAATGTCAGCCAACAGTTCGTTGATACCCGCACCTTGGTCACGGCGGGTTTTGCGGCCGATTAGATCTAATGCCTGAATACCGTTGGTGCCTTCATAGATAGGCAGAATGCGGGCGTCTCGGTAATGCTGGGCAACGCCGGTTTCTTCTACAAAACCCATGCCGCCGTGGCATTGGATGGCCAATGAGGTTACTTCCTGGGCGATTTCGGTACACCAGCCTTTTACCAGTGGCGTCGTCACATCTGCGCGGCGCTGATAATACTGGCGGCTTTCGGCATTTTCATTGCCGCTTTTCGCCATATCCACTGCGGTGCAACCGGTGTAGGCCAGACAGCGGCCGGCTTCGGTCAGCGCTTTCATCGTCATCAACATGCGCCGAACATCCGGGTGGCGCACAATGGGCGAGGGCGCTGAATCCCCGGGAGCGATGCCCTGCACGCGGTCAAAGGCGTAAGCACGGGCGTCTTGATAGGCGCGCTCGGCAATGGCAACGCCTTGCAGGCCCACGGTCAGACGTGCGTTGTTCATCATGGTGAACATACAGGCCAGGCCTTTGTTTTCTTCACCCACCAGGTAACCCACAGCGCCGCCGTTGTCGCCGAAACCCATCACGCAGGTGGGGCTGGCATGAATGCCCAGCTTGTGCTCCAACGACAGAGCGCGGCAGTCATTGCGCTCGCCTAGGGTCCCGTCGTTGTTCACCAGGTATTTGGGCACAGCAAATAGAGATATTCCTTTTACCCCAGCTGGTGCGCCTGGCAATCGCGCCAGCACCAGGTGCACGATGTTCTCGGCCATATCGTGCTCGCCCCAGGTAATAAAAATCTTGCTGCCGCTAATTAGATAGTGGTCACCGTTTTGCCGGGCGCTTGTGCGCAGGGTGGCGAGGTCGGAACCGGATTGCGGTTCGGTGAGGTTCATAGTACCGCTCCAGCGACCCGACACCATGGGCCGTAAAAAGCAGTCTTTCACCTCGGTGCTGGCGTTTTCAAAAATCGCCTCCACCGCTCCCTGTGACAACAAAGGACAGAGCCCCCACGCCATATTGGCGGCGTGCAGCATTTCCTGCACCGGAATGGCGAGGGAGAAAGGAAGACCCTGGCCACCGTAATGCGGATCAAACTGCAGGCTCCCCCAGCCGCCATCTACATAGTGCTGGTAGGCGCTGGCAAAGCCTTCAGGTATCACGACTTCACCACTGGTGCTCAGGCGTACGCCAGCTCTGTCACCGCTTTTGTTCAGTGGCGACAGAACAGAGCCGCTGAATTTGGCGGCCTCGTCCAGAATGGCGCTTACCAGCTCGTCGCTAACGTCGCTGTAACCGCAGGTTTCGGCCATATCAAAAAAACCGGCCACTTCTCGCAAAGTGAAAGCCATGTCCTGGGTGGGTGCTTTGTACTCTGTCATCGTTTTGCTCCTTAGGGCCTGATCAGGCCATGAACTGCCCACCATTGATTGACAGGTTGGTACCGGTCACAAAGCCGGCGTCTTCAGCAGTCAGGAAAATTACTGCACGGGCGATGTCTTCGGGGGTGCCTAAACGACCAACGGGAATGCCGGCAATGATGCTGCTGAGCACTTTTTCGGGTACTTGACGCACCATGGGTGAGTCGATGTAGCCCGGTGAAATGGCATTTACGGTAACGCCTTTACGCGCACCTTCCAGTGCGATGGACTTAGTGAAACCGTAAATTCCTGCTTTGGTGGCGGCGTAGTTGCACTGACCAAACTGGCCCTTTTCACCGTTCAACGACGAAATGTTCACGATACGGCCAAAGCCACGGTCGCACATGCCTTCAAACACTTGCCGACACATATTGAACATGGAGTTCAGGTTTACGTTAACCACTTGCGACCATTGCTCCTGAGCCATTTTTTTCAACGGTGCGTCGTTAGTGATGCCGGCGTTGTTGACGAGAACATCCATCGGGCCGAAGTCGTGCTCTACTGTGGCGACAAAGGCTTTACAGTTTTCAAAGTCAGTTACATCCAGGGGCATAATGGCTATGTCGTAGCCTTCGGCGGCCATGGTTTTTTGCCAGTCTTTGGCCTGCTGGCGGAACTCGTCTGCGGGTAAATGGGAGGCTACTACCGTGCGGCCCTGATTCGCCAATTGCCTGCACATGGCGGAACCCAGTCCGCCGGTGGCTCCGGTTACTACGGCGATACGATTGGTCATGCTATTCTCCTTTGGGGTTGTTGTAAGCCGTTGTGGCTACTTGATTAATTTTTTAATTTCGGCGGACTTTGCAATCTTTCCAGACGAGGTGTAATGCTCGCTGCGCTGTTCAATATTGGGTAGATCGTACAGATAGTTCACCATTAGCCCGGCAGCCTGTTTCAAACCCTTATCTGAGCTGTCGGCCAGCCAGTTCAGCCGCGCTACTTGCGCGCCGTTGCTGAGGTGGAAGTTGGCGACGGGGTCTTTGGCTCGCGTGTTTGTGCCCTTGCGTTTAGCCAGGCACAGGTAAGCCGCCGCGAGGCGTAAAAGGGTCTGTTTGTCGGGTTCAGGGCTAGTGGCCAGGCTGTCAGCGTCCACGGTCAGGCGCGGTTGCGGGGTTTTCAGCCAAGCCTCGCCACCGGGCAGTGCAGCAATCTCTTCATCGCTAGCGGAATCGAGCCAGCGGCGAAAACCGGGCACGGGTGACAGGGTGGCAAACTGCTTCAGGTGAGGGAATTCCTCTTTCAGCCTGGCCACTACCTGTTTAATCAGGAAGTTGCCAAAGCTGATACCGGCCAGGCCTTTTTGGGCGTTGGAAATGGAGTAGAAAATGGCTGTATTGGCCTGGTCTATGTCTTGTGTTGGGGCGTCTTCGTCCAGCAGTTTTTGTACGTTGCCGGCCAGCCCGTTTACTAGCGCCACTTCAACAAAAATCAGCGGCTCGTCAGGCATATTAGGATGAATAAAAGCAAAGCAGCGGCGGTCTGAGTCCAGTCGGTTTTTCAGGTCGTTCCAGCTTTTTATTTCGTGCACGGCCTCGTAAGCAATCAGTTTCTCCAACAGCACGGCACTGGATTTCCAGCTGATTTCTTCCAGTTGCAGCAGGCCGATGTCGAACCACTGCTCCAACAGCTCTTTTAAATCCTGTTCCAGCGGCATCAGTAGAGGCTGCTCCTTGATCAGCGTCAGCAATTCTTCGCGCATATCTACCAAGAACTTTACGCCAGACGGAACGCCGTTAAACTGTTTGAGTAAAGTGGTGCGGCTAGGCTCCAGGCTTTTGCGGAGCTGGCGGGCTTTCAGGTTGCGCTGGTCAGGATCGGCGTTGCGCCAGTCTTCCATGGCTTGACTAACCGCGTTTTCGTCAATGCCGTATTGCTCGGCTAGCAGGCAAAGGAAGCGCATACGGCCAGTGCGTGTCAATGTAAGATAGGCACGGCCTAATTCTGCAGCGCGTTTGCGAGCGACAACTTGGCCGCCGTTCTCGGCGAGGCAGTGGTCAATCCACTCGGCAATCACCGTTAGATCCTGCTCTGTCAAATCAGCAGATATGGCCAGATCACCCTGGTTCAGGCGCCAGCCATTTAAGGCATCGGTGCCTCCGGCTAGCAGCTTTTTAAAAGCACGTTCGAACAGATTAGCGGATTGACGTGGCATGATTGTGTCCTTGTGGCTGGCCTGGAGCGGTCTTATCCTGATTGGAAGAGGCTACCAAAGCGCCTCAAAAAAACCAATTAAAAATACTTGGTTTATAAAATAGAAACCATTAAGCTTGTAAGGGTTGATTCAGAATAAACGCTGAAATTGCATAATGTCAGTGCAAAATTAGGGCGATATGGCGGCGACATCAAGATTGGGTATAGGAGAGCACAATGGATGAGTTACACGGCTATTACCTGGAAGACCTAAAAGTCGGCATGACCGACAGCTACACCAAAACGATCACCGAGGCGGATGTTATACAGTTCGCTGAGCTCAGTGGTGACAACAACCCGTTACATCTGAATGACGAGTACGCGAAGACCACGCCGTTCAAAGCGCGGATCGTGCACGGTATGTTCAGTGCCGCTTTGATTTCTGCGGTACTGGGTGCACGTATGCCTGGTCCTGGTGCTATCTACATTGACCAGCAGATCCGTTTCAAGGCGCCGGTGTTTCTTGGTGATACCGTGGTGGCGAGTGCAGAAGTTGAGGAAATCAACGTAGAGCGCCGCCGGGTGAAGTTGAAAACCGTGTGCAAGGTGGGCGATAAAGTGGTTGCGGAAGGCTATGCCACCAATATGGTAGACCGCCGTCCGGCGTAACCGTCAGGAGAGACATATGCTATTAGATCGTAACAAAGCAACCCTGGTGGTTGTGGATGTCCAGTCTAAGCTCTTGGGTGGCATTCAGCGCAGTGAAGAGCTGGTGAATCATTGCCGTTGGCTGGTGCGCTTGGCGCAGCTGATGAAGGTGCCGGTGATTGCCTCTGAACAGTATCCGGATGGCCTGGGCCATACCGAAGAAAGCCTGCGGAGGTTGATCGGGGAAGAGCGGATTCATGGCAAAACCCAGTTTTCGGCCATAGATGACACCGGTTTTATGGCGCACTTTAACAGTTTGGATCGCGACCAAGTTGTGGTGTGTGGTATGGAATCCCAGGCTTGCGTGGTGCAAACCGCGTTGCGCTTGAAAGAGTGCGGAAAACAGGTGTTTGTGGTGGCTGATGCCATTTCCGCCCGCAACGACTTTGATACCGACATTACCCTGCGTCGCCTGGAGCAGGCCGGTGTGGTTCTGGTCAGCCGGGAAATGGTGGGTTTTGAGTGGGTGCGCGATTCCTCAGCACCGGAATTCAGAACCTTCAGCAAAGAATTTTTACGCTGAATAATCGTATTCAGGCCCTGGTGCGTGTTTATTCGCCAGGGCCTTCGTGCGTTAAGCAAAGCTGTATTTTGAGTGCCAACGGTGGAAGGTGCGATAATCATGGTTGATCATCCGCGACCGTCAGGTTGCAACGCCCTGGCAGACGATGCCGACCGCAACCGCATGCTGGCGGAAATGGCCGAACAGTCCACCGACATGATTTCACGCCATACTCCTGAGGAATGGCGCTTCATTTATGTTTCGCCTGCGGTGACCCACCTGCTGGGTTATCAGGTAGAAGAAATTATCGGAACGTCCGCTTACGACCTGTATCACCCAGACGATGTTGAAGATTTCAAGCGCCGTGCCCGCAGCGTGAATTACAACCGGGGGCTGTACACCCATACCTATCGCTTTCGCTGCAAAGACGGCCACTACACCTGGCTGGAAAGTACCAGTCGCACCATTCGTGATAACAGCACTGGTAAGATCCAGGAAATACTCGTGGTATCGCGGGACGTTACCCACCGTATTCTGGCGGAAGAACAGCTGCAAAAGTATCGTGAAGACATTGAGCACGCTGGCCGTCTGATTACCATGGGCGAATTGGCCTCTGGCCTGGCCCACGAACTGAACCAGCCATTAGCGGCCATGGTTAATTTTTTGCGTGGTGTAGAGCGGCGTTTTGCCGGCCAGCAGGATATTCGTTGGGAAGAAATTGAACTGCCCATCACCCGCAGCATTAATACGGCGTTGCGGGCGGGCGATATTATTCATCGAATGATGGATTTCACCCGGCGCCAAGGGCCGGTTGTGACCACTCTGGACATCGCCGCCATTGTGGAAGAAATGTGCGAGTTCTGCGAATCCACAGCGGAACGCGACAATGTCGCCATAAAACGCTGCATTGCGTCAGATTTGCCGGCGGTGACCGGTGATAAGATACAACTGGAACAGGTGCTGCTGAACTTGTTGATTAACGGCATTGAAGCGTCCCGCGAGAACGCCGGTGACGGCCCGCCACAGGTTGCTGTTGAAGTGGCAGAATTTGACCAGAACAATATGGTGGTTCACGTTAAAGACCAGGGCAAAGGTATTGCCGCAGGCGACCTGGAGCGTATTTTCGAGCGGTTTTACTCCACTAAATCTGGGGGCCTGGGTATGGGCTTGGCGATCAGCCGGTCGCTGGTTGAAACCCTGGGTGGCGAGCTTTGGGCGGAGAACGTGACTCCGTCGGGGGCCTGTTTTTCATTCACTCTCAACAAGGCCAGGTAGTACTGATGCACAAAGAAACAATGGCGCAAACGGTTTACGTGGTCGACGACGACGCAGATGTTCGCGATTCACTACAGTGGCTGCTGGAGTCCGTTGGGCTAACGGTGATGAGTTACCCCAGCGCCATAGACTTTCTGGAGGGTTTTTCCGGGGATGGCAGTGGCTGCATCGTGATGGATGTGCGCATGCCGGGTTTGAGCGGTATCAGCGCCCAGCAGAAGTTGCCGGAATATCACATCGGTCTGCCGGTAATTATGATTTCCGCCCACGGCAACGTGGACATGGCTGTAACAGCGCTGACCCAAGGCGCAATGACCTTTATTGAAAAGCCGTTTGACGACCAGGTGCTGATTGATCACGTGCACAATGCGTTACAGCAGGACAAGATTCGGCGTCAGCGCGAGCGCTCCCACACCGAGGTGACGCAGCGTTACGAGAGCCTGACTCGCCGTGAAAAGCAGGTGTTCGGGCTGATTGTGAGAGGTTTCTCTAATCAGGAAGCCGCCGATGAGCTGGTCATCAATCGCAAAACCGTAGAGGGGCATCGCGCCCATATGATGTCGAAAATGAAAGTCGACTCCTTCGCCGAGCTGGTTCAAATCGCCATCGCTTTGGGTGTTGTGAAAGGCCTTTGAGCCTACTGGGTTTCAGGGCGTGGATCACACCGGCTTGTTGAGGAGTTCAATGGGCTTGGTCGCGGTTGTTTCTAGCCACCACACATGCGTGTCCCAGTCCCCCAAAACAATTCTTTCCGCCGCTTTCCCGCTGACCTGCAACGGATGTCGGGCCGGGCGGTGGGTGTGGCCGTGAATCAGCTGCGGCACGTTATGCTGTTCCATTACCCGCACCACTTCTTCTGGAGTCACATCCATAATGGCTTGGGTCTTGCCCTTGTTCTTGGCCATACTCAGTTCGCGCAGTTGGCGAGCCATCAGCTGGCGATCTTTCAGCGGGCGGGCCAGCAGCATTTTCTGGGTTTTCGGGTTGCGCATGTTGGCGCGGAATTTCTGATATTCCACATCGGCGGTGCACAGACTGTCGCCGTGCATCAGCAGGGTGGGGGTGCCGTAAAGGTCAATCACGGTTGGGTCATCCAGCAGCGTTGCTCCAATACGCTGGCAATAATCCTGACCCAGCAGAAAGTCCCGATTGCCGTGCATCACATAGACCGCGGTGCCGCCGTCGCTGACCTGCTTCAATGCTGCAGCGATCTGCTCCTGCAAGGGCGTGTGCTCGTCGTCGCCAATCCAGGCCTCAAAGAAATCGCCCAGAATGTACAGTGTGTGAGCATTCACCGCGCGATCTTGTAAGAAGGTAAGAAACGCCCGTGTAATGTCCGGGCGTGACTCTTCCAGATGCAGATCGGAAATGAACAGCGTGGTCACGCTGCGTCTCCGTCCTCAAGCACTTCCGCTTTTTCGATGATCACGTCTTCAGCAGGAACATCCTGGTGGCCGGCTTTCATGGTGGTGCGCACTGCGCGAATTTTGTCGACGACGTCCATGCCTTCAGCCACTTTGCCAAACACGCAATAACCCCAGCCTTCTGCAGTTTTGGCGGAATGATCCAGAAAGCCGTTGTTTTCAACGTTGATGAAAAACTGCGCGGTTGCGGAGTGCGGGTCCATGGTGCGAGCCATGGCAACGGTGCCAATCATATTGCTGAGGCCGTTATCGGCTTCACTCCTGATTGTCTCGCGGGTTTTGCGCGGGCTCATGTCCGGCTCGAAGCCGCCGCCCTGAACCATGAAGTTGCTGATCACCCGGTGAAATATCAGGCCGTCAAAAAAGCCCTGGCGCACATACTGTTCGAAGTTTTTAGCGGTTTCCGGTGCCTTGTCATAATCCAGTTCCAGCTTGATAGGGCCGTGGTTGGTTGTCAGCAGAATCATGGGGTTTTCCTGTTTTGTGAGGGAAGGTTGCGCGCAATGCGCATGTTGTTCGCCATTGTACGCAAGAGTTTGGCGCGGTGCATGAGTCTGCAGTGCTTTTATGCGTATAATGACCGCTCAGATCCACCTCCTTTTTGCAGAGATTGTATGAGCGCCGAGCCCAAGAAAGCCCATAACTTTATTCAGAGCCTGATTGAAGACGCCGTCGCCAAAGGCGCGCACACAGGCACGGTAGTGACCCGTTTTCCGCCGGAGCCCAACGGTTACCTGCACGTTGGTCACGCCAAAGCCATTTGCCTGAATTTTGGTATTGCCAACACTTTTGGCGGTGAATGCCATCTGCGTTTTGACGATACCAACCCGGAAAAAGAAAGCCAGGAATACATCAACGCCATAAAAGCGGATGTGGAGTGGCTTGGTTATCAGTGGCAAGGAAAGGTGCATTTTGCCTCGGACTATTTTGATGCCCTGTACAACTTTGCGGAAGAGCTGATTGAGCGCGGCAATGCTTACGTGTGCGCCTTAAGCGCCGACGAAATGGCGGACTACCGCGGCAGCCTTAAAGAGCCTGGGCGCAACAGCCCTTATCGCGAGCGGGCGGTGGAAGAGAACCTGAAACTGTTCCGCCAGATGCGCGACGGTGATTTTCAAAACGGCGAAATGGTGCTGCGGGCGAAGATTGATATGGCGTCGCCCAACATCAATATGCGTGACCCGATTCTGTACCGCATCCGCTACGCCGAACACCACCAGACCGGCAATAAATGGTGCATCTACCCGATGTACGACTATACCCATCCGATTTCAGACGCGCTGGAAGGTATTACCCATTCCCTGTGTACGCTGGAATTTGAAGACCACCGCCCTCTGTATGACTGGGTGCTGGACAACATCAGCGTACCTTGTCAGCCGCGCCAGATTGAATTTGCGCGGCTGAACCTGAACTACACCATTACCAGCAAACGCAAACTCAAACGTTTAGTGGACGAGCACATCGTTGACGGTTGGGACGACCCGCGCATGCCCACCATTTCAGGGTTGCGCCGCCGCGGTTACACGCCTGAGTCTTTGCGCACCTTCTGCGACATGATCGGTGTGAACAAAGCGGGCGGCACCGTAGACATGGGCATGCTGGAGTTCGCCATTCGCGAAGATTTGAACATCCGTTCGCCCCGCGCCATGTGCGTGATGCGCCCATTGAAGGTCACGCTGACCAACTACCCGGCTGACAAAACCGAAACCCTGGTGTTGCCGGTGCATCCGCAAAATCCGGACATGGGCAGTCGCGAAGTGACCTGGAGCCAAACCCTGTTTATTGATCGCGAAGATTTTGCTCTGGAAGCGCCACGCAAGTGGAAGCGACTGGCACCGGATCAGGCGGTACGCCTGCGCGGTGGCTATGTGATGACTTGTCGCGAAATCGTGCGGGATGACAATGGCGAAATTGTCGAGCTGAAGTGCGAATACGACGAAAACACTCTGGGCGTGAACCCTGAAGGCTACAAACCCAACGGCGTGCTTCACTGGGTATCTGCAACGGACAGCGTGGAGTGCGACATCAATGTGTACGACCGCTTGTTCAACGCGGAAACGCCAGACAGCGATAAAGAAGGCGATATGCTGGAGCACCTGAACCCGCAGTCTTTGGTGGTTTTGAAAGGCGCCCGCGCCGAACGCAATCTGGCGTCGCCGGCGAGCGATCTGCCGTACCAGTTTGAGCGCGAAGGTTACTTTTTCTTCGACCAGAAGCTGACGGACAACGCCGGCAAGCCGGTGTTCAATCGCACCGTCACCCTGCGCGATTCCTGGGGTAAATCTTGATCAGAATCTACAACACCCTCAGCCAGAAAAAAGAAGAGTTCAAGCCCATAGAACCGGGCAAAGTTGGCATCTACGTGTGCGGCATGACCGTGTACGACTACTGTCATCTGGGCCACGCTCGGGTGTTGGTAGCGTTTGATGTGATCACTCGATATTTGCGTCACAGTGGTTTTGATGTGAACTACGTGCGTAACATCACCGACATTGACGACAAGATTCTGCGCCGCGCTGATGAAAACGGCGAGGTGTACACCGACCTGACCGAGCGCATGATTGCCGCCATGCACGAAGACGAAGCCCGTCTGGGTGTGCTGTCGCCCAACGCTGAACCCCGAGCTACGGCGTTTATCAGCGACATGATTGCAATGATCGAAACGCTGATTGCCGGCGACCACGCCTACGCGGCGGGCAACGGCGATGTGTATTTTTCGGTATCCTCGTTTGCGGATTACGGCAAGCTCAGCAAGAAAAAGCTGGAAGACCTGCTGGCGGGCGCCCGGGTGGATGTAGAGCAAGCTAAACGCAGCCCGGCGGATTTCGCCCTGTGGAAAGCGGCGAAGCCGGGTGAAGTATTCTGGCCGTCGCCCTGGGGCAATGGCCGCCCGGGTTGGCACATTGAGTGCTCGGCCATGGCCAATCACTGCCTGGGTGACACCTTTGATATTCACGGTGGTGGGCCAGACCTGTTGTTCCCCCATCACGAAAACGAAATTGCCCAGTCAGAATGCGCCACCGGTCACAGGTTTGTGAATACCTGGATGCACGCCGGCGCCATTCGGGTGAACAAAGAAAAAATGTCCAAGTCATTGGGTAATTTTTTCACCATCCGCGAGATTATGGAAACCTATCCGGCCGAAGTGGTGCGCTACTTTTTAGTGTCCAGCCATTACCGCAGCCAGGTGGACTATTCCGAAGACAATCTGATTGAATCCGGTCGTAGCCTGACCAAGCTTTACAATGCGCTACGCGGTGTCACCCCGCTGGCCAGCGATGCAGTGGAGCAGACTGCACACGACACGCAGTTCGCCGAGCGCATGGATGACGATTTTAACTGCGCGGGTGCAATGGCGATTCTGCACGCCATCGCGGGCGAGATAAATCAGCAGCGCCGTGACGGCGACGAACAAGCCGCTGCGGCCAGCGCTACGGTACTGGTGCGCCTGGGTTCGGTGCTGGGTTTGTTGCAGCAAGACCCGGAGCTGTTTTTTCAGGGCAGCAGTGGCAGCGGGCAGGGCGGTGAGTTGAATGCCGAGCAAATCGAAACGATGATTCAGGCCCGCGCGGATGCCCGCAAGGCCCGCGACTTTGCCGGCGCAGATCGCATTCGTGACGAGCTACTAGAGCAGGGGGTTATTCTGGACGACTCCCGCGAGGGTACCAGCTGGCGGCGGGGTTAAGCCGCCTAAAACGCCGTATAAGCCTCGGTTTATTAAGAAAACACCCCAAGCGAAGGATTCATTTGGGGTATGATCCGATACGCGATATCACGTAGAATGTTGCGTTCAGGAATTTCTTAACTTACTGAGGGAAATACGATGACATCACGCGTACAGCTTGACGGTCTTCAGGTTGCCGGGAATTTATACGACTTTATTAATAATGAAGCGATCCTTGGAACGGGTCTGGATGCAGACAAATTCTGGGCAGACTTCGCCAAAATCGTCAACGATCTTGCGCCCCGCAATCGTGAGCTGCTAGCCAAACGCGATTCCCTGCAGGATAAACTGGACGCCTGGAACCATAACCACCAGCACCAGACTCCGGATATGCACGTCTATAAAGATTTCCTCAAGGAAATCGGCTATCTGGTTGACGAGCCCGCTGATTTTACCATTTCCACGGCTAACGTAGATCCTGAAGTAGCTACCATGGCTGGGCCGCAGCTTGTTGTGCCGATCATGAACGCCCGCTTTGCCCTGAACGCGGTTAACAGCCGGTGGGGCAGTTTGTACGATGCGCTTTACGGCACCGACGCGATTTCTGAAACAGGTGGCGCCGAAAAAACCGCCGGTTACAACCCAAAGCGCGGTGAACGCGTTATCGAATTTGCCCGTGACCTTCTGGACAGTTCAGCGCCTTTGGCCTCTGGCAGTCACAAAGACGCAGCGCTCTATCACGTTGCCGGTGGCAAGCTGGTGGTGGACCTGCAAAACGGCGACAGCATCGGTTTGAAAGATGAAACCGGTTTTGTCGGTTACACCGGTTCGGCAGACGCCCCGACAGGCATTCTGCTGGTTAAAAACGGCATGCACTTTGAAATCCAGATTGACGCTACCCATCCCATCGGCAAAACCGATGGTGCCCACGTTAAAGACGTGTTGATGGAATCGGCGCTGACCACCATTATGGATTGTGAAGATTCGGTAGCCGCAGTAGACGCTGACGACAAAGTTCTGGCCTACCGCAACTGGCTGGGCCTTATGAATGGCAGTCTGGAAGAAACCTTTGAAAAAGGTGGTAAGCAGTTAACCCGCAAGATGAACGCGGATCGCGTTTACACCGCCGCCGATGGTAGCGAGCTGCAACTGAAGGGCCGCAGCGTGATGTTCATCCGTAACGTGGGCCACCTGATGACCAACCCGGCGATTCTGCTGGCAGATGGCAGCGAAGTACCGGAAGGCCTGCTGGATGGTGTGATGACATCGCTGATGGCCATGCACGACCTGAAAGGCAACAGCCGGTTTCAGAACAGCACCCAAGGCTCGATGTATATTGTTAAGCCGAAGATGCACGGCCCGGAAGAAGTCGCGTTTACCAACGAGTTTTTTGGCCGGGTGGAAGACGTTTTGGGCTTGCCGCGCTTTACCCTGAAAGTGGGCATTATGGATGAAGAACGCCGCACCACGGTGAACTTGAAGGCCTGCATTCACGCCGCGAAAGATCGCGTGGCGTTTATTAACACCGGCTTTTTGGACCGCACCGGTGACGAGATTCATACCTCCATGAAGCTTGCCCCGTTTATCCGCAAAGGAAAAATGAAGCAGGCCACGTGGATCACCGCTTACGAGCAGTGGAACGTAGACATCGGCCTGGAGACCGGATTCCGCGGTGTGGCGCAAATTGGCAAGGGCATGTGGGCCATGCCGGATTTGATGGCCGATATGCTGGAACAGAAAATTGGCCATCCAAAAGCCGGTGCCAATACCGCCTGGGTGCCATCACCCACCGCCGCCACTCTGCACGCCACGCATTATCATCAGGTGAATGTGGCCGATATCCAGCAGAAGCTGGAAAGTCGCGAGCGTGCAAGTGTGGATGATATTCTCACGGTGCCCATCAATCTGAATTCGAAAGATCTGACCGCGGCGGAAATCCAGGAGGAATTGGACAACAACGCGCAAAGTATTTTGGGCTATGTGGTGCGCTGGATCGACAGCGGCGTAGGTTGCTCTAAAGTGCCCGACATCAATAACGTGGGCCTGATGGAAGACCGCGCTACCCTGCGGATTTCGTCGCAGTTGCTGGCGAACTGGCTGTATCACGGTATCTGCAACAAGCACCAGATTGAAGAGACCATGAAGCGCATGGCACTGATCGTGGACAAACAGAACGCCGGTGACGCAACCTATCGCCCAATGGCCGAAAACTTTGCCGACAGTATTGCGTTTCAGGCAGCGTTGGACCTGGTGCTGAAAGGCGCCGAGCAGCCGAATGGCTACACAGAACCGTTGCTGCATGCATACCGTTTGAAGGCAAAAGCGAAATACGGCCAGTAATTCGCTGCCGTGTTGCGAGAGGGGATTGCAAAAAGGGGACAGACTTCAAGTCTGTCCCCTTTTTGCTGAAGCCTGTCCCTTTTTTTTCCACAGGGGACAGACCTAAGGTCTGTCCCCGTTTTTGCGCAAGTCCGGATTTCGGGTACTCCGGGGACAGACCTTAGGTCTGTCCCCTTTTGGGAGTAGGGTCCAGAATGTTCGCCGCATGCAAAGTGTTCTGCAGCAAAGTAGCAATGGTCATAGGGCCGACACCACCTGGTACCGGAGTAATGTAGGCGGCGCGCTCCGAAGCAGCGGCGAAATCCACGTCGCCCTGCAGAGTGCCGTCTGCCATCCGGTTGATGCCAACATCAATCACTGTCGCACCCCGTTTTACCCATTCGCCTTTGATCAGCCCGGGTTTGCCCACCGCGGCTATTAATATATCGGCGTCACGCACAAAACGCTCCAGATCCGCTGTAAAACGGTGGCACACGGTAATGGTTGCGCCTTTCAATAGCAGCTCCATGCTCATGGGGCGGCCGACGATGTTAGAGGCGCCTACAATGACCGCGTGCTGGCCTTTGTAGGGGGTACCTATGCTGTCGAGCAGGGTAATGATGCCGGCCGGTGTGCAGGGGCGTATGGTAGGTTTGCGCTGGCTCAGGCGGCCGACGTTGAACGGATGAAAGCCATCAACGTCTTTATCCGGTCGAATCTTCAATAAAATGGGATCGGCGTCCAGCTGGGCCGGCAAAGGCAACTGCACCAATATGCCGTCTACCAATGGGTTGTCGTTCAGCTCGTCGATCAGGTTTTCCAGAGCTTGTTGTGATGTGTCTGCCGCTAAATCGTAAGACAGCGACACAATGCCTGCAGCTTCGCAGGCTTTGCGCTTGTTGCCTACGTATACCTGGGAGGCCGCATCGCTGCCCACCAGAACCACCGCCAGGCCAGGCGCCCGTAGGCCTTGGTCGAGGCGGGCCTGTACACCTTCGGCCACCTGATGGCGAACCTTGGTGGCAATCTGTTTTCCATTTATCAGTTCGGCGCTCATGGTTCGTCTTTATGGGTTGGGCGTGAATTGGTCGATTAAAAGAACTGCGTATTGTCGCATGCTTCCGGGTTCAGGCCAATTAGCGCCCGGATTCTAAAGGCTTGAGCGCAACCGTGGAGCGTTTTTTTAACAAACTTTCCAAATGATGGTTGACGAAGGCCGCCGCCGCCGCTAATATCTGCGCCAACTTTGCTGACACACGTGTTGTGCAGTTCAGACGGGGTATAGCGCAGCCTGGTAGCGCGCCTGCTTTGGGAGCAGGATGTCGGGAGTTCGAATCTCTCTACCCCGACCACTTTTCTGACTGTTCAGGTGGGCAAGCGGTTAATGCGCTCGTAGCTCAGCTGGATAGAGCACCGGCCTTCTAAGCCGGTGGTCGCAGGTTCGAGTCCTGCCGGGCGCACCATATTAGCTTCGGTCAGGTGCAGTAAAGTTTTCCTAGCGGTTTTGATGGTGTTTCACGCTTTTGCGTGTGTATATGGTGGGCGTAGCTCAGTTGGTAGAGCTCAGGATTGTGACTCCTGCGGTCGAGGGTTCGATCCCCTTCGTCCACCCCATTTTACTGCTTCGAACCAGATCCGGACCTTGCATTAGCGGGTTTCCGGTTTTTTTGTCTTAGTAGAAATGTTAGATCAGCGGCAGCCGAATTTGGGCAGACGCGAAAAAATTATGCGGGTGTGGTGGAATTGGTAGACACGCCAGATTTAGGTTCTGGTATCGAGAGATGTGGGGGTTCAAGTCCCTCCACCCGCACCACTATTTTAAAACCCTGCAGGTTTGCGTCTGCGGGGTTTTTTTGTGGTTTTAGAAAAAAGTTATAGAGACCAACGTATCGGGTATAAAAGACTGGGTTTTTTCGTATAGTAACTGTTCTTCAAGTAGCCTGGCACTATCGCCAGCTTATGGTGCAATGACTATAGGAATTCTGTGATGACTAATTCAAGCCTTTCACTGCAAGATATGTGTAACCCCAACGGCATGTGTTTTGGCTGCGGTCCCGCCAATCCATCCGGTTTGCAAATCAAAAGTGAGTGGAGCGCTGAGGGTGATGCGGTTATATGTCGCTTTGCGCCGGATGATCGCTATATCGGGTGGCCCGGACTGGTGTATGGTGGCCTAATTGCTATGCTGATTGACTGCCACTCAAATCGTACTGTTATTGCATACCACTATAATCAGGACGGTCGCACCCCAGGTGAAGGCGAGCCCATTGAATGTGTTACCGGGCAGCTGGGTGTCAGTTACCAGAAGCCTACGCCGATGGGTGTCGAGCTGACGCTCAAGGCTTGGGTAGAGGGTGAAGTGGGTCGCAAGTCGCGGGTCATCTGCGAAGTGTGGGCCGGCGATGTGCTGACCTGTCGTGGCGATTCGGTCTTCGTGCGGGTTGAAGCCGAGCAGCTTAAAGCTCAGGCGCAAAAGATGATCGCGGACCTGGGTGTGGCTGGCTAATCCGACTTTCGTTATCTGTCGCAAACAGATGATTCTATACACACGGTAAACCGTGATAAACTACTGGCTTTTAATTTTCAGCCCTTCTGCCGCAATGCATGGCTTAAGGGCTTTTAGGTTTAAATTCATTCACATACCGAACCTGATTCTGAGGATCTTACATGCAAGTGTCTGTTGAAACGACTTCCAACATCGAACGTCACATGACGATTGGTGTGCCCGCCCAGGAAATTGACCAGGCGGTTCAGAAGCGCCTGCAGGAAACTGCGCGCACCGTACGCCTGAATGGTTTCCGCCCGGGCAAAGTGCCTATGAGCGTGGTAAAGCGTCGTTTCGGTGACAGCGTACGTCAGGAAATTGTTGGCGAAATCATGCGCGACAATTACGTTAAGGCGTTGCAGGAACAGGATCTTAATCCCGCTGGCTGGCCGCGCTTCGAACCCAAGACCATGGAAGAAGGCAAAGACCTTGAGTTTGTGGCCATCTTTGAAGTGCTGCCGGAAATCGTGCTGGGCGACTTGTCTGCGGTTACCATCGAAAAGCCCCAGGCTGATGTAACCGACGCCGACATTGACACCATGATTGACAACCTGCGCACCCAGCAGGCCACCATGAAGTCGGTCAAGCGCAAGTCCAAGAACAAAGACATCGCCGTTATTGATTTCAAAGGCACCATCGACGGTGAAGAATTTGAAGGCGGCGCGGCTGAAAATCACCGCCTGACTTTGGGCTCTGGCCAGATGATTCCAGGCTTCGAGAAAGCCATCGTGGGCAGTAAGGCCGGTGATGAGTTGGAAATTGACGTCACTTTCCCCGAGGATTACCACAACGAAGAGTTGAAAGGTAAGCCAGTCAAATTCCAGGTCACGATTCACGAAGTGGAAGAGCCATTGCTGCCAGAGTTGGATGCCGAGTTCTTCAAGAAGTTCGGCATTGAAGCTGAAGACGAAGCTGCGTTCCGCGTAGAAGTGAAAAAGAACATGGAGCGAGAGCTCAAACAAGCGATTTCCAACAAGGTTAAAAATGACGTTGTTGACGCGCTGCTGAACAGCACAGAGCTGGACGTACCAACGTCCCTGATTGATCAGGAAATTGACCGTCTGCGCCAGGACGCGGTTAAGCGCTTCGGCGGCCAGATGGACTTTCAGCAGTTGCCCAAGGAAATCTTTGAAGAGCAGGCCAAGCGTCGCGTGAAGACCGGGCTGTTATTCCAGGAAGTGGTCAAGAAGAATGAATTGACCGCCGACGCGGAAAAAGTGGAAGAAAAGATCCAGGAAATTGCGTCTACGTATGAACAACCTGAGGAAGTGATTGCACACTTCAATAGCAGTCCGGAACAGAAGTCCCAGATAGAATCTACCGTTCTGGAAGACGCAGTGGTTGAATATGTGCTCGGTCAGGCCCAAATAACTGAAAAGGCCATGAAGTACGAAGAGGCCATTCAGGCGGGTCAAGCCCAGAGTTGATGATTGGCCGACGGCGAACGTTAGCAGCCGGCGCAAGCAATCAGTGTAAGCAGCCGGCATGTCCGGCTGTTTTTTCTAGGACAGCCCATGCCCATTGTTCATAAGGAGTTCAGGCGCATCATGATGCAAAAACCAATTGATGGTTCCGCAATGTCACCCAGTGCCGCCCTGGTGCCGATGGTTATTGAGCAAACGGCGCGCGGCGAGCGCTCGTTTGACATTTACTCCCGTCTGCTGAAAGAGCGGGTTATATTTATGGTAGGCCCGGTGGAAGATCACATGGCCAATCTGGTGGTGGCACAGTTGCTGTTTCTGGAATCAGAAAATCCGGACAAAGACATCCATCTTTATATTAATAGCCCGGGCGGTTCGGTCAGCGCTGGCATGTCGATTTACGACACCATGCAGTTTATCAAACCCGATGTTGCGACTCTGTGCGTGGGCCAGGCGGCCAGCATGGGCGCATTCCTGTTGGCGGGCGGCGCCGCGGGCAAGCGCGCCTGCCTGCCCAACTCGCGGGTGATGATTCACCAGCCGCTGGGTGGCTATCAGGGCCAGGCAACGGATATCGAGATTCACACCCGTGAGATTCTCAAGATTCGCCACACCCTGAATTCCATTCTGGCGCACCATACCGGCCAGGATCTGGAAACCATTTCGCGCGACACCGATCGCGACAACTTTATGGATCCGACCCAGGCCAAGGCCTATGGCCTGATCGATTCAGTACTTGATAAGCGCGTACCGAATAAATAATACTTGGGTAACACGCTCCATCCGTGGCCGGCGTGGCGTTCCGTTTTTAACCGGCGCCGGCAAACAGAGATCAGAGGTATTTCAATGGCAGACGAAAGAAACGGCAGAGGTGACGATAGCAGCAAGTTGCTGTACTGCTCGTTTTGTGGAAAGAGCCAGCACGAAGTCCGGAAGCTCATAGCAGGGCCTTCGGTGTTCGTCTGTGACGAATGCGTTGACCTTTGCAACGACATTATCCGTGAAGAAATTCAGGAAAATGCTCAGGAAGAGGCCAGCGATCGTCTGCCGACACCGGCCGAGATCCGTGAAACACTGAACGAGTACGTGATCGGTCAGGACCGAGCTAAAGTGGTGCTCGCAGTTGCGGTATATAATCACTACAAGCGCTTGCGCTATGGTGAGGGTAAGGCTGAAGTCGAGCTGGGCAAAAGCAACATCCTGCTGATTGGCCCCACGGGCAGCGGCAAGACCTTGCTGGCTGAAACCCTGGCGCGAGTGCTGAATGTACCCTTTACCATTGCCGACGCGACCACCCTGACCGAAGCCGGTTATGTGGGGGAAGACGTCGAGAACATCATTCAGAAGCTGCTGCAGAAATGCGATTATGATGTCGAGAAAGCCCAGCGGGGCATTGTCTACATCGACGAAATCGACAAAATTTCCCGCAAATCTGACAATCCCTCCATTACCCGGGATGTGTCTGGTGAAGGTGTACAGCAGGCGCTTTTGAAGCTGATTGAAGGCACCGTGGCTTCGGTACCACCCCAAGGCGGGCGCAAGCATCCGCAGCAGGAATTCCTGCAGGTGAACACAAGTAACATACTGTTTATTTGTGGCGGCGCTTTTGCTGGTTTGGAGAAGGTTATACAGCAGCGTTCTGCGCGTTCATCCATTGGCTTTTCAGCAGAAGTGGCGAGCCAGGACAACATCAAATCCGCAGGCGAGATCATCAAAGATGTTCAAACCGAAGATCTGGTGAAGTTTGGCTTGATTCCGGAGTTTGTCGGCCGTTTGCCGGTTGTGGCGACCCTGACCGAGCTGGACGAAGACGCCCTGATCCAGATTCTGACCGAACCCAAGAATGCTTTGACCAAGCAGTACCAAAAGCTGTTCGAAATGGAAGGTGTGGAACTGGATTTCCGTGAGGAAGCCCTGCGCGCTGTTGCCCGTAAAGCGAAAGAACGCAACACCGGCGCTCGTGGTTTACGCTCTATTATGGAAGCAACACTGTTGGACACCATGTATCAGATTCCGTCTGAACAGGATGTGTGCAAGGTGGTGGTTGATGAAAGCGTGATCAGCGGTGATTCTGAACCGTTCAAGATTTACGCAAACAACGATCTGGCCAAAGTTGCGCCGGACGATTGATGCGCTAAATCCGTGTAATGACTGAAAAAGGGGCTTATTAGCCCCTTTTTTTATGTCGCAGATGCCCCAATGATTAATGTTACGTTTATTAAAACTCTTTATTGATACTTTTAATTATACCCCGTCAGAGGATTCCCTATGACCCGGACACCCGAAGAAACCGTGAAAGTTTACCCACTGCTCCCGTTACGCGACGTGGTGGTGTTCCCGCACATGGTTGTGCCTCTGTTTGTGGGCCGAGAGAAGTCTATTCAGGCGCTGGAAGCCGCGATGGAGCGCGGCAAGGAAATCCTGCTGGTTGCCCAGCGTGATGCCGCCACAGACGACCCCGGCGTAAGCGACGTTTTCAACATTGGCACTCTGGCCACCATATTGCAGATGCTGCGGCTGCCAGACGGCACAGTGAAAGTGCTGGTGGAGGGCAACGAACGTACCGCCCTGGAACAGATCGAAGATGGCGACTACCTGATAGCACACGCCCGGATTCTGCGCGAAGAGCCCTTGCCGGAGCGCGAAGAAGAAGTGCTCAGCAAGACCTTGATGGAAGAGTTCGAGAAGTTTGTAAAGCTGTCCAAAAAGGTGCCGGCCGAGGTTTCTGGTGCGCTCAACGGGATTACCGGCGTAGAACGCCTGGTGGACACCATTGCGGCCCACCTGGACCTGCAGATTCCGCAAAAGCAGGAGCTGCTTGAAGCGCTGGATACCCGTGAACGCATTGAACTGCTGCTGGGCAAGCTGGACGGCGAAATTGACCTGATTGAAGTGGAAAAGCGCATTCGTGGCCGGGTCAAAAAGCAGATGGAACGCAGCCAGCGCGAGTATTACCTGAACGAACAGATGAAGGCCATCCAGAAAGAAATGGGCCAGATGGGCGACGGTAATAACGACTTCGAGGAGTTGGAACAGAAGCTGGAAGACGCCGGCCTGCCGGAAGAAGCCCGCAAAAAAACTGAAAGCGAGTTGAACAAACTGAAAATGATGTCGCCCATGTCGGCGGAAGCCACAGTGGTTCGTGGCTACATCGACTGGATGCTGGCGGTGCCCTGGAAAAAGCGCAGCCGCGTGCGCCACGATATCGACAGGGCCCGTGAAATACTCGACGAAGATCATTACGGCCTGGACGAGGTAAAAACCCGCATTCTGGAATACCTGGCGGTACAAACCCGGGTGAAGAAGATCAAAGGGCCGGTGTTGTGCTTGGTAGGGCCTCCTGGCGTGGGTAAAACCTCTTTGGGGCAGTCCATTGCCCGTGCCACCAATCGCAAGTACACCCGTATGGCCCTGGGTGGCGTACGTGACGAAGCCGAAATTCGCGGCCACCGCAAAACGTACATCGGCGCTTTGCCTGGCAAGCTGCTGCAGAAACTGGCCAAAGTCGGGGTGAAAAATCCGCTGTTCCTGTTCGATGAAATCGACAAGATGGGCATGGACCAACGTGGAGACCCCGGCTCGGCGTTACTGGAAGTGCTGGACCCGGAACAGAATCACACCTTCAACGATCACTATCTGGAAGTGGATTACGATCTGTCGGATGTGATGTTCGTGTGCACCTCGAACTCGATGAATATTCCGTCGGCGCTGCTGGACCGGATGGAAATTATCCGCATTCCGGGTTACACCGAAGATGAAAAAGTGAATATTGCTCTGCGTTACCTGCTGCCCAAGCAGATAAAAGCCAACGGCCTGCGCGACAAAGAACTGGATCTGCCAGAAGAAACCCTGCGCGACCTGGTGCGTTACTACACCCGCGAAGCTGGCGTACGTGGCCTGGAGCGCGAGATTGCCAAGATCTGCCGTAAGGTGGTGCGTGAGCACGTCTCAAGCGGCGATAAGAGCCAGGTGGCGATAACGCCGGCGATGCTGGAAGACTATTCTGGCGTACAGAAATTCAAATACGGCCTGGCAGAAGACAGTAACGAAATTGGCCAGGTGACCGGTCTGGCCTGGACTCAGGTGGGCGGCGAATTGTTGACCATTGAGTGTGCGCTTACGCCGGGTAAAGGTCGGGTGGTGAAAACCGGCTCCCTGGGCGACGTTATGCAAGAGTCGATCCAGACGGCATTAACCGTCGTCCGCAGTCGCGCTAAGGCGCTGGGTATTGCCGACGATTTCCACGAAAAACACGATTTGCACGTGCATGTGCCCGAGGGCGCGACGCCAAAAGACGGCCCCAGCGCCGGTATAGGTATGTGTACAGCACTGGTGTCGGCGTTAACCCGTAACCCGGTGCGTAGCGATGTTGCCATGACCGGTGAAATAACCCTGCGGGGCCGGGTTCTGCCCATTGGCGGGTTGAAGGAAAAGCTGCTGGCAGCGCACCGGGGAGGCATCAAAACGGTTATAATTCCTGATGAAAATGTCAGGGATATCAAGGAGATACCTGAAAACATCAAAGAGTCTCTGGAGATCCGTCCGGTTAAATGGATTGACGAAGTGCTGGACATTGCGTTGGTGTATGCGCCGGAGGTAATGGCGGGTGATATTGCCGAAAAAACAGCCGCCAAGGCCGGTTGTGATGACGACGCAGAAGCGAAGGAACGCCCAAATACGCACTAAACCCGACATGAATTGTTGACACACGGAAGAGCCCATTGGTATAACTGTTTCGCCGTGAAGCAGCCTGTATCAAGGGCTCCCGCGTTTTATAAAGCTATTCCGACTAACGGTTTACCGCTCCGACTAACGGATTGTTGCCGCAAGGAATAAAAATAATTGCCGAATGGAATTCTGTAAACGTATGTGCAATAGTCTCTGCGTTTGAGATCCACCGACCTATGACATCTTCAACCTGAAATCGAAGGGGTTTAGTGTGAACAAGTCCGAACTTATTGATGCAATTGCAGAGTCCGCTGATATTTCCAAAGCCGCCGCTGGCCGTGCTCTGGATGCCATGACCACCTCCATCACCAGTGCCCTGAAAAAGGACGACCAGGTAACGTTGATTGGTTTTGGCACATTCTCCGTGAAAGAGCGAGCTGCCCGCACTGGCCGTAACCCGCAGACAGGCGCCGAGATTCAGATTAAGGCCTCTAAAGTGCCTGGCTTCAAAGCAGGTAAGGCCCTGAAAGACGCCGTTAAGTAACGGGTTTTTCGTCGGCAGCTCCGCGTTTTGGAGCTGCGCCAGAAATATTAAAGGCGCATTCCACACTGAATGCGCCTTTTTACGTTAGCCACGCAAGATTTACGTTAACAACGCCAGATCTGCGTCAATGACGATAAAAAATTCGCCGGCATTCGCTGGCACAGTACGACCTTGAACAGGGATTCGGGAGACACATGCTTCAAGATATGCGGGAAAACGCCCAGGGCACCATTGCCAAGGTTATTATCGGCTTGCTGATTTTATCGCTTTCCGTTTGGGGAATGGACGCCATTATTGGCGGCTTCGGTGGCGAACCGGAAGTGGCTACGGTGAATGGCCAAGACATTACCGAGCGCGAATTTTTGCGGGTGGTGCAGCTGGAAAGCCAGAACCGTCTGTCCCGTATGGAGCGGCCGGATCCTTCGTTGTTAAACGAAGATCAGATTCGTGTCGACGTACTGCAGGCACTGATTGAAGAACAGGTGTTGGCGCAAGATGCAGACAGGCAGGGCCTGGCTTTGTCTGATGCCGATATTGATGCGCTGATTACCCAGATGCCCCAGTTTCAGGTAGACGGCCAGTTCAATCGCGATCAGTTTGTGGCTACCGTGCGCAATGTGGGTATGGGTGTTGGCGAATTCCGCGACGCCATACGCGAGCAAACCGTGGTAAACCAGATTCGCGCCGGTATCGTTGCCAGTGGCGTTGCCACCAGCAGTAACATTACGCGGCTGATGCAGATTCAAAATCAGACCCGTGATTTCCGCCTGCTCAACATTTCTGCCAGTGCCGTGGCGGACCAGGTAAACGTCAGCGCCGATGACATACAGGCGTTTTACGACAGCAATCCGAACCTGTTTCAGCAGCCCGAGCAAGTCGATGTCAGTTATGTTGTGTTATCACTGGACGCGCTGGCTGACGCCATCGTCATTAGTGACGAAGAGCTCCTGACTTATTACCAAAGCCGCGAAGCCGATCTGGCTCGCGAAGAGCGCCGGGCGGCCCATATCCTGATTGAAGACACCGCCGATGCAGACGCCGCTATTGAGAGTATCCAGCAGCGCCTGGCTGACGGTGAAGACTTTGCAGCGCTGGCGCAGGAGCTGTCGATTGATACGGTTTCTGGCGAGCAGGGCGGCGATCTCGGCTTTGCCGGTCGCGGTGTTTACGATCCGGTCTTCGATGAAGCGCTGTTCAGCCTCGAACCCGGCGTTGTTTCAGAGCCAGTGCGCACCAGCTTTGGTGTGCACCTGATCAAGCTGAACGACGTTCGTCGTTCAGACGTGCCAGCGCTGGATGACGTTGCCGCGCAGCTGCGTGACGACTTGTCCCGCGAGCAGGCACGCGAAGCCTATACCAAGGCACGTACAACACTGGCAGACTTGGCTTACGCGGCCGACAATCTGGAAGGGCCTGCGACAGACCTTGGCCTTGAGCTTCGCCAGGCGGACAAGATTACCCGCAACGGCGGCGGTGAGCCGTTTGACCATGCCGGACTGGTACGCCAGTTGTTTTCGGAAGACGTATTGAACGGTGGCTACAACACCGAGCTGATTGAAGTTGCCGAAAATCGTGCTGTAGTTGCCCGCGTGCGGGTTTATCGCGGGGCCGAGGTGCTGCCGCTAGTTGGCGTAGAAGACGCTATTCGAGGCAATCTCGAGGCCGAGCAAACCCGAACCGCGCTTGTTGCCCGTGCCAGCGAAATAGCTGCGCAGCTTCAGGCTGGTGAGTCGTTGCAGGATATCGCTGGCGATAGCTGGACTGCCTACAGCGAACAGCCCCGCAGTGCGCCGGAGCTGGGTGGTGGGGTTATGCAGACGGTCTATGCGATGCCCCGCCCGCAGGAAGGCACAGTCAGTTATGGCCACACTGTTAGCGGTAACAATGCGGTGGTCATCGCTCTGGATAAGGTGAATGAAGGCGAGGTAGACACCGACAGCACCGAATACGTGCAGCTGCAGGAGTTTCTGGCCTCGCTTGACGGCCAGCGCGAATATACGGCCTACCAGCAGTGGCTGCGGAACAACGCCGAGGTGGAGCGTCCGTAGTGCAGGTTTAGTGCACAGCTAGAATAACGTCAGGAAAAAGCCAGGGCAGGATGACGCCTAAGGCCAGTAAAAAGCCCGAACCGGACAACCGGTTCGGGCTTTTTTGTTTCTGACGTCAAAGTAGCTTTAGGGCATGGGCGGTCAGGGTTGCGTCAGGGGCAGGCGGGTAGGGCGCAGGCTTTCCTTGATTTTTTTCAGGTGGCTGAGAAAATCCGGGCCGCGCTTTAAGGTCACCCCGGTGGCCAGAATGTCGATGACGGTAAGCTGGATAATACGGGACGACATGGGCATATACACTTCGGTATCTTCCGGCGAAATCACCGGCAACACCACGCTGGACACTGCCGCCAGAGGCGATTGAGGGTTGGTGATGCCAATGACCGTGGCGCCGTTATCCCGGGCAATTTGCGCTATTTCCACGGTTTCCCGGGTGCGGCCGGTGTAAGAGATAGCCACAATTACATCGCCCACGTGGGAGCCTGCAGCCACCATGCGCTGAATCAAGGCGTCGTCGTAGGTGGTAACGGGTATGTTGAAACGGAAAAACTTGTGCTGGGCGTCCATCGCCACCGACGCCGAGGCTCCCATACCAAAAAAGCTGATCTGCTTGGCTTGAATCAGCGAATCGATGGCCTGGGCCAGCGCCTTGGCATCCAGCGTCTGGCGCGCCTTATCCAGGCTCGCCATGGTACTGAGTATGATCTTGTCGGCAAACTGTGCCACTGTGTCGTCAGGCTCAACGTTCTGGCCAACATAAGGCGTGCCGGTGGCAATGCTTTGTGCCAAGCGAATCTTGAAGTCGGGAAAACCGGTGGCGGAAAACCCGCGGCAAAAACGGTTTACCGTCGGTTCGCTGACGTCAGACGCCCGCGCCAGCGCGGCAATGCTGTAACGGGTTGCGGCGCTGGGGTCGCGCAAGATGGCCTCGGCCACCTTGCGCTCGGATTTGTTGAGCTGCTCCAGCCTCTGTTGAATATCCTCAAGCAGATTATCATCCCGGCGGGAATGGGTGAGGGTAGTTGCAGCCATGCCTGAAGCTCCCTGAATACGTTGTTTAACGCGAAATGTTTGATACCAAATTTTAAAAATTATACCCTGTTTGACAGAATGGTAGTGTAGTAAAAGTGTCGGAAGTGGGGTTAAATGATCAGATGCTCCGATTTTAGCGACGATTATTGGATAAAATTACTACAATGACCAAATCAGACCCTACTCGCTGCGACTTGATGATTTTTGGTGCTCTGGGCGACCTGGCCAACCGCAAGCTGTTTCCGGCGCTCTACCAGCTTGAGCGCGCGGAATTACTGGCTGAAGGGAGTCGTATTCTTGCACTGGCCCGGCGCGAACACAGCAGCGCCGACGTACGCCAGCAGATTGCCGATAACTTGCGCCAGCGGGTTCCGGATGAAGAGTTTGAACAGGCAAGTGTAGAGCACCTGTTACAGCGGGTGGAATACCGCAGCCTTGATTTCAGTTGCCGCGAGAGTTACCCGGAATTGAACGGTTGGCGTGACAGCGTCAATAACAATCTGATTGTGTACATGGCTACACCACCGTCGTTGTACGGGGTGATTGCGCGCAATCTGCGAGATTCCGACTGTTGCAGTGAGAACATTCGCGTGGTGGTTGAGAAGCCCATTGGCCATGACTTGCAATCTTCGCGGGTCATTAACGATGCCTTGGCCGAGGTGTACTCTGAAAGCGAGCTGTTCCGCATTGACCATTATCTGGGCAAAGAGACCGTACAAAATCTGATTGCCCTGCGTTTCGCCAACAATCTTTTTGCCTCCCAGTGGGATCAGAACCACATTTCCCACGTGGAAATCACCGTGGCAGAAAGCCTGGGTATTGAAGGGCGCTGGGGCTATTTTGACAAGGCCGGGCAGCTGCGCGACATGATTCAGAACCATCTGTTGCAGTTGCTGTGTCTGATTGCCATGGATCCGCCGTCTGATTTGTCAGCAGACAGCATTCGCGATGAAAAAGTGAAAGTGCTGAAAGCCCTGCGCAAAATCACGCCCGCCATGATGGAACATTATGCGGTGCGCGGGCAGTACACCGCAGGCTCCAGCGAGGGTAAAGCGGTGCCGGGATACCTTGATGAACAAGGCGCCGATAAATCCAGTGACACTGAAACCTTTGTCGCCTTGAAAGTAGAAATCGATAACTGGCGCTGGTCCGGAGTACCATTTTATATCCGCACCGGTAAACGGCTGCCGGAAAAATTTTCCCAGATTGTGATTCATTTCAAACCGGCACCGCATTACATATTTGACCCGGACCAGAAACATCTGGCCAACAATAAATTGATTATTCGCCTGCAGCCAGACGAAGGTATGGCCCTGAAAATACTCACCAAAGACCAGGGCCTGGACAAGGGTATGCGCCTGCGCCAGGGACCGCTGGAACTGACTTTCGCCGAAACCTTTGCCAAGGTTCGCATCCCCGAAGCCTATGAACGGCTGCTGTGGGAAGTCATGAAAGGCCACCAGTACCTGTTTGTGCGCCGCGACGAAGTTGAACACGCCTGGCGCTGGATAGACCAGATCATCACCAACTGGCAAGACAGCGGCGAGCCACCAAAACGTTACGCTGCAGGTGGTTGGGGGCCGGTGGCGTCGGTAGCGTTAATAACCCGTGACGGACGAAGCTGGTATGAAGATGTCTAAACCCTTATTACCCAATGGCGTATTTTGGCATTCGGCGGCAACGCCCGCCGACCTTGCCCGGAAACTGGCAGAGCAGATTGCGTTGCTTCTTCGCCAACGTCTTCACGCAGCGCCGCGGGCCAGTTTGGCGTTGTCTGGCGGCAGTACACCGGTTTTGCTGTTTAAGGCTTTGGCCCAGCAAGAACTGGACTGGCAGCGGATAGACATCGTGCAGGTAGACGAACGCTGGGTTGAGCCGTCGCACCCCGACAGCAACAGCGCCCAGATGCGCCAGCATCTGTTGCAGGGGAGGGCTGCGGTGGCGCGTTTTCACCCACTGTATGATAACGCCCCAAGCCCGTCGGCTGGCCTGGGAGCAGTTTGCCAACGCCTTGAAGCCGTGAGCTGGCCGCTGGACGTGGTGGTGCTGGGAATGGGCAACGACGGCCATACTGCGTCCTTGTTTCCTGATGCGCCGGAACTGGCCGCCGCCATGGCGGAGCAAAACGGCAGCAAATTGGCCGCGATAACACCACCACAACAAGCCCAGGCGCGAATCACACTGACCCGAAGCGCCATTGCCGGCGCCTGTGATTGCTTTCTGCACATTCAGGGCGACGACAAGCTAGCCACTCTGACTAAGGCGCTGGCCGAACCTGATAACTGGGCGCAAATGCCAATCCGCGCGTTTCTGCGGTCGGGTTTGCACATTTTTTGGAGTCCTGCACAGTGACTTTATTGATGAATGCCCAAGCTCACGCACAGCGCCAACGGCTAGACGACTTCGTCCGTCTGTCGCCGTTGCTGCCGGTGATCACCATTAATCACCCAGGCACCGCCGTGCCCCTATGCGAGGCGTTGATGCAGGGTGGCCTCACGGTGTTTGAGATTACTCTGCGCAGTGAATACGGTCTGGATGCGATTCGTGCTCTGCGCAAAGCGCTTCCTGACGCTGTTATAGGTGCGTGTACGTTGTTAACGGTAGAACAGTATAAGCAGGCAGAGCCTGGCGGCTTTCGGGCTCAAGCTGTGGGATGAAAGCCAGGGGAAAATGGTCGCTTTTCCCTAGCAACTGAAAAAGGGGAATTACGTGACAAAACCCGCCTGTTTTCTATACTGACACTGGGTGTCATCGGTATGTTTCGGGAAGTGGCTATATTGGGCGCATTTACGTGAGACGTACCGAACAAGTGAATGCCAGCAAGCATCAGGGAGCGAGAGGATCTATGAGCCAGAGCACCAGGAAAGCAGACACCCTGCAGGAGCAACCGTCTAACCGGCCCCATAAGTTATCTATAGCGGTTCCAGAGGAAGGCACGGATCGCAAGCCCCACAGTTACGAACGCTGGCTGATCGCGAAGTTGTTGAGAATGGCAGGCAATCCGCCCGTTCGCTTTCAGCTTTGGAATGACGAAATCATTGAATCGGACCTCATCACCGCCAGTTTTACCCTCCGGCTGGCCGATCCCAAAGCCCTCTATCAATTGGTCAGCAATCCCAACCTGGCATTCGGTGACCTCTACAGCTCCGGTCGGTTAAAAGTTGAAGGGGATCTGTCAGACCTGATGACAGCGCTATATCGAACTGTGCACAAAGCCAGGGAGAAGTGGCCAACATGGCTTGAAGCGGTCTGGCGCAACCATAACCCCCGCTCTACCAGCGTTTCAGATGCCAGGGAAAACATTCACCACCACTACGACCTTGGCAACGAGTTTTATAAGCTCTGGCTCGACCACGCCGAAATGCAGTACACCTGCGCCTACTACGAAAGCCCGGACCTGTCCCTGGAGCAGGCACAGCTGGCAAAGCTGGAACACGTTTGCCGGAAGTTGCGGCTCCAACCCGGCCAGACCGTGGTCGAGGCTGGCTGTGGATGGGGCGGCCTGGCACGGTATATGGCCCGCCAATACGGTGTCAAAGTCCACGCCTACAACATCTCTCGGGAGCAATTGGCCTTTGCGCGCGCGGAGGCTGAAAAACAAGGCCTGAGCCATCTGATCGAATACATTGAGGACGACTACCGTAACATAGAGGGCCAGTACGACGCGTTTGTTTCTATCGGCATGCTGGAGCATGTGGGCAAGGACCATTACGGCGAGATGGCCCGGGTGATTCGTCGTTCCCTTAAACCAGAGGGTATGGCGCTGCTGCACAGTATCGGTCGAAACCGCCCGATGTTGATGAATGCCTGGATTGAGAAGCGTATTTTCCCCGGCGCCTACCCACCCAGCATCGGCGAGTTCATGAGCATTTGTGAGAGCGGCGATTTCTCGGTGCTGGACGTAGAGAACCTGCGGTTGCACTACGCCGCCACCCTGGAGCACTGGATGAAACGATTTGAAAGTGTTCAGGACCAGGTCACCGAGCTGTATGACGCGCACTTCACCAGGGCGTGGCACATGTATCTGGCGGGCTCTACTGCGGCCTTCCGGGCGGGCTCTCTGCAACTGTTCCAGGTTGTGTTCACCCACGGGGATAACAACAACCTGCTCCCGACCCGCAAACATCTCTACAGCTTTCCCGCTGCGCCGGAGGCCTAGCAGATATGGAGCCCATCCATGGATCACTATGACATCATCGTTATTGGCGGCGGCCCTGCGGGATCAACCCTGGCCTGGTCGCTGGAAAAAAGCGGTAAACGGGTGCTGATAATCGACAAGCAGAATTTTCCGCGGGATAAAACCTGTGCTGGCTGGGTGACGCCGGCCGTGATGGATACGCTGGAAATCGATCAGGACGATTACGCCCGAGGGCGAACCTTACAGCCCATCAGTGCTTTCCGAATCGGTATGATGGGTCAGGCTCCTGTCGACAACGATCATGGTGAAACGGTCAGTTACGGTATTCGCCGCTGTGAGTTCGATGCCTATCTGTTGGACCGGGTGAGCGCCAGCAAGCAGTTGAACACTCCGGTTAAATCCATCGAGCAGAAAGGCCGCAACTGGGTGATCAACGACACCTTTGAAGCCCCACTATTGATTGGAGCGGGCGGTCATTTCTGTCCCGTCGCCAAAAAACTGGGACACGGCCCCGGCAGCCATGAAACCGTGGTAGCCGCAAAAGAAATCGAGTTCGAAATGACCCCCGCCCAGGCCAGCGCCTGCCAGGCCCGGGGTGATACACCGGAACTCTGGTTCTGCCGTGATCTGAAAGGCTATGCCTGGGTATTCCGCAAGGGCAACTTTCTGAATATCGGCCTTGGTCGTGAGGACAATCACAAGCTGACGGATCACCTCAATGACTTTGTTGACGACATGAAAGCCCAGGGTCGCGTTCCCGCAGACCTCCCAGGGCGGTTCAAGGGTCATGCCTACCTGTTGTATGCGCACGCAGAGCGGCCGTTGGTAGATGACGGCGTAATGTTGATTGGCGATGCCGCTGGCCTCGCGTATACCCAAAGTGGCGAAGGTATTCGTCCCGCCATTGAATCGGCATTAATAGCCGCAGACGTTATCCGGCAAGTGTCCGATGTATCAGCCTGCAATCTGGAGCGATACGGCGAGGCGATTTCCGAGCGCTTTGGCACCCGCGCCCTGAACGATCAATCCAGCTGGCAAATCCCCGACTGGGTAAAGCTGCCCCTGGCCAGCGGCCTGATGCGGTCCCAGTGGTTTACACGCAAAGTGGTGACCGAAAAGTGGTTTTTGCACCAGCAAGTACCGCCGCTGGAGTCTGCACTGTAGTTTCCCTGCAGCCATCGCGGGCTCTGATGAGGCGAGCGTCGGATCGGGCATCACGTGAGAATGGGTCAGACCCCACATTTCACGGAACACGATAGGTGTAACTCAGTAATTCAAGCTGATGGTCAGATCTAAGTTTCCCCCTTCGTACGGAAAGCGGGCTGCTTCGAACGAAGGCGCACCCATGAAGGCGCTTGCACCGTTTGAAAACCCGTAGCCTTCCGTGGGGATTCCTATGCCGTTGGTGCCAAGCTTGCCGTCCATATTTTCATCATGAATGACGGCAAGGGAATAAGTCCCCGGCGGTATGTCTACAAAATCGCAACGCGCCTCCGTATCCTGCACCTTCGTCATTATGATATTGGTCGCTGACTGCAGAAACTCAGTAGGAAAGCCCTCTGACGTTTTGAAAAGCGCGCAAGCTACTGCTCCAGTGCTGTTCCTGATGTCCAGAATCTTCACGTGAATGCCAGGGCACGATGATTGCGCAAAGGTGATCGCGGGAAAAGTCGCCAATACTAGCACTGTCAACAATGCTACAAACCGAGCCCTCAGGGGTGGCAGCGTCACTGCGGGGTGTCTGACAGTGGAGGCCAACACGGACTTGCAATTAGTTGACTCACTCATGAGTTTCCTCTTAGGTCCGATTTTTGACGTTTTAGACATTATTTAATGTAATCGGGAAATTACTCAATTCCAAACGATAGTTCTTCTATAAGTAGGCGTCAATCGCTGGGAAACAGTATTTCATGAAGCTATTAGGTGTTTAGGATATCGGGCGTGTGTGGATAACCTCGTGTCCCCATTGCCGAGAAATTCGGACTAGGCTCAGCTCACGCTTAAAGTTCACGCGGCAAGACTTTGAAACGCTAAAAAACGCCAGCAAGCTGGCGTTTTTTAATTCTGAATAACCCGCATTTTTAATGCAGGTGTTCACCTACCCGCAGAATTTGCATGGAGTTGGTGCCGCCTTGGGCATTGGTAAAGTTGCCTTTGGTGATGATAACCAGATCGCCGTCTTTCACCACGCTTTGCTTCACCAGTTCCTCAACCGCCTGGTTATTGGTGTCTTCCGCCGCAAAGTTGGCGGCATCAAAGGGCACGGTTTGCACGCCACGGTACATTACTACCCGGTGCTGGGTGGTGTGATGGCGTGAAAACGCGTAAATCGGCAGGCTGGACTTGATGCGAGACATCAGTCGCGGGGTTGCACCGGTTTCGGTCAGGCAGATGATCGCGGCTATACCGTTCAGGTGATTGGCCGCGTACATAGTAGAAAGAGCAATGGCTTCATCTACCCGACCCATGGATTCGTGCATCCGGTGTTTGGACTGGTGCATGGAAGGGTGTTTCTCCGCACCAATACAAATTCGTACCATGGCGGATACCGCTTCCACCGGATAATCTCCAACAGCGGTTTCTGCCGACAACATCACGGCGTCTGTGTAATCCATCACCGCGTTAGCCACATCCGACACTTCGGCGCGGGTGGGCATGGGGTTGGTGATCATCGACTCCATCATCTGGGTGGCGGTAATCACCGCGCGGTTAAGAATCCGCGCGCGCTGAATAATGTGCTTTTGCACACCGACCAGTTCGGCATCGCCGATTTCCACTGCCAGATCGCCGCGGGCAACCATGACCACGTCAGACGCTTCGATGACCGCATCCAGTGCGGCGTCATCGTGGGCCAGCTCGGCGCGTTCAATTTTTGCCACCAGCCCCGCTTCAGAGCCGGCTTCTTTCAGCAAACGACGGGCCGTGTGCATGTCTTCGGCGTTGCGAACGAAAGAAACAGCAACATAATCCGCGCCCAGTTTGGCGGCGGTAACGATGTCTTGCTTGTCTTTCTCGGTCAGGGCCTCAGCTGACAGGCCGCCACCGCGCTTGTTCAGACCCTTGTTGTTAGATAGGGGCCCACCGATCAGAACCGTGGAAGTGATGCTGTGATCGTCTACCGCGTCTATTTGCATTTCGATGCGGCCGTCGTCCAACACCAGAATGTCACCGGGTTTTACATCGCGAATCAGCTGTTCGTAATCGATGCCGACGCAATCGGAGGTGCCAGCGTCTTTGTCCATGGTGGCATCCAGCACAAAGGTTTGGCCGGCGGTCAGGGTGACTTTATTGTCGCGAAAGCGGGCAATGCGCAATTTTGGCCCTTGCAGGTCGGCCATGATAGCGACAAAACGGCCCTGGGCCTTGGCGGTGTCGCGCACCAGGCGCGCGCGCTTTTCATGATCTTCCGCCGTGCCGTGGGAAAAGTTCAGGCGGGTAACGTCGACACCTGCAGCAATAATAGCGCCCAAAGATTCGGGGCTGTCGGTAGCGGGACCAAGGGTGGCAACAATTTTTGTACGCCGGAGCATAGTGGGTGTCCTATTAGTATGTGAAGGTGTTTCGCTTCCGCGATCAGGCTGGTTGTCGGCTTGTGGCTTCACTGGCTGGCTTTGATCAGTGCAGCAGCATTATCCAGCATTCGGTTCGAGAAACCCCACTCATTATCATACCAAGCCATGACTTTTACATGACGCCCGATCACGCGCGTGTGGTTGGCATCAAAAATACTCGAACGCGCGTCGTGGTTAAAATCAACGCTGACCAGTTTTTCCTGGTTATACCCCAGTACGCTGTTTTTGTCAGCCGCGGATTTTACCGCTGCGTTGACTTCCTCTACGGAGGTGTCGCGGTTCGCGATAAAACCAAAGTCGACCAGCGATACATTAATGGTCGGCACACGAATCGCCAGGCCGTCCAGCTTGCCGTTCAGTGCCGGAATGATTTTACCAATCGCGGCGGCCGCACCGGTTTTGGTGGGGATCATCGACTGGGTGGCCGAGCGCGCGCGGTACAGGTCTGAATGGTACACGTCGCTCAGATTCTGGTCGTTGGTGTAGGAGTGAATGGTGGTCATCAATCCGCTTTCAATTCCGACCGCGCTGTTCAAAGCTTCGGCGATGGGTGCCAGGCAGTTAGTGGTGCAGGAGGCGTTGGAAATAATGTGATGGTCGGCGTTCAGAATCTGGTCGTTTACACCGAAAACCACCATAGCGTCGGCGTCTGGGCTGGGTGCAGAAATAATCACCTTGCGGGCGCCAGCTTGTAAATGCTTTGCGGCTTTTTTCCTCGTGGTGAACAGCCCCGTGCATTCCAGTACTACGTCTACGCCCAGTTCTTTCCACGGCAGGTCGGCGGGGTTGCGGATTGCGCTGATGGCAATGCGGTCGCCGTTTACGCTGAGGGAGTCGGCATCGTGGCTTACGTCGGCAGCAAAACGCCCGTGAACACTGTCATACTTGAGCAGGTGAGCGTTGGTTTCGGCATCGCCCAGGTCATTAATAGCGACCACCTGCATCTGCTCGCGATAATTGTTCTCGTAAAGAGCGCGAAGCGTGTTGCGGCCAATGCGGCCAAACCCGTTAATTGCGATTCGGATGGTCATATTCTTACTCCTGAACGGATGGTTTTTATTCGGAAATATACCTGATGTAGTAAATGTATCAACAAAACGCAAAAAAATGAACACTGAAACCCGTAAAATGTTAGAAATCGAACGTAAAACTACGTTCATAGCCGAAATAATCAAAATGAACCTGGCAGCATCTCATCACGGCCATGACCGTGAACTGTTTGGTTGGATGCGCTGCGGCTATGTTTGTTTTCGCACAAAACTATTTAAAACGCGTTATTAGTAAGTTCGCTAACGAATTTATTTCAATTTTTTTAGTTTTCGATAAGTACTTATAGAACAATATTTTAATGTGATTTCATGGGCAGTTAGCGCATCTAAAGTCACGCAAAGCGAAAATAACTTCGATCAAAACTTTCCATTTTGTCATTCGAGGGTTAGATTTGTTGTGTTCCGAATATTCTGATTAAAAACGAAAGCACAATATTCGTTCACGAATCGGGCTGTTGTGCTTGCACCCAAGGGAGCGCCGCCGGCGCTGCAACGGTACAGCAGCTTGAGATCTGGCACTAATAACAACAGGAAGCTGACATGATCGATAAAAACGCATTTGCGGATACTCCCAGCCGTCGTCCACTACGCAAGGCGCCTTTGGCGGCTGCGCTGTCACTTATGGTGGCAGGGATGGCCTCACCGGCAATGGCGGAGGTTTCATTTGAATCTGATAACGGTTGGAAAGTGGGTGTTAATGGCCACTTGCCGGTTTTTGCTGTTTTTGGCAATTATGACGAACCGACTGACGAAGATTCATTTACTATCACCACAGGTTTTAATCCGGCAACACTGCAAACCAACATTTACGCTCCGGAGATGAACGGTCTTCAGGTGTCTGGCCACTTCCAGATGAATGCTAACCTAGCGCCGGGTGATGCGGACGACGATTTCCGTAGCCGGGTGTCTGAAATTGCTGTAGCTGGTAACTTTGGTACCGTTAACATCGGTAAGGGTTTTGGTATTTTCGGAACACCAGCTATCGGTGATAACGGCAGCGGTTTGGGTGTCGGTTTGATCGGTGGCCCGGATACAGATACAGCCACTTCAGGGCGCATCGGTAACGGCTATTTCTATGCGAACTTTACGCCGCGAGTGATCTACACATCGAATGATTTTGGTGGCCTGCAATTTAAAGTGGGCTTATTCAGCCCGTCGAAGTTAGGTGATAAGGAGGTTCCGGAAGCTCTTGACGCAAATAATCTGACACCAGCTGAGCAGGCAGCCCGCGACGAAGCAAGTGCTGAATACACCATGCCGCGTATTGAGGCCAATGTGGTTTACACTGCAGACAACTTCTCGTTATGGTCTAGCGGTTTTACTCAAGACATAGACTTTAGAGCCGGTGGTAAAGACTACACTATGTCCGGTATCGACTTCGGTGGTTCCGTGGCTTTGGGTGATTTGGCGGTTCGTGCTAACTACTCGATGACCTCAGGCACAGGTAACGCGGTATTTGCCAATCGCTTCGATCCTGACGAAGAAGATGCGAGCCAGTGGTACGTTGAGACAACGTATAAGATCAACAAGACCACGCTGGGCGTAAGCTACGGTGAAGGTGAAGATGACATCGTAGCCGGCAACGGTAACGACACGGATCTGACCATGTTGTTCGCTCGCTACGCAGCTACGGACAACTTCACTTTGTTGGCTGAGTACACGACTCTGGGCACAGGAAACGGTGAAGGCGAATACAACGCCATCATCTTCGGCTCACAGCTGACGTTCTAATGCTGATGGTTTGAAGAAGGAAGGGTTCTGGCATCAGAACCCTTCAATGAAATGAAAAAAGACTGAGTGGGGTTCTCAGTCTTTTTTTTTGCCTGTATTTTGTCTGAATCTCAGGCAAAAAAAAGCTCCGGGCGGAACAATCCGGCCGGAGAAAAGTGCCTGAGAACGTATCAGGCACTGTGGTGGAGAAGGGAGAAGGGAAAGGGCTTGTAGCTTTACGCTGCTGCCTTGTCTGCCAAGTAGCTGTCCAATGCTTCAACTTCGCTGTCTGAGGCGTAGAGCCCCTGCTTGGTACGGCGCCATAGGATGTCTTCGGAGGTCATGGCCCATTCGTTGTTGATCAGGTGCTCTACTTCTTTCTCATAGAGCGTGCCCACGAAGTGCTTGCCAAGATCGTCTACGCTAGCGCAGTTGCTCAGAATATCCCGTGAGGTTGTGCCGTAGGTGCGCACGTAGCGGCTGACCAGGTTTTCTGGCAACCAGGGATAGGTCTCATTGAGCGCAGCGGCCAGATTAATCTGGTTATCAAAGTCGCCACCCGGAAGTACGGCAGTCTTTGTCCAATGGCCCCGGTTGTTTTTGAAGAAGTGGCAAATTTTATCGGTGGCCGCTTCCGCCAGTTTGCGATAGGTGGTGATTTTGCCACCAAACACCGAAATCAACGGCGCTTTGTTTTTCTCTTCGCTGACTTCAAAGGTGTAGTCGCGGGAGGCTTTCTGTGCGTTCTCTTCTTCGCCGTCCATCAGCGGGCGCACGCCCGAATAAGACCAGACCACGTCAGAAGGTTTCAGCTGTCGCTTGAAGTGCTCGTTCACAATTTTTAGCAAATAGGTGGTTTCTTCCGGTGAGATTTTGGCCTTCTTCGGGTCGCCTTCGTATTCAACGTCGGTGGTGCCAATCAGCGAGAAGTTATCTTCGTAAGGAATCACGAACACAATGCGGTCGTCTTCGTTTTGAAGAATATAGGCTTCTTCTTCCTGGTTCAGGCGGGGTACAACAATGTGGCTGCCTTTTACCATGCGGATCATCTTCGGTGCCGGCATCGACAGGCTCTCGCCAAACAACGAGCTTACCCAGGGGCCAGAGGCGTTCACGATGCACTTGGCAGAAATTATCTGATCTGCGTTTGTGTCGGTGTCACGAAGGGTAATTTGCCATTCGTCGCGACCGCGTTCAGCGTTTACGCACTTGGTGCGAGTCAAAATGGTGGCGCCGGACTGCTGGGCTTTTTTAGCGGTCAGTATCACCAGCCGTGCGTCGTCTACCCAGCCATCAGAATATTCAAAGCCGCGGGTAATATCCGGTTTTAACGGACCGGACTCGTCAAAACGGATTGACTTGGAGCCGGGCAAAATTTCCCGCTTGGCCAAATGGTCATAAAGAAACAAACCTGCGCGAATCATCCACGCGGGGCGTAAGTGCGACCGGTGTGGCAAGCGGAAGCGCATGGGCCACATGATGTGAGGAGAATTGCGCAAAAGAGACTCGCGCTCGGCCAGTGCTTTTTGCACCAGGCGAAATTCATAGTGTTCCAGATAACGCAGTCCGCCGTGAATAAGCTTGCTGCTGCTGGATGACGTTGCCGAAGCTAAATCATTCATTTCGCAAAGCAGTACTTTCAAGCCTCGGCCGGCGGCGTCCATTGCGATGCCTGTACCATTTACGCCGCCGCCAACTACGACGACGTCATAACGTTGGTGATCTACAGTCATTGTCGGTCATCTCCTGATGCCATTGGAAAAGACGCTTTCTTGTTATGCGCACTTTTCAGTGTTCATACGCGCTACAAAGCGTATTATGCGAAAGCGAGATATATTCGTAAAGGAAAAAATAGAAAAAAAGCGAAAATAAAAGAAGATATGTATCCTAAAGCGAATTAGTCGACCAAAATCAGACTAAATGAAGGGTGACATCGTGCTCGGTGAGCAGCCGGGAGATTTCCGGGGGTGGTGTCTGGTCAGTGAACACGTGATCGGCCTGGGTGATGTTGCCTAACCGAACCATGGCATTGCGGCCAAACTTGGAGTGGTCCGCAGCCAGTAAAATTTGACCGGAATTGGCAATAATTGCTTGGGCGACTCGAACTTCGCGGTAATCAAAATCCAGCAGCGATCCGTCATTGTGAATGCCGCTGATGCCGATAATGCCAAAATCCATTTTGAACTGATTGATAAAATCTCGGGTGGCTTCGCCTACAATGCCTCCATCGCGACTGCGTACTTCGCCACCGGCGATAATAACGTGGAAGTCCTCTTTGGCGGATAGAATAGAGGCGACATGCAGATTGTTGGTTACAATCTGCAAGTTGTTCTTTTCAAGCAAGGCTTTAGCAATGGTTTCGGTGGTGGTGCCAATGTTGATGAACATCGAGGAATTGTCGGGAATCAGCTTGACCATGGCTTCGGCGATACGCTCTTTGGCCTCTAGGTCCATAATTTTTCGGGCCTGATAATCGGTGTTGACCGTGCTTGAGTCTATGCCGGCACCGCCGTGATGGCGCCTTAGTTTTTTATGTTTGGCCAGCTCGTTCAAGTCCCGGCGAATGGTTTGCGGCGTTACTTTGAACTGGTCTACCAGCTGTTCGGTGGTTACAAACCCGTTGTGCTGGATCAGTTCCATAATCAAATCCTGTCGGCGCCGCTGTGCCATTCAACATCCTCCGTCTGGGTTCTTTACTATCTGAATGTGTGTTTGATTAAAAATACTACGAAAGTTTAGTCGTTTTCGATGGTTTATGCAGCTCTTCGAAGCTTATGGATGTTTACGGCCTGCGGATAAAGGCGAAACTTCTTGGCATTTATGTTCAAAAAAGTAAAAATACGAACAAATAAGAAAACGAGGTCTACAAAAAATGAGTCAATACATACTTTCCATAGATCAGGGAACCACCAGTTCCCGCGCCATTCTTTTTGATTTGAACGGCAATATTCATGCGGTACGGCAGCAGGAGTTCCCCCAGCATTTTCCCGACAGTGGTTGGGTAGAGCATAAGCCGGCAGACATCTGGTCAACGGTGAAAAGTACCTGCGATGAGGTGATGGCAGAAGAATTTGGTGCAGATGACGAAGTGGTCGCGGTGGGTATTACCAATCAGCGTGAGACCACCATTATATGGGATCGGAAAACCGGCGAGCCGGTTTATAACGCGATTGTCTGGCAGGATCGGCGAACCGCCGCTTACTGCAAAACCATGAAGTCGTCCAGCCACGAACCCGCAGTGCATAGCAAAACCGGACTGTTAATCGACCCGTATTTTTCTGCCACAAAAATCCGCTGGATACTGGAAAATGTGCCCGGTACGCGGGAGCGGGCAGAACGTGGGGAATTGGCTTTTGGAACCGTTGACAGTTTTCTGTTGTGGAAGCTCACCGGGGGGCAGGTACACCGCACCGACGCCACCAACGCCAGTCGCACTTTGCTGTTTAATATTCATACTCAGCAGTGGGACGAAGAGCTACTGGAATTATTCGACATTCCTGCATCCTTGCTGCCCGAGGTGATGGATTCGTCAGACGATTTTGGCAAGATCACAGAAGGCGGCGCTTTGAATGGCGTGTCTGTTATGGGCGTTGCCGGCGACCAGCAGGCGGCATTATTCGGCCAGACCTGTTTCGAAGTCGGGATGGCGAAGAGTACCTACGGCACCGGTTGTTTCCTCATACTTAATACCGGCGATAAAGCGCTGCAATCCGAGCATCGCTTGCTGACAACGGTTGCCTACCGTCTAAATGGTAAACCGACCTATGCCATAGAGGGCAGTATCTTTATTGCCGGGGCAACGATTCAGTGGCTGCGCGATGGTTTGCAACTGATTAACGACGCCTGCGAGGCCGAACCGCTGGCGGAAGGTACGCCGGTAGATCACGGAGTTTATTTAGTGCCGGCGTTTACCGGGCTTGGCGCCCCTTACTGGGACCCTGACGCCCGCGGCGCCATTTTTGGCCTGACTCGTGATACCGGCATCAAGGAAATTGTGACCGCCGGATTGCAATCGGTGTGTTATCAGACCAAAGACCTGCAAAAAGCCATGGAGAAAGACGGTATTCGTCCCATCACCTTGCGGGTTGATGGCGGCATGGTTAAAAACAACTGGGTTCTGCAGTTCTTGGCCGATATTCTGGGCGCCACTGTCGATCGGCCTTCGATGGTGGAAACCACTGCTCTGGGCGTCGCCTATCTGGCGGGTTTAAAAGCCGGCGTATACGGTTCGCTGGAAGAGCTAGCCGATTTATGGCGCTGTGACCGCCGCTTTGAGCCGTTGATGTCGAAAGCAGATCGCGATCGCTTGTACGCAGGTTGGATTCAGGCGGTGCACAAGCTTTAATTGAAGCGGGTATTACAAACCTGGGTTGCGCGCGCTAGCGCACCCCCAGCTCCCGCAGACGCTTGTAGAGTGTGTTGCGGCTGATTGACAGCTCCCGCGCTGCGCTGGAGATGTTGCCCATGCATTTTTGATAGACCTGCAATGTGTGACCAAAGGGTTCTGGCGCGGCTTTTTTCAGTTCGCCAAACGTGGCCTCCGAGCCGCTTTCGCCGGTGGCGGAGGTCACTGCGTCTGACAGGTTTCCGGTAGCGGTAGAGTCAAGCTGTGCCAAAAAATCGGCGGGCAGATGCCATATCTGGAGATCTTCGCCGTCGGCAATGGCAACAGCGACCCTGACCACATTGACCAGTTGGCGGATATTTCCGGGCCACGGGTGATTGGTCAGTGCTGCCAGAATCCGGGGCGACAGTGCCTCGCTTTGCACTGGGTCGCGGTATTGGCTGTAAATATGTTGCACCAGCTTTTGTTTATCAGTGCGATCACGAAGTGCTGGCAGTTCGACACACAATCCGTTGATGCGATAGTAAAGGTCTGCACGTAATTGGCCCGACTCAACGTGCAAGGCCGGTGCTCGGTTGGTGGCTGTTATCAGCAGAATATCTACCGCAATACTGTCGGTGGCGCCAACCGGTGTTACCACTCGTTCCTGAAGTACCCGCAATAACCTGGATTGTGCCGATAATGGCATTTCGCCAATTTCATCCAGAAACAAAATGCCTTTGTGAGCTTTACGAATGAACCCCAACGAACCTTGCGCCCGTGCTCCGGTAAAGGCGCCGGCTTCGTAGCCGAACAGTTCCGATTCCACCAGCTCCGGCGGGATAGCCGCGCAATTAACGGCAACCAACGCCTGCTCTCTGCGCTGTGTGGCCTGATGCAGGGCTTTAACCAGCACTTCTTTGCCAACCCCGGTTTCTCCGGTAATCAGCACTGGCACGCCGCGCTCCAACACTTTAAGGCTTTGTTCGGCGCAGCGGCGAACGGTTGCGTCGCCGTATTCGAGGGTTGAAAAGTCGGCGCTGTTCGTCTGTGTCGCCTTGGTTTGTCGTGCTACTACTAGATCATCCTCGGCGGGCGACTTTACCTGGACAACAGTGGGTCGCTGGACCTTCGCACTCAAACGTACTCGATTTTTAGTGCTGAGCTGCAACGCAGATTGCGGTGGGTGCCCAAGAATGTGATTGCGATGGGTCGTGAACAGGTCGTCCAGCCGAACCCCAACGGTCGTCTTACTTAACAGTTGATCAGCACGCTGATTGCTGGCCACGACACGCCCCAAGTCATCGCAAATCAGTATACCGGACCAGGGGCTGTCGAAGTTGTCTGCGGTGGTACTGAGTGTCAGCAGGAAGTGGTCCCGCTCAAATTGCCGCTTTAGCAGGCGATTGTCTACCGACTGCGCCAGCAACCGAACCACGCCCAGAGTGTGAGCCTGGGGCAGGTAGGCGTCACTGAATACGCTGAGTACGCCAACCAACTGCTTGTGTGCGTCAAAAATAGGCGCGGCAGAGCCAATCATGCTGCGATTGAGTTTTAAAAAGTGTTCGTTGCGCTGAATCTGCACCGCTTTGTTGGCGGCAATCGCAGTGCCTATGGCGTTTGTACCACAGCGCTCTTCCTGCCAGTTTGAGCCTTGCTGGAACCAGGGTTTTAATTGTGCCCCGGTAATACGCTCGTCACCCCAGCTTTTGAGCACTGTTGCGTGCCGGTTTGCCAGCAGAATCAGGCAGCGACTGCTGGAGAGTACATTTCTATAGTAGGGCAACACTTCGGCTTCGGTACTGGCGAGTAGTTCGTGGTATTGGCGTTCCAGCTCTTCTACCTGTGCCGCGCCGGGTGCCGGTGGTGTGGGTTCGAAGTCGTGATCAAGGCCCCAGGCGATGCAGCGATCCCAGGATTGTTCGACCAAACTGCGTTCATTTTCATATTCGGTATTTTTCATTAAGCCGCATCTCTGTGTTCGTTTTGGAGTTATTTGGTGCCGATGTGCGAGGCGGATTGTTCATTGTTGCACTGAATACTGTTCAATCATCTGTATAAATGTTGTTGAGGTCAATGTTCAATTTGAACAAAGTAGTGTTAAGCGAACATGTTTTGTTTCGGTTTAGAAAGTATGGTGATAAAAAAATTCCATATGAATCAATTATATAAGTATTTTTACGTAGAATTGCTAAAAGCTGGTACAGCCTTTGCGTTGCCTATTTCGCAACCGAAAGATCGGGCGCGATCATTTGCCCAGACGTGTTTCCACAAGAACAACAAGGAATAGATATGTCCTTAACTCTGGAGAACCTCTCCCATAGGGTCGACGGTGTCGACTTTATCCGGGATGCCAATCTCACCTTTCAGGCTGGCTCTTTTAATGTGCTGCTAGGCCGAACGCTCTCGGGTAAAACCTCGATGATGCGTTTGATGGCCGGACTCGATACACCAACCGAAGGTCGATTGATCTTCAACGGCCGGGATGTAACCGGCCAGAGCGTGCAAGCCCGGAATGTCTCGATGATTTATCAGCAGTTCATCAACTACCCAGGCATAACGGTGTATGAAAACATCGCCTCGCCTTTGCGCCTGGCGAAAATGGCTGAGTCTGAGATTGACCGCCGGGTGAAAGAAACCGCGGCCATGCTGCAGATTAGCCCCCTTCTGAAGCGCTATCCCCTTGAACTTTCCGGTGGCCAGCAACAGCGTACGGCGATGGCGCGGGCGTTGGTAAAAGATGCCACATTGGTGCTGTTCGATGAACCCTTGGTCAACCTTGATTACAAGCTGCGGGAAGAACTGCGGGCCGAATTGCGCGACCTGTTCCGTGAACGCCAGTGTATTGCGGTATACGCCACCACGGAAGCCAACGAAGCCTTGGCGTTGGGCGGCACAACCACGCTGTTGCATGAAGGCAGTGTGATTCAGAACGGTCCGGTTATGGATGTGTATCGGTCACCGGTAAATACCCTGGCCGCGCAGCTGTTCAGTGAACCGCCTATGAATATGATCCGCGGACGCGTGACAGACACCGAAGTAACGTTTGACGAATACTCCCACCATGCTTTGACTCAGGAATTGTCCAAACTGACGCCAGGCGATTACTGGTTCGGGGTTCGCCCGAGCCACATTGCTCTGGTGCCGGCTAACGACGACGATCTTGAAATATCAATGGAAGTAGCGCTGAGCGAAATCAGCGGTTCGGAAACGTTTATACACATCGAAAACAGCCATTTTGAAATGGTGATGCAGCTGATGGGTGTTCACCAATACCACACCGGTGCCCCGGTTAAGGTTTACCTGCCAATCAACAAGCTGTTCGTTTTCGATAGCGCCGAAAAGTTGGTGCACACACCATCGCGGATATCAGGAGGAGCTGTCTAATGGCTGAAATTCAATTGAAATCACTGGCTCACAGCTACAGCGATACGCCTGGCGGGCCAGAAGACTATGCGATTCGCCATCTCGACCACGTTTGGCACGAAGGCGGCGCCTACGCTCTGCTAGGGCCATCTGGTTGCGGCAAAAGCACCATGCTGAATATCATTTCCGGCCTGGTTCAGCCCTCTGAAGGTGAAGTGCTGTTTGACGGTAAGCGGGTCAACGAGCTGTCGCCGCGGGATCGTAACATCGCCCAAGTGTTCCAGTTTCCGGTTGTTTACGACTCTATGACTGTGTTTGATAACCTGGCATTTCCGTTAAAGAACAACAAAATACCGAAGTCACGCATCAAGGCGCGGGTGCAAGAAATTGCCGAAGTGCTGGAAATTGAAGACAAGCTGTACAAGAAAGCTAAAAATCTGACCGCCGATGAAAAGCAGAAAGTGTCCATGGGGCGCGGCCTGGTGCGGGAAGACGTGTCGGCCATTCTGTTTGATGAGCCGCTTACGGTGATTGACCCCCAGTTGAAGTGGAAGCTGCGGCGTAAACTAAAGCAGATTCACGAGCAGTTTGATATCACCATGGTGTACGTGACCCACGATCAGCTGGAAGCGTCTACATTTGCCGACAAGATTGCGGTGATGTACGGCGGCCAGATTGTTCAGTTCGGTACGCCCACCGAGTTGTTCGAGCAGCCCAACCATACTTTTGTTGGTTATTTTATTGGCAGCCCGGGCATGAACTTGGTTGAAGTAGAGCGCAGCGCCGCAGGCGTTCGTTTCAGGTCTACTCAGGTGGACCTGGCGCCGTGGCAGGTCGAGCTGTTGAAACGCCTCACATCCAAAAACATCAAAATCGGGATCCGTCCGGAATTTATCGAGTTGTCTCCGACTGCTTCGGACGACACCTACGAGGCCGAGATCCTGGATATGGAAGACCTCGGTACTTACAAAGTGATCACCGTGCGGCTGGATCAGCAGGAGATGAAAGTGCGGATGAACGAAGAGTTTGAGGGTGCCATTGGCAGCCGCACGTACCTTTCGTTCCCGCAACAGTGGCTGAAGCTGTATGTCGATGAATTCCTGGTGCAGGAGCAACAATAATGCAAAAAATCCAGAATAATCGCGCCTGGTGGCTGGTGCTGCCGGTATTTTCGCTGGTCGCTTTTTCAGCGTTGATTCCGCTGATGACCGTTGTGAACTATTCAGTGCAGGATATTTTTGGCCCCGGACAGGCATTTTTCGTCGGTACCGAGTGGTTCAGAGAGGTTCTGGGTGACGAGCGTTTGCAGGATTCCCTGATTCGCCAGTTCATGTTTTCCGGCGCTGTGCTGCTGATTCAGATCCCTTTGGGTATCGGCGTTGCGCTGATGATGCCGAAGTCTGGCATTAAAGGTTCTGTGTGTTTGATTCTGATCGCTATTCCGCTGCTGATTCCCTGGAACGTGGTAGGCACCATCTGGCAGGTTTTCGCCCGTGGCGACATTGGCCTGTTTGGTTGGGGTCTTAACGAGCTCGGCTTTGACTACAACTACACCGGCAACACAGTTGATGCCTGGTTAACGGTTCTGTTGATGGATGTGTGGCACTGGACTCCGCTGGTAGCGCTGCTTTGCTACTCGGGCCTGCGCGCCATCCCGGAAGCCTTTTATCAAGCAGCTGAAATTGACCGCGCCTCTAAATGGGCAGTGTTCCGTTACATTCAGCTGCCACGGTTGAAAAGCGTGTTGATCATTGCGGTGCTGTTGCGCTTTATGGACAGCTTTATGATTTACACCGAGCCGTTTGTATTGACCGGCGGCGGGCCAGGTAGCTCGACCACTTTCTTGAGCCAAACATTGACCACTATGGCCATCGGACAGTTCGACCTGGGGCGCGCATCTGCTTTCTCGCTGATCTACTTCCTGATTGTGCTGTTGATTTCGTGGCTGTTTTTTACCGCCATCACTCAAGATGACAAAGAAAAATAAGGAGAGTGAGATGAAACAAAGTCGTTTCAAAAACGTAGGGATCACCCTTTTTATAGCGTTTGTACTAACTCCGGTTTACTGGTTGTTGAACATGTCGTTCAAAACAAACCAGGAAATTCTGGGCGGCCTTACACTGTTTCCAAGAACGTTCACCCTTGACAATTATGCGGTCATTTTTAGTGATCCTAGTTGGTACAACGGTTATCTGAACTCGATGACGTATGTGGCCATGAATGTGGTCATCACGTTGTTGGTGGCGCTGCCGGCGGCTTACGCATTCAGCCGCTACAAGTTCCTGGGCGACAAGCATCTGTTTTTCTGGCTGCTGAGTAACCGGATGGCGCCGCCTGCGGTATTTCTGTTGCCATTCTTCCAGCTGTACTCGTCGATTGGTCTGTTTGATACACACATTGCCGTTGCACTGGCGCACTGTTTGTTCACCGTACCTCTGGCGGTGTGGATTCTGGAAGGCTTTATGAAAGGTGTCCCACGTGAATACGACGAGATGGCCTTTATTGACGGTTACAGCTTTCCAAGGTTCTTTATCAAAGTGTTCCTGCCGATGATTCGTTCTGGCATAGGCGTAACCGCATTCTTTACCTTTATGTTTTCGTGGGTAGAACTCTTGCTTGCCCGCACTCTGACATCTGTGGACGCTCAGCCTATTGGCGCCATCATGACGCGGACCATAGGGGCCAGCGGTATTGATTGGGGTGTGCTGTCGGCAGCGGGTGCCCTGACGATTATTCCCGGCATATTGGTGATTTGGTTTGTTCGTAACCATGTGGCCAAAGGCTTCGCTCTCGGACGCGTATAAGGAGAACACTGATGATTGACTGGATGAACTGGACCCCCACGGTGGTAATCTTTTTTGCGGTGATCGCTTCGATGCTCGCCGTTATGACCGTTTACGAAATTGTTTCGCCCTGTCGTGAGCGCAAAGGATTTTTGCCTATCGAAACCACTCGCGGCGATCGTTTTTTTATTGGCTTGCTGTCGGCCGCTTACATTCACCTTACCTTTCTTGCGGTCAGCGATGTCAGCTTGTGGGTGGCGCTGGCGGTGTCTGTGGCCTGGGCGGCAGTGTTGTTACGCTGGGGCTAATGAGACGAGAGCATGACCTGATGTGAAATAGTGAAAATTGTTGGCCAAAAAGGTTGTAAAGAATTCGGAAACGAACTAAATTCGAGTTAATGATCGAAAGCGATCATTAAGCGGTTCTCGAATATAACGTTTAATGACTCGAGTGCTGTAAGTGATGTTGATATAAAACGGAGCGTAGTCTGGTCCCGCTCCATCCATAAAAAGTAAATGAGGTTGGGTATGTTCAAAAATAACAAACATCCTAAAACTTTTATACTCAGTGTCGCTATCGCCGCTGCCAGTATGAGTTTGAGCCTGCAAGCCTACGCCGATCAATATTCGGACGCAGCTGAAAAGTGGGTAAATGAGTCATTCAAGAAGTCGACTCTCAGCAAAGAAGAGCAGATGAAGGAAATGGCTTGGTTTACCCAGGCTGCGGAAGAGTTCCGCGGAATGGAAATCAACGTAGTTTCAGAAACCCTGGCCACTCACGAGTATGAATCCAACGTTCTGGCTAAAGCATTCTTCGAAATTACCGGTATCAAACTGAACCATAGCCTGATCCAGGAAGGCGACGTCATCGAGAAGCTACAGACCCAGATGCAGTCTGGCCGTAACATCTATGACGCGTATGTAAACGATTCAGACCTCATTGGTACGCATTTCCGTTACGGAAAGGTGGAGTCCATTGACGCCATCATGAATGGCGCGGGTAAAGACCTTACTCTGCCGACTCTGGATCTTGAAGACTTTATAGGCCTGGACTTTACCACTGGGCCCGATGGCGTGCTTTATCAGCTTCCGACTCAGCAGTTCGCCAACCTGTATTGGTTCCGGGCTGACTGGTTTGAGCGTGAAGACCTGAAAAAGCAGTTTGCGGATCTCTACGGATATGATCTTGGTGTTCCGGTGAATTGGTCTGCGTACGAAGACATCGCGGAGTTCTTTTCGGTTCACGTTAAAGAAATTGATGGCAAGAAAGTATACGGCCACATGGACTACGGCAAGAAAGACCCGTCTCTTGGCTGGCGCTTCACCGATGCTTGGTTCTCAATGGCCGGTGGCGGCGACAAAGGCCTGCCTAACGGCTTGCCGGTTGACGAGTGGGGCATTCGGGTTGACGAGTGTCGCCCGGTCGGGTCTAACATGTCCCGCGGTGGCGCAACAAACGCCCCGGCAGCGGTTTACGCGACCACCAAGTACGTCGAATGGATGCAAAAGTACGCGCCGCCCGAAGCAACGGGTATGACCTTCTCTGAATCGGGTCCGGTGCCTGCCCAAGGCGAAATCGCCCAGCAGATTTTCTGGTACACGGCCTTCACCGCCAGCATGATTGAAGAAGGACTGCCGGTTGTAAATGAAGACGGTTCTCCGAAATGGCGTATGGCGCCTTCGCCCCGCGGTCCCTACTGGGAAGAGGGCATGAAGTTGGGCTATCAGGACGTAGGTGCCTGGACGTTCATGAAGTCCACTCCTGAGAAGCGCCGCCTGGCGGCTTGGTTGTACGCCCAGTTCACGGTTTCGAAGACTGTGTCTCTGGAAAAAACCGTCGCTGGCCTGACGCCGATTCGCGATTCTGACCTTGACTCTGACGTGATGTTGGAAATGGCGCCTAGGCTTGGTGGTTTGGTCGAGTTCTATCGCAGCCCGGCACGGGTTCAGTGGACGCCGACTGGCACCAACGTTCCTGATTATCCGAAGCTGGCCCAATTGTGGTGGCAGTACGTTTCCCAAGCAGCCAGTGGTGAAGCGACTCCTCAGGAAGCTTTGGATGGCCTGGCCGATGCTCAAGATCGCGTATTGGAGCGCTTGGAGCGTGCCAACGTACTGGCAACCTGTGGTCCTAAGCTCAACGAGCCGCGTGACCCGCAGTACTGGCTGGATCAGCCGGGCGCACCGAAGCCCAAGCTGGCCAACGAGAAAGTACAAGGCGTAACCGTACCTTACAATGAACTGCTTAAATCTTGGGAAGACGCTCGTAAGAGCTAATTCCTGAAGACCGATGCCTGCCGCAGTCGAACATTTAGATTGCGGCAGGCATTTTACCGGTATCATGGTAAGTGTGGTCGATTTGCTATTCCCCCCCCAATGACATTAATTTAAACAACCTCTTCTGGCCCACGCGTTTTCCTGTCGGCCTTTTCTGCTCTGTTGCTCAGTTCATTTTGGGCTAGTGGTGAGAGTACAAAAATATGAATAAAATCTCGGTTATTCACCGGCTTTACGCTGGTTTTGCAATTCTCTGTTTGATCATTGTTAGTTGGGGTGTGTTTAACAGTCGAATTATGTCGTCTTTTTCGGACACCACCCATGAGCTGACATCAGACTACTTTCCCCTCGCTGCTCAAATCCAACAAGTTGACACTCACCGGGCTGAAGCCGGAAAGCAGGCGCTTTCGATAATGGCGGCAGAAGACCCCGACATACTGGCTGTCAGGCTGTCTGTGCTTGAAACAACCATTAAGACATTAAACATCTTGGCGAGTGGCATTTCTTCTTTAGACAACATAGAGAAATTTCCTGTGGTGCAAACTCGAAACCAACGTGTTGCACAGAATGTTATCGCGCTGAAATTATCCGTTGATCAACTGGGCGAATACAATCGTTCGGTGTTGGAAGTTTCCGAAATAGTTAATGAAGGTTTGTCAGCGTTTCTGGTTAATAACGCAGACATGAAACGGCTCTTAGTGCGAGAGGGCACGGAACCCGCCGGTGACGATATTTATATTCGGGACCTGTTTACCACGATTATGGAAAACCTGGCGAGTATTGAGCTACTTATTATGCAAATGGTCAGTACCGATGATGCGGATAAACTCGCGAGTGTCATCGAGAATTTACAGATGAATACCCAGATCATTGAACCGGATATTGAGGCGTTAGTGTCGGAAATTCCGCGACTGGAAGGGCTTCCAGTATTGATAAGCAGTTTTATGGCGGCGGTGAATCAGGACGACGGCATCATTAACCAGTATCTGGGCTACCGTCAAAATCGCCTGAAACTGGCTGAGGCCGGGCGGGAAGTGGATCGGCACTTGGGTGATCTTGCGGATAATCTCGACGGGATGAGAGTGGCGGTTTCAGACCGGATTACCCAAACGGTCGCGGCGCTTGACGAGTCTGCCAGGCGGTCGGAACAGCTGGTTTACTGGTTGTTATCGCTGGTTGTTTTGTTCGCTTTGGGCACCTCGGTGTGGCTTGCCAGAATGATCAGTCTGCCCCTTAGGGCCACACTTTCGCACTTGGCCAGCATGGCAACGGGTGATTATTCGCGCCGGCTGGAGTTCAACGCCAAGGGTGAGTTTATTGACCTCAAAGCGTCTGTGAACCAGTTGTCAGACGCCATGGCGACTGTTCTGGGAAGCTTGCAGCAGGCGGGTGGCGACATTGCCGTTATTGCAACCGGCAATGCCCGGTTTGCCCGGGACTTCAACGAACGGGTGCGCGGACAGTCTGAAGAACTTGGTGCCATAGCGGCGGCGATGACCCAGATGGAGGCGTCTGCTCGCGAGGTAGCGGGTTCAGTACGGGGAACTCACGATCTGGTGGGTGAGATAAACCAGCAGGTTGCCGAGAACCTGTCCGATGCAGAACGTGGAAGCCTTTGTGTGGCAGAGCTCGAAACCCAATCCGGGCACACGGCGGCCAAGCTCCATGAACTTGAAAAAGCGTCGCAGGACATCGGCCGGATTACCGAAGTAATCGATGGTATCGCCAATCAGACGAATCTATTGGCATTGAATGCCGCGATTGAATCCGCTCGGGCCGGAGAAGCCGGGCGGGGCTTTGCGGTCGTCGCCGACGAGGTTCGGGGCCTGGCCCGGAAAACCACGGAAAGCACCGAGACCATCCGCACGTTGGTAGAGCGACTTCAGGGTGAAGCGTCGGAATCCGTCCGTTCAATGAACAATAATTTTTCGCAACTGGCGGCGGTCAGAACGCTGATGACCAGTGTTTCCGAAGGTGCCGAAAAGATTCGCAGTGCCATGGCGCGAATTTACCAGGGAGCTGATCAAACCCGTCTGGGGATGGATGAACAGGAAAGCGTAAGTAAGTCGGTTGCTCGCCAGGTAAACGAAATCAGCAGTTCCGCTAACGCCAGCCTGGAGGAAATTGACGAACTCGTTGCAACCTGCGAGCGCCTTGAGGCCTCTGTGGGCAATATCGAAGCGCTGGCGGGGCGATTCCGCGTTAATTAATTTGTCCGGAGGTGATTGATTTTTCGTTTCTTTATCGAAAATTCGGTTTCCCTCTGGCTTTTTTTTACTTGATTATGTTCGTTTTCAAACATTATCATCAACATTTGTGTTCGAAAAAAATGATGCATTCATAAACAAAAACAATTGAAAGGAAGGCTACTATGGAAAAGATAACTCACATTACGGCTCGTGAAATTTTGGATTCCCGCGGTTTTCCCACAGTGGAAGTTGATGTTTTGCTGGATAACGGCGTGGTCGGTTGCGGACGTGTGCCGTCGGGGGCGTCTACCGGCTCCCGCGAGGCCTTGGAAAAACGTGACCTTGACAGCCCGCGTTACAACGGCAAAGGCGTGTTGCAAGCGGTCAACGCCGTTAACACACGCATCGCGCCGGCTCTTGTAGGACACGTGGTGTTTGAACAGTCCCAAATCGATCGCTTGATGTGCGAATTGGACGGTACGCCGAACAAGGCCGAATTTGGCGCCAACGCGATTCTTGCGGTGTCACTGGGTGTCGCGGATGCCGCGGCCAAGGCCTGCAAACTGCCGCTTTTCCGATATCTTGCGGAGTTATACGGTTGTGCGTCGCCCAGCGTGCTGCCGGTGCCGATGATGAACATCATCAATGGTGGTGCCCATGCGGATAACAACGTCGATATTCAGGAGTTCATGATCCAGCCGGTGGGAGCTCCCAGTTACAGTGAAGCATTGCGTATGGGAGTCGAGACTTTTCACGCGTTGAAAGCACTGCTTAAAGAAAAAGGCCTGTCGACCGCTGTGGGAGATGAAGGCGGGTTTGCGCCTGATTTGCAGTCTAGCGAAGAGGCTCTTGACCTGATTCTTGCGGCGATTGAAAAAGCCGGTTATCGCCCAGGTTCCGACATTGTTCTGGCGTTGGATTGCGCTGCCTCCGAGTTTTACTCCGATGGTTGCTATGACCTAAAGGGCGCCGGGAAAAAGTACAACTCGGAAGAGTTTGCGGACTATTTGGTGTCTCTCGCTAAGGCCTATCCCATTGCGTCCATTGAAGATGGCATGGATGAAAACGACTGGGCAGGCTGGAAGTTGCTGACCGACAAAGTCGGTGAGCGGGTTCAGCTGGTGGGTGATGATTTGTTTGTCACCAACACCGAGCTGATTTCCGAAGGTATCCAAAAAGGCATTGCCAATTCCGTGCTGATCAAGTTCAATCAGATTGGCACGCTGACCGAAACTCTTGAGGCCATTGCCATGGCGCAGGGCGCGGGTTATACCGCGGTGATTTCACACCGCAGTGGAGAAACCGAAGATACCTTCATTGCTGACTTGGCCGTTGCCACCCGCGCCGGACAGATCAAAACCGGTTCGCTGTGCCGCTCTGACCGCGTTGCCAAATACAACCGTTTGTTGTGGATAGAACAGGAACTGGGTGCTCACGCTTTTTATCCTGGTATTGGCGCCATTCGCTGCGCCCTTGATAACTGATTGTATCCTTGTTGGGAGAGTGCCCATGAGAGTGCCCATGAGAAAGCCGATTTTGATTGGAAACTGGAAAATGAACGGCAGTCTGCAGTCTAACCAGGCTCTGATTACCCGATTGTTACCGCGGCTTAGACCGCTGCGCAAGGTGGTTGATATAGCGGTTTGTCCGCCTCTGCCTTACCTGTTTCAGGTACGCGATTTGCTGGGTTATACCGGCATTACTCTGGGCGCTCAGAATGCGTCCGGGTTTGTATCCGGCGCCCATACCGGCGAATCCAGTGCCACCATGCTCAAGGAGATGGGTTGCGTTTACGTGCTGGTGGGGCATTCGGAAAGGCGCAGCCTGTACGGTGAAACCGACGCCGACGCCGACGTTGCGGAGCGCTTCGCTGCGGTTCGTGGCCTGGGAATGACGCCGGTGTTGTGTGTGGGTGAGTCACTGCAGGATCGTGAGTCAGGCCGCACTGCCGAGGTTGTACAGGCACAGATTCAGGCGGTAATTAACAAAGTCGGGCTGGCTGGCCTTGCCGAGGGCGTATTGGCCTACGAGCCGGTCTGGGCTATTGGCACTGGCAAGACCGCCACGCCCGAGCAAGTGGCAGAGACGCATTTTGGTATTCGTCAGTTCATTGCTGGCTGTGGCGAGCCCAAGGCCAAGGTGATCAGTCAGGCATTGAGAATTCTTTACGGTGGTAGCGTCAAACCGGCGAACGCGGTTGCGATTTTTAGCCTGGACGATGTCGACGGTGGGTTGATTGGCGGCGCGTCATTGCATGCTGATGACTTCGCCGCCATCGCCGAGGCCCTCGGGGCCACGTATCCTGAGGCGGCAGGCGAGAGTGAATCTCATTAACGTAAAATAATGAAGATTGTTGGAGGCTGTCATGCAAAAAAAAACAAAATCTGGATCTGATACAAGCGTTGAACCCGCAAACTGGAGCGCTAATGATTTTTTTCCAGACATCGAGGGTGTTCCGGAGAAATTTCGCCAGAAGGGCGGAGTGTCCATCACCGAAACCTTGGTTAATGGCCAGCTGAAACCTTGGCCAGGCCCTTTTGCAGAGGTGCGCAGCCCGATCTGTTTGCGTGCCACGGGCACAGAAGAACCCCAGCCACTGGTGATTGGCAGAACGCCGCTGATGGATGGGCATGCCGCGCTTGAAGCTCTGGACTCAGCGGTTGAAGCATACGGACAGGGCCGTGGAACTTGGCCGAGCCTGTCGGTTGCCCAGCGGATTGAACACGTTGAACAGTTTCTGGTGGAAATGCGCAGACACCGTGAAGCGGTGGTGGAACTGTTGATGTGGGAGATTGGTAAAACCTACGCCGACGCCTGCAAAGAATTCGACCGAACTGCAGGCTACATTCAAGACACCATTCACGAGTTGAAAGTACTAGACCGACGCTCGTCGCGTTTTGAAACCGTCGGCGGTGTGGTCGCCCAAACTCGCAGGTTACCCGTGGGTGTGGCTCTGTGCATGGGCCCTTACAATTACCCGTTGAATGAAACCTTCACCACGCTTATTCCGGCTCTGATTATGGGTAACACCGTGGTTTTTAAACCCGCAAAATACGGCGTGCTGCTGATTGGCCCGCTGTTGGAGGCGTTCCAGAAAGCGTTCCCCGCCGGTGTGATCAATATTATTTTTGGCCGCGGCCGCGATACCATCGGGCCTTTGATGAAAAGCGGTAAGGTGGATATGTTCGCGTTTATTGGTACCCACAGCGGTGCTTCTGCACTGAAACAGATGCACCCCAAACCTCATCGCCTGAAAGCGGTACTGGGCCTGGATGCCAACAACCCGGCCATTGTGTTGGCAGACGCCGACCTGGATCTGGCCGTGAGTGAGTGTGTGGCCGGGGCCCTGTCGTTTAACGGTCAGCGTTGCACCGCCTTAAAACTGTTGCTGGTACATGAGTCGCTGGCAGACGAGTTTGTAGCGCGTGTGTCCAAAGCAGTAGACAATCTGGTTGCAGGCATGCCGTGGCAGCCCAATGTGTCGTTAACGCCGCTGCCCGAACCCGGTAAGATCGACTATCTGAAAGCGTTGGTCAGTGACGCCGAGGCTCTGGGCGCGCGCGTTATGAACACCGGGGGCGGCCAGGCAAACGGCACTTATTTCCACCCTGCAGTTCTGTACCCGGTGACCACCAAGATGCGCGCTTACCAGGAAGAACAATTTGGACCGGTCATTCCGGTGGTGGCGTTCAGTGATGAGTCCGAGGTGATTCGCCACGTTCGGGAATCCGAATTTGGCCAGCAACTGAGCATATTTGGCAGTGACCCTGCTGCCATTGGTGGGTTGATCGATGTTCTGGCTAACCAGGTGGGGCGTATCAATTTGAACAGCCAGTGCCAGCGCGGGCCCGATACGCTGCCGTTCAACGGTCGCAAAAATTCGGCGGAAGGAACACTGTCGGTATCGGATGCGCTGCGGGTGTTTTCAATTCGCACCACGATTGCTGCCAAATCCAGTGAATCCAACCGCGACCTGGTCACCAGCATTGTGCGTGAGCGTCATTCCCGAACTCTAACTACGGACTATCTGTTCTGATTACGCGGCGGCCGAATTTTGCGCCATACTGCGGTTCTACGCCGGCGTAAAAAGAGGAGGTCGCTATGTCATCATCTCAAGTCACCGAGCACATCACCTGGCAATCCGCGCAATGCTATCTCGGCCAGGTGCTTGTGGCCTATAGCGACACAGGTGTGTGTGCTCTGCTGACAGGGCAGACACTGCCACCGCTTATGGAAAAATTGCGCAGCCGCTTCCCCAGTGCTCAATTATGCCAGGCAGACAGTGCTTGCCCGAGCTGGCTGGGTAACGTGAAAGCCCAGCTCACAGATGGCCGCAATGCCGAACCTCTGGCTCTGGATTTGCGCGGCACCGAGTTTCAGCAGCAAGTCTGGCAAGCGCTACGAAGCATTCCCAGTGGTGAGGTTATCAGCTACGCCGAGCTGGCGCGGCGGGCAGGGCGGCCAAAGGCCGTGCGCGCCGCCGCCAGCGCCTGTGGAGCCAATCCGGTGGCCGTGCTGGTGCCATGCCATCGGGTATTGCGCAGCAATGGCGACCTGGGTGGCTATAATGGCGGTGTTGCTATCAAGAAAGCGCTGCTGGCCCATGAGCAGACGCTATCTGCCCGCTAGTTTCGTTTTTTGGCTTTCGGCGTCTGTAAATAAGCAAATGGCGTTACGGCCGGCGCGTTTGGCCGTATACATGGCCGCATCGGCCCGTTCCAACAGCTGCCGGGCGGTGTCGACTTCGTTCGAATACAGGCTTATGCCTACGCTGGCGCCGGCACTCAGGGTATGGCCATCAATTTGATAGTCCTCGCGGTGCTTGTCCAGCAAGCGCTGCGCAATCATTTTTGCCGCTTCGGGACCGTTCAATTCTGGCAGTATCACCACAAACTCATCGCCGCCAAGGCGAGCTAATGTGTCGCCCTCGCGAAGGCAGGTCTGTGCTCTTTCAGTGAACTGAAGTAGCAAAGAATCGCCTACGTGATGCCCCAGAGTGTCGTTAATCTGTTTGAAATGATCCAGGTCAATGAACAGCACGGCTAGCCCCAGTCGGTTGCGGTGGGTCTGGCGGATGGCTTGTTCCAGGCGATCTTCCATCAACCGACGGTTGGGAATGCCGGTGAGCGCATCGTAATAGGCCAGCTGGCGAATGCGCTCCTCGTTGTGGCGGTTCTGGGTGATGTCGGTAAACAGGGCAGCGTAGTGAGTTATGATGTCATCATCATCGGTTACCGCAGTAATGGTCAGCAATTCCAGATACAGCTCGCCGGTTTTGCGCCGGTTCCAGATTTCGCCGCGCCATACGCCTTCACGCGCCAGGGCTTGCCACATCTGGTCGTAAAAGGCTTGGTCATGGCGACCAGATGAAAGCAGCGCCGGCGTTTTACCGATTACATCGTCCGCGCTGTAACCGGTCAGTTGGGTAAACATGGGGTTAGTGAATTCTATGCGCGATTTGGCATCGGTAATCATGATGCCTTCCAATGAAGAGGCAATCACCCGCTCCGCCAGTTGCAGGGTTTGTCGTGACTGGGCCAAGGCCGAGTCCCGCTGCTCCAGAGCGGCGCGCAAATCCTGAATATGCAGCTGGTCCACACCGGCAAGCATCTGACCGTAGCCCACCAGACCGATCACCTGGTTATCGTCATTGATCACCGCTAAGTTACGGATGCGCAGGTTCATAAGGCGATCACGGGCGTGAATAAGCGGCTCGTCCTCGTGCACGGTTATCAAGGGGCGGCTGGCTAGAGGACCGACTACTTTGTTACCGGTATTGCGGCTGATAAGACGGACTATGTCGCGCTCGGTAAGAATCCCCAATCCCAGTTTTTCGCAATCAATAATCGCCGCATGAGCGCAGTTTTTGTACATGCTGGCCGCTGCTTCCGCCAGGGTCTTATCACCGTCTATCGACAGTGGCATTGTGGCGGTGGCGGAGCGCACGTCACGCAAACGCAGATAGGGTTCAATACCCTGGTTTATCGCCATGTCGGTTTGCGAGAGAATACCGGCCGCCTTGCCATCGGCGTCGACCACCAGAAAGTGACGTTTACCGGTTTCACGGAATTTAACCGCGGCTTCCTGCATGGGCATATAGGTGGGCACGGAGATAACCGGTGAGCTCATTACCGAACTGACCGGCTGGGAAAAGATAGAAGATGATGTAAAATCAATGCCCAGGGCATCGCGCTCTGTCCAGATGCCCAACACGTCTTCATTGCGAATAACCAAAATGGAACTGACACTTCGCTCCGCCATCATCGCGGCGGCAGTGGCTATAGTGGTATCAGGATCGCAATGTAGAAGGGCGCCGCTGTGCATCAGTCGGGAGACAAGAAGTTGCGGTGCCATACGAATAGAATCCTGTTTGCGGTGCCATGCTGAAGGCATGAATTTACAGAAGAATTTGATTGATTATGCCTCAATACGGGTTGATCTACCAATAGCACCTGTCGCTATTTGTGTTGTGTATGGAGTGTTTGGTTTTACATCGGTGTCTTAACAAAATGGAACAGATGATATGAGCAATCAGCCGTTGTCAGTGGAGCAGCCGGAAGGTTTGCCGCGAAGTCAGGTAATCGGATTGGTGGTCGGTTTGGCGGGCTTTTTGGCGTGCCTGATCATACCGCCGCCTGGTGGTATGTCGGTCGAAGCCTGGGCCGCTGGCGGCATGATGTTGCCCATCGGCCTGTCTATCATCGCCATGACCCAGAGCGATAACGAAGACGGCCTGCGCCGCTTCGGCACAGCGCTGCTGCCGGCGATTGCCTACTCCGCCAGTGTTGGCGGCATTGCCACCTTGATTGGTACGCCTCCCAACGCCTTGTTGGCGGCTTATTTGTTGGATACCCAGGGCATTGAAGTGGGCTTTGCCCAATGGATGCTGCTGGGACTGCCGGTTGCTGTGGTGATGCTATTGCTAGTGTGGTGGTGGCTGGCCCGGGTCGATTTTGGTATTGGTCGCGCTGATGACAGCGGCGAAATGATCCGCCGCGAGCTCGAGGCCATTGCCGCCAGCTGTGCCCTCATGATGCCGGTGGCCACACCGCCAAACGCCATCGTATTCTCCAGCGGCCATGTGCGGATCGGCGATATGTTACGTGCCGGCTTCGCCCTGAACCTGATGGGTGTGGTAGTGGTTACTGTGGCCAGCTATTGGTTGATGAGCTGGGTGTTTGGCTTGTGATGTCTAGATAATAATTGTGGCTGCGCTCAGGCATTCAATCTTCTGGCCGGGATAAATCCAGCCAGGGTTGGGACAGCCAGTAAAAGCGTCCGTCGCCTGCGGGGTAGGTGCAGTTATAGCGAAAGCGGCGGCTGCTGAATGCAGCGGGCGCCTGAACATTCGCCTGCTGTGCGTTGGCGGTTACCTTGATTCGGCCCTGGCCGGAGCCGAAGCAGGTTAGTTTGTCTGGTGTGAATCCGCTCGGCAGGCTCATTCGCAGGTGCGGCGGATTGGTGCTGACAATGCCGTCCGGAAGATCCTTGGCCGGCACCGGAAACGCCTTGCTCAGCAACTTGTTTTCCAGGCCTTGTAGCTGCCCATAGGCGTTGGCCATGGGAAATCGTGGCAGTCGGGTGCGGCTTGAGGTTGCGCCGACGGGGCCGGATTGCTGCCCGAAGGCCAGCCAGCCGCGCTGGTTCATTTGCTGTTCCAGTGCTGCATCAAATTCGCCATAGGGGTAGGCGAACATTGGTGGGGCATTGCCAAACTCTTTTTCAAGCAACGTTTGCGCGCCATAAAGGCTTTGATGCACACGCTCTTGCCACTGCTCTACTTTCTCGTTGGGTGTTTTTGCCAGGTGTCTGTGGCCGGCGCTGTGGTTGGCAATGGTCGCCAGGCCCGTAGACGCCAGTTCCTGCAACTGCTGTAACGTCATAAAACCGCTGTTGCCGATGGTGTCGGTGTTCACAAACAGGGTGTAGGGATAGTTTAGCCGCGCCAATATGGGTGCGGCGTTGGAATACACGGAACTGTAGGCGTCATCAAAACTCAGGGCAACGGCATCGCCGCTATTACCCGCCAAGGCTTTTTGTGTTGCCTCGTACAGTGGTTCAACCGCCAGCCCGAGTTGGTCAATCAGTTTCAGTTGGGCTTCAAACAGTGCCGGCGACGTACTGGTGGCGTCCGGCGTGTTATCGCTGATGTGGTGGTATTGCAATATGGCCAGATCTGCGCTGGCGCCCGCAGGCAATGCCAGTGCGATAGCCAGTGTGGCGGCTACAAAATCCTGTCGGCGCATGTCAAATGCCTTCATTTTAAAGGGTTGTTTTCACGCTGCCTAAAGCAGCACTTAGTAGCGCCCGCGATAGTGGTTTCTGATAACGGCAAAGGCTGCGTTAAGTTTCTGGATTTGCTCGGTGCTGCCGCCCCTGTCGGGGTGCGCCTGCATGACGGCACGCCGAAAACGCTGTTTTACCTCGTGAAAACAGTCCGGCAAACGCCTGTCGCTATAGCCCAGACAGTTCGCTGCTGCGGCAACCTCCGATGTGTCGTGATGATCATTGGCACCCCGATGACCGGCGTAGAAGTTGTCAAGCATGGCGTGGATCTGCGCCGTGGATAGCCGGTATTGGTTCAGATCCAGATAGAATGCCCGCAAGGAATCGGCCTGGGCCGGCAGGCTTTGGCCAGATAATCTCGGGCCAGACAGCTGCTGGGTCAACACTTCGGGGCGACTTTCAAGGCGGGTCAGCAAGGCTGATATCGCCAGGGTTTCACCGTCTTCGGCCAATTGATCGCGCAGCGTATACAGGGTGTGAAACAGCAAGAAGTGAACCTGGTATAGCAGCTCGGGTTGATCAAAGCGCACATCACCCAAGAGTTGCCAAGGTGGCTGCTGCAGCTTTTTGATCAGGGCATATTCACTCAGCCCGCCAGGTGCTTGGCGCAGCTCGTGCTCCAGAGCGACTTGCAGGTGGGCTATGTGGCTTTGCAGAGCCTCATGGGGACTGGAATCGCCAGAGTGGGTAATGGCGCCGGGCTGGTTGAGTGTTGATGTGTTGGTCATGAGCCTATGGTAGAGCACTCACGGGTCGCCCTGCCAGCCTGATGGCAGCGTATGTGGGCTGGTTCAGTGTTAACAGCGGAATGCGACGGGTATAATCGTGCTCTATATTTTTTAACGTTGAAGCCGCTATGCACCCAGTAACCGATCCGCAAAAACCTGATGCGCGGCGCGAGCAACAAAAACTGCAGAGGCGCCTGCAACGGGAAGCCGGCCAAGCAATTGCGGATTTCTCGATGATCGAGGCCGGCGACAAGATTATGTGTTGCCTCAGCGGCGGGAAGGATTCCTATGCGATGCTGGACATTCTGCTGAGCCTGCAGAAAAAAGCCCCGGTGCGTTTTGAGGTGATTGCGGTCAATCTGGATCAGAAACAGCCAGGTTTTCCGCAGCATGTTTTACCGCAATACCTGCAGAATCTGGGCATTGAATACCATATTATCGAGCGCGATACCTACAGCGTCGTTAAAGATAAAATTCCCGCCGGTAAAACCACCTGTGGTTTGTGCTCACGCCTGCGGCGAGGAATTTTGTATGCCTTCGCCGAGGCCAATGGTGTGACCAAAATTGCCCTTGGCCATCATCGTGACGACCTGCTGGAAACCCTGTTTCTAAATATGTTCTACGCTGGCAAGCTCAAGTCTATGCCACCGCTGCTGCACAGTGACGACGGCCGAAATACGGTCATCCGACCGCTGGCCTATTGCCGTGAGAAGGACCTTGAACGCTTCGCCGAACTGCGGGGCTATCCGGTTATTCCCTGCAACTTGTGTGGCTCTCAGGAAAATCTGCAACGCCAGGTGATAAAAGACATGTTCAAGGTCTGGGATGAACAGCACCCCGGGCGCCTGGAAACCATGTTTAGTGCCCTGTGTAACGTAGAACCATCGCACCTGGCAGACCCGCAGTTATACAATTTTCCGGAAAATTCCAGAAGCTGGGCACCGCGTTCTGTTGCTCCGAATGGCGACGCAAAGCCGGGCGTTACAGTGGTTTCAGGCAAGGCTAGGGAAGAGTTCGGGCGCCTTGACGTTCTGAACCTGTAACCTTGAAGGTTCTGGTCAGTGCATGCCACCGGTGCCCAGCAATGCCATCAGCGGCAGGGTCCAGAACCCGAACACAATCAGCATCACGCCGCTGAATTTACGGAACAACCGGTGGCTTTGCAGCCCGCGCACCCAGCGCGCGGCATAGCCGGTGGCCAGCATAGAGGGCAATGTGCCCAGGCCAAAGAACAGCATGGTCAGTGCCGCTGATGGCACGGTTGGCTGCAGTGCTGCCCAGCCCAGAGTGCTGTATACCAGACCGCAGGGCAGCCAGCCCCAAAGAGCGCCCAACGCCAGAGCTTGCATAGGGTTGTGCACTGGCAGCAGTTTGCGGGTTAGCGGCGACAGTTTTTTCCACACCGGCGCCCCCAGCTTTTCCACATATCGGATGCCCTGCCACCACTGCCCCATGGACAACCCCATAAAAATCAGCAGCAGCGCTGCCAGAGTTCGTAATGCCAGCCCCATGGACGCCCATTGGCTTGCCGCCGAGGTGCTCAGTAATGCCACCAAGGCGGCAATCAGCGCATAGCTGCCAATGCGGCCGCCGTTGAACGCCAGCAGCGTTAGTGTCTGGCGAAAACGAAAACCCTTGCCTACTGGCATTGCCATGGATAGTGACGCACTGATTCCACCACACATGCCCAGGCAATGAGTGCTACCGAGGATGCCAATCAGAAACGCGCTGGAATAGCTGAGGTAAAGTTCGCCCGCCATCAGTTGCCGCTATTGCCAGGCTTGCTGGGAGCTTCATCGGCTTTTAACGTACCTGCGTCTGCGTCGGTTTGTGGCTCATCTTGTGGGTCGCTGGCACTACGCCGGGTTTTTTCCAACCCGGTGATGGCGTCTTCCGGAATCCGGTCTTTGTCGTCGTCATACAGAATGCGATGGGCGGGCCCTTCCAGGTCGTCATATTGGCCGTTTTTGACCGCCCAGTTGAACAGAACAATGCCACCAGTGACCAGCATCAGCATTAACGGCACAAGCACTACAACAATTTCCACAATGCACTCCCGGGATTTGGGGTTTAAAGTCCGGCTTTGAAAACGGATTCATGAAATTCAGGCTATCAGCGCAGCGCCATGCTGCCAACTAACGGCTGTGACTTGCGGGCTGGCGTTGGCATTTTGCCCAGGCGCAGCGCGTTTAATACCACCACCAGAGAACTGACGGACATACCGATGGCCGCCAACCAGGGTGGCACCAGGCCTGCCGCCGCCAAAGGCAGCGCGGCCAGATTGTAAATCAATGCCCACCACAAATTCTGGCGAATAACCTTGCGGGTCTGGCGACTTGTGGCCAGCCCTTCTACCAGTTGCATTAGCTGGCCATTGAGCAGAACGGCGTCGGCTTTAAGCTGGGTCAGGTCTGCGGCCGAGCCCATGGCCACAGACACGCTGGCTCCAGCCATAGACGGCAAATCGTTCAGGCCGTCGCCCACCATCATGATCTTGCAGCCCTCGGCATTGAGCTTTTGCAACACCGCCAGTTTGTCTTCCGGCGAAGCCTGGCCAACGGCTTCATTAATACCCAGCTGGAGGGCAATCTGCTGCACGTGTCCGGAGCGGTCACCGCTGAGCAACAGGGTGCGAATGCCGAGCTCGTGCAGGGCCGCAATGGCGTTGGCTGCATCGGCACGGGGCTGGTCGTCAAGCTGAAAACGGGCCAGCCACTGCTGGTCTGAGGCCAGCCAAATGGCGATACCTGCGCATTCAGGCGCTTCTGGCATGGCAAGGCCGCTGTGCTCGGCCACAAATTGCGGATGGCCGATGTATAAAGTCTGTTCGCCCCATTGGCCAGACAACCCGCCGCCCAGGTAGTTTTTGACATTGCTGACCTGAGCTTTTGGTAAATTATGAAACACTCTGGCAATGGGGTGTTCGGAAAACGCTTCCAGGCCCGCAGCCAGGCGCAGGCAATGGTCCGCATCCAAAGTGCCAGCGTTGTGCTGGTTCAGCAGGCTGAGCTCACCACGGGTCAAGGTGCCTGTTTTGTCAAACACCACGGTGTCGATATCGTTCATGGATTCAAGGGTATGACCGCGGGTGGGCAGCAGGCCCAGTTTGCGCAGCTTTACCGTGGCCGCGGTAATGGCAGTGGGAGTCGCCAACGACAGCGCGCAGGGGCAGGTAACCACCAGCACTGACAGAGTAATATCAAACGCGTTATCAGCACCGTACCACCACCAACCCAGCCACACGACAGGCGCCAGAATTAGCACCCGGCCAACAAACTTGCCAGCCATCCGGTCTGCCATGCGGGCTATTTTTGGTTTTTCCGACTGCACCCGGTCGAGTACCCGCAGAATACTCGACAAGCGGGTTTGCGCACCGGCGCTCACCACTTTTATGTCCAGAGGGTTTTCGCCGTTAACGCTGCCGGCGTGCACGGTATCCCCGGGTATTCGGGTTTCTGGAAGATACTCACCGGTTAACGCGGCTTCGTTGAGGGTAGACTGGCCGCGGAGTATTTCGCCGTCTACTGGCAGGGTTTCACCCGGGCGGATGCGCACCACATCGCCAGCTTTCAGACTGTGGGCGGCAACAATGCTGGTTTCGTTGTCTTCACTACTAACGAGCGTGGCCACCCTGGGCTGGAAACCCACCAGAGCGTTACCGGACAGGCCGGCACGATACCGCGCCTGTACTTCAATATAACGGCCCAGCAGCAGGAAAAAGGTGAACATGCACACCGATTCAAAATAGACTTCGTCGCCGCCCATTACCGTTACCCAGGTACTGGCGCCGTAGGCCAGGCCGATCGCAATGGCGACCGGTACGTCCATGGTCAGGTGGCGGCTACGAAGGTCGCGGCTGGCGTTCTGGAAAAATGGTTTGGCACTGTAAAACACCACCGGGGTGGCCACAAGAAGGCTGAACCAGCGGAAGAAGCTGATGAACTCGGGCGATAGGCCGCTGACCATCTCAAAATACATGGGAAACGCCAGCATCATGCTCTGAAACGAGCCAATGCCCGCCACAGCCAGGCGGATCAGCATAGACCGGTGTTCTAATTTCAATGCACTTTCTACTTCATCGGCGTGGTAGGGTCGTGCGGTATAGCCCAGCTGATGAACCGCTATCAGCAGATCGCTGAGTTGAGCCTGGTCTGAGGCCCACACCAGCCGCGCGCGCTGGGTGGTGTGGTTGACGGTAAAAGACAACACTCCGGCCTGTCGCTGCAGGTGGTTTTCAAGCAGCCAGATGCAGGCCGCGCAGGTAATGCCGCCGATTAGTATCTGGGCTTCCTGGCCGGCTTTTACCGGGCTCACAAACGATTGCTGTACCAGAGGATGGTCAAGCTCGCGCAGGCGGCCAAGTTCTGCGCTGTTAAGCTGTCGCGGAGTAGTAGCAGGTTCTGTGCGGAAATCGTAGAATCCGGCCAGGCCCTCCCGGCGGATGGTTTCACAAACGGCTTTGCAGCCGTGGCAGCAAAAGTGCCTTTGTGTGTCATCCAAAAGCAGGGTAATGGGCGGCTCACCGTTTGCCGGCTCGCCGCAGTGGAAGCAATTCAAAGGGGTCACCCTTTGGCTAGGCCTGCTTTCAGTTTAAGCCCGTTCTCTGCTGGCAGTTGGGCTTCGCCTTTAAGCCGCCATTCGTTGGTGGGACCGCGCAAATCGTAGTACCAGCGGCCTTCGATGTCTTCATTTATCAGCGCTGTGTAGTGGCCCAAGCTTTCGCGGCGGAACTGTACCACCCGATCGTACGTGTCCAGGGTAGGGTGGAACAGGTTCAGGACCAGATAGGGGAAATCCTCGGTGGAGGTCAGGTCCAGGGATAGTTGGCGGCCATCAAACTGGATGTCGGCTGTCAGTTCCAGCTCGGCAGCTCTGACGTCACGGGCTATTTCCAGGTTGATACCACGACCTTCCTTCGAATAGTCGTCTGACACCATGCTGTCTTCCATGTTAATGGCAACGACCAGCATGGTCATACTCCACGTAATGGCTGCCAGTGGAGCGATGGTCAAAAACCAGAACCAGGGCTGGCGGTACCAGGGTGCAACGGGTGTTTCAGCAGTCATAAAATTACGTCTCGGTTTTACATTCAAGCGTGGTGCGTTGTGGCTCAACCGCCGTTAGCGCGTTGGACCGACAAATCGGCTTTCAGTTTCAAGCGTCAGAACAATTTCGTCATCGGAAACGGCCTTGAAGACAATATCGTTGTTGCTCTGGCTAATGGATTCTGGCGGAACGTCCACCACGGTCGGCAACGCGTATTTTTCGCCGCTTGTAACGGTGAACTGGGTCAATGTCAGAATCTGGATGTCGTCCATGCCGCTTACGCTGAGGGTGTAGGTTTGCGTTGCTTCAGACATATTAGCCAGCTTCAGGGTGTAGGAGTTTTCGATCCGGCCCTCGCCGTTAAATTTGAACAGTGCGCCGCGATCGCGCAGCACGTCCAATTGCGCTGGCACCCGAGTGGCCACAGTGTACCCGATAGCGCCAATCATCAGGGCCAGCATAAAGCCGTAACCGAAGGTGCGCGGGCGCAGTAGTTTGGAGGTTTTGCCGTCCAACTCGTTTTCGGTGGTGTAGCGAATCAAACCGCGCGGGTAATTCATTTTGTCCATGATGTCGTCGCAGGCATCGATGCACAAGGCGCAGCCGATGCACTCGTACTGCAAACCGTCGCGAATGTCGATACCGGTGGGGCACACCTGAACGCACTGGCCGCAGTCGATACAGTCACCCAGGCCCACTTCATCGGGTTTGGCTTCTTTCTTGCGGCCGCCGCGGGGTTCGCCGCGATTCGGGTCGTAGGACACAATACGGGTATTGGAGTCAAACATAACCGATTGGAAGCGGGCGTACGGGCACATATACAGGCATACCTGCTCGCGCATCCAGCCGGCATTCAAGTAAGTGGCGATGGTGAAAAACGCCACCCAGAAGTAGGCCCAGCCATTGGCCTGCAGGGTAAAAAGATCGACAATCAGTTCACGAATTGGATAAAAATAGCCAACGAAGGTTAAACCCGTTGCCAGCGCAATGAGCAGCCAAATGATATGTTTGGCGGTTTTCTTTGCGACTTTTGAACGGGAACTGGGGGCTTTGTCGAGCTTCATACGCTTGTTGCGACCACCCTCGATGCGTTCTTCCACCCACATGAAAATGAAGGTCCATACCGTTTGCGGGCAGGTGTAACCGCACCATACGCGACCGAAAAGAGTCGTAATGAAAAACAGACCAAAGGCGCTGATGATCAGCATGCCCGATAGCAGAATGAAGTCTTTCGGGAAAAAAGTAATACCGTACAGATGAAATTCGCGGGCTGGCAGGTCAAAGTGAATCAACGGCTCGCCGTTCAACGTCAACCAAGCGAACAAAAAATACATACCCATTAGCGCCAGCAGGCTGAATGTGCGGATACGCTGGAAAAAGCCCTTTATTTCTTTGACATAAATCTTTTTGCGACTTGCGTAAAGGTCAACAGATTCAGACCCCTTCTTCTTGTCGGAAGACTCGTTGGCCGGGTCAATTTGTTGTACCGGAATCTTGGTGCTCATCGATTTCTCCGATGAAGGTAAACGGGGGGCAGGGCGCGTAGGCTTCTGGAAGTGAATGCTTGATCTGTCTCAGGTGGGTCACCTGTTTGATCACTTCAAGTCTGTGCCCGCCAGAGGCAGACGCAGAGTTGAAAAGACCAGGCCGAAGCGAGCTCCGGCCGGTTTTCTCAGTTTGACATGCCGTAAACGTAGGCGGCGAGTATCTGAATCTGATCTTGGGACAAACGACCACTTTGCGAGGGCATTTGGTTCTGCCGACCGTGGATGACCGTTTGACGGATCCAGTCGAAATTCGAGCCATACAGCCACACGTTGTCGGTCAGGTTAGGCGCGCCGACGGCCTGCATACCTTTACCGTCAGCACCGTGACAAGCGGCACAACCCTGCATGAACACGGCCTTGCCAGCTTCAACAGATGCTGGATCTTCGGCGCGGTCACTGAAGCTCAACACGTAGTTGACCACCTGATCTACCTGGGTGTCGGTCATGTTGGGCATCACGCCTTTGGCCGGCATGACGCCCATGCGGCCGTTGTTCAGGGTGTGCAGAATGGCTTCCGGTGAACCACCGTACAGCCAGTCAGTGTCGGTCAGGTTGGGAAAACCCACTTGGCCGCGCGCAGCAGAGCCGTGGCACACCGCGCAGTTGTTGGCGAACAGACGTTGGCCAAGCTTCATGGCGTCGTCTACCTTGGCAAGCTCCGGTACCGCTGTTTTGCCATACTGTGCGTAGATCGGGCCGTAAAGCGCATCGGCTTCGGCAACTTCCGCTTCCCACTGGTTGGTTGAGGTCCATCCCAGCAAGCCTTTGAAGTTGCCAAGACCCGGGTAGAGCGCCAGATACCCCAACGAGAATACAATGGTGGCCATGAACAGATAGAACCACCACTTCGGCAGCGGATTGTCATATTCTTCTATGCCATCGAAGGAATGACCCATTGTGCGGTCGGTTTCCACATCGGAGGTCTGGCTTTTGCGAGTTGAAAGCAACAACCAGGTACAGCCAAAAATGGTACCGAGCACGATCACAGTGACCCAGATGCTCCAAAAGGTAGTCATTGTCTTTTCTCCGTTTTTTCCCGTTCAAGGGTACGCTGTGCGACCTCGTCGTCATCAAACGGCAGGTGCGATGCTTCTTCGTTCGCCTTTTTGCGATGAGCGCTGAACGCCCACCAGACAATGCCAATAAACACCGCCATCACAACAAAAACATAAACGCCGCGTAACTCGTTAATATCCATTAAATCACCGTTTATTCGGTAGAACGGTGCCAAGCTGTTGAAGATATGCAAGCAAAGCCTCGATCTCAAACTCGCCCTCAACAGAGGAGGCCGCGTTTGCGATTTGCTCGTCGGTGTAAGGAACACCCAGAGTTTGCATACCCGTCAATTTGGCTGCGGTACCGTTGTGGTCGACGCGATCTTCGAACAGCCAGGGGAATGCTGGCATGATGGATTCAGGAACAACACTGCGGGGGTTATACAGATGCTGGCGCTGCCAGGCATCGGAATAACGGCCGCCAATGCGCGCCAAATCCGGACCGGTGCGTTTGGAGCCCCACAGGAACGGGCGGTCGTAAGCGAACTCGCCCGCAACGGAGTAGTGGCCATAACGCTCTGTTTCCGCGCGGAACGGGCGGATTTGTTGGGTGTGGCATACGTGACAACCTTCACGAATGTAGATGTCACGTCCTTCCAGTTCCAGCGCTGATAGAGGTTCAAGGCCGTCTATGGGCTCGTTCACGCTCTTCAGGAAGAACAACGGAACCACTTCTACCAAAAAACCACCACTGATGGTCAGAATGATCAGTACGATCATCAGGCCAATGTTCTTTTCTACTGTTTCGTGATTCATTTGATCTCTCTCTCCGTTACGCGGCCTGAACTGCGGCATTATTCTCGGCAACGGCGTCTTTCTGACGAATCGTCATAAAGATGTTAAAAGCCATAAACCACATACCGGTCAGGAAGAGTGCACCCCCCAGGAGGCGGACGAAGTACCCCGGGCGAGAGGCTTCCAGAGCTTCTACGAAGCTGTATGTCAGGCTGCCGTCTGCGTTAACTGCACGCCACATCAAACCTTGCATAATGCCGTTAACCCACATGGCCACTATGTAAAGCACGGTGCCTACTGTCGCTAGCCAGAAGTGCACGTTGATCAGATTGGTGCTGTGCATCTCTTTCAGGCCCCAGAGCTTCGGCACCAGGTGATAGATAGCGCCGATACTGATCATGGCAACCCAGCCAAGAGCACCGGAATGTACGTGGCCGATGGTCCAGTCTGTGTTGTGCGACAGGGCGTTAACGGTTTTAATTGCCATCATCGGGCCTTCAAAAGTGGACATGCCGTAAAACGACAGGGACACCACCAGGAAGCGCAGGATGGGGTCAGTACGCAGTTTGTGCCAAGCACCGGACAGCGTCATCATGCCGTTGATCATGCCACCCCAGGAGGGAGCAAGCAGAATAAGGGACATCACCATACTGGCGGTTTGGGCCCAGTCTGGCAGGGCAGAATAATGCAGGTGGTGGCCACCGGCCCAGACGTAAGTTGCAATCAGCGCCCAGAAGTGAACGATCGACAAACGATAGGAATAAATCGGACGGCCGGCCTGTTTGGGAACGAAGTAGTACATCATGCCCAGAAAGCCTGCGGTCAGGAAGAAACCTACGGCGTTGTGGCCGTACCACCATTGCACCATGGCGTCGGTAACACCGGCATACGCTGAGTAAGACTTGAACGCGCTGACGGGCAGCGCCAGATTATTGCCGATGTGCAAAACGCCGATGGTGATTATAAAAGCACCGTAAAACCAGTTAGCAACGTAAATGTGTGGCATGCTGCGTTTCATGATGGTGCCAAAAAACACGGCGCCATAAGTAACCCACACCACCGCGATTGCGATGTCGATTGGCCATTCCAATTCGGCATATTCTCTAGTGGAGGTCAGGCCCATTGGCAAAGTAACGATCGCAGAGATCATGATTGCCGTCCAGCCCCAGAAGGTGAAGGCCGCAAGTTTGTCGGATATCAAACGCGCTTGGCAGGTACGCTGTACAACGTAGTAAGACGTTGCAAACAACGCGCTTCCGCCGAAACCGAAGATAACCAAATTGGTGTGCAGCGGCCGCAGCCGGCCGAAATGGGTAAACGGTAGGTCGAAATTGACGACCGGCCAAACCAGCTGTGCTGCAATCAGCACACCCAGAGACATACCAACAATTCCCCACACGACTGTCATGATGGCGAACTGCCTTACCACCTTGTAGTTGTATGTCAGGTTCGGATTCAATGTGCTCATAGCCTTACCATTGGGTTGAAAAGGGGTTTATGCGGGCGTAATTATGAGGAAAGCATTAGGCCTTTGCAATGATTCAGGTCAACTCCTGACACGCATCAAAAGTGGCGGAAATAGATGTGCGGCAAGGAGTTAAGTAATTAGGTGGTAATCTGGATTGACTATTTTCCCATTGTACTTACGCCACTTAACGTGACTCTTCGGAGAGAAATATGAACAAAAATACATGGTTGCCCAGCGCTGGTTTCTACGATGTCCCCAAGATTGCTATGGTGATTGCCCATGGTGCCGGGGCACCGGCGGATTCTGACTACATGGAACAACTTATTATGGCGTTGGATGATGTAGGTATTTCTAGCGTGAGATTCGAGTTCCCCTACATGCAGGAGCGTCGCGCTGACGGACGTAAACGCCCGCCCGACCGGCAACCGGGTTTACTGGACAGCTTCGCTTTGGCTCTTAAGCGCGCTAAAGACGAGTTGCCGCCGGATTGCTTTGTGATGGCGGGCGGAAAATCCATGGGCGGGCGTATGGCCAGCTTACTGGCTCAATCTGCCAATATAGGTAAAAGTTCTGATCCGGGTTTTAACAGCAACCTTTTTAAAAGCAACCCGATAGACGGGGTGGTCTGCTACGGCTACCCGTTTCATCCGCCGGGTAAGCTTGACCGCTGGCGCACTGAGCACTTGGCGGATATTACTTGTCCGCTGCTGATCGTTCAGGGTACCCGCGACCCGTTTGGCAAACCGGCAGAACTTGAAACCCAAAGCGCGGCGCTGGCCAACTGCGAGTTGCGTTGGCTGGAGGGTGGCAATCATGATTTTCAGCCCTTGGCGCGCCAGCCGGAAACCCAGAACGATCTAATTCGTCAGGCTGCGCAATTGACTCGGCAATTCGCAGTCAGGACCATCGCTGAACGTTGATTCTTGCCCCGGAGTCAGGATCCACCCTGCTCGAGGATGGTGATTATCTCCTCGCGATCCATCATCGGCATCAGTTCCGCCATCAGCTCTTTGCGCTCTTTCGATCGGTACCACCGATCCCAGTGGCTGACCGAATGCCAATTTGAAAGTATAAAGCGGTTGTTTGAATCGTTGCGATTGCTCAGGGCTTCACCGGATATAAAGCCCGGGGCCGCAACTGCGTTTTGCAAAATCTTGCGCGAGCGGGTTTCGTAAGCGGCCTCCAGGGATTCGGCGATGTGCCGTTCAATTAATACTCGGATCATGGCGTGCCTCGGTTGTTGTGATTCGAATTCTGGTGTCCAATAAACAGTAAGTTAACAGATTTATAGGTTGAATCGACCCATTCTCAGGAGCTAAACCGTGGAAAATCCAGAATTTGACGCAGAACTCGATGCCCGGGGCCTGTACTGCCCAGAACCGGTAATGATGCTGCACAGCCGCATTTTGGACGTGCCGGCGGGCGGTATTCTTCGGGTGACAGCAACCGACCCCTCCACTGTGCGGGACATTCCCCGGTTCTGTCAGTTTCTCGGCCACGAACTTCTGGCTCAGGACCAACCCGATGGCGAGTTCCATTTCATGATTCGCCGCGGCGGCTAATGTTTAAGCGTGTTAGCCGCGGGTATCAACGCCGGTCAGGTGCTGTAGAAACTCGCCGCGGTTCATCTCCCCCAGAATACGTTGGCTACCGATTTCCTGACCACTAACGTTGTAAAACAGGATGCCCGGCGGCCCGAAAAGACCGAGTTCGTCCAGTAGGGCCTGCTGCTGCGGCGTGTTGGCGGTCATATCAAGCTGTATCAGACTGTAAGGCGCCAGGGCCTGAACGACATCGGCATCGCTGAACACATTGCGTTCCATCACTTTGCAGGCAATGCACCAGTCAGCGTAGAAATCCAGCAGCGCGGGCTTTCCGGCGGCTTGTGCCTGTTGCAAAAGCTGGCGTATCTGCTGCGGTTCACTGGTGCGTTGGAAATTGGCGTGGCTGGCAGCACTGCCGGTGCCGGTGCCTGCGTTGCCAGCCGTGAACGGCGCCAGCGGCTTAAGCGGATCGCTGGCACCTGCCAGTGCGCCCGCCAACAGAGCCATACCCCAGGCAAAGACCACAAGTCCCAGACCTTTGCGGGTGCGTTGCCAGCCGGCTTTGGCGGCGTCGAAGGCACCCAGTTGAACCCCCACCACAGCAACCAGCAAGCCCCACAGAGTCAGAGTAAGCCAGGGCGCAAGCATCCTTTCAAGCAGCCAGATAGCGACAGCCAGCAGCATAATGCCGTAACCGTGTTTAACTGTTGTCATCCAGGCGCCAGAGGTAGGCAGAATTTTGCGCCCGCCCACTGCAACAGCAATCAGCGGCACGCCCATACCCAAGCCCATGGCCAGCAGCGCCAGACCGCCGATGACCGCGTCCTGGGTTGCGGAAATGTACAGCAGGCTGCCAGCCAGCGGCGCCGATACGCAGGGTGACACAACCAGCGCCGACAGTGCGCCTATGCCGAACAGGCTGGCAATTCGCCCCCCGGACAGATGTTGGCTGGCATTGCTGAGCGGGTTGCGAATAAACGCCGGTAGCTGTAATTCAAAAACTTCAAACATGGCCAGCGCAAACACAATGAACAGCGCAGCGAAAACGCTCAATACGATGGGCGACTGCAGTTGTGCTTGCAGGTTAAAGCTGGCCCCCAGCAAACCGGTCACCACGCCAGCTGCGGCGTAGGTCAGCGCCATGCCCAGCACGTAACTGGACGCGAGCACCAGAGCATGGGCGCTGGAGCGGGTGTTCTGGCCGGACACCAGCGAGGAAATAATGGGTATCATGGGCAGCACGCAGGGGGTAAAAGTCAGCCCCAGGCCCAACAGGAAAAATACACCCACAATCAGCCAGGTTGGCTGTTGGCTCATAAAGCCGGCAAGTCCACTGGCGCTGCGGGTATCCGACGCCGTATCTGTAGGGTTTGGGCGGCCGCTGCTGGCGCTAGAATTTGCATTGGTATTTGAATTGATCGCGTCGTCAGGCGCTGCAGTGGTCAAGCCACTGCTATTGGCATAAAACAGCAGGTCGCGGGTTTGCGGCGGGTAGCACAAACCGGCACTGGCGCAGCCCTGATAGCTGACCTGAAGCTCGGCTTCGGTCACCCCGGGGGGCAACTGAATGGGTTGCCGGGCCTGGATAGGGTCGTAAAACACCGCCATCTCACCAAAAAACTCGTCGTTGGTGATAACGCCCGGGCGTTCGAAGCTAAGCTCTCCTAAGCTTAAGTCCGCGCTGACCGGGGTCACTGAAATCCGGCTCTTATAAAGGTAGTGCTCTGGCGCAATATCCCACTCGAGTATGAGCGCGTCACCGTCAGTACGGTAACTAAAAGGCAAAGCCTGATCGACAGGAAGAAAATTCCCTTGGCTGGCGGAGCTGCCGCCAAACCAGCTTGAGAATGTGGAATCCTGTTGTGCGAACGCGGTGTTATGCGCCAGCAAAAAAAACATCAGTGCGACAAGCGCGCTAAGCTGGCAAAAAGCCCGAGGCCGTTGCCGGGCCGTGGCAGTAACGATCATGTTGAGCCTTAATTGCAAACGAATGAGTGGAAATCGACAGCGGTGTAGAGGGTAAATGTTGCGCCAAGTTCCCCAAGTGTCCATCGGCGTTTTCCGGCGCAGCACTTTATGCCTCGACGCAGGCCCAAGATCGCGCTGGCATTGAGGCTGTTAAAGTCGCACAATAGCTCCCAATGATGCACTGCTCAAACGATCTTATCATGCTATTTAATGGTTTGTTTTGTCAGCCTTGCCAGACTATTCTGGTGCGTGGCGACAACGAACCGGAATATTTGCCTGCTGGCCCAGGCCCGGCACAGGTGATTTTCGCCCACGGCTATTTTTCCAGCGCCTTGCACGAAATCAGTCATTGGTGCATTGCCGGCGAACACCGTCGCTCACTGCAAGATTACGGCTACTGGTATTGCCCTGACGGCCGCAGCCATGAGCAGCAGTGCGCTTTCGAACAGGTTGAGGTGAAACCCCAGGCTTTGGAATGGCTTTTTGCCTTGGCTTGCGGCTGGCGCTTTCATATCAGCGTTGACAACCTGGCGGGGCAGGGCGCGGCTGATCCGCAACTGTTTGCCAGTCGGGTTGCTTGCCAGGCAATGGCGTATCTTGCACAGGATGACTCTGAAGCCAGTGCAAGCGGATTTGAGAACTTACTCCCAAGCGGCTTTAATAGCAGCATTTCATGCCGCGCGGCGGACTTTTTACACGCGTTAATGCGTTTTTATGGAACCGAGGGCTCGCTCACAGAGGCCTTGCAAAAAGATGCACGGCGAGTTGCGCCATTATGGGCGGCTGTCGGTTCTGACTCCCAGAATATTAAGGACACCGAAACTGTATGACCATTGATAACAACCCGACTGTTGATAACGACATACCCATTGCTAGTGACAGTCCTTCTATTGACAGAAGCCATACCTCTGATTTGCGCTTTAGCGATTTGAATCTGGACCATCGCCTGCAGCAGGCCATTGCCGCAATAGGCTTTGAATACTGCACACCGATACAGGCCGAAACCCTGCCCTGGACACTGGCTTGCCAGGATCTGATCGGCCAGGCCCAGACCGGCACCGGTAAAACCGCAGCGTTTCTGATTACCGCCATCCAGACCATGCTGGAAACGCCGATTGAAGACAGCAAGCGCTTTGCCTCGGAGCCGCGGGTTCTGGCGCTGGCGCCCACCCGCGAACTGGCGATGCAGATCGCCAAAGACGCCGAGCAGCTGTGTGCCCATACCGGCCACAAAGTGGTGACCGTGGTTGGCGGTATGCACTATGACAAACAGCGTGACCAGCTACAGAACGAAGTTGTCGATATTCTGGTGGCAACGCCGGGCCGGCTGATCGATTTTCTGGGCTCTCAGGACGTGTTTCTCGACCAGATCGATATTCTGATTCTTGACGAAGCCGACCGCATGCTCGACATGGGCTTTATTCCGGATGTGAAACGCATTATCCGCAAGTGTACCCCGAAGGAAGATCGCCAGACGCTGCTGTTCAGCGCGACGTTTAACCAAGATGTACTGAATCTTGCGTCTATGTGGACCCAAAGCGCCGAGTTTGTGGAAATCGAACCGGAGCAGAAAACCGCCGAGCGGATTGAGCAGACAGTTTACCTGGTCGGCGATGACGAAAAACTGCAGGTGCTGGTGAATTATCTGAAGCGCCCGGAGGTGGACAAAGCACTGGTATTCGCCAATCGCCGTGACCAGTGCCGTGATCTGGAAGAAGACCTGCGCAATCAGGGGGTCTCTGTTTCGCTGATGTCTGGCGAGATTGCCCAGGCCAAACGCCTGAAAACCCTTGAACAGTTCAAGGCCGGCAGTATTCAGGTGCTGGTGGCTACCGACGTCGCCGGCCGTGGTATTCACGTTAATGGCGTAACCCACGTGTTCAACTACAATTTGCCAGACAACGCCGAAGATTACGTACACCGTATCGGCCGCACCGGTCGTGCCGGCAGCACCGGCGTGTCTATCAGCTTTGCCGGCGAAGACGATTCCTTTGCCCTGCCGGCGATTGAAAAGTACATCGGTCAGAAGCTTGCCAACGAGGTACCGGACCAAGCTTTGATGGTGCCCATGGACAACGCCCCGATCGCTCGCAAGCGCGGTCGCCGGCCACAGGGCACGCGCCCTACAGGTAACCGTAGCAGCAGCAACCGCAGCAGCAATAGCCGGCCGCGCAGAAGCTGATTCAGGCGTGCGTTTTGTTTTAGACTCAACAGTTTAGATAAAAAGGCGGATAACCGGCATGTTGATTGTTGCAGACGAAAACATTCCGTTACTGGACTCGTTTTTTTCCGATTTTGGTGACATCCGCCGGGTCAGCGGCCGGGAGCTTAGCCCGGACCAGGTGCGCGACGCCGATGTGTTGCTGGTGCGTTCGGTTACCCGGGTAAATCGCGACTTGCTGGAAGGCAGCCGGGTGCGTTTTGTGGGTACCACCACCATTGGTACCGACCATGTTGATCAGTTCTGGCTAGAATCTCAGGGCATCCATTTTTGCGCCGCCCCCGGCTGCAATGCCAACAGCGTGGTTGAGTACATTCTGGCTGTGGCTTCGTTGCACGCCTCCAGGCGCGGGCTCAGCAACTGGGCGCGCCAGAGTGTTGGTATTGTGGGGGCTGGCAACGTTGGCGGGTTACTGGCCCAAAGGCTGGAACGCTTGGGCTTTACCGTTGTTCTGTGCGATCCGCCAAGGCAGCAGGTCCAGTCTGATGGGCTGGATGAAGCCAGCGCAACTGAATTCTCCAGCCTCGAGCAGGCGCTTGAGTGTGACCTGGTAACGCTGCACACCCCGCTAACCCGCGATGGCGACCACCCAACCTATCACCTGGTCGGAGCCCAAGAGCTTGCAACCCTAAGGTCCGATCAGCTACTGATCAACAGCGGGCGAGGTGAAGTGATCGACAACGCCGCTCTGCTTACCCGCTTGCAGCAGCCAGATGCGCCCACGGTGGTACTAGACGTGTGGGAAAACGAACCTGCAATAGACTCGCAGCTGCTGCAGCAGGTCTGGCTGGGTACGCCGCACATTGCCGGTTACAGTCTGGAAGGCAAAGTGCATGGCACCGAAACCATATACCGTGCGCTGTCCCGCTTTCTTGGTCTGCCGGTGCGCAAGCAGGCAGGCCAGTACTTGCCAGAGCCGCCTCTAAGCAAGCTGGCATTCACCAGCAACGCAGGCGACGATGCCATACAGCTTGCTCTGCACAACTGCTACGATCCGCGCCGTGACGACGCCCGCTTAAGGCTGAGCATGGCAGGCGATGAGCAGCAGCGCGCACGCGCTTTCGATCGACTCCGTAAGGAATACCCGGTGCGCCGTGAGTGCTCCAGTCTGAAAATTCAGCTTAAGGGCAGCAGCAAATCCATGGGAGAGCAGTTCCGCTCCCTGGGATTCAAAGTCAATATCTGACGTCCGCGTTATCGTTCACAACCAAGACAGGCCCCTGAGGGCCTGTTTGTGTTTTATTAAGGTCGAATCTGGCAGGCCAATTCGAACGGGTGCCGTTTAAAAACAGTGGCCTTAGCGCGCCGCAGCCAACGGCTCGGCGTGTACTTCGCCCTTAGCCAGCATCTCAGTGGTAGCCGGTCCGGACACCTCGAACACGTGGTAGGCTTCTGCGCCCAGAGTGTCGATGGCGGTGTCTACGTAGTTGTAGCGGATAGGCACCGGGTCGCCGGAGAACGCCACAACAAACTGCCGCACCACCGTCGCAATGTCGACATTTAACGGTTGCTCAACCCAAAGGTACACGCATTTGTCGGGCACCACGTACTCGCAGCGTACCGCTCTATAGCCCTCCCGCAGTTTCAGGGTGTTGATTACCTTACCGCCTTCAAGCCGAAATTTATGGATTGTTTTCATGACAGTTATCCTCTCAAGTAGAACACCGTTCGATACTACCGCGGCCGCGGCTCAGAAAAACAGCGTTTTCACCCATAGGTCAGGTTTTTAGTCGCACTAACCAATAGCAGATGCCCAGAGCCAGCGCAGTAATGCCGATACCCACAATCTGTTCAGCGCTGACCAGGGTCAGGTCCAGCACAATAACCTTTCGGGCAATGGCCATCAGCGCGGTGGCGATAACCAGCTGCACCGGAATCACGTTAGAGCCCAGATACAGGCGAATGTTTATAAAGATTTCGATAGCGATCAGCACCGCCATAAAGGCACCGAACACCTGCAGAATGTCCTCCACATCCATCAACATAAAGGGCGGGGACTGCAATCTTTCGTAAATTACATAAATAACGTCGGCAACGCTCCAGTAAATCACCAATACCATCAGAATTGCCAGAATACGCACGGCAAAGCGGATCGACTTGTGCAATACGTTCAGCAGCGGGTCGTCGCTGTCTGCCGGTATCTCGTCGTGCCTCATCAGTTGTTCCTTAGTGTCTTTACTGTCCACGTCCCGCTTATTGAGCATAAGAGGTTTTGTACCTTTTTTAAAGTTTGGCCTGCTGCAACGCCTGAATACGCTGTTCGAGCGGCGGATGGGTCATGAACAGAGCACCCAGGTCACTCCTGTGGCCCCGGTTGATACCAAACGCCAGCAAAGAGCCGTACTCAATACCGTTCTGGGCCAGATAACTGTCTACGCCCAATAATCTCAAGGTGAAACTGGCTACCAGGATCACTGCCAGGTTGGTCGCCAGAAACAGCAGTATTCTCATATCGTCCGACTCTTATGAATGTAGCGGGGCCTGATTGTCTGGATCCCGATTTGACCGCCTTACTGGCTGTATTGTTCCAGGAATCGCCCCAGGCGACCGACGGCATCGGCCAGAGTGTCTTTGCGCGGCAGGAACACAACCCGCAAATGTTGCCTGTCTGTTACATTAAAAGCGGAACCCTGTACTAGCAGTATCTTTTCCTGAATCAACAGGTCCAGCACCAGTTTTTCGTCATTGACGATGGGGTAGCGTTTGGGGTCCAGGCGTGGAAACAGATAAAGCGCGCCCTGGGGCTTTACGCAGGTGACGCCGGGAATGTCGTTGAGCAATTCCCAGGCGGTCTGGCGCTGCTCGAACAGGCGGCCGCCGGGAATGACCAGGTCGTTGATGGACTGGTATCCCCCCAGGGCCGTCTGAATGCCCAGTTGCGCGGGCACGTTGGCGCATAAACGCATATTCGAGAGCATTTCGATGCCCTCAATCAGGTCTTTCGCTTTATGTTTGGCGCCGCTGATGATCATCCAGCCGGAGCGATAGCCTGCAGCACGATAATTTTTCGACAGGCCATTGTAGGTGAAAAAGAGCACGTCATCGGCCAGGGATGCGGTAGAGACGTGCTTCACACCATCGTAAAGAATCTTGTCGTAAATCTCGTCAGACAAAATGATCAGGTTGTGGGCCCGTGCCAGCTCAATCACCTGGTGTAGCAGCTCGGTAGAATAGACCGCGCCCGTGGGGTTGTTGGGGTTGATCAATACAATGGCGCGAGTGCGTTTGGTGATCTTGCGGCGAATGTCGTCAATATCCGGAAACCAGCCCTGCTGTTCATCGCAGTGATAGTGCACAGGCTTGCCACTGGAAAGTGCCACCGCGGCGGTCCACAGCGGGTAGTCAGGCGCGGGAATCAACACTTCGTCGCCGGTATTGAGCATCGCCTGCATCGACATGACGATCAGTTCGCTGACGCCGTTACCCAGGTAAATGTCATCAATGTCGACTTTGTCGATGCCGCGCTGCTGGCAATAGTGCATTACCGCTTTGCGCGCGGAAAACAGGCCCTTGGATTCCACATATCCCTGGGCCTGGTGCATGTTGTAGATGACGTCTTGCTGAATTTCTTCAGGTACATCGAGCTCGAAGCTGGCCGGGTTACCGATATTCAGCTTCAGTACGCGGTGGCCTTCTTCTTCCAGGCGCCTCGCTTCACGCAGAACCACGCCGCGTATCTCGTAGCACACATTGTCCAGTTTGGTGGATTTGTGATAATTCTGCATGCCCGGTCGACCCTCTCTAATGGCGTATGTTGCGGTTAATAGCGAAAATAATGAGTATCCATTCATTCTAATGGAGCGGGTGCCCTGAACAACAGTTGAATTATGATGAATAGTGCTAAGCTTGGCGCTCGACACGATTCCACCGCATTTCAGATAGAAGGAACAGCGCGATGGCCGGTATATACGATTTTGAGGTAGAAGACATTCGCGGTAATGCCCAAAGCATGGCGGTTTACCAGGGCAAAGTCTTGTTGATTGTGAATACCGCCAGTAAATGCGGTTTCACACCGCAATTTGAGGGGCTGCAGGCACTTTATAGTGATCTGGCTGATAAGGGCCTGGAAGTGCTGGGTTTTCCCTGCAATCAGTTTATGAACCAGGATCCGGGCAGCAACGACAGCATCGGTCAGTTCTGTTCACTGAATTACGGCGTCAGCTTTCCGATGTTTGCCAAAGTTGAAGTAAACGGCGATAATACCCATCCGCTTTACCGCTATCTAAAGCATGAGGCCTCGGGGTTGCTTGGGTCCGAGCAAGTGAAGTGGAACTTTACCAAGTTTTTGGTGAATCGCGATGGCAAGATACTCAAGCGCTACCCGCCCACCACCAAGCCTGCCGATATTCGTGCTGACATCGAAAAAGCGTTGGGTTAGTCGCGTTTCTAGTCGTCGTAGTTGGCTTTTTTCTTCCAGCTGTCGTCTTCCAGAAGGGTGTCCCACTCTTTATCGTGCTTGCGGTGAGCGTCAAGGTTTGCGCTGTCGGTCTCTGTGCCGGTCAACGCTTCCAGTTCCTTGATGCGGGTGCGGAAGCTTTTCACGGCTTTCATGGCCACGGGGTTATCCGCAGATTTGCCCATTTCGGTGCTGGCCAGATGGTAGGCGTGAATGGCTTTACGTATTTCGTTCTGGCGCACATAATCCCGGGCCTGAAAAACATGCAGATCGGTGTGGGTTTTATGCACCAGAAACAGCACGTATTTCAAGTTCTTCCGCGCCGTGGCAGCGTCCAGCCTGCCGGCCTTGTGCATTGTTTCTAACAGAGCGAACAGGCTTTGCAGTAGATCTTTGACCGCGGTGGCTTTTTGCGGTGACTCTATGCGCACGGGCACCGTTTTGTCTGTACCGTCGCGTATCTGCTGTTTCAGCTGGCCCAGAGCATCGCGCCGTTTGTCAATTGGCAGGGCGGTGTTCAGGGTTGCCAGGCCATTGCAGCTGTGCTCCATTTGTTTGATCAGCACCAGTTTCAAATCACTGGTCAGATACTGGCCGGGCAGTTCCGTTAGAAGCCGGTCGGCCAGTTTGTAGTTCTCTTCAAGCGTGGCAATGCGGCGAATGCGCTGAATGCGGGCTTTTTCACGCAGATGGCTTATGGTGACCACGGTAATGGCAATGGCAACCACGGCTGCTAGTAGCAGAACAAGTGTTAAAGTTTCCATGAGTTACGACGAGCCTCCGTCGGCAAGCTGGCGCATGTTGAATGATGATAAAAAGGGTATCAGAAATAGCGCCTTAAGAATGTTTTTAAATGTGAAGGCTTGAAAATGTTGTTAAATGTGAAGGAGAGCAGGCCTTGGATATTTCCCGCGTAGATCTGAATCTGTTGGTGTACCTGGACGTGCTGCTGCGGGAGTGCAATGTAACCAAGGCGGCCAACCATCTGGGCATTACTCAGCCCGCCATGAGTAACGGCTTGCGACGGTTACGGGAGTTGTTTGGTGACCCTTTGCTGGTGCGCACCAGCGAAGGCATGACCGCCACCGAAAGAGCCCGGGAACTGCAGCCCGTGGTGCGTTCGATTGTGTCCAGCATCGAGCAGGTGATGCAGGATAAAACCCCGTTTTCCGCGATGAACAGCCAGCGTGTTTTTCGTATTATGGCCAGTGATTACGCTGAATCCTGCCTGATGCCACGAGTACTGCGACGCATACGCCAGGAAGCGCCACAGGTGACCCTGGATGTATTAACTCCCAGCGACGTCAGTTTTCTGGACGTGGAACAGGGCAGGCTGGATATGGCCATCAACCGCTTCGACAAAATTCCACAGTCGTTTCACCAGAAAACCCTGTGGAGCGAATATTTTGCCTGCCTGATGAATGCCGAAAACCCGATTTTAAAACAGTCGTTTACCCTGGAAAGCTATCTGCAAGCAAGTCACATCTGGGTCAGTAAGACAGGTTTTGGTGTGGGGGTAGGGGTAAATCCGAAAGACGTGCAGCGCCTGGGCTGGGTTGATGAAGCTCTGGCCAGGATTGGCCATAAACGGCAGATATCAGTGTTTACCCGCCACTACCAGGTGGCCATGCTGCTGGCCGAGCAGCACGACCTGGTAGCCACGCTGCCATCACGGGCGGCCTGGCTTCAGCGTGACAATCCGCACCTGGTGTTCAAGGTGCCGCCCTTTGACATTCCGCCGTTCGATCTGAAAATGGCCTGGAGCCCCCTGCTGCAACACAACGCCGACCACCAATGGCTGCGCCGGCTGATTGCTGAGGTGGCTGAAGAGGTAGACGCAGAGTTTGCCGAATTCGGCACACCCTTTGAACGCGGCTGATTTAAACGTTAGAAAGCGCCCGCAGTTGCTTTAAAAACTAAAGCGCCTGCGGCCGCCTTAAACATTAGAGAGAAAGAACCCGTAGCTCCGCAGAGCGCTGGCTGGTGTTCCACATTTGCAAGAAACGCTTTTCCAAGCGCTTAACCCGTCCGCCGTCGGCAAAGTTGGCAAATCCCTGGTTGCCGCCAAACTCGTGGCGGCAAAGCACACCCTGGCGGTCGGCCAGAACAAAGGGTTCTTTGTTTGGTGGAGTGGCGTCGCTTAATAGCCGCAGTTCGATCCTGCTTGGCAGCCGTCGCATTAACTCAACTAGCCCGTGCTGGCGTTGAGTCAGGGCTTTGTCATCTTGAATCAGTAGACGGACATCGCTATGCCTATGGCGTCTGGCCATCCGCGACACCAACTCGCAAAAGCGCGACTGGTCGTAAAGGTCGAAGTCCAGCGTGTTGTCGTACAGCCATAATCGCTGCCGGGCCTGTCCCGCCAGGCTGTGCATCAGCTCTACCAGTTGCTGCGGCCGCTCGAACAGCCAGCTGCGGGAATCGTTGCCAAGGTTCATTGGAAATTTGCGAATGCCAGGCCGTTTCTCGACCGGTTCCGCCACCAGCTCTTCGGCCAGCACAGAAGGCGCCAGGCAACGCATGTCGAAATGCGCGATGCCTGCATCGTCATACTGGTCTGAACACAGGTGAAAACCGGCACGCTGATAAAATTTGACAGCGTGCTGCTGCGCCGACAGCTGCAGCTGGGAGTAATATGCCGCGCCGTGGCAAATCAGATGCTGCAACAGTGCCTGGCCAATCTGTTGGCCGCGGTACTGCGGCAGCACCGCCATGCGCCCGATGAAGCCAGTGGCACCCGGAATGCCGTAAAGGCGCGCTGTGGCGGCCGCCTTGTTGCCATCCACCACTGCCAGAAAGTGCTCGGCGCTCTGGTCGGTGGCGTCCCACTCCAGCTCCGGTGGCACGTTCTGCTCCTCCACAAATACCCGCTGGCGAATCCTACGAATTTGCGGTGGCGCACTGTGCCAGTCGTATTTTCGAATGTGCAGATTCATCGGAGCCTCGTGCGGCTGCTTATTCGAAGTAGATTGAGCCCTGGTTGTACAGATTGGTGAGCAGCCCAAGGATAGCGTCGTCTTCGGCGAAGGCTGCCAGTGCCTGCACGTCAACCCGGGCGCCAGCGCAAAGCATCGGCGCAAAAGGGCGGGCATCGCCGCGCAGCAGGTATTGCTCACCGTCTATAAACAGTGCGGTTTCGTTGTCCAGTTCGTGAAAGGCAAAACGAGAGCCTTCGTTCCAGCGCACCTGTTCACCGGCCTGTATCGCTGCTTGCAGGTCTTCGCTGGCGGCAGGCTCATCGGCGGGCACCACGGTTTCCACGCTCTTGGGAGCGGTGGCAAATTGGCCGAACCACAATGACAGGTTGCGCCGGTCGCCTATTTTTTCCTGTATCAGGGCTTCCAGGCGGTCAATCACAACCGGTGCGATGGCACCGGGATTGTCCTGCATAGCCAGGTCCGGATCGTTCATGTGCTCGGCCGCATCAGGCTGGTTGCACAGGAAGTCGGTAAAGCCGGTGAGCAAATCGTCGACTGTGGGCGCGCGAAAGCCCACTGACAGAGTAATACACTCGTCTTCGGCTATGCCATGGTGGCCAATGGCGGGGGGCAGGTACAGCATGTCACCCGGCTCTAGAATAACCGTTTCCTCGCCCTGCCAATCACTTAGAATACGCAGCGGCGTGCCTTCCAGGCGCGGCGACTTAGAGCCGCATTCACCGCCGAACATCCAGCGCCGGTTACCCTGAGCCTGCAGCAGGAACACGTCATACTGGTCGTAATGGGGGCCTACGCTGCCGCCTTTCGGCGCGTAGCTGGCCATAATGTCGTCCAGCCGCCAGTTGGGTACAAAGCGGAAGTGCTCCAGCAAATCGGCGACTTCCGGTACCCAGTGGTCAAGGCCCTGCACCAGCAGGGTCCAGTTTTGCTCTGGCAGCTTGCTGAAACGCTCTTCGTTGAACGGGCCGTTATGTACTTGCCAGGGTTTGCCGGCATCGTCTTCAATCACGATGCGCGATTCTACGGTTTCTTCACAGGCCAACCCTGCCAGCTCGTCGGCGCTCACGGGGCTTTCAAAGCCGGGAAACGCCTGGCGGATAACCAGGGGTTTTTTCTGCCAGTAGTCCCGTAAAAACTCTGCAGGGGTTATTCCGCTAAGCATGTCCATGGTGTTACTCCGGTTTTCAGATGTTGCGGGCTTGGTCTACGGCGTTGCCAATGTAGCTGCCGGGCGTCATCGCCATCAGTTCAGCTTTGGCCTGCTCGGGAATGTCCAGGCTGCTGACAAAGCTCTGGATAACCTCGGCGCTCATGGCTTTGCCGCGGGTCAGGGCTTTCAGCTTTTCGTAAGGCTTTTCAATATTGTAACGGCGCATGACGGTCTGAATCGGTTCCGCCAGAACTTCCCAGGCCTGGTTCAGGTCGGCGTCCAGGCGCGCGGCGTTCAGTTCCAGCTTGCTCAAGCCTTTCAGGGTCGATTCATAGGCAATCAGGCTGTGGGCAAATCCCACGCCCAGGTTGCGCAGCACCGTGGAGTCGGTCAAGTCACGCTGCCAGCGCGAGATCGGCAGCTTCGCTGACAAATGGCTTAGCAAGGCGTTGGCAATGCCCAGGTTGCCTTCGGAGTTTTCGAAGTCAATGGGATTAACTTTGTGTGGCATGGTGGACGAACCCACTTCGCCTTCGACGGTTTTCTGCTTGAAATAACCCAGAGAAATATAGCCCCAGATGTCGCGGTCCAAGTCGATCAAAATGGTGTTGAAGCGGGCAACCGCGTCGTACAGTTCGGCGATGTAATCGTGGGGTTCAATCTGAGTGGTGTACGGGTTGAAATTCAACCCTAGGCCTTCAATGAACGTTTTTGCGTTTTCCGCCCAGTCAATGTCCGGATAGGCCGACAAGTGAGCGTTGTAATTGCCTACAGCGCCGTTGATTTTACCCAGCAATTCCACATTTTTGATCTGCGCTAGCTGGCGCCGAAGGCGGTGGACCACGTTGGCCAGTTCTTTACCCACGGTCGAGGGCGACGCGGTTTGGCCGTGTGTGCGCGACAGCATGGGCTGGGCAGCGTGGTCGTGTGCCAGCCTGGCGATCTGGTCTATAACTTTTGTCATCGCTGGCAGCATGCCGCTGTCCAGGCCTTCGCGCAGCATTAATGCGTGGGACAGGTTGTTGATGTCCTCCGAAGTGCAGGCAAAGTGAACAAATTCGGTGACTGCGTGAAGTTCGGCGTTGCCGGCGATTTTTTCTTTGATGAAGTATTCCACCGCTTTCACATCGTGATTGGTGGTGCGTTCAATATCTTTTATGCGCTGGGCGTCGGCTAGACCGAATTCGCTGACCAGGGCGTTCAAAGCGGCGTCTGCGTGAACAGAAAATGCGCGAACTTCCTGAATTTGCGGATGGGCAGCCAGTTTTTGCAGCCAGCGGATTTCGACGGTTACGCGGTTTCTGATCAGGCCATACTCACTGAAGATGTCGCGGAAAACGCTAACTTTGCTGCCGTAGCGTCCGTCCACCGGGGAAATGGCGGTCAGGGCGGTGAGTTCCATCGAAAACCTCTCAAAAATGTTTGAAGCGGGGGCGGTAAAAGTCAGGGCGGTATAATACACCAGCGGCCTGGCGGAATCAGCTTGGCCGGTTTACGAATGAGTCAAACGGGACATTAACCGGTTTTCAGCAATTCGCCGGCGTGGGCAATCACTTTTTTGCGGGTAAAGATCAGTTGCCAGCGGCGCCCGCCGGTTTGCCGCCAGAGCACCGCAGAGCGGATACCGGCCAACAGCAGCGCCCGTATTTTAGCGGCGTTCTCTTCCCGCTGCAGAATAGCCGGCGTACCGCCGACTTGAATGCGCTGGCGGTAGGTGCTGATGGTGTCGGTATACACTGACGCCAGATTGCCGATCAGATTGCTGTGTACGTAACCAAAATGACTGGCCGTGTGACGTGCCTGCTCAATCCGGCTGCCCAGCACCGACATCATGTCTTTGCTGCTGTTGAGCTTGGACTCCAGTTGGATCAGGTTCAGCACGTAGCGCAGTATTTCGATGTCGGTAGGCTTGCTTTGCTCGCTGAGCACACGAATCAACGTATTTAGCCCCAGGCTCAAGTCGCGCAGTTCCCCGCCGTAAACGTCCAGTGTGGTCGCCGGGTCAGTGGCGAACAGTGAGCGTAGGCAGGTTTCCAGATCGGTTGCGTCGCAAATGCCGTCATGGGCAATCTGGGTAACCAGATTCGCGGCCTGAAAAACGCCGGCCAGGGCCAGGGTCTGGTCGTGCAGTGTGCGGCTCATGACTGCGCTCCTGACTTCAATTCGTTCGTTGACTCGGTGGTCAGGCGCGCTGGCAGTGGTTCGCCATCGCGCCAGGTGTGTTCGATTACGCCGCCACCCAGGCAAATCTCGCCATCGTAAAATACCACCGATTGACCAGGCGTCACTGCGCGCTGGGCATCGTCGAACACCACTTTTGCGCCGCCGTCGATAACCGTTACCTCACACAGCTGGTCGGGCTGGCGATAGCGGGTTTTGGCCATGCAGCGGAACTGAGCGCTGGGCGCCTCCGCAGCAACCCAGTCGACGGGGCCAGACACCAGGCCGCGGGAAAACAGCAGCGGGTGGTTTTTGCCCTGGGCGGCAATCAACACGTTACGGGTCAGATCTTTTTCCGCTACGTACCAGGGCTCATCGTTGTAGCCGTTCAAACCGCCAATACCAAGGCCCTGGCGCTGGCCAATGGTGTGGTACATCAGGCCTTGGTGGCGGCCAATAACATGGCCTTCCGGTGTTTCAATATTGCCAGGCTGGGCCGGCAGGTACTGTTTCAGGAAGTCAGTGAACTTGCGCTCGCCAATAAAGCAGATGCCGGTAGAGTCTTTTTTGTCGTGTGTGACAAACCCTTGCGCTTCGGCAATGCGGCGCACTTCCGGTTTCTCCAGTTCGCCCACGGGAAACAAGGTGCGGGCAATGCGATCGCCAGATACCGCGTGCAGGAAGTAGCTTTGGTCTTTGTTGCCGTCGAGGCCTTTCAACAGCTGAGCCTTGCCGGAACCGTCACCAAGAGGGCATTGGCGGGTGTAGTGTCCGGTGGCAATGTAGTCGGCACCCAGTGTTATCGCGTAATCCAGAAAGGCGCGGAATTTCACTTCCTTGTTGCACAAAATGTCTGGATTTGGGGTGCGGCCGGCTTTGTATTCGCTGAGAAAATGCTCGAACACCCGGTCCCAGTATTCCGCCGCAAAGCTGGCGGTATGCAGCTTTATACCGATGTGGTCGGCCACCGCCTGGGCATCGGCCAGGTCGGTCATGGCGGTGCAATATTCGGTGCCGTCGTCTTCATCCCAGTTCTTCATGAACAGGCCTTCTACCTGATAACCCTGTTCTTTCAGTAGCCAGGCGGCAACGGAGGAATCGACACCGCCGGACATGCCGACGATAACGCGGCTGGTGTTTGGGCTAGTATTTTGAATAGCGCCCGGCAGGGTGTTTACGGCTGTATGGAACTCGGTCATAACGGCTCTGTGTCAGTAAAAGCGGATTATTTTATCAGCTTGCAGTCGTCACGTCTGTGGGTCGTGAATCAGATCCAGCGGCAATAATGTCGCTATCAAGCCGCGCTGATACCTTGTGCACTGCGCGGGCACTGCGGTCGCGGTCATATTCACGGTTGTTGAGCTGAACTGGCCGGGTTCAAGTAAGCCAAGGTTCCAGTCACCAATGCGATAACGGATAAGTCGCAACGTAGGAAAACCCAGCGCCGCGGTCATGCGTCTTACCTGGCGATTACGGCCTTCGCAGATGGTCAGTTCCAGCCAGCTGGTGGGAATGTTCTGGCGAAAACGTACAGGGGGATTGCGCAACCAAACCGCCGGTTCGTCCATGGCTCGGGCAAGGGCCGGGAGCGTCAGGCCGTCTTTCAGCTTTACACCTTGTTCCAGCTGACGCAGAGCTTGAGCGTTAATGGTGCCTTCAACCTGAACCCAGTAGGTTTTTTCCATCTTGCGGTGGGGTGAGGCGATGCGATGCTGTAGCTGGCCGTCTGAGGTCAGTAATAGCAGGCCCTCGGAGTCATAATCTAATCGACCGGCAGGATATATGCCCGGCTGGTTGATCCAGTCAGCCAGGGTGGCTCGCCGGGGCTTGCCGGAAGGCTGCCGCTCATCGGTAAACTGGCTGAGTACCTGAAACGGCTTGTTGAACAGAATCAATTCGGCCATTTAAGGGGCTCTCTGAGGGTTTCTCTAAAGGTCTCTCTAAAGGTTTCTGCTGCTAACGAAAGGAAACTGGCTGCAGAGACTACCGCAGATGCAGGATTTCACAACCGCCAGTCTTTTTGGATTCGCACAAACCCGGCAGATTTATCGCTCAGCCAGACGAGACACTGTGGCTTGCTTGCAGCAGCGGCGTTATGTTGATGGCGTGAACACCGTCATCCACCGGTTTTTTCTCGAAACTGACCGCCTGGCCGGCCTTCAGGGTTTTATAGCCATCCATTTGAATGGCCGAAAAATGAGCGAACAGGTCGTCACTGCAGCCGTCCTCAATGATGAAACCGTAACCTTTGGCGTTGTTGAACCATTTCACTTTGCCGCTGGGCATGTTGAACTCCCCTGTACCTGTGCTGTCAGTAGTTATTATTGTTGAATTCTGGAGCTGGGTAACATTTTTTTACATTGCTATGAACTTTGGTTCAATACAGAGCTGCAGTCAACTGCCCGCCGTAGAGGTTTTGAGTGGTTGAAGGCAGTCCGGAACCGGTATCATGTGCGTACTTATAGAAGCCAAGGCCGCGGCCCTGTGTTCCATGTGGGGGATATACTTCATCTACACGGAACACCAGCCTGCTTGAAAAAGCGGGGGACCACACCCACATTACTAGTAAGGCACCGGCAAATTCGGTAAAGAATGATGCGAATGATTGAAAATTCTCAACTAATATGGAATCAGGGAGATGAAAGTGAGCCGGGTCGCCACGACCAGCTCAGTGTGGCGCCGGAAAAGCCAGCCCTGAAGCGGCCTGCGCAGTTCCGGGTGATTCTTTTAAACGACGACTACACTCCTATGGATTTCGTGGTGGAGGTGTTAACGACTTTCTTCGGAATGAATGAAGAAAAGGCAACACAGGTGATGCTTCTCGTCCATACGCAAGGCAAAGCCGTATGTGGTGTGTATTCCCGGGATATCGCAGAAACCAAAGCAGCCCAGGTGAATCAGTATTCGTCAGAATGTGATCACCCGCTGTTGTGCGAAATTGAACGTGCAGATTGATAGCTTTTGGAGTAGCCCATGCTGAGCAAAGATCTTGAACTTACATTGAATTCGGCCTTCAAGAATGCCCGTGACAAACGTCACGAATTCATGACAGTAGAGCATTTGCTGTTGGCCCTTTTGGACAACGATTCGGCAGTGGGAGTTCTGAAAGCGTGCGGCGCAGAGTTAGGCCTGCTAGAACAGGAACTGCTTGAATTTGTTGACTCTACAACGCCACTCATTCCGGATTCTGACGGCGATCGAGAAACCCAGCCAACCTTGGGCTTTCAACGTGTGCTGCAGCGTGCGGTTTTCCACGTGCAGTCGTCTGGCAAAAAAGAGGTAACCGGCGCCAACGTGCTGGTGGCGATCTTTAGTGAGCAGGAAAGCCAGGCGGTTTACCTGCTGAAAAAGCAGAACGTAGCGCGCATTGACGTGGTAAATTTTGTGTCTCACGGCATTTCCCGAGTTCAGGGTGCCGAGGATCAGGAAGGCCGCGAGGCTGCCCAAGAGGAGAGCGGCGAAGAAGCGACGCAGTCCACACCCCTGGAAAATTACACCACCAACCTGAATGAACAGGCCCGCCTGGGCCGTATCGATCCGCTAATCGGTCGCGAGCACGAAGTCGAGCGTGTGGTGCAGATTCTGGTGCGCCGCCGCAAAAACAATCCCCTGTTGGTCGGCGAGGCCGGCGTTGGTAAAACCGCCATTGCCGAAGGGCTGGCCAAGCGCATTGTGGATGCTCAGGTCCCGCAAGTGATTGCCGATGCGGTGGTGTACTCGCTGGATCTCGGAGCGCTGCTGGCGGGTACCAAGTACCGCGGTGATTTTGAAAAGCGTTTGAAAGGTCTGCTGTCGGATCTGAAAAAGCAGGAACACGCTATTTTGTTTATCGATGAAATTCACACCATTATTGGCGCCGGCTCGGCGTCGGGTGGCGTGATGGACGCGTCGAACCTGCTCAAACCCATGCTCGGCTCGGGTGAGCTGCGCTGCATTGGTTCGACCACCTACCAGGAATTCCGCGGTATATTTGAAAAAGATGCTGCCCTGGCTCGCAGATTCCAGAAAATTGATGTCAACGAACCCAGCGTCGAAGACACTTATCTGATCCTAAAAGGTCTGAAACCAAATTTTGAGAAGCATCACGATTTAACCTACACCGATCAAGCCCTGCGGGTGGCCGCAGAGCTGTCTGAACGCTACATCAATGACAGGCACTTGCCTGACAAGGCCATAGACGTGATCGACGAGGCCGGCGCTCATCAGCGCTTGATGAGCGAAGACAAACGCAAAAAAGTGATCGATGTGGCAGAAATTGAGGAAGTCGTGGCCAATATTGCACGCATCCCACCCAAGAGCGTGTCCACCAGTGACAAAGATGTGCTGCGTAATATGGAGCGGGACCTTAAAATGGTGGTGTTCGGGCAAGACCCGGCCATCGCATCCCTGTCTACGGCCATCAAGCTGGCTCGCGCCGGGCTCAAATCACCGGAAAAACCGGAAGGTGCGTTCCTGTTTGCCGGCCCCACCGGTGTCGGTAAAACCGAAGTCACCAAGCAGTTGGCCAAGGTGTTGGGTATCGAGCTGGTGCGCTTTGATATGTCCGAGTACATGGAGCGCCACACCGTGTCACGCCTGATTGGAGCCCCGCCGGGCTACGTCGGTTTTGACCAGGGCGGTCTGCTAACCGAAGCGGTGAACAAGCATCCGCACTGCGTACTGCTTCTGGATGAAATTGAAAAGGCTCACCCAGAGGTGTTTAACCTGCTGCTGCAGGTAATGGACCACGGCACGCTGACGGACAACAACGGTCGTAAAGCCGACTTCCGTCACGTAATCCTGGTGATGACGACCAACGCCGGTGCCGAAAGCATGGCCCGTCGCTCCATGGGCTTCAGTGAGCAAAATCACCGCAGCGATGGCATGGAAGTCATCAGCAAAACCTTTACGCCTGAATTCCGCAACCGTTTGGATGGCATTATTCAGTTTGCGGATCTGCAGCGCCAGACCATCACTCACGTGGTGGACAAGTTCCTCACCGAACTGCAGGCCCAGCTGGACGACAAGCACGTGGTGTTGCACGTAGACGAACCTTCCAAGCTGTGGCTAGCCGACAAGGGCTACGATGTGGCCATGGGTGCAAGGCCGATGTCACGGTTGATTCAGGACAAGATCAAGCGGCCCCTGGCCGAGCAGATCCTGTTTGGTCGACTGGCCGAGAAAGGCGGTGAAGTGTTTGTGCACCTCGAAAATGACGAACTGGTGTTCGAATACGAGCCGGAACCCGCAGAAGCGGTGTGACCATCGATTGAGTTTTAGTCCGGAAAAAAGAAAAGCCCGCAATTGCGGGCTTTTCTATGAATACGTGCTCGAAAATTAACGCGCGCGGTAAACGATGCGGCCTTTGCTCAGGTCGTATGGCGTCAGTTCCACTTTGACTTTATCGCCGGTCAGGATGCGGATGTAGTTCTTGCGCATCTTTCCAGAGATGTGTGCGGTCACAACGTGGCCGTTGCTCAGCTCAACACGGAACATGGTGTTTGGTAGCGTATCGATAATAACGCCTTCCATTTCAATGACATCTGTCTTCGCCATTCAGTAAAAACCTCGTTTTGGAATACTTTCCGTAATTTTAAATTGCGTAATACTGCCTGATTTCGAGCCGTTTAGCAAAAGTCAGTTGCTATCGAGCGCTTGCCAGCGGTTATCCGTGAACTGCTCGATGGGTTTGAAGCGGCTTTTGTAGTTCATTTTGCGACATTCCAGAATCCAGTACCCCAGATACACATGGCTGAGCTGCTGGCGCCGGGCCTCTTCAATTTGCCAGAGTACCGCGAAGGTGCCCAGGCTGCGATGATCCATGTCCGGTTCAAACACGGTATAGATAGCCGACAGGCCGTCGTCCAGACGGTCAACCGCCGCCAACCCGATAAGCTCGCCATGCAGGGTCATTTCCAGAAACCAGGAATCGGTCTGGCCTTCCACCAGAAACGCCATGAACTGCTCTCGTGATGGCGGGTACATGTCGCCGTCTTTGTGGCGCAGCTCAATGTAGCGGGCATAAAGCCGATACCATTGCTCCGTATAGGCGGCTGGCACCAGCGCGCAGGCTACATCAGCGTTTTTTTTCCAGACCCGGCGTTGGTTGCGGTCGGGGATAAACTCTGCCACGGGTACCCTGACAGGAATACAGGCCTGGCAGTTTTCACAGTGGGGGCGGTAATAGTGTGAGCCGCTGCGGCGAAAGCCAAGAGCCGTCAGCTGGCTGTAAAGCGTGCGGTTAACCTCTGCTTTAGGATCTACAAACATGGTGGTGGATTGGCGACCTGGCAGATAGCTGCAGTCGTGAGCGGGCGTTGCAAAGAACACCAGTGTTGTCAAATTGCTCATTCACCCTCCGAGCCTGGCCAACGCCATTGAAACTGCCAGTCTGCCACTGCCGGTGGTTGTTTTGTATAGCGGCCGAGCAGGGCCAGAAACTCCGTTCGCGGTAGTGTTTGTGCGCCCATGCTCAACAGGTGATCGCTGGCTATCTGGCAGTCAATAATCCGGTATCCCCACTGCCGCAGCTGGTTGGCAAGGTGCACCATTAATACCTTGGACGCGTTGGTTTCCAGCGAGAACATAGACTCGCCAAAAAAACAGCTGCCCAGCGCTATGCCGTACATGCCGCCCGCCAATTCGCCGTGCGGGTTCCAGGCTTCAATAGAGTGGGCAATGCCCTCCCGATGCAGCTTGTTGTAGGCCTGAAGCATGTTTTCGGTAATCCAGGTGCCTTCGGCACGGGTAGATCCACACAGGCGCATAATCCGGCTGAAGGCCCGGTCTGCGGTTATCGTGAAATAACCTTTGTTGAGGCTGCGGCGCAGGCTGCGGGAAATGTGGATATTTTCCGGAAAAATGACGCAGCGCGGATCGGGTGACCACCAGAGTATGGGCTGGTCGTCGCTGTACCAGGGAAAAATACCGTTTTCATAGGCCAGCATCAGGCGCTTGCTGCTCAAATCGCCGCCGGCAGCCAGCAGGCCGTCGGGTTCCGCCAGCGCGCTTTCCGGCGGGGGGAACCACAGCACATGTTCAGGCAACCAGGGCAGAGACGTCATAGTGTATTCGCTGTTCAGCTCAGCTTTGTAGGTCCAGATAACGTTCGGCGTCCAACGCTGCCATACAGCCAAAACCGGACGAGGTTACCGCCTGGCGATACACATGATCGGCAACGTCACCGGCCGCAAACACGCCGGGCACGCTTGTCTGGGTCGCCATGCCGTCCAACCCGGAGCGGATGTGCAAATAGCCATTGGTCATTTCCAGCTGACCCTCGAACAGGCTGGTGTTGGGTTTATGGCCAATAGCGATAAACACACCGGAAAGCTCCATGTCCTGCTTGGAGTCGTCTTTCATGCTGCGGATGCGCATACCGGTTACGCCGGTGCCATCACCCAGCACTTCGTCCAGGGTATGATCCCAGATGATCCGGACATTGCCGTTGGCAGCTTTTTCAAACAATTTGTCCTGCAGAATTTTTTCTGCGCGCAAGCTGTCGCGGCGATGCACCAGCGTCACTTCGGCGGCGATGTTGGACAGGTACAGGGCTTCTTCAACGGCGGTGTTGCCGCCGCCGATAACCGCTACCTTCTGGTTGCGATAGAAAAAGCCGTCACAGGTTGCACAGGCCGACACACCCTGGCCCTTGAATTTCTCTTCCGACTCAAGCCCCAGGTACATGGCTGAGGCGCCGGTAGAAATGATCAGCGCATCGCAGGTGTGCTCCCCGCTGTCGCCCTTCAAGCGAAACGGACGCTGGTTCAAATCAACTTCATTTACCGTGTCATAAATGATTTTAGTTTCAAAGCGTTCCGCATGTTTCAACATGCGTTGCATTAACTCTGGTCCCTGCACGCCGTCGTTGTCACCGGGCCAGTTATCGACGTCTGTGGTGGTGGTCAACTGGCCACCCACTTCAATACCGGTGATCAATGTCGGCTTCAGGTTGGCGCGGGCTGCGTAAACGGCAGCGGTATAGCCGGCAGGGCCGGAACCCAGAATAATCAGGCGGGAGTGTGTGCTGGTGCTCATGCTGTTCTCACTTGATACGCGTGTGGTCATTGTGCCCGCAGCCCGTTATGGCAGCGGCACGAAATTTAAAAAGTTTAAAAAGCTTAGAAAGCTTAGAAAGCTTAGAAAGTTCAGTAGGAAGAGTTAAAGGCTATCATGAATAGCCGGTGCGCTTGCCAGTTGTTTTGGCCAATTCTGCCGATACGCCCGCTCTATGGGTTCAGTCGCCAGGCACCCATTAGATTCAGTCGCCAAGCACCGATACGCCGGCCAGCAAGCGTTGCACCCGCTCCCGGCTTTTGCCGCTTTCGCCCTGTTCCAGACGGTGCTCTGCCACCGCCGCAAACACTGCCTGTACGTCGTCTGGCAGCACGTAATCACGGCCCTGCATAAACGCCCAGGCTTTGGCTGCGCGCAGCAGGCCCAAACCGGCGCGCGGCGACAGGCCGTAAAGCAGGCCCGGAATGTTGCGGCTGGCTTCCAGCAGGCGCTGTACGTAATCCAGCAGCGCGGGGCTGGTGTTTACCTGCAGCACTGTTTGTTGAATGTGTTTCAGCTGCTTTTCAGCTAACAGAGTGGGCAGGCGCTTGGTCAGGCTGCGGCGGTCTTCGCCTTCCAGTAACTGACGTTCTGCCTGGGGGTCAGGGTAGCCCAGGTGCAAACGCATCAAAAACCGGTCGAGTTGGCTCTCTGGCAGCGCGAATGTACCACCTTGCTCGATGGGGTTTTGGGTGGCAATCACAAAAAACGGCTGGGGAAGGGGCCGGGTCTCACCTTCAATCGACACCTGCCGTTCTTCCATTGCCTCCAGTAGAGCGCTCTGGGTACGGGGTGAGGCGCGATTGATTTCGTCGGCCAGGATCAACTGGGCGAAAATTGGCCCCGGATGAAAAACCAGGCTGCCGGCGGCCTTATCATAAATTGAATAGCCCAGTACGTCCGCCGGCAACAAATCATTAGTAAATTGAATGCGTTGATAGCGCAGCCCCATTATGTGCGCCAGAGCGTGGGCAAGCGTGGTTTTACCCATGCCGGGAATGTCTTCAATCAGCAAATGGCCGCCGGCGAACAAGCTGCAAAGCGCCAGGCGAACCTGCTGGTCTTTGCCCAGCAGAATACCATTGAGTTCATGGACGATATGATTTATCGATTTGTTCATATTCTGATCAATCTTTTACCTGTTTTAAATGTCTGCGTAGCAGGCAATACGCCGGCCGCTCAGGAAAGAACAGGTGCGGCGCTATTAGGTCATCACGCCCGCCGGCAATTGCATCGTCACGCAGTGCAGGCTGCCACCTTGCTGAAGCAGCGGCCGACAGGGTATAGCGATGATTTCACGGCTGGGGAACAGGCTCTGCAGTGTGGCGATCGCTGCCGCATCCTGGGGCACATCGTATACCGGCAGCAATACCGCGCCGTTGATGATCAGAAAGTTGGCGTAAGTGGCCGGCAGGCGCTGGCCGTTTTCGTTATAAATAGCATCGGGCCATGGCAGAGGTGTTAGCCGGTAGGGCTCACCATTGGCTTGGCGGAATTCGCGCAGGCCTTCGGCCATGGCGTTAAGGGCGCCATAATGCTCGTCGTTTTCATCAGGGCAGGCGACATAGCAGATGTGGTCGGGTGCACAAAACCGTGCCAGGGTGTCTATGTGGCTGTCGGTATCGTCGCCGGCCAGGTAACCGTGATTAAGCCAGAGCACCCGGCGAATGCCCAGTAACTGGCTAAAAAGCTGCTCCATGCCGCTGCGGCTGTAATCGGGATTGCGGCTGGGACTTAGCAGGCATTCGCTGGTGGTCAGCAGAGTGCCTTCGCCATCGGTGTCGATGGCGCCGCCTTCCAGAATGAAGTCGACACTCTTCAGGGTGCTGCCGTCAAACGCGCCGGCCCTGAGCAGCCTGTTGTTCAGGGCGTTGTCTTTGCCCCACGGAAATTTATTGCCCCAGGCGTTAAAACTGAAATCAATCAGCCTGGAACCTTGGTACGTGAGCACCGTTAGAGGGCCGTGGTCCCGCGCCCAGCTATCGTCTGACGGCACAACCAGAACCAGCGCGCGGAATGCCACTCCAGCGGTTTCTGCATACTGATTTAGGTGTTCCTGCAGTCGCTGCGCCTGTTCTGGGTCTTCGCAGCTGATCAGTAGGGATTCGAAGCGCAAAACCGCGTGCGCAATGGCCATGAATACCGGCTCTGTCTGTGCCAGATTGCTGGCCCAAGCGGTTTTCCGGTGGGGCCAGGTCAGCATCACCGCACTCTGCGGCGCCCACTCTGCGGGCAATAACGGCTTCGAGTTCACTGGGCCAGTACCTTTACCTGTTGAAAAAAACCATTCTAACGGACAGCCGCCGGCACGTCAGGATCTACTGGCAAAACTTTTCGGCCTTTTCTGTGTCTGTGTCAGGGCGTGCGCTTCATAACCGCGCGGATAATCCGCTCGCTCTCGAAATACACCACAAAAGCGGGATAGTGCCACTGGCTGATGGGAGGCTGGCCTACCGGGCCGCCGGTTGACCCGGGTGAGCCCCAGCGCTCGCGCACGCGCTCGGCTTTCATGCCGGTCTGTGGCAGTGACATGACATCGCGGTCGCCCTGCTGGCCGAGCGGAATAATCAATTCCTGAGCACTGGCAGACATCACCGACAGGGTCGTCGCCAGAGCGGCAGATAACAGGCCTGCTCGCAACAAAGGGCGCCAAAAGTGATAGGTCTTCATGATCAGAATGACTCCTCAGCAGAAATGAATAAAACGTAATTTAGTCTGCGCTCTGGTCATTCGCCTCGGCAGTTCCGGTATTCGGTTGCTGGCGCTGGCGAATTTGCCAGCGCATGATGTGGCGCGCCAGCTGTTGACGGTCACTGTCTTCCAAGCGAACAAAGCGGATGCGAATCCGTGTGCCGTCGCGGTCTTTGGTGTTAACGCCGACTACTTCGCCAACGGCCCGGGGCTGGAGCAGTTCCGGCGGCAGAGTCAGGCGTATGGCAATATGGTCACCTACCTGCAAGCTGTCATCGTTGCTAATAAAGGCAACGCCACCCTCGCTGAGCGTGGTTTGGTGCCAATGCTCCGGTTGCAACGGATTTTGCTCAAAGGCCATAATGCGCGCCAGAATATCCAGCTTGGAGTTGAACGCTTTTAACAGGCTTTGCAACGCCCGGTCGCGCTCGCTTAAGCCGGCAAGTTGGGTTTTGATGTCATGGTCAAGACGTTGGAATTCTGCCTGTAAGCTGGTGAGCGGGGTATTTTCGAAGGCACTAAAATCGTCTTGGGTACTGGTGGGCAGTTTGTGCACCTCCAACCCAATCCGGTCGTTTATTCTAAAGTAATCCCGCCGTTCGCGTTGTTTCTTCGCATTGGCGCTGTCATCGTTGCACTGGGTCATTAGGACTCCGATACGGATGTTCGTTTGTAGGGTGAAGTTTAGCAGTTCCCGGCGCGGCATTAACACGACCGGGTTCAATCAATCACGAATTAGTCGCAGCCAGCAGCAGGCAAGGCTTTATGTTTAAACCTTTATCATTTTATATCGGCTTGCGCTATACCGCTGCCAAACGCCGCAATCACTTTATTTCGTTTATTTCACTCACCTCTATGATCGGCTTGATGCTGGGCGTTGCGGTGCTGATTATCGTGCTGTCAGTCATGAACGGTTTCGATCGCGAGCTGAAACAGCGAATTCTGGGTATGGTGCCCCACGCTATTATCGAGGGCGCCGGCCCGCTTGAAAACTGGGAAGCGGTAGACGCAGCAGTCGAGAAACACCCGCGAGTGTTGGCGGCGGCGCCGTTTATTCAGGGCCAGGCTATGGTCACCGGCGGCGGAGAGGTGCGCGGCGTGCTGTTAAACGGCATTTTGCCAGATCAGGAGCGAACCGTATCGATTATTGAAGACCACATGGAGCAGGGCAGCCTGGACGATCTGAAGTCTGGCGAATTCGGCATCATTATAGGGCGCTTTTTGGCGTCCAGCCTGCGTCTGCAGCTGGGTGACAAAATAACCGTGGTGCTGCCTGAAGTGTCGGTAACGCCGGCTGGCGTATTGCCGCGATTGAAGCGCTTTACTGTAAAGGGCGTGTTCAGCGTGGGAGCCGAACTAGACGGCAGTTATACTCTGATTCATATGGACGACGCCGCCAAGCTGATGCGTACAGACGGTAAAGCCCAAGGTATCCGCTTGCTGGTAGACGACCTGTTCGCCGCGCCGCGGGTGGCAGAGCAAGCGGCGCAGCTGCTTACCGGGCGCTATTACGTATCCGACTGGACCCGCACCCACGGCAATCTATTCCAGGCCATACGAATGGAAAAAACCATGATTGGCGTGTTGCTGATGTTCATTGTGGCGGTGGCGGCGTTCAATATTGTGTCCACTCTTGTCATGGTGGTTACCGACAAAACCGCAGACATTGCCATTTTACGCACCATGGGCGCGACTCCCGCGCGCATCATGCGCATTTTTATCGTGCAGGGCGCGGTCATCGGCATTTTCGGAACCTTGGTGGGCACTGTGCTTGGTATTCTGGGTGCGCTCAACATCAGCGGTTTCATCAGCTGGTTGGAGGGCGCACTGGGCCATCAGTTCCTCAGTGCCGATGTGTATTTTATCAGTTACTTGCCGTCCCAGCTGCTGTGGGAAGACGTCATGATCATCAGCGGTAGTGGCCTGGCCATGAGTCTGCTGGCCACTATTTACCCGGCCTGGCGTGCGTCTCGTATCGACCCGGCAGACGCGCTTAGATATGAATAGAGCCAACCTATGAGCAAAAGCATAAAAGACGTAACGGCTAACACCGCGAACTGGGTTATTGATTGCAATCAAGTGACCCGCACCTATAACCAGGGCCCGGAAAAGTTGACGATCTTTTCCGACATCTCGTTGCAAGTCACCGCCGGTGAAACCATTGCCATTGTGGGCAGTAGCGGCTCCGGAAAAACCACGCTGCTGAACTTGCTAGGCGGGCTAGACCGCCCGTCAACGGGCCATATCGAAATTTGCGGTAAGGAAATTTACAAACTGTCGGAAGCCGCGCGGGCGCGCTTTCGCAATAAGCATCTTGGGTTTGTATACCAGTTTCACCATTTGTTGCCGGAGTTCTCCGCGCTTGAGAACGTGATGATGCCCTGCGTGCTGGGTGGTGTCAGCGTGGCGGTAGCGCGCAAGAAGGCCGCTGTTCTGCTTAACAGTGTGGGGTTGGGCGCACGTCTGGAGCACAAGCCGGGCGAACTGTCTGGCGGTGAGCGCCAGCGCGTGGCCATTGCCCGAGCCCTGGTGAACGAGCCCGACTGCGTTTTGATGGACGAACCCACCGGCAATCTTGACGAACACACCGGTGCCGGTGTGCGCGCATTGATCGAATCGCTGCGCGATCAGTTTGGTATGGCGTTTGTGATGGTGACCCACGATATGTCGATGGCACGAAGCCTGGGGCGGGTTATGCGGCTGGAGCAGGGGCGTTTGGTGCACGAGGGCTAGTCGCGGCGTTGCCCCCGGCGCAGACTCCAGTTGGCGCGGACTTGTCTGCGCCATAACAACTGAATGATCAAATAAGCGAAGCAGGCAGACACCGTAGCCACAACCAGCGAGCCCAGGTAAAGCGGTACGCCAATATCCAGCAGGCGTTCACTGACCCACGCCCGTGACGGCGAGAATTCAAATTCCAGCAGCGGCCGGCTCAGCATCCAGGCCCCCAGTTTGTAGTTGAAGTAAAAAATCAGGGGCATGGTAACCGGGTTGCTGATCCACACCAGCGCCACCGCCAGCGGCAGGTTGGCGTTGAGCCAGATCGCGAAAAGCGCCGATGCAAGCATCTGGAAAGGCATCGGAATAAAGCAGAACCACACGCCTACCAGAAACGCACGAGCCACACTGTGGCGGTTGATATGCCACAGATTGGGTTCCCGTACGATATCGCCCAGAAAATTCAGCGATTTCATTTGCCTCACCTTTTCCGGAGACGGCAAATAGCGTTTCATGAACTTCTTCGGCATAAGAAGTTGTTCTGCCTATAGACGTGTAAACGACCGGTGTTAGGGACAACGCCGATGCCATAATTCAGGAGGACAAGGAATGTCCGGCGATTTTTTCAGTGACGACTCAAACCGCCCGCTGTCTCGCAGCCCGCGAGGCCTTGTTGTCGAGCCTTTGCTAATTGCGTTCTGTTGCGGCGTTATCTTACTGTATCGGTTGTCGGTGTTGCCAGCGTGGCAATGGCTGTTTGCGGCTATGGCAGGTTGCGGCCTGCTGGCGCTTTTGCTTCCTCACCGCTGGGGTCGCATGGCTTTTATGCTGCTTGCGGTGCTGTTAGCGGGCACCGCCTGGGCTTCATGGCACGCCAGTCAGCGCTTGCATGAGCGCCTGCCGGCGGCATGGGAAAGGGTGCCGCTGGAGGTGTCCGGTTATGTCTGCAGTCTTCCCGCTCGGGGCAGTTTTGACAGTTTAAAGTTCGATTTCTGCCTAGTGGAAAACGCTTACCAGCGTAACGTGCAAGCGCCATTACCGGCGCACTCTTTACCCTCCCGCTTGCGGCTGGCCTGGTACGGCGACCATCCGGATCAGTTACCCGGTCACACTCTGAATATAACGGTTGTGCTTAAACGCCCCCACGGTGGCTTGAACCTGACCGGTTTCCGCTATGAAGACTGGCTGTTCCGTCACGGTTACCGCGCCACCGGAAGTGTGCGCACGGTGGTGCCGGATGCCAGTATTGAATGTGGCCTGCACTGCCGTTACCGCTACCAGCACCGCCGCCTGCTGAACTGGGTGACGGCGAAGTTTGGCGAAGCCAGGCATTTCCCGTTGTTGTCGTCTTTGCTGATTGGCTATCGCGGCGCCATGACCCCCGCCCATTGGGACACTCTGAAAGCCACCGGCACCATTCACCTGGTGGCGATTTCGGGCCTGCATCTGGGGCTGGTGGCTTTGGGTATTGGATGGGTAGCGCGCCGGTGTGCGTTGGGGGTGCCCGAATTCATGTTGTCTGAACGTGCCAGGCGGCGCCTGGTGTTTGGCGCGGTGATGGTCGGCTGCCTGGCCTACGCGTTAATGTCCGGCTTTACCGTGCCCACCCGGCGCGCGCTGTTAATGATCGGTGTACTGGGCTGGGCGCTATTGCAAGGCTGGCACATACCGCCCTGGCGCAGCCTGCTGCTGGCGCTGACAGTGGTGTTGATTGCCGATCCATTTTCGCCGCTGGACGCCGGCTTCTGGCTGTCGTTTTGTGCGGTGGCGGTGCTGATACTGGTGTTCTCTGGGCGTCTTGGCGTGGTTCAGGGCGTGCTGGCGCTGGTGCTGGCGCAGACTGCCATGTTCGCCGGATTATGGCCGGGGCTGCTGTTACTGGGCCAGAATCAGCCGCTGGCGGGGTTTGTGGCCAATCTGTTTGCCATTCCGTGGGTGTCGATGGTGGTTATGCCGCTGCTGTTGTGCGGCGCCTTGTTAGTGGCGCTTGTACCCGCCAGCAGCGTGTGGGTGACGCTGCTTCTGGACACCGTATTGGGGGTTTTATGGCAAGGATTGCAGTGGCTGGCGGGCTGGGGCAGCCCGACAATTCAACTGGGTGTTGGCGCGGCCATCGGGTTGGCAGCGGTTGTACTTCTGGCTTTGTGGTATCCGCAGCGGGGCTTTCGTCTTGCGCTGGCGGTGTTACTGGGGCTTTGGTTAGTGTCGCACTGGTGGGTTCAGGCGCCGGTTGATAATCGCCCCGTACCTTTGCCACAGGTGATCGTGTGGGATGTCGGCCAGGGTCTTTCGGTTCTGGTGCGCCATCAGCAGCAGGCATTGCTGTATGACACCGGCCCAGCCATTCCCGGTGTGTTCTCGGCGGTAGAGTCGGTGATACTTCCCAACCTTCGGGCGCTGGGGGTGCAGCGCTTGGATACGCTGGTGGTGAGCCATGCCGATGGCGACCACAGCGGCGGGCTGGAGCAGCTTGTCACCGAATTGCCGCTGGCGCGTTTGATCAGCGGTGAAGCGGGCGAAACAGCCGATCGCCTGGAGCAGGCAGGGCTGGCCAGAAACGTGGACGACTGCAAGCGGCAGACCCTGATGTTAGGGCGGCTGGAGCTGGACTTCTGGCGCTCAGGCCGCGCCAAAGAAGGTAACGGTGCCTCCTGCGTGCTGCGCATCCGTGACCCTGCTTCGGCGACCGAGTGGCTGCTCACCGGTGATATTACCGTCAGGGAGGAAGCCGAATACCTGAGCTATTTGAATGATCAGTCTGCACAAAAAACGCAAAGGGCGCACAAGGCCATTAACAGGGTGCTGCTGGCGCCCCATCACGGCAGCAAAACGTCGTCGTCCGACGCTCTGGTTCAGGCACTGTCGCCGGATACTGTCATTTACACCGCCGGCTACCGCCATCGCTACGGCCACCCGCACCCGCAGGTAACTCGCCGTTATGCATTGACGGGTAGCCATCAGATTAATACCGCTTGCGCCGGAGCGGTGATTATGGAGGTTAATTCCGCCGGGCTGGCCATCCGCCAGGTGCAGCAGAATGCGCCATTCTGGATCAGCGGCCCGGGTCTGGCACGGGCGCAGTGTCTGGAACGGTTGCGCAAGGTCACACAATAGTCACTATGCTGAAAATGCTGACAGCTATGCTAAAGTAGCGCGGCTTGTAATTGACCAGGAGACCGAGCGTGTTCGAGCTTTTAAAAGCCGGTGGCATTTTGATGGTGCCCATACTGTTTTGTTCTGTGTTGGCATTGGCCATCATCCTTGAACGTTTCTGGAGTCTGCGTGACAGCCGGATTGCGCCGCCACAAGTGCTGAACGAGCTGTGGCGCTGGATCAAGAAAAAAGAGCTGAACGGCAAGCGTCTTAAAACCCTGCAGGCGTCGTCACCCATGGGGCGAGTGCTTGCCAGCGGTTTGCTGAACGCTAAACACGGCCGCGAGGTGATGAAAGAAAGCATCGAGCACGAAGCCAGTCAGGTGGTTCACCAGCTCGAGCGGTTTCTGAACCCACTGGGCACCGTTGCAACCATTACGCCATTGTTGGGCCTACTGGGCACGGTTATCGGCATGATCAAAGTGTTTGCGGAAATTCAGTTGGCCGGTGTGGGCAATGCCGGCAATCTGGCCGGCGGTATTTCCGAGGCTCTGATAACAACCGCCTCTGGCCTGAGTGTGGCAATACCCGCGTTGATTGCCCATCGCTATTTTATCCGCCGGGTAGATGCCCTGGTGGTAAACATGGAGCAAGAGGCCATCAAGTTGGTGGAAGTAGTACACGGCGACCGCGAAATTGGCGTGGAAGGAGCCTGAGCCCCGTGAAGTTCAAGCGCCAGCGCAGCCAGCAAATAGGCATGGACCTGACACCGCTGATCGACGTGGTGTTTTTGCTGTTGATTTTTTTCATGGTATCGACAACCTTCACCCGGGAAAGTCATCTTCAGGTGGAATTGCCGCAAGCCAGCGGTAATCCGGCAGCGCCAACAGAAGCCGAACAGATTGATGTGGTGATCAGCGCCGATGGCCAGTACCTGCTGAACGACAAACCGCTGGTCAACAATCGCCGCGAAACCCTGGAGCGGGGCATTCGGGAACTGGTCGACGCAGACACATCCTTGCCGTTCATTATTACCGCCGATGCCCGAACTCCCCACGAGTTTGTGGTGCGAGCGATGGATGCGGCCGGTCGCCTGGGTTACGCCAAACTCAGCATTACCACCGAACGTGAGGCCCAATCCCAGTGAGTGCAGCAAGTTCCCCAGGCCCGACAATCCCAAAGAGCTCTCTAGGCCCAAATCCAGACGCAGAGCCAGAAAACCCGGGTAAGATGTCAGAGGGCAGTTGGCACACCTATAAGCGCCTTTTACGCTATGTGAAACCCTTCTGGGTAGCGTTTACCCTGGCGATAATCGGCAACGTTATCTATGCCGCGGCGTCGACCGGCATGGCGGCGGCCATGGAATACGTCATCAAGGCCATTGAAAATCCGACCGAGCAGAATCGGCTGATTTTAACCCTGCTGATTGTCGGGGTGTTTGCGTTTCGTGGCCTGGGCACCTTCATGAGCCAATATTTCATCGCCTACGTGGGTCGTAACGTCATCAATGCCCTGCGCACCGATGTATTTGACCGCCTGCTAACCTTGCCGTCGCGCTACTTTGACGACAACGCGGCCGGCCGCCTGGTGTCGAAGCTGACATTCAACGTAGAGCAAGTGGCTGAAGCCGCTACCGACGCTATCACCATTACCTTTCGCGAAGGCCTGACCATCGTCGGGCTGCTGGGCTACATGCTGTACACCAACTGGAAACTTACGCTGGTATTTCTGGCAGTCGGGCCGTTGATCGGATTGGTGGTCAGTTACGCCAGCAAGCGCTTTCGTAAAATCAGCAAGCGTATTCAGGCCTCCATGGGCGACATTACCCACGTTGCGTCGGAGTCCATCAGCGGTTATCGGGTGGTGCGCACCTTTGGCGGAGAAGACTTCGAACGCAAGCGTTTTCAGAAGGTCAGTGAAGGCAACCTGAAGCAAAGCCTGAAAATGTCATCTACCCAGGCCATCAGCGTGCCGGTGATTCAGGTTCTGGTGGCCATTGCGATCGCTGCGCTGGTATGGACCATGTTGTCGCCCACTATTCGCGGCGAAATGAGCACAGGTCAACTCGTCGCGTTTATTACTGCGGCAACAACTATGGCCAAGCCCATTCGCCAGGTAACCTCCGTGCACTCAAAAATCCAGAAGGGCCTGGCGGCAGCCTACGATGTGTTTGAAACCCTGGACGAACGCCCGGAGCCGGATTTCGGCGACTTTGCTCCGCAACGGGTTACAGGCGACATCGAATTTCGTGACGTGGGCTTCAGCTATCGCGACCAGCTCGATAAGGTATTAAACGATATTTCGCTGACGGTGCCTGCGGGGCAGAGCGTTGCTTTGGTTGGCCGCAGTGGCAGTGGCAAATCCACGCTAGTGAGCCTGCTGCCGCGGTTTTACGATTACACCCACGGCGAAATCCGCATTGATGGCCATTTGCTGGAAGACTTTACGCTGCAGGCTTTGCGAGCCCAGATAGCGTTGGTTACCCAGAGCGTGGTGCTGTTTAACGATACGATTGCCGCGAATATTGCCTACGGTGCATTGCGCGATTGCAGCCCCGAGGCCATCCGTGAGGCCGCCGGCAAAGCCCACGCTCTGGAATTCATCGACCGCATGCCCGAAGGTCTGGAGACCATGATTGGCGACAACGGCGTTATGCTGTCCGGCGGCCAGCGCCAGCGCCTGGCCATTGCCCGCGCGCTACTGAAAGACGCACCTATTCTGATTCTGGACGAAGCCACATCGGCGCTGGATACCGAATCTGAGCGCTACATCCAAAATGCCATGGAAACGGTGATGAAAGGCCGCACCACCCTGGTGATTGCGCACCGCCTGTCGACCATTGAAAACGCCGATCGCATATTGGTGATGGATAATGGCCGAATAGTGGAATCCGGCCGCCACCAGGAGTTGCTGGACCAGGGCGGCGCCTATGCCCAACTGCATCAGATGCAGTTCAGTGAGCACGCATGATCAGCGGTAAGCGGTTATGAGTTCCCTGGTAGATCGGCTGTGGTATAGCCGGAATCGCCCGCTGGGATTTCTGGCGCCATTGGCTTGGCTGTACCGCCGCATTGCCGCATCGCGCCGGCGCAAAGCGTTAAAAAACCGGGCACCGGCGCTAACGGCTCCGGTGGTGGTGGTGGGCAATATCACCGCCGGTGGCACCGGCAAATCGCCGCTGACGGCCTGGCTGGTGACGCAACTGCGCAACGCCGGCTGGCACCCGGTGATTCTTAGCCGCGGTTACGGTGGCAAGTCCGGGCAATACCCGCTTTTTGTGAATGCCGATAGCAACGCCCGCATCGCCGGTGACGAACCGGTCATGCTGGCACGGGCCACTGGCTGCCCGGTGGTGGTAGATCCGCAACGGCTGCGTGCGGCGCACTACGCCATTGATCAAAGATTAGGCGATGTTCTGGTGTGCGACGATGGCCTGCAGCATTACGCTCTGCCCCGTGACATAGAACTGGCCGTATTCGACGCCAGCCGCGGCTTGGGCAACGGCGCCAGCATTCCGGTGGGGCCAATGCGCGAGCCAGCAGAACGGCTGAACTCGGTGGATTATATTATCCTTAACGGCTCTACCGGAGCAGGCGCTCGCCGCCATAGCCAATTTTCCGGCGTGCAACACAGTGCCATTTACACCATGAATCTGAACCCTATGTACCTTCTGCACCTGGCTAGCGGAGCGCAGGTACCGCTGGCAAAGCTGGTGGGGCAAAACCTGCTGGCGGTGGCGGGTATCGGAAATCCGGCGCGTTTTTTTGCTACCCTCAGTGCCTTGGGCGCACAGGTAAGGCCGCGGGCTTTTGCCGACCACCACCGCTTCAAGCCGAGCGACCTGAAAACCGACGCCGGGGAATGGCTGGTGATGACCGCCAAAGACGCGGTGAAATGCCAGGATTTTGCACCGGATAACGCTTACGCTCTGATGATTGAAGCCCAGCTGCCCGCCGAATTTGGCCGCCGGCTGCTAAGCCAGCTGGCCCGTTGGCGCCAGCAACACCCGATTAAAAGCAGCCCGCTGGCGGCTGCTTCCGTTGCAACAGAACGAGACCACCATCATGGATAAAAAACTGCTGGCGCTGCTGGCCTGCCCGGTGTGTAAAGGCGAGCTCAAGCTCAACGAGGAAAAAACCGAACTGCTGTGCTACCTGGACGCCATGGCGTTTCCCTTGCGCGAAGGTATTCCGGTGATGCTGGCTACCGAAGCCCGCACCCTGAGCACCGACGAACGCCTGCACAAAAGCTGAGCGAGGCGCTATTCATGTCCTTTACCACGCCCTTTACCGTTGTGATTCCCGCGCGCTTCGGCTCAAGCCGCTTGCCGGGCAAACCCTTGGCAGACATTGGCGGCCAGCCAATGATTCAGCACGTGTGGCAGCGGGCGCAGGAAAGCCGCGCCGGGCGCGTGGTGATTGCCACCGACGACCCACGGGTACAGCAAGCCTGTGTGCGCTTTGGTGCTGAAGTTGTCATGACCTCGATTGCCCATGTCAGCGGCACCGACCGTCTTGCTGAAGTGGCGCAGGCCTTGAATCTCGACGAAGACCACCGGGTGATTAACGTACAAGGGGACGAGCCACTGATTCCCAGCGTGTTGATTAATCAGGTCGCCGACAATCTGGACTTGCACCCCGAAGCGGCCATTGCCACTCTGTGCGAGCGCCTGCATGATACCGAATCGGTGTTTAACCCCAACGTGGTGAAAGTGGTTTTCGACCAGCAGGGGATGGCACATTATTTCAGCCGCGCGCCCATACCCTGGTATCGCGATGGCTGGGCCGGCGCTGCAGATGTCGCCGCAAATCGTGATTTGCCAGACAATGTCGGTTATTTTCGCCATATCGGCATTTATGGCTATCGCGCCGGCGTATTGGCGGATTTTGTGCGCTGGTCACCGGCGCCTGCCGAACAGGTGGAAGCGCTGGAACAATTGCGCGCGCTTTATCACGGCGCTCGCATTCATGTGGATCTGGCCGCCGTCAGTCCGCCAGCCGGGGTAGATACCGAAGCAGATCTGCAACGAGTAAGGGCTTTTTTGAACAAGCAGGAGACAAACTAATGGCAGCCTCTGTCAGCGTTTTATTTGTGTGTCTGGGTAACATTTGCCGCTCACCCACCGCCGAAGGCGTGTTTCGTAAACAGGTAGCGTCTGCCGGTCTTGAACAGCAGGTACGTATTGATTCCTGCGGTACCGGTGACTGGCACATTGGCAAAGGTCCGGATGAGCGCGCGGTGACCGCGGCCGGGCGAATCGGTATCGATATCAGCGGCCTGAGGGCGCGTCAGTTCGAGGCTGAAGACCTGGACCGTTTTGACTATGTGTTGGTGATGGACCGCCAGAATCTGGCAGACGTGAAAGAAATCTGGCACCAGAACGGCGGCACCGTGCCACAGCTGTTTCTGGACTTTGCCGATTTTGATGACCAGGAAGTGCCAGATCCGTACTTCGGTGCAGACGATGGTTTTCAGCACGTGCTGGAACTGATTCATCAAGCTGGTGAAGGTTTGCTGAATGACATCCGCGGAAAGCTGGGGTGAAAACCCTGCCAGAAATACGGGAAAGGGTAGATTTAACGCCCTATAACACCCTGGCCATTGCGGCCAGTGCCCGTTATTTCGCCCGCATAACCCATCGTGAACAGGTTGGCGCCACCCTGGCCTGGGCTGATGAAAAAAATCTGCCGGTGCTGATTGTCGGGGGTGGCAGTAACCTGGTGTTCCGCACCGACATTGATGGCCTGGTTGTGCACATGGCCTTGGCCGGACGGCACTGGCGTGATATCAGTATTGAGGCGGCCACGCTGGTGCTGGGTGCCGGTGAAAACTGGCATGATGCGGTTTTGTACGCCGCCCGCAGCGGTTATCGTGGTATCGAAAATCTGGCGCTGATTCCCGGCACCTGTGGTGCTGCACCGGTACAGAATATCGGCGCTTACGGTGTAGAGTTGGCAGACACGTTGGTGTGTGCCACTGTTCTGGATCGTAGCACTGGCAAGCAAATCACCCTAAGCGCAGAAGCGTGCAATTTCGCCTACCGTGACAGCTTGTTTAAACAGCAGCCCGAACGGTATCTTATTCTGGACGTGCATCTGCGCCTGTCCCGCAGCCGGCCTTTCCAGTTAGGTTACGGCGAGCTTGCGGCGTACTTTGGCGACACGCCCGTGGCAAAATTAAACGCTGAAGACGTGGCCGAAGCGGTGATGGCCGTTCGCCGCCGCAAACTGCCAGACCCGCAGCGCCTGCCAAACGCCGGCAGTTTTTTTAAAAACCCGGTGGTCAGCCAAGAGGTGTTTGAGCAGTTGCAAAGCCGTTTTTCAGATCTGGTTGCCTACCCACTGCCACACGATCAGGGCGTGAAACTGGCGGCGGGCTGGCTGATTGAACAGTGCGGTTGGAAAGGCTACCGCAACAAGTGGGTAGGTGTGCACAATCGCCAGGCCCTGGTGTTAATCAACCACGGCGACGGCAGCGGTGAACAGTTGCTGGCGCTGGCCCAGGAAATACGTGAGTCGGTTCAGGCGCGCTTTGGCGTTGAGCTGGAACAGGAGCCTCTTACACAGCCGGCCATTCATTAGCCAAACCGATCGGTCACGAATAAAAAACCCTGGTGCGTTTCGGCGACCAGGGTTTTTCATGAAGCGCTTCTGTTGCTGTTTAAAATGTTACAGCGGCGAAACACTCTTCAGAAAAGGAATCGCATCCGCCAGGGCAACATCCTGTTTGTCGGCATCGCGGCGGCCCTTGTATTCCAGAGTGCCGGCTTCCAATCCGCGGTCGGATACCACAAAGCGATGGGGAATACCCGTCAGCTCCATATCCGCAAACTTTACTCCCGGCCGCTCGTTGCGGTCGTCTAGCAGCACGTCGTAACCGGCTTCTTGCAGCTGTTGGTAGAGCTTTTCACCGGCTTCGGCCACGGTTGGCGACTTATGGCCGTTCAGAAGCACCACGGCAACCCGGAAAGGCGCAATCGCGTCGGGCCATATAATGCCGCGGTCATCGTGATTTTGCTCGATGGACGCCGCCACAATCCGCGACACGCCAATGCCGTAGCAGCCCATGTCCATAGTGGCGGTTTTGCCATTTTCATCCAGCACCGTGGCGTTCAGCGCTTTGCTGTATTTGTTGCCCAGTTTGAAAATATGGCCCACTTCAATACCGCGGCGAATTTCCAGGGTACCCTGTCCACAGGGGCTGGCATCACCCTCCACCACGTTGCGCAGGTCTTCCACCCGGCCCAGGGGCAGGTCGCGCTGCCAGTTTACGCCGGTCAGATGCACGTCATTCTTGTTGGCGCCGCAGACAAAGTCTGCCAGGTGCGCTGCGCTGCGGTCGACAATCACCGACACCGACAGATTCACCGGCCCGATCGAGCCAGGTTCGCAACCGGTGGCGCGCAAGATTTCCTCGTCCGTGGCCATGGTCAACGGGTCGGCCACGCCGGCCAGATTTTCCGCCTTGATCTCATTCAGGGTGTGGTCGCCGCGCAGAATCAGCGCCACCAATCCCGGGTCACTGCCTTCTTCGGCACCGGCTTCAGCTTCGGCTTTCACCAGCAGAGTTTTCACGGTATGCGTGGCGTCACTTTTCAGAAACCCGACAATGTCGGCAATGGTGCGTTGGCCCGGCGTCGCCACTTCGGTCATCACCTGGGAGGGCGCGGGGCGCTCGCCGGCGGGTGCGACCGCTTCGGCTTTTTCTATATTCGCCGCGTAGTCGCTGTCGGTGCTGAACACTATGGCGTCTTCACCAGAGGAAGCCAGCACGTGAAATTCCTGGGAGCCACTGCCGCCAATGGCGCCAGAATCAGCCTGCACGGGGCGGTAATCCAGGCCCAGGCGATCAAATATGGCGCAGTAGGTGCGGTGCATCAGCTGGTAAGTTTCGTCCAGGGATTCGGCGCTGATGTGAAATGAATAGGCGTCTTTCATGATGAACTCCCGTGCGCGCATCACGCCAAAACGGGGGCGGCGCTCGTCACGGAATTTTGTTTGAATTTGAAAGAAGTTGGCCGGCAGCTGCTTATAGCTTTTCAGCTCGTTGCGGATCAGGTCGGTAATCACTTCTTCGTGGGTAGGGCCAAAGCAAAACTCGCGGCCGTGGCGATCGTTCATGCGCAGCAGTTCGCCGCCGTATTCGTCCCAACGGCCGGATTCCCGCCACAGTTCTGCCGGCTGCACCGCCGGCATCAGCAATTCTTGCGCGCCGCTGCGGTCCATTTCCTCACGCACAATACGCTCAACTTTGCGTAGGGTGCGCAGGCCCATGGGCAGCCATGTGTATAGGCCGGCGGCCAGTTTGCGGATCAGACCGGCACGCAGCATCAGCTGGTGGCTGATGATCTCGGCGTCGGCAGGTGTTTCTTTCTGGGTGGCAATCAGATAACGGCTTGCTCGCATTTTAGGTTCCGTCAGGAGTGATTCATGGAGAGGCCGCAGCCTCAAAAATAATGGGCTCTATTGTACGGAGCTGCAACAGGCAGGTACAGACACCGGCCCGGTAAAGTTGGGCTTGGCGGGTTGTAGGGGCGCGCAGCCCGCAAGGTCAGGACAAATAGCCTAAGGGCAGGGCCGTGTTGTCCAGAACCCGTCGCAGCACAAAGCTTGAATGCACGCCGCTCACCCCGGCAATGCGGGTGATCTGGTTCAGCAGAAAGTGATGGTAATGGTCCATGTCCGGCACTACCACTTTGAGCATGTAGTCCGCATCGTGGCCGGTAATCAGGTAGCATTCCAGCACCTCCGGATAGGCGCTGATGGCCCCCTCAAACGCCGCAAAACGCTCTGGGGTGTGCCGGTCCATACCAATCAGAATGATGGCGGTGAGCGCCAGTCCCAGCTTCTTGTGATTGAGAATGGTGGCCGTGCGCACAATCACGCCACATTGCTCCAGCGCACGCACCCGGCGCAGGCATGGCGACGGCGATAGCCCGACTTTGTCGGCCAGCTGTTGGTTAGTGAGCGAGCCGTCTTTTTGCAGATGGTCCAGAATTTTCCGGTCGGTTTTGTCCAGTACAATCAGGGTTTCGGATTTATTAAGCATATTCTGCCTCTTATTTCGGTTTAAGCAATATTTAATGGCTTTATAATCCGATTTGTAGTCTTTATTAGCAATCACCTGCGCCGCCTTTTTGTGTACTCTTGTGTTCTGTAACTGGCAGTCCGCACCCGCAAAAGGAAATCGTTGTATGGCTTTTGATCATCAAAAATACGCAGCCTTCAAGCCCATCGCCAAAACCAACCGGCGCTGGCCCGATCGTGTGATTGAGCGGGCGCCCACCTGGTGCGCGGTTGATTTACGGGATGGCAACCAGGCTCTGGTCAAACCTATGTCGGTCAGCCAGAAACAGCGGATGTTTGATTTGCTGGTAAAGCTGGGCTTCAAGGAAATCGAGATTGGTTTTCCCGCAGCCAGCCAGCCGGACTTTGATTTCTGCCGCAAACTAATCGAACAAGGGCGCATTCCTGACGATGTAAAAATTCAGGTGCTGACCCAGGCCCGGCCGGCGCTGATCAAGCGCACTTACGAAGCGCTGGAAGGCGCAAAAAAAGCCATTGTGCACGTTTATAATTCCACTTCCACCGTGCAGCGCCAGCAGGTTTTCGGGTTAGACCGTGACGGCATCCGTGATATTGCCGTAGAGGGAGCGCGTTTGGTGAAGGAGCTGGCTGCCGGTTACCCCAACACCGAATGGACCTTTCAATATTCACCGGAGAGCTTTACCGGCACCGAGCTGGATTTTGCTGCTGAAGTCATCGATGCAGTGACCGACGTGTGGCGCCCGGACCAAGGCCAACCGGTCATTATTAACCTGCCTGCCACGGTAGAGATGGCCACGCCTAACGTATTTGCCGATCAGATTGAGTGGATTTGCGACACCATTCAGCGCCGCGAACATCTGAGCATCAGCGTGCACACTCACAATGACCGGGGCTGTGGCGTAGCCGCGGCTGAGCTGGCGGTAATGGCCGGCGCCGATCGGGTGGAAGGCACCCTGATGGGGAACGGCGAACGCACCGGTAATATGGACCTGGTGACCATGGCCATGAACCTGTATTCACAGGGGATTGACCCAACCCTGGATTTGTCCGGCATGGCTGACATTACCGAGGTGGTTGAAGCCTGCACCGAAATTTCGACCCATCCGCGCCACCCCTACGCCGGTGAACTTGTATTCACCGCATTTTCTGGCAGTCATCAGGACGCCATCCGCAAATGTCTGGCCCAGCGCAAAGAAGGTGATGCCTGGAATGTGGCCTATTTGCCGATTGATCCGTTCGACCTGGGCCGTCGCTATGACGAGGTGGTGCGTATCAACAGTCAATCTGGCAAGGGCGGCGTGGCTTATGTGCTAGAGCGGGATTACAACATCAGCTTGCCACGTTGGCTGCAAATTGAATTCAGCAAAGTGGTGCAGCGTGAAGCGGAAAACAACGGCGGCGAAATCGATTCTATGAGCATTCATCGCCTGTTTGAAGCTCGCTACCTTGCGGTGCCGGCCGACTGGGCATTACGCACTTACGATCTTCATCGTAACGAAGAGGGCGTACGCGCAGATTTGGTCATAGGTAACGAAAACAGCCCGGTAACGCTTCAAGGCTATGGTTCCGGTGCGGTGGAAGCGGTGGCGGCGGCGCTGTCCCAGCGTTTCTCCATTATCCTGGCGGTAGAGGCTTATGACGAGTTCGCTCTGGGCGCGGGTACGTCGGCCAATGCCATGGCGTGTATTCGTTTGCAGGCTAACGGCCAGACATGCAGCGCAGCAGCCTTGGCGGAAGACACCACGTCGGCGACCTTGCAGGCGTTATTAAATGCGGTGGCCCAAGCTGTAAATCCGGTAAATAAAACGTCCAGAACAGGCAGTGAGGCGTTAAGCGCCTGAGTTCAGGATTTAAATCAGCCATAAAAAAACGGGCCGGTGAATCATCGGCCCGTTTTCTGACTGGTCACGCTTTAACAGCGACAGCCCTTATCAAACAGGCGTTACGTTCTCTGCCTGCGGGCCTTTGGGGCCGTCGGTTACAGTAAACTGCACTTTCTGGCCTTCAGCCAGAGTGCGAAAACCGTCTGCGTTGATGGCGCTGAAGTGAACGAATACGTCACTGCCGTCTTCCTGGGCGATAAAGCCAAAGCCTTTTGCTTCGTTGAACCACTTCACGTGGCCAGTTGTGGTCTCAGACATCGATCTTTCCTGTATTTCACATGAGCTCCTATAAACGGAGCTTTTTCTGATTTTCCCCGGTAGGGGTTTTGGTACTGCCATCCCAGTATAGACCCGACAAAGGCGCCGTCAACGCCCTTTCGGGCGCTGTTTTGAAATATTCACCGAGGCCGGAACTGGTCGCTGATTTCTTCCAGAATGGACGGATCATCAATGGTGCTTGGCACGTTGTAGGCTTCGCCGTCTGCAATCTGGCGTATCACCCGGCGCAGAATCTTGCCAGAACGCGTTTTTGGTAAGCGGTCAACCACCATGGCCCGTTTAAAGCAGGCGATGGCGCCGATTTTGTCACGCATCATTTCTACCAGTTCATCTTCCAGTTCGTCATGGTCAATGGTGGCGCCGTCTTTAATCAGCACCAGCCCGATCGGAATCTGGCCTTTCATTTCGTCATGAGCACCTACCACGCAGCATTCAGCGACCGCCGGGTGAGACGACACTACTTCTTCCATTTCACCGGTAGATAACCGGTGGCCGGCTACGTTAATCACGTCGTCGGTGCGGCCCATAACGAAGATATAACCATCTTCATCTTCAAAGCCGCCATCACCGGTGCTGTAAAAGCCGGGAATAGCGTCAAGATAACTTTCGCGGAAGCGCGTGTCATCGCCCCAGACGGTTTGCAGACAGCCCGGCGGCAGTGGCAGTTTTATCGCGATCTGGCCCTGTTCACCCGCCGGCATCTGATTGCCGCGTATATCGACTATCTGAACATCGTAGCCGGGGGATGGCATAGTGGCGGAACCCGGCTTAGTGGTCATCATTTCAATACCGGCGGGGTTACAGCAGATGGCCCAACCAGTCTCGGTTTGCCACCAGTGGTCGAGCACGGGCAAGTGGGTATGCTCACGCAGCCAGTCATAGGTGGCCGGGTCCAGACGCTCGCCGGCCAGGTAGATGCGTTTCAGCGAGCTGATGTCGTATTTCTTTAAAAAATCCGCTTCCGGATCTTCTTTGCGCACCGCGCGGAATGCGGTTGGGGCGGTAAACAGAATATTCACCTTGTGATCCTGAACCACGCGCCAGAAACCACCGGCGTCGGGGGTGCGAACCGGTTTGCCTTCGTACAGTACGGTGGTGCAGCCGGCAAACAGCGGCGCGTAAACAATATAGCTGTGGCCAACTACCCAGCCCACATCCGAGGCGGTCCAGAACACATCACCGGGGCTGGCGTCGTAAACCAGCTTCATGCTGTATTTTAGTGCCACCGCGTGGCCGCCGTTATCCCGCACCACACCTTTGGGTTTGCCGGTGGTGCCGGAGGTGTAAAGAATGTACAGAGGATCAGTCGATTTAACGGCTACCGGGGCAGCCGGTTCGGCGTTGCGGGTCAGGTCGTTCCAGTCCACATCTCTGGGGCTTTGCAGGCTGGCCAGTGCTTCCGGGCGCTGATACACAACACACAGCTCAGGTTTGTGTTTCGCCTGCTCCAGAGCCTTATCCACCAGCGGCTTGTAGGCAATCACTTTGCTGACTTCGATGCCGCAGGACGCGGTAATCAGGGCCTTGGGCGTTGCATCGTCAATGCGAACGGCCAGTTCGTGGGCCGCAAAGCCGCCAAACACCACCGAATGAACCGCGCCAATACGGGCGCAGCCCAGCATCGCAATCACCGCCTGAGGGATCATCGGCATGTAAATAACCACGCGATCGCCTTTTTCAATGCCGCGGGCTTTCAGGGCGCCGGCAAAACGCGCGACTTCATCGGTCAGCTGATTGTAGGTGTAGCTTTTCTGGGTATTGGTCACCGGTGAGTCGTAAATCAGTGCGGTTTGTTCACCACGGCCAGCGCGAAGGTTGGCGTCCAGAGCAATGTCGCTGGTGTTCAACTCGCCATCAGTAAACCAGTCGCCGTGGCCGTTGTCTTTGGCCTGCCAGATGGTGTGCGGAAATGTAATCCATTCGATGTCGGCGGCCTTTTCACGCCAGAAATCGTCCGGCCTGCTGATCGAGCGTGTAAATTCTGCGTTGTAGTCCATTAACTCCACCTCACTGTGTCAGTGTTTATTCTTAATGTATTTGTTAACCACTTTAGGCCGTTTCCGTCACGCAACCAGTAGACCATGGGCGTAGATTTGCGGGCGTGGGCCCGAATAAAGCAATCACACGACAAAATGAGGTGTTTTTAAGCGTTGCTAGGGGCTGTTGACAATTGCTCGTAAGTCTTTGAAAGGTAATAGCAAGCTCGTATAATGAAGTTCCGAAACAACAATCATACGAGCCCGCAATGCCCAGGTACATGCTCACAGAGGAGCTTTGGTCCAAGCTGAGAGAAATATTGCTTCAATTCAGCCTCTATGACAGGGCAGGCCTGCGCAGGACAGTCGAAGGTATTCTGTTCAGAATGCGTACTGGCATACCATGAAGAGATCTGCCAGAGCATTTCGGCAAGTGGAATTCCATCTACAATGCGTTCAATCACTGGTCGAAAAAAGGCATCTGGAAAAAACTCTTTAGTGGGCTGACAACCGACTCGGACCTGAAGTGGGTCTTCATTGATGGCCGCTATGTATGAAAAGGATACGATAGTCAGACGATACGCGCTGAGGCAGAAGCCCTCGAAATGAGCGTTATTATCCCCAGAAGGAAAAACTCGATAAAGGGAAACAAGGGGCTCGACCGGCATTTGTATAAGCTCAGACACCTGGTCGAGAATGCGTTTGCCAGACCCAAGCACTATGATGGCCTGCCTCTGTATCGTCTGGAGCACATGCTCAAACGCCTGGGGCACGAGATCAGCCGCACCAGCATGGCACACTGGATTATCCTTCTGGATGACGTGTTCAAACCGCTGATCAACCTGATGCGCGAAGTGCAGAACAGCGGTGACTAACTGCAAGCCGATGGTTATTCTGGTTACGGCAAGGTGTGTCGAGATAACGGCATCACCACAGATTATGTTGCCGGTGACAATAAATAGGCTTCAAGTCACCCAGATTGTACTACCCCGTGACCCATTGCCTGGCCAGACTGATAGACGCTAAAATCCAATAAGAGCCAACAGGATAGGTCCCTTTATCGCTCGCCTTAAATGTACCCATATAGTTACATTATGGAATATACTATCGTATTGTAAATATATTGGTACAATATTGATCAGAAAAGATTCATTACGAGACAGAAAAGGTGGTCCCATGAGTTCCAATGCTGAACAACTTGGTGATCAATTAAGGGCGCGCCGAAAAGCGCTGGGCTACAACACCCAGCAGGCCCTAGCAGATACAACCGGAGTGCTTCGTAAGCGGATCAGTGAGATGGAAACTGGTAGGTATACCGGCCGCATCACTGACTTGAATCGTGTCTTGGCAACACTGGGGCTTGAAACGTCATTCAAGGTAATCAGCCGGCCAACACTGAACGATCTGAGTACGCTATTCCCAAGCGAGGATGATGATGACTGAAAAAATAAAAACACTGAATGTCAGTAGTGGGGGCGTTGATACCGGCAGACTGAGTAAGAACTCGCAATTCCGGTTTAGATACGGTGCAGACTCCTTGGAGAAACACGCAGTGTCTCTGACAATGCCGGTGCAATTAGAAGAAGTTGTATCCTCAACAATACCCCCAGTTTTTGAGATGAATCTTCCTGAAGGGTACTTACGCCAACGGATCATTGAGCGGTTCCGAAAGCATGCCACGGTTGATGAAATGTTCTTTCTGGCCCTGCAAGGAGGGAACTCAATAGGCAGGTTGGGATTCCACTCAGATTCAGTGACACGCGATGTGGTTGATGCCGTGGCCCTCACTGATTTGGTAAAGACGGACGACCCTGCGCTATTTGAGCGGCTAGTGGACAAGTACCTCGGGCAGACCACTATTGCGGGTATACAGCCAAAGGTGCTGGTTCCCGATAACAGCGAGCCTAAATCCGTCTTGCAGCTTCCTGAACTGATCGTTAAAACCAGTGGCCCCGAATACCCACATTTGGCGATCAATGAGTTCATCTGCATGTCGATTGTGAAACAAGCCGGGCTGACTGTGCCTGAATTTCACCTGTCAGACGATAAGCGGCTGTTCATCATGCGCCGGTTTGACCTGACCCAAGACCGGCACAGGCTCGGGATGGAAGACATCTGTGTGCTCATGGGCTTGGTCGCAGACGATAAATACAAGCGCAGCTATGAGCAGGTTGCCCATGCTATTGGCATTTATTCTGACAATCCAAATCGCGACCTTGGCGAACTGTTCCGATCACTGTGTGTTTCCGTCCTGGTGGGTAACGGTGACGCTCACCTGAAAAACTTTGCCATGCTCTATGACGACCCTTCAGCAGGAAAAGGCTGGTTTTCCCCAACATTCGATATCGTAAACACTACCTTATATATGGAAGGGGATACCCTGGCATTGAAGCTGGGTAGAACAAAAGACTTTCCAAGCCGAACGACGATGGTCCGGTTCGGTAGGGAACACTGCAACCTGACACAAAAGATGGCAGAGGAAACTATTGACCAATGCATTGATGCCGTTCAGTGGGGAATAGAGGAATTCAGTGAGTTGGCACAACCGGTCGAGTTCGAGGGGCGCACGCTAATGGGGGAAATTGAGCATGGGATTAGCCGCTTGATGACGCCGGAAAGCAAACATGCCATCTGGAAAGGTGAGGTTCGCAAACCCAAGCGTGTGAAGTGAAGGGTGGCACTCCGGAGATCTGAGGGCATTGTAGTGGCTGGCGATGCAATCCTTGTCGCCCATAACTCTCGTTTCGATCGGGGGCGAATCAGTACGTGACGGTATCCTGGCTGCCTACGAGTTCGCCGACATCGACCCGTACCGTGCTGCCACTCACAACAAAGGCATTATGAACGGCGTCAGTGCGGTAGTGCTCGCCACAGGCAACGACACCCGTGCGGTTGAAGCTGGGGCTCACGCTTACGCAGCACAAACCGGCCGCTATCGTTCGTTGAGCCACTGGGAGGCAGACCGTGATGGCAACCTGACCGGCATGATCGAACTACCTATGCCGGTGGGGTTAATAGGAGGGGCAACCAAACCCATCCTACCGCACGCATTGCCCTGGATATCATGGCCGTTAAAAGTGCGGAGCAATTGGCACGCACCATTGCGGCCGTTGGGCTGGCAAAGAATTTTTCCGCCTTGAAAGCCCTGGCGACCACCGGTATCCAGAAAGGCCACATGGCACTGCACGCTAAGAATATAGCGGTGATGGCAGGAGCGCTCGGTGCAGAGATCGAAGCCGTGGCGAAAGATCTGGTCAGATTGGGGAATGTGAGGGTGGATATTGCTGAAGAACTGCTGAGCAAGCTTCGGGGGTAGCTGTATATTTTTTATTCTATTTGCTAGTGTATTAATAAGGTCGCTAACAAATGGGTGAGGTGATACGTTGAGTGATGAGGGAAGCGCGCTTAGTGCTGAAGAGTTTGTGCTAAGCCTAAAACGCTATATTACACAAGTGCGGCGTGATCGCAGATTGTCGGGACTGAATGTACGAACGACTACCGTACACAGCCGACAGCTCTGCGGCAGCCGGCTGACACTCGACGCGATAATTGAAGAAAACCGGATCAAAGAGCTTGGCTACCAAGTCAGGGCCTGCTCACTGGGGCAGGCAACAACAGCGATCGTTTATGAACGTGCTCCAGGAATGACAGCGGAGGAGCTTCAGTCCGTTCAAAGTCAGCTGGAGCAGATTTTAAAAAACGATGTCCCACCTCAAAACACTTTGATCTGGACTGAGTTAGCGATTTTTCAACACGCGGCATTCATGCCGTCCCGGCATGACTCTGCATTATTACCCTTCAGGGCACTACAGGAGATTTTTTCAAAGGAGAGACACGGCGAGTCCTAATAAAAACAATATTTAAGAGGCATCTATATCCCTCAAGGAGATATAACATGGTTCAGAACATCATCGTGGTTGGCGGGGGTATTGGCGGCACAATGACCGCAAATAACCTGGTCGCAAAACTTTACCCGGAGATAATCAGGGGCAAGGCACGCGTTACCCTGATATCAAACAGTCCATGGCACTACTACAAACCCGCCTTTATGTACGTCGCATTCGGTGCATTCTACAAAAACGAACTGCGTCGCCCACAAGCCTCATTACTGCGCCCGGAAATCGACTTCGTTCTCGACGAGGTTGAAGGCTTTGAGTTCAAGGACAGTCGCCTGAGAATGGCTTCAGGTAAGAGTTATGATTATGACTACCTTGTTGTGTCGACTGGCTGCATTCCCTCACCAGAGCGCATAAGCGGTCTTAAAGAAGCCGGCGATCATTTCTATCAGCACGATCCTGCACGAGAACTGTACAAGAAAATTTCGACCATCGAGAAAGGCCGTATATTTATCGGCGTTACCTTTCCGACAACGCCTAACGTTCCACACCAGTGTGGCATTGCGCCGATGGAAACCACCCTGATGCTCGATGAATTTTTGCGCAAGCGAGGCGTAAGAGATCAGATAGAGATCGTTTACACTTATCCCACCGTCTCACAACTTGTCCGTAACTGTTTGTTCTTGCAAAAAGATACAGGCGCAGTTCTGCCGTCTATTTTCGATTCAAAAGATATTAAACACAAACGCGGTTTCACCCTTGCGAGTGTTGACCCCGAGCGTAAGGTGGCCATTTCCGAGGAAGGGGACGAAGAAGATTTCGATATTCTGATGCAGACCCCACCCATTCGAGCCGTAGATGCGGTTATTAATTCGGGTGCCTCTCAGGCTCCCAACAACGAAGGATGGTTGCCGACAGATCGCCATTCGCTGCAACTTGAAGGCTATGAAAACGTGTTCGTAATGGGCGACACGGTCGATCTGCCTATCAGTAAGGCAGGTGGAAGCTGCCATAACCAGTCGCCGGTAATCTGCAACAACATTGCTGGCCTGATGCGGTTTGGTGAAACCCCGGCTGAATACGATGGAAGGGTACAGGCCATCGCCCAAATGGGTATGGAAGTCGGCATGCCGCTTTGGTACGACTACGATGTAGATGTCATACCGACGCCACCGACCAAAATCGGCGGGTTAATGCGTAAGGGATTTAACCGAGGCATTTATTGGTCTGTCGCCCGTGGGCTGGTTTGACGAGGAGAGCAAAAATGAACGACGAATCCACAACAGTTGCAGCACCTCAGTCGCTTGAGCAATTACTGAAAAAGTCGCCGGAATTGCAAGATCAGGCAACACTGGACGGCCTATCGGATCTGATCACGAAAGCAGCGCCGATAATACAGGGGCGACGGCTGCACAACATAATTGATTTGCTCGCAGCGACCTCCGACGTTATCGAAATGGCCGATGATAATATGGTGCAAAAGTTGATGGCACTCTACGAAGAGGCCATTGGCGGTGCCTGGGCTATCAGCAACGCTCTGAGATATGCAGCAGCCCAGGCTGCTCATGACGAAACCCCGCCGACAATCTGGCAAAGCCTGCGGCGGTTAAGCAAAGACGAAGACGCCCGCCGAGGCTTGAGTATGGCTATAAACCTGGCTGCTGAGCTCGGAAGGCAGGCCAAGGCAGCTAACGGGCCGATGCCGGAGGATTGAATGTTTCTGCTTGTCAGCGAGCTTGGGCGTATTTCTATGCAGCGCCTAACGCTCTAATATTCCTGAAATAATAAGAACGTAGACTCTTTCCCACGATGACACTCAATGGGATGGGTTCATATGAAGCGTTTGTTTTTTTGTGTCCATGATTGCTGCCAGCGTTTGGCCGCTGGCAGCATATTTGATGATTCCGGCTCATCAGGCAATGGCACGACGGCGGGTAACCCGGAAGCACCCGAAGTGGGCCACCTTATGACAGCATCGTGTCTCTGGCTTGCGCGTTTCTATGGCTACCGATGTGGATTGTCAACAGCCCCTAGGCTCCATCAAAATGCGTCGCACTGCATTAAGATTCATCGTAACTCGTCACCTGGGCGTGAACAGTGCCGCTGGCCACCCGGGCACTGATGGCCTGGCCGGCTTCAAGCTGCCCGGCATGCCGCACAATCTTGCCCTGGTCGTCTTTTACAATGGCGTAGCCCCGCCCCAGAGTGGCCAGCGGGCTGACCAGATTCAGGGTTTGCGCTGTGTAATCCAGTTGCTCACGGCGGCTTTTAAGCGCTTGCTGAATGGCCAGATTCAAGCCTGTTGTTGCCCGCAACACACGTTCGCTGGCGCTGGCCAGTTGCCTGTTAGGTGATTGCATGGCCAGGCGCTGCTGCAAATGGTCGGTACGCACATGCAAACGCTGGGTCATCTGCGCCATGGCGCGGCTCAGGCGCACATCCAGCCCATCCAGGCGCTGCGCTTTTTCCTGCAGGCTGCGACGCGGATCTTTCAGCCGCGCTGAAAGCTGCAGCAGCCTGTTTTCAAGCGCTGTATGTTGGCGCCCCATTGCAGCCTGCAGGCGCTCGCTGATGGCCTGTAATTGGCGTAACCAGATGCTCTGGTCTGGCGATATTTTTTCCGCCGCGGCTGACGGTGTCGGCGCCCGAAAATCCGCTACGTAATCGGCAATGGTGGTGTCTACCTCGTGCCCCACAGCGCTGACGGTGGCAATAGGGCAGGCAGCAATGGCGCGGGCTACGGCCTCTTCGTTAAAGCACCACAAATCTTCTAGAGAGCCGCCGCCGCGACCGATAATCAGCACGTCAGCGCGGTTGTGGGCAACAGCCCGGCCAATGGCGGCAACTATGTCTGCGGTTGCGGCCTGGCCCTGCACCGCGGTGGGGTAAAGCGTGACTGGAATGCCCGGGCAGCGCCGAGCCAGCACCGTGAGTATGTCGTGAATCGCAGCACCGGTTGGGGAGGTAACCACGCCAATGTGACGGGGCAGGGCGGGTATGGGTTTTTTACGCTCGGTGCTAAACAGGCCTTCGTTGAAAAGCTTTAACTTTAACGCTTCAAAAGCCTGCTGCAGCGCGCCGGCTCCGGCCGGCTCCAGGTGCTCGACAATAATCTGGAAGTCGCCGCGATTTTCGTACAAGGTCACCTTGCCGCGAATTCGCACCAGTTCGCCTTCTTTTGGCGCCGGGCGAACCCGCTGATTGGCGCCGCGGAACATGGCACAGCGAATCTGGCAGTTTCGATCCTTCAGAGAAAAGTACCAGTGCCCGGAAGAAGGGCGTGAAAAGCCCGACAATTCGCCTTCAACCCAAACCTGCATAAAGCTGGTTTCCAGCAGGTGGCGGGCCTGATGATTCAGCTCGCTAACGGTCAGCGCCCGCGGCCGGTTGTCCTGAAAGGCATCATTCACCAAAAAACCCCCATGGTTTTATACGCAATAGCCGAAAAAAATTGAATGTAAACCGCTTAAAATTCAGATGCATGCAACCTTTGGCGAGAAAGTGCGCGGTTTACTGGGCTGCAACAGATCTTTATAATAGCCCGATTAAGAATTCTACTTGGCAGAGGCACCTTCAATGCCCCTGCCAAGGTTTAAATTTAGCACGTTAAAAGGCCGATCCCAATGCTGCGAATTGCCGAAGAAGCTCTGACATTTGATGACGTACTGTTGGTGCCCGGTTACTCCGAGGTTCTGCCTCACGAAGCCGATCTTCGCACCCGCCTGACACGCACCATCATGCTGAATATCCCGCTGGTGTCGGCGGCCATGGACACAGTAACAGACGCAGAGCTGGCGATTGCCATGGCCCAGGAAGGCGGCATCGGCATTATGCACAAAAATATGAGCGCCGAGCAGCAGGCCGCCGCAGTGCGTAAGGTAAAAAAGTTTGAAAGCGGGGTGGTAAAAGACCCGATTACGGTCAAGCCCGAGAACACCGTACGCGAGCTGGTTGAAATTACCATGGCCAATAACATTTCCGGCCTGCCGGTCGTAGACGGCAGCGAACTGGTGGGTATTGTAACGGGTCGCGATATCCGCTTTGAGAGCAGCATGGACACGCTGGTGCGTGACATCATGACGCCTAAGGAAAAACTGGTTACGGTGAAAGAAGGCGCCGATCTGGAATCAGTGAAAGAACTCCTGCACCGCCACCGCATTGAAAAAGTTTTGGTGGTAAACGACAACTTCCAGCTGCGCGGGCTGGTCACAGCAAAAGACATCCAGAAGTCCAAAGACTACCCGCTGGCGAGTAAAGACGATCAGGGCCGCCTGCGTGTTGGTGCGGCCGTCGGCACCGGCGGCGACACCGAAGCCCGTGTGATAGCTCTGGCGGAAGCCGGTGTTGATGTGATTGTGGTGGATACGGCTCACGGCCATTCCCGCGGTGTGCTCGATCGTGTGCGCTGGATAAAGGAACATTACCCCGAGCTGCAGGTGATTGGCGGCAATATTGCCACAGCTGAGGCTGCCCTTGCCTTGGTTGACGCCGGCGCAGACGCGGTTAAGGTGGGTATCGGCCCGGGCTCCATCTGTACCACCCGCATTGTAGCCGGTGTGGGTGTGCCGCAGATTTCAGCGGTATCCAGCGTGGCTGAGGCCCTTAAAAACACCGACGTTCCGCTGATTGCCGACGGTGGTTTGCGCTTCTCCGGTGATATTGCCAAGGCGATTGCGGCCGGCGCCCACTGTGTGATGATCGGCAGCCTGCTGGCCGGCACCGACGAAGCCCCGGGTGAAATCGAGCTGTTCCAGGGCCGCAGTTACAAGGCCTATCGGGGCATGGGTTCAATTGGCGCCATGGGCCAGGGTTCCAGCGACCGGTATTTTCAGGATGCCAGCAAAGGCATAGAAAAACTGGTTCCGGAAGGTATTGAAGGCCGCGTCGCTTGTAAGGGTCCGATGCGCAACATTATTCATCAGCTGATGGGCGGCCTGCGCGCCGCGATGGGTTACACCGGCAGTGCCACCATAACCGATATGCGCAACAAGCCCCGGTTTGTGCGCATCACCGGTGCCGGTATGCGCGAGAGTCACGTTCACGATGTGACCATCACCAAAGAAGCACCGAACTACCGCGTTAGCTGATTACAGGTTGTTTTTATGCGGCCCCATTGTTGGGGCCGCATTGCTAATTTCCCCGAGGATTCCATGGCCCACGACATTCACGATCACCGCATCCTGATTCTAGATTTCGGTTCCCAGTACACCCAGCTGATTGCCCGCCGGGTGCGGGACATCGGCGTTTATTGCGAAGTGCGCGCTTTTGACATCAGTACTGAAGAGCTCGAAGCGTTCAACCCCAAGGGTATTCTGCTGGCCGGTGGTCCTGAGTCGGTCACCGAGCTGGGTGGCGCGCGCGCGCCTGACGGCCTGTTTGATCGTGGTATTCCTATATTGGGTATTTGCTACGGCATGCAAACCATGGCAGAGCAGCTGGGCGGCCGGGTGGCCAGCTCGGAAAAACGCGAATTTGGTTACGCTCAGATAAAAGTACGCGCCAAGGGCCCACTGCTACAAGACATCACCGACCACCTGACCGTGACCGGCGAATCTCTGCTGGACGTGTGGATGAGCCACGGTGACAAAGTGGTTGCCATGCCCGAAGGTTTCGAACTGCTGGCCTCCACCGAAAGCGCACCTATTGCAGCCATGCAGGATGTGTCGCGCCACCTTTACGGCCTGCAGTTCCATCCGGAAGTGACCCATACCTTGCAGGGTAAGCGCATTCTGGAACACTTCGTGATGAACATCTGCGGCTGCGAAGCCCTGTGGACGCCGGCCAAAATTGTCGACGACGCCGTGCAAAAGATCCGCGAACAGGTCGGCACCGACAAAGTACTGCTGGGCCTGTCTGGCGGGGTAGATTCCTCGGTGACCGCGGCGCTGCTGCACAAAGCCATCGGCGATCAGCTAACCTGTGTGTTTGTTGATAACGGCCTGCTACGCCTGAATGAAGGCGACCAGGTGATGGATATGTTCGGCAGCAGCATGGGCGTAAAAGTCATTCGCGCCGACGCTGAAGAACGCTTTCTGAACAATCTCAAAGGCGTCAGCGATCCCGAACAAAAGCGCAAAGTGATTGGTAACACCTTCATCGACGTGTTCGATGAAGAAGCTACCCGCATTCAGAATGTTCACTGGCTGGCCCAAGGCACTATTTATCCGGACGTGATCGAATCGGCTGCGTCCAAAACCGGCAAGTCCCACGTGATCAAATCTCACCACAATGTGGGTGGCTTGCCGGAAACCATGAAACTGAAATTGGTCGAGCCCCTGCGCGAACTCTTCAAAGACGAAGTGCGCCGTATTGGTCTCGAGCTGGGTTTGCCGTACGACATGGTCTACCGCCATCCGTTCCCGGGGCCGGGCCTGGGCGTGCGCATTCTCGGCGAAGTGAAAAAAGACTACGCCGACATCTTGCGCCGCGCTGACGCCATCTTCCTGGAAGAGCTGCACCGCGCCGATTATTACCACAAAACCAGTCAGGCCTTTGCGGTCTTCCTGCCGGTGAAATCGGTAGGCGTAGTAGGCGACGCCCGCCGCTACGAATGGGTGATTGCACTGCGCGCTGTAGAAACCATCGATTTCATGACCGCACGCTGGGCGCATCTGCCGTACGAACTGCTGGAAACCGTGTCTAACCGCATTATCAACGAAATCAGCGGCGTATCACGGGTGACTTACGATGTGTCGTCCAAGCCGCCGGCGACCATAGAGTGGGAATAACGTTGGCCATAAAGATCGCCTGATAAAAAAACCGACACAGCTGTGTCGGTTTTTTTTGATCCGTTTGCTCAATCTCTGCAGCAGCGTTTTAACGCAGTCGATTAAACTCCTGCAAGACCGGGCAGCATCGCTGTGACACACTCACTCAGGCTGTTAGGCTGAAGTCCAAAAGATTGTCAGAGCGAAATAGAACTCTAGGAAACTGCACATGAAGAAACTCAAAATTATCCTGATCGGGTTTGTCCTGATCGTTATGGGCCTGGCCCTGTATTATGTGTTGCCGCGGGTCTCCGTTGTCGAGGTGATCGGCGTTGAGGTCAAGCGCACCGATGTAGAGGTGGGAACCCGAGACGTTTACATGATTCAAACCCGGCTGATCGGCGGCGACGAAGTCCGCGTGTTCCGCAACGAAGACGCATGGCTTTATTTTAAGATCAACTCCGCGAATCTTCAGACGCAAGCGGCTGTCTTTGCCCGCGAAGAGAAGGGCACGGCCGTTGCTATTCGCCATTACGGCTGGCGGCTCCCGCTTTTTTCGATGTTTCCGAATGCGACGTCAGTCTGGCCTGTCGAGCCCGGGTACCGTCATATCCCGATTTTCAACATAGTCATACTGGTGCTTCTTTTGGTCTTGGCGTTTATAGCGCGTCGTGCATTGAAGCGTGCGTCCGGTAAGTTCATGGAATTGCGTGCCCGTCACACGTCTGCGAGTGGAAATAATACTCCCTCGTCTTCGCCCTCATCATCCTCAAAGTCATCCTCGGCAAGCGATGCGGGGGATGACAAATGGCTGAAGCGCGACCAGCAAACGTCGAGCCGGTCCGATAAGTCGGAGAGGGACGACTGAACGGATGCAACAAACACCGGTTATCACGCGACATCCCCTGAACACGGGGGTTCTTGAACTGCGGACCAGCGCAGCCCCGACGGACGGCGAATTATTCCGGATTGCGGAGCGAATCAACCCGAAGCGCAGCTTTCTTTTTGTTTCCACCGTACTCGGGCGCCATATCCCCGTCAGACCGCGGGACCATTTTGATGCGGTCAATGCGATCGTCGATCAAATTCCCGATGCTCTGCTTGATGGCCCCCTTTTGGTGATGGGTTACGCGGAGACGGCGGTTGGAATCGGAGCGGCCGCGGCTCGGCGCATCCGGGAGCGCCGGCCCGAAGCGGATATTCTTTACCTGTCGACCACCCGCCACCCGGTTGCGAGTCGGGAATGGGTCAGCTTCTCGGAAGGGCACAGTCACGCCACTGCACATCATGTGATGGCGCCAACGTCGTGCGAGCTTTCAAGCGGGCTTGCAAGAACGCTTGTTCTTGTGGATGACGAGACGACCACCGGAAACACCTTTGCGGCTTTGTTCAAGGCGGTTCATGACGGCGGGGTAGACGTTAAACGTGTTCTACTTCTGACCCTGACCGACTGGTCCAACGGACGAGCCGCCCAGGCAATTATGGAGCTGTGCCCTGGTATCCCGGTGGACGCGTTCTCTTTAGTTCGAGGGGAATGGCGATGGGAGCAGGACGCGAAAGCAACGCTTCCGGCTGTTCCGGTCTGGGCCGGGGATGCGACACTTCCGGCCTGGGTTCCGAACCCGAATCCTGTGCCGAATCTGCTGTTTCACGCGCCGCGGCTCGGGCTTCAGATGGAGCCGATTATTGAATCGATGATGGAACCGATGCGGCCCTTGATTCCGGCCGCTCTGCCGGCGGTGGCCCCAGGCGACGCCGTTCTTGTGATCGGGACCGGCGAGCACGTTTGGGGTCCGATGCTGCTGGCTGAACGCCTTGAGCAGGAAGGAGCGGATGTAACGTTCGTTGCGACCACCCGGTCGCCGATCCTCAACGGAGAGGTTATCCGGCACAAAGTGACGTTTCCAGACCATTACCGGGTAGGCGTACCTATGTATCTTCACAATGTCCCCGAACGCCCCTGCGCTCGAGTCATCATCATGACCGAAACCGGCGATGACGGAATCTGCCCAACGCTCCGGGCCTATCTCGGGCGCGGGCACATCATTAACGGAGCCGGCCAAGTGACGGAGTTCGAGACGTAATGGGCCAATGTATCTACTTGACGGATCTTGACGACACTCTTTTTCGATCATCTCACAAACATCCGCAGGGCGAAGCCTTTACGCGGGTAACCACCGCGACCAATGGCCACCATGGCCATATGAACCCGGCGCAGCAGGGCCTGCTCTCGGCGCTGAGGGCAACCGGGGCGGTGATTCCGGTGACTGCCCGTAGCACCGACGCCTTTTCCCGGGTTCATCTCGATTTTGGCACCCGGCGCGCTATTCTGGCCAACGGGGCGGTGATTTTGAACGCCGAGGGCGTTGCAGACCCTGCCTGGCTCGCGCACACGGCGCACATTGGGCGCAGCGCAGAAACGTTGCTGCTCGACATGTCTGCGCTTATTGGCGCGGAGCTTGGATCAGCGGCCCGCAGCTGGATCGTCGAAGAGTACGGCGCGCCGGTCTATTTCTGCGTGAAAATGAACGCGACCGGGGTGGCAGAGGTTCGAAGCGGAATCACCGCCGCAGCGGAACGCCTCGCAAGCCGGTTCGACTTGTCCGGTCTGCAGCAGCACGCAAATGGCAATAATCTCTCGTTCACGCCAATAGGCATCTCAAAGCGGGAAGCCTGTCGGCATCTGATAGACAGCATCAGAGACGGCGGCGGGGCGCCGCTGATCGGCATTGGAGACAGCCTGACGGACCTTCCGTTCATGGGTCTCTGCGATTTCATCATGACCCCGTCCGGGTCGCAGATTGCAGACCTCATGGCGCGGATGACCGATGGAGACCTAACACCTTGAACCGCCCACTGACTGATACCGAAAAACGTCCTTTTTCAGGCAGCTATCTGTCGACAGACGTGGAGTTTCTGCTGAAGCCGGTCGCGCTTGCACCCACCCCGGTGGAGGAGAAAGAGCGCCGGATTCAAACCGGCGCGACCCACTACTCGGAAATGATTTCTGAGGAGCGGCGCCCGGATGCCCGTTACCTGTCTCTGTTCGAGGAGTCTTGCCGGCTTGGAGTGCCGCGGCTTGCCCGAGACATCCGTTCCCTGGCGGGGCAAATTCTTGATCTGGTCCAGCAGGGCCGGTTGAACCAAGAAATTACCTTGTGCAGCCTTGTTCGCGCCGGAGTGCCTTACGGTGTTTTGCTTAAGCGCGATCTGGTTCGGTTGGGCGCTGATGTCGCCCATTTCGGGATCTCGATCATCCGCGATCGGGGCCTCGACGAGGCGGCCATGGTGGAAGTGCTTGCGCGGCGCCCGGTTGACGGGGTGATCTTCGTTGACGGGTGGACAGGTAAAGGGGCCATCACGGCGGAGCTGGCGGAGTCTTGGCGTGCTCTCACTGACCGGGAACCAATGCTTGCCGTGATCGCCGATCCTTGCGGTCGCGCAAATCTCTGCGGATCCCGCGAGGACTGGCTGATCCCCTCCGGCATTCTTGGCGGTAACGTGTCTGGTCTTATCTCCCGCTCTATCCTCCGGTCCGACCTGATAGGCCCCGGGGACTATCACGGCTGCATTGTGCTGGATCACCTTGCTGACATTGACCTGTCGCGTTCGTTCGTCGACCGGGTGGATGCAGCCTTGTCGGCGCTGGCGGGCCGGGTTGATCTGGAGCCAGAGGCGGATTCGTCCGCGGCCGTAAGGTTCCGCACAGAGGCGGACCGCACTGTTGCGGCGGTTGCCAAACGGTTCGGAGTGCACAACCGCAACCGCATCAAGCCAGGCATTGCGGAGGCCACAAGGGCGGTTCTGCGGCGCCGACCAGAATGCGTTCTGGTTCGATCGCTCAGCGAAGACCCAGACCTTGCGGCGCTCATTCACCTTTGCCGTCAGGACGGGGTCAATCTGATTGAGGCGCCTGACCTCACCGGGCCTTACCGGGCGATTACGCTCATCAGGGAAACTAAATGACTGACTTTGGGTCTCATATGTTTTCGGCTTATAAGTTGGGGGCTACCCTCTACATGCCCGCCATACATCCGAAGGTGCCAGACATAGTGTCAGGATTGGCAACGTCGCCAGCCTCATCGATTGTCCTTTGCCTGGAGGACGCGATGCGTGAGGAGGACATTGAACAGGGCATCCGAACCCTGACAGAACTGCTAAAGACCCGTCTTGGTAGCATTGACAGCCGGCCACAGGTTTTCATCCGGCCCCGGTCTTATGACATGGCGTGCCGGCTTCGGGCAATTGACGGCATTACCCAGATTGATGGTTTTGTACTGCCAAAGGCTCGGCCTGAAACCGCCCCGGACTGGATTTCGCTGTTGTCAGGAACCACCCTGAAGCTCATGCCAACGCTTGAGACGCCGGAATTTTTCGATCCGGCCCGGCTGATTCAATTTCGGGATCTATTGCTGAGGGCCGGGCCGGACCGAATCGCCGCGGTCCGGATTGGTGGGAACGATCTTCTGGGTTCGATGGCGCTGCGTCGGGTGCGTGGCATGACGGCCTACGAGGGTCCGCTTGGCTGGTTTTTATCGATGGCGGCGTCGATCCTTATCCCGGCCGGGATTCCCGTTTCTGCCCCGGTCTTTGACATTATTGAAGACACGGAGACGTTGCGCCGTGAGGTGGAACGCGATGTGCAAATGGGATTCGTCTCAAAAACCGCCATCCACCCGGCTCAGGTCCCGATCATTGAAGGCGCGCTCTCCGTATCGGAGGAAGACCTCCGTGCCGCCAAAGCAATCCTTGATCGGGACGCGAGTGCCGTGTTTCAGATTGGTGGCGTTATGTGCGAGCCTGCAACGCATGCCGCTTGGGCACGCCGCACACTGGCGCGCGCGGACCGGTTCGGATGTCACTCGTATGGGCAGGCCCGTTATAACCGAGAGACCGGTACCGGTTGAAAGGTTAAATTAGGATTAATTAAGGAATGGAAAAAGCATTGCACAACAGATGCAGAAAATTGTACTGTTTTTCAAAGCCATAAAAGGAATTAAAAAATGAGTATTTCTTTATCGAAAGGCCAGGCAATAAGCCTGTCAAAAGACAATCCGGGGCTGTCCCGTGTTTTTATGGGGCTGGGTTGGGATCCGGTGAAAAGCAGCGGCGGCTTCCTGTCGAAGCTGTTTGGTGGAGGCGCCTCGGCCATTGATCTGGACGCAAGCGTACTGGTTTTTGACAGCGCGAAGAACGAAATTGACAGAGTCTGTTTCACCAAACTCAAATCATCAAACGGTGCTATCACCCATGACGGCGACAATTTGACCGGTGAAGGCGACGGAGATGACGAAGTGATTCGGGTCGATCTGTCCCGCCTGGACGCAAAGGCTGCGCACTTGGTTTTCACCGTTAACAGCTTTCGCGGTCAGACCTTCAATGAAGTCGATAACGCAGTCGCGCGGCTGGTAGACGACACCAACCAGCGTGAAATTTGCTCGTACACGCTGCGCGAGCAAGGCGCGCACACCGGCGTTGTTATGGCGTCTTTATCAAAAGGCAGCGACGGCTGGAGCATGACGGCCCACGGCGTTCAGGCCACCGGTCGCACCGTAGACGATCTGGTTGGCGTTTCGAAATCTGTCATTTAGCAGGAGCTTAACGATGTTGAACTGGTTGAAAGACAAAAGTAATGAAGCCCGCACCCGCCTGACGGCGGAAGTATCGAAGTTTCGCAATCGCACCTTTATGGAGGCCGTTGTTTCCTCCTGTGCCCTGGTGGCGGCGGCGGATGGAACCGTATCCTCTGACGAAAAACAGAAGATGGCGGGGTACATGCGGAACTCGGACGAACTCAAGCATTTTGAGATGCCCGACGTAATTGCCTACTTCGAGAAGGTGATCGCGAATTTTGATTTCGATGCGGCGATCGGCAAGGCCGAGGCGCTCAAAGTGATCGGCCGCCTTCGTGATAACGAAGAGCAAGGCAGGGTTATGGTTCGTGTTGCCTGCGCGATCGGTGCGTCAGACGGAACCTTTGATGATGACGAAAAGGCTGTCGTGCGCGAGATTTGTGTGGAGCTTGGGCTAAAACCCGCCGATTTCGATCTTTAATCAGCAATTCAACGAGGGCGCTCATGCCGCCCTCATTTTTTTGACAAACGGAATCATAAATGGACGGATTAACCACCTATCAGCTCGCGGTCATTGCGCTGGGTGCTATTTTTTTCGGGGTATGGCTTCTTGTTAAAGGTGGCGATCTCACGATCGATTCATCGGTTCGTATTGCTGAAAGGTCTGGCCTTTCAAAGATGTTCATTGCGGCGACCATTGTTGCTTTTGGTACCTCGGCGCCGGAGCTGTTCACATCGGTGAACGCAAACATCAGCGGCTTTGCAGGCATCTCGGTTGGCAACGTGATCGGGTCCAACATCGCGAACGTGTTGATGGTAATTGGTATCTCGGCAATGATCGCCCCAATCGTGTTTGACCGTAAAAAAGCTCAGGTCGACACTCTGGTGATGATTTTCGCCACCGCCGCTATGGCAGCAGCGGTCTGGGCCGGGATTCTTCCTCGCTGGGCAGGTCTGGCGATGGTTTTCGCCATTGTTGCCTATGTGACCTACCAGTACAAAGCAAGTAAAATCGAAGTTGACGAAGACGAGGAGGGCGAAGACGCGAGTCCCGGGAATCCTTTTGTTATGGTCACGATCGGAATTGCAACGCTTGTGATCGGGTCGGAAGTACTGGTTCAAGGAGCGGTTGCCGGCGGATTCGCTCTGGGCGTTCCTGAAGCCGTGATCGGGATGACCGTGATTGCATTCGGGACCTCCCTGCCTGAGCTGACCGCCTGCGTCGCGGCGGCTCGTAAGGGGCAGTCGGATATGATCATTGGCGGAATTGTTGGATCGAATATTTTCAACATCCTGTCGGTGATGGCGATTACGGCGGTAGTGAAGCCACTGGTGATCGATCCGCGGTTCGGTCAATTTGACCTGCTGATCGTTCTTGCCGTAACGTTTGTGTTCGCGCTCTTCCTGCTGTTTGTCGGTCGAATTGGCCGCATTGCTGGCGGGATCATGGCGGTTTCTTATCTTCTGTTCACTTTCGCTCAGTACAGCGGAGTGGCTGACGCATTCGTTGGGGTCGCGGCCCCTTGATGCACAACTATTTATAACGATGTACAAAGAGTTTGGTAGCAACCTGTAATCTTGACCTGTCTGATTCGGGCGGGTTACAACTTACATTTCGCAAAGGAAAACGACATGGCAATTTCTCTTAGTAAAGGTGGCAACGTTTCGCTTTCTAAAGAGGCTCCGGGTCTCACTTCCATCCTGGTTGGTCTTGGCTGGGACCCGCGCGTTACTGACGGCACAGAATTTGACCTGGACGCGTCAGTATTTATCTGCGGTGAAAACGGCAAGGTGCGTTCCGACGAGGATTTCATTTTTTACAGAAATCTGAGCGGGCTTGGCGGCGCTGTTGAGCACCTCGGCGACAACCGCACCGGCGAAGGTGAAGGTGACGACGAGCAAGTCAAGATCGATCTGTCAAAAATCCCGGCGGACGTCAAAAAGCTGGTTTTCGTAGTGACGATTCACGAAGCTGAAAAGAAAAATCAGAACTTTGGCCAGGTTAGCAATGCGTTTATGCGCATTGTCAATCAGAACGGCGGCGCTGAACTTGCGAAGTACGACCTCTCCGAAGACTACTCAACCGAGACCGCTATGATCTTTGGTGAGATCTATCGGCATAACGAAGAGTGGAAAATGAAGGCAATTGGCGCCGGCTTTGCGGGCGGCCTAGGGCCACTGGCCACGGCACACGGCGTGAACATCGGCTAGTTCGGGGGCGGGTCGCCATTTTGGGGTGGCCCGCACCGGTTTATTAAGGAGTTTCTGATGACTGTCATGGGCCCTGGCGCAAACGCGCCCGTTTCCTCGAATGACCTAACCGTTCTGATCCGCCATGGCACAATACCGGGTGCGGATATCGATGTGTCCGCTTTTCTGGTCACTGCGTCAGGCAAAGTTCGGTCAGATGGGGATATGTGTTTCTACGGACAGCCATCGGTTGCCGGGGGCGCTGTGGCGTTTACTGGCTCTGAAAACGGCGAGGCTCGGTTTGCCGTGGGGCTTGGCCGAGTTCCAGCCGGGGTAGAAAAGGTGGTGTTCACCGCCACGATTCACGAGAATCGGGCCTCTTTTTCCCGAGTCCCAGAGATTACACTGGATGCGGGCGGAGTTCGGGGTGCCATTCCCTGCGCGGGTATGACAGAGACGGCGCTTATTTTGGCCGAGCTTTACCAGCGCAACGGAGCCTGGAAAATCAGGGTTGTTGGGCAAGGGTTTAACGGTGGGCTCGCTGCGTTGGCGAAACACCTTGGCGTCGAGATTGCCGAGTCGGCGCCGTCTGCCCCTACTCCGCCGCCTGCGCCTGCTCCGACCCCCGCGCCTCCTCCAAGTCCAGCTCCGACTCCAAGTCCAAGTCCAGCCCCGACCTCCGTGCCCCCGCCGTCAACAAGTTCGGTCAACCTCTCGAAAGTGAGTTTGACCAAACAGAACAACACGGTTTCTTTGAAGAAAGAGGGCGGCCGCTTCGGAAAAATGCAGATCAACCTGAACTGGAATCAAAGCCAGACCCAGAAAAAAACCGGCTTTTTCTCGCGGGGCCCAGCCGCGATCGACCTTGACCTGGGCGCGTTCGTAGAGACGCGGGATGGGAAGAAACATGTTGTTCAGGCGCTGGGTAATGGTTTTGGTGACTTCCAACAGGCTCCCTTTGTGCGACTGCTCGGGGATGATCGTACTGGCTCCACTTCAGACGGAGAGTGGCTTGAGATCAACGGGGACCGTTGGGCAGATATCAAGCGCGTTCTTGTTTACGCATTTATTTACGAAGGCGTCCCGAATTGGAAGGAAACGGACGGCATTGTTCGAGTGTTGGTTCCCGGGCAGCCGGAAGTCGAAATCCGGATGAACGAGTTCGAACAGTCTGGCAGCATGTGCGCGGTGGTTGGCATAGACAATCATGACGGTCAGGTACGCGTCTCCCGGCAGGTCACTTTCCACAGTGGCCATAAGGCTCTGGACAAACAGTACGACTGGGGATTCCGCTGGACCGCCGGCCGCAAATAACCAGAGATGATTTGAGTAAACAACAGCTGCAGGAAGTCCGGGGTGGCGTAAAAGAACAGGTTTTCGAGAGCCCGAACGTTTTATTGTATTGAGCGCTCTCTTAAACCGCCCAGAACAGTTCGCGCCGCCCCGCCTGTACCTCTCCGGTGACCCGTGCCGGCAGATCCGATCTTACCCCGACGATGGAATCAAGCAAGAGTGCAGGTAGGTTAACGTCTGTTAGCCCGGTCATTCCGATCCCACCTGAGGCGCGAGTGTTCACTTCCATTAGCCTTTGCGTTCCGGCCGTGTCCTCAATTGTCTGTAGGTTCAGAATGCCTGTCAGTCTGAATGTCTGGGCGACGAGTTGGGCTAGCTCCTCACCGTAGGGGTCATGAAGAAGCAGCTGCGAAGTCCCCGCTTTGATCCGGGTCACCGTCCCGAGAAGGCGCCCCTCGTGGCAAGAGAAGTCGACGCTCCGTTCCGGCCCTTCCAGGAACGGCATTAGCATCATCGGCTCTGGCTGGGGCAGTGCTCCAAGCAGTGCCCGAAACGCAATATCCGGCAGTTCGAGCGCCGAGAGATCAGAGAGTAGGGCCATGGCAGGCAGCTCGTCTTGGATAATCCGAAACCCGGCCCCGTAAATGCCGGAAGCGGGTTTCACGCACAGCTGGCCTGGGTGATCTGGGAAGAGGCTGCCTTCCGCGCGCAGACATTCGTACTCGTCAGCCCCCTCGAAACGTCTGAACGGGGTGACCGGGACCCCGGCTGCCTCCATTCGGGCAAGGAGTGACGGCTTTTCCTCAAGGAATCGTATCGTGTTCGAGTCCGAGGCGGTCAATAGACGGACCCCGCGCGCGCTGAACCGGTCTCGAAACCCGGCCAGCTCCTCACGCCGCCGATAAGGCAGAACTAGCTCAGCCCCCTCCGCGAGCGCTACCTGGAGCAGCCAGTCTGCATAGGCGTCCGGGCTCATCAACCGGGTCTCGGCCGGCTCTGGTAACAGTCGGTCCGCCGCAAGGGCGATCGGAGTGTCGCGCCGCTCATGGGTCGCGATAACGTGAAGACCTGGCTGCGCGCGGCGCATCAGGTCGATCAGGTCGGCAGCGCCGGAGATATTGTGATTAAAGAGAATTCGCAAGAAAGATTCCTAGCGGTTGATGACTGCACAATACTGACCCAGGATTTCCATCCAGTAATAGCCCGAATTACGGGCGAACATTATACTCAGTGTCCAATATCACCGTCACGCCAGCTCTTCCGGCGTAACGGTGAAAAGAAGGGCACAAAGTAGTCCAGTTTTGTTTTTAGCTAGATTTTCAGCCTCATTCGGCGGTAAGCAACATCTTGATAGCTTGCTCCTTCGCCGCATTGCTGAAGATGTCGTAAGCCTTTTCAATCTCGTTGAGTTTGAAGCGGTGCGTAACCAGATCTGCAGGCGTAACGCCGCCGCTTTCAACGAACTTCATCAATACTGGAATGGTATTGGTGCTTACCAGTCCGGTGCGCACAGTGATGTTTTTGATCCACAAGTCCTGCAGCTTGAATTCGACGCTCTTGCCATGCACGCCTATATTGGCAATAAAGCCGCCTGGGCGAATAATATCTTGGCAGATATCAAAGGTTTCGGGGTAGCCTACTGCCTCCATAGCTACGTCGACGCCTTCACCGTTGGTCAACTCTTTGATGGCTTCAACCGGGTTCTTGGCGATGGTGTCAGTGGCTCCGAGCATCTTGGCCATGGCCAGACGATTTTCGTCCGGATCAATCATGATCAGCCGTGCTGGCGAGTAAAAGCGTGAGGTCATCAGAGCTGCCAGCCCTATGGGGCCCGCTCCGACGATGGCCACAGTGTCGCCTAGCTTGACCTCGCCGGCCAGGGCTCCAATTTCATGTCCGGTGGGCAGGATATCACTAAGCATAAGGGCTGCAGCGGGGTCCATGCCTTTGGGCAACATATGCAAGCTGTTATCTGCATGGGGGATGCGCACATAATCCGCTTGGGTGCCGTCAATAAGATGACCAAGAATCCAGCCACCGTCGCGGCAATGGGCATAAATGCCGCGTTTGCAGTAGTCGCAACGACCGCAAGAGGTGACAGCGGAGATCAATACCTCGTCTCCAACCTTGATGTTGCTTACGCCGCTACCAATTTCTTCCACCACGCCAAGGCCTTCGTGACCCAGAATGCGGCCCACTGTTACCGCCGGCACATCACCTTTCAGGATGTGCAAGTCAGTGCCGCAGATGGTGGTATGGGTAATGCGTACTACCGCATCCGTGGCCTTTTCGATTTCTGGCTTGGGCTTTTCTTCCCAACTGCGTTTGCCCGGTCCGTGAAATACCATTGCTTTCATGACACGTTCTCCTTTGAAGGTGCAAAGCCGCGAATGCCAAATATCATCATTCCAACGTTACACATATTGCACGCGGACATCTTGATTTACATCAGGAGCAAGGCTGGTGGACAACGACAGTGTGTGCCGTTGAAACCATCGACATCACCCATTAGAGGCCCGCTTAAATGGCAAATTCTAGGCTATCATACACTGAAGATAACTTTCCAGCAGGCTAGATCTTGCAGTAATACAAGCGGTTCTGGGTGTTCAAAGTTGGGTATAACATGTACATCGAATTCACTTCACAGGCACAGTGATCAGACCTTCTGCCTGCATCCAGTCGAAGGCCACAAAGGCAGGCTCCTCGCCATCAACATCAACGCGGGAGTTGAGTGTCTGCTGCTGCGAATTTGTCAGCTTCGAGGAAATCTGGGCAAAAATCTGTTGCAGTTGCGGGTATTTTTTTAGGGTTTCGCTGCGCACCACCGGGGCCACGTTGTAGGCGGGGAAGAAGGCTCTGTCATCCTCCAAAACCACCAGATCAAGCGCCACGATGCGACCGTCTGTGGCGAAGACCTCACCAAAGTTACACGAACCGCGAGCGGTGGCCTCGTAGATGGTGCCGGTGTCGAGAATTTTGACATTGGACGGGTTCACACCGTCTGCGCTACCCAGCGTAAGATCATATTCTTCCAGCATGGGTTTGAAGCCATCCTGCCGCGAATTGAATTCCGACTCCACGCAAAACGAGCGCTCGCTCAGCGGTAGGTCTTTAATTTCTGATAGCTTGGTGATGCCATTAAGTTCAGGCACCGCGCTGGCTTTTACGGCAAATGCGTAGGTGTTGTTAAGTTTCGCGGGCTCCAGCCAGGTTATGCCATTTTTCAGGTCGGCGTCGCGAACCGCCTCGTACTGCGGGCGCTCACCGGGTATTCCTGCTTCGTTGCCGAGATAGGCCAGCCAGCCTGTTCCGGTATAATCCCAGACAAAATCGACATCGCCGTTGAGCATCAGCTCGCGCACAGCCACACTGCCTGGTACATTCGACATATCGGTAACCTGAAAACCGGCCACTTTTGCCGCAAGTACAGCCATTTTGCCGAGGATTAGCGCTTCGGTGTAGTTCTTGGAAGTAATGGTAATAGCTGCGCTGGCGGGCAGGCCCTCAATGGCCTGTATTGAACCGGGTGCGGCAGCGGGAACGAAGGAGCCTGCCGGCTCCAGGCCGCATCCTGCAAGCGACAGCGCTGCCGCGAGCCCGGCACCTGTAAATGTGCTGCGGCGTATGGCGTGCGTGTGATGGCGAACGGTCATAATCTAAAGTCCTTTTGGGCGCGCGTAGTGTTCGAACACACGACCGATCCAGTCGATGAACAGGGCAAGTAGTGCGACGAGCAGGGCACCTGACACCAGTACGCTGGGTAGGAACAGGTTCACACCGGTGGTAATCAGAAGCCCCAGGCCCCCAGCGCCAATAAATGTCGCAAGTGTTGCCGAGCCCACCACCAACACAAGGGCGGTGCGGATACCGGACAGCATCACTGGTACTGCGAGTGGCAATTCAACGCGCAGCAACACCGAAGTCGCACTCATGCCCATGCCCCGGCCCGCTTCAACCAGCTGGGCGTCCACGCTCTGAATGCCGATCATGGTATTTCTCAGCACGGGCAGTGCGGCGTAGGCAACCAGAGCGACCACAGCCGTCCAGAATGTAAATCCGAGCCAAAACGCAAGCAGCACCACTAATCCGATGATCGGCGCCGCCTGGCCAAAATTGGCGATGGCCAGAATGGTGCCGCTGGCGCGAACGAACGGTCGCCGCGTCAGCAGAATTCCCAGCGGGATAGTGATCGTCAGAACAATAATGATCGAAACAAACGTCAGCGCCAGGTGCTCGCCGGTATAGGCCAGTAAAGCGGAAGGATTAAGAGTGGCCCGTTCCGTTGAAGACAGGTTCGCCGTCGCCAGCCAGATTGCAAAAGCGGCCAGAGCCAGCAGGATTGCAACGAGTTGAATAACCAGGCTGCGCCCGTTTGTGCCGCCCGCGTCGCTGGCGGCCACCTTGTTGCGCGCAGCATCAATCATTTGGCACCTCTGAGACTTCCGGAGAGCCAGTATTGGTGCCAACCGGCGACTCGTCATCGGCCGTTTGCACGTCAGCGCGCAGTTGGTTGATGGACTTCATGACAATATCGAACGTGATCATCCCAACCAGAGCTTTGCTGCGATTGGTAACCAAGGCGGCGCCGAGCCTGGAGGCCAGCATGGCGTCGAGTGCATCGTTCAGCGTGGACCCCTCTGCCACCAGCGGTAGATCGGGGTTTTCCGATTTATCGATGGTGTCTAGGCGCGACAGTTGGCGCCGCGAAAGCCAGCTTATAGGGCGTCCCCGGCCGTCAGTGATAACGACATAATCGTGATTGGTCTGATGCACGCGCGCCAGCACATCCGCGCCTTTCTCACCGGGCGAAGCGGTAACTGGGTCGGCAAGCTGAACGTCTCGCACCCGGGCCAGCGTCAGTTGTTTGAGCCCCGCACCTGCGCCGATGAAATCTGCAACAAAATCATTTGCCGGCTGCGCCAGAATCCGTTCCGGGCTGTCATATTGTACGATCTGCCCGTCTTCGCCAAAGATCACAATCCAGTCACCCAATTTTACTGCTTCATCGAAGTCGTGGGTGACAAAAACGATCGTCTTCTGCACCTCTTCCTGAATCCGGATTAGCTCGTCCTGCAAGCGCTGTCGTGTGATCGGGTCGACGGCTCCAAACGGCTCATCCATCAGCAGCACCGGGGGGTCTGCTGCCAGCGCACGGGCTACGCCAATCCGCTGCTGCTGGCCTCCGGACAGCTCTTTCGGGTAACGATCGCGGTAGAGCGCAGGGTCGAGCGACACCAGATCCAGCAGTTCATCGATCCGCTTGGAAATTGCGCCTTTCGACCAGCCCAGCATCTTGGGGACAATCGCGATGTTCGCGGCCACTGTCATATGTGGAAACAGGCCGCCGGCCTGGATCACGTAACCCATTCGACGTCTGAGTTTGTCGCCGTCCAGATCAGTGACGTCTTCGTCCCCCAGCATAATGCGACCTGACGTTGGCTCAATAAGCCGATTGATCATCTTTAGCGTCGTTGTTTTGCCACACCCGGAGGGACCAACCAGCATCACGATCTTGCCGGCGGGTATTTCCAGCGTAAGGCCGTCAACGGCGGGTTTCAATTGCCCCGGGTAGTGCTTGGTTACCTTGTCGAGCAGGATGGTACGTGAGGCCTGATCGTTGCTCTGTGTAGTGTTAGTTGCTGACACGAATACCTCGCGAGATAGTCAGGCGGCCAATGCCGACAAGAAGAAGATCTAGAATGAAAGCCAATAGGATAACGCCAACCACACCGACCACAACGGCCTCGAGTGAATTTGCTCCACCCAGCCGTGACAGCCCGGAGAAGATAAAACTCCCAAGCCCGGGGCCCAGAACGTAGGCGGCCACGGCAGCAACACCCATCGTCATCTGAGCCGATATTCTGACGCCGGTGAGAATGATTGGCCACGCCAGCGGAAGTTCGATGGTCAGCATCGTGCGGATACGGCCGATACCAATGCCACGTGCCGATTCGACAATGGCTTTGTCAACACCGCTAAGCCCGACGACCGCATTGCGCAAAATTGGCAGTACGGCAAAAAAGGTGACAACCACCATTGACGGTGTCACGCCAAACCCGAGTGGAGCAATAAGAAGGCCTATCAACGCAAAAGAGGGAATGGTTAGCCCCACTGCAGACAGTCCATTTGCCATCGCGCTCAATCTTTGGCTGTTATAAACGAGGAAGGCGAGAATCAATGACAGTGCGACTGCTAACGTCAGGGATTGCACCACGAGTGATAAATGTTGCCAGGACGCGAGCCAGATTTGGTCCGACCGGTCGATTATGAAATTCAAGAGCGCCAACTGATTTCTCCTTGAAGGGTTGGGCACTAAGACTAGCAGGATCTGTGCCAATAAAAAGCATTACCTGGAGAATATTATAGGCAGACTTGCCACGAATTCATTGAAGAAAGTGGATGTGAGTGGCGCTGGAGGACGGTTTCTGGCATTCCGTGCAGCATTTTTCTAATAATCAGAGACGCTTATGTCCAAATACAGGATCTAAACTATCATAGTGACTGAAAGCCATTTTCCAGAGGGTTAAATTTTGCAGCAACACAAGCGCTTTTTGGTGGCCAAAGGACAGTTAAATGAGTGACGGAGAAGCTAATCGGGATACCTCCTCCGAAAAGAAAGCCAAGGACGCCGCGGACGAGCATGCGTCTCGCGCCAAGGCTCAGGATCGCGAATCCCGCGAACAGACACCAACGTCGAGCGAGAAGTCACTGGCTCCGAAAGAGCGTGACTCGGTGGCCGAACATGGCGGTTTGTCGTCGCTGGCTATCTATTCCGTTATCCTGCGCGAGGGCGAAGAGGAGCTGCAACGTCCTAATATCTCGCTTTGGTGGTCCGGCGTGGCAGCTGGGGTGGGGATTTCAACGTCGGTCCTTGTCGAGGGAATTATTCGCGCCAACATAGGCTCAGATCACCCCTACCTGACGTTAATTGAAAGCCTGGGCTACGCGTTCGGGTTTGTGCTGGTCATTCTATGCCGGCTCCAACTGTTCACGGAGAACACCATTACCGTGGTTCTGCCGGTTCTGGCCGACCCCACCCGCAAACAGTTTTATAACGCCGCGCGCCTGTGGGCAATTGTGCTCGCGGCCAACTTGTGTGGCACGTTTTTAACCGCCGCCATGGCCATCCACGAAAGCATCCTTCCCGCTGACACCCTTGCAGCAATCCTTGAGATATCGCGCCACTTGGCAACACTGACGCCGACCGAGACGTTTTTGCGCGGTATTCCCTCGGGCTTTTTCATAGCCGCCATGGTGTGGATGCTGCCGTCTGCGAAAGGGTCCAAGGTACTGGTGATCATCATGTTCACCTGGCTGATCGCGGCCGGTGGTTTTACCCACGTTATTGCTGGTTCGAACGAAATTTTCACTCTGGTGCTCAACGGGGACATGAATATTTTTACCGCCTTTATCTACCATATTGCCCCGGTACTCATCGGCAACATTTTGGGCGGTACAGGTTTGTTTGCGATGCTGGCCTATGGCCAGGTTCATGAAGAAATGTGATAAGTCGCACCAAGAAGGCGCTCGTTGAGTAAGAATCAAGATAGTCCAGGCGGGTTACAACCAGGAGAATCTCATAGGCAAGATAGATATTGGATTTAGCGCACGCACGCCGAACCTTCCGTTCAATGGCCGGGATACGGAGTTGTTACGTGCGGAACTATTCAGTATCGAGCAACTCAAATGCCACGCGGTTACGCTGGCCGCACAGCATGGAATCGATCCGCGTCCGGGGCCCGACAGACTGCTGCCACGACTGGCGGACAACGCGCGCGTGTTGTTGGTGGCTTACGACGTAGTAACCGCCGCCGTCATGCCCGGACATAGAATTGTCCCGTCGGAAGCCTGGCTGCTCGACAATTTCTATCTCATCGAACAGCAGATCAACCTGGCTCGCCGGCACCTTCCTCGTGGCTACAGCCGGCAATTGCCGCGGCTGGCGGTGGGCTCGTCTGCCGGTTTTCCGCGCATCTATGATCTGGCCCTGGAACTGATTTCGCACATGGACGGTCGCGTCGATATCGACAACACCACCCAGTTCGTCGTCGCCTACCAGACCGCTGAACCGCTGCAACTCGGCGAGTTGTGGGCGTTCCCGATTATGTTGCAGTTGGCGCTGCTGGAAAACCTGCGCCGTGTGGCGGTGCGTATAGCGCGTCGACGCGAAGATCTCGATGCCGCCATCACCTGGGCGGATCGCATGCTCACGACAGCTGAAAACGAACCCGGGCGGCTGGTTCATTTGCTGGCCGAGTTTGCCAGTGCGGGTGTGCCGCTGACGGCTCCCTTTGTGGAGGAGTTTTACGCAAGGCTCCAGGTGCAGGGGTCCACGATGGCTTTTGTGCAGGCATGGGTCGAACAAAAGCTGCACGAACAAGGCGTGACTGCAATCCAGTTGTCACAAGCCGCCAGCCGAACAGCCGCAGCCAACCAGGTATCCATCGCCAACAGCATCGGCAGTCTGCGCTTAATCGGTGCAACGGACTGGAAGGATTTCGTCGAGTCACTCAGCGCTGTCGAAAAGAGTTTGCGAGAAGATCCGGCAGACACATACGTTCACCAGGATTTCGCCACCCGCGATCGCTATCGGCATGTTATTGAGGACATCGCGAGAGTTAGCCCCCGCCGAGAGTGGGAAGTGGCACGCGAAGCCATTGCCCTCTCTCATAAGGCTGTGAAACGACTCGGTCCGGACGATCGAAGCGCCCATGTCGGCTACTATCTGATTGATCGGGGTCGTCACTGTCTGGAACAGTCTGTCGGCTGCTGTTTGTCTCGGAAAACGCGGGTCAGACGGGCGTGCCGGCGTCACCGCCTCTTGCTGTATGCCAGTTCGATTCTGCTGCTTACCGCCGTGACGACAGTGCTGGCGCAGTTTCCTTTTGGCGGATGTGTACCGGGGGACTGGCGCTATTGGTTATTCGCTGCCATGGGCTTGATCGGTGGCTCGGCGTTGGCCGTGTCTCTGGTAAACCGAGTGGTAACGATGTTCCTGCCGCCGCGAGCGTTGCCACGTCTGGATTTTTCCAAAGGCATACCAGATAGCGAACGCACTATGGTGGTGGTCCCCACGTTGCTCGACCGAACGCAGGAAATTGATGATCTGCTCGAGGCACTGGAGATCCGTTATCTCGGCAATCGTGATCGCAATTTGTTCTTTGCCCTGCTGACGGATTTCCGTGACGCGTCCACATGCACCTTGCCCGAGGATGAATCGCTGCTTGAATACGCGCGTGTTGCAATCGATACGCTCAACGCGACCTACAACGACGATCGTCCATGCATTTTTTATATGTTTCATCGGCCTCGAGTGTGGAACGCCGTTGAGCGGGTATGGATGGGGCATGAACGTAAACGCGGCAAACTGGAGCAGTTCAATGCGTTGCTGCGGGGGGAGGGGCAAGCGGCATTTTCGAAAACAATCGGTGATCCATCCATCCTGGGCTCGATCAAGTACGTCATTACTCTGGATACTGACACCCAACTGCCGCGCGACGCCGCACGCAAACTGGTCGGTAATATGGCGCATCCGCTCAATCGGCCGGTCTACGATGCGGGCAAGGGGCGCGTCGTCGAGGGTTACGCGATTCTGCAGCCGCGCGCCTCGATCAGCCTTACCAGTGCTGGCCAGTCACGATTTACCAAACTGTTCGCGGGCGAAGCGGGTATCGATCCCTACACCCGCGAAATATCGGACGTCTATCAGGATATCTTCGCAGAGGGGTCGTTCATCGGTAAAGGTATCTACGATGTGGATGCGTTTCGCCAGGCCGTCGATGGTCGATTTCCGGACAATCTCATTCTAAGTCATGACCTGCTGGAAGGCGGCTACGCGCGTTCAGCATTGGTAACAGATGTTGACCTTATTGAAGAGCATCCGGCCAGTTACGCTCAGGAGACCAGTCGGCGGCATCGTTGGATGCGCGGCGATTGGCAGCTTACCGGTTGGTTGTGGCCTCGGGTACCCGGGCCGGGAATAAAGCGGCAGCCAAACCCGCTATCCGCCTTGTCGAGGTGGAAAATCGTCGACAATCTGCGCCGCAGTCTTGTCTCTCCGGCGCTGCTGATTTTGCTGGCGGGCGGCTGGCTACTGGGGCCGGGACCTGCGTGGTTCTGGTTATTGCTGGCCGCCGGCCTAGTATTTGTGCCGACGCTCTTGGGGATTCTGATTCAATTCATCCGTAAGCCTGAAGAGCTTAGCTGGCGGCAGCATCTGATTCTGGCCAGCCAATCCGCGCTTCGTCCGCTCACAGTAACCCTGCTTGCCTGGATTATGCTGCCCTACGAAGCGCAGATTTGCCTGGATGCGATCCTGCGCTCGGGTATACGCATGCTGTTTACTCAACGGGGTTTGCTGCTTTGGCAGCTAAGATCCTATGGGATTCGCAATGCGCGCAAAACACTGAGCGGTTTTTTAAGAGAAATGTGGGTCGCGCCGATCTTGTCGGTGCTGCTGGCTATTGCCCTATGGCAAACCCGTTCGGCTGAGTGGATGGTTTGGGCGCCCACCTTGTTGCTGTGGCTGCTGTCGCCCATCGTCGGCTGGTGGATCAGTACGCCACTACTGACGCCAGAGCCGAAGTTGACGATTGAGCAGCGGGTTTTCCTGCGCACGTCGGCCCGCCGCACTTGGCGTTTTTTTGCAGACTTCGTCTCTCCGCTGGACAACTGGCTGCCCCCCGATAACTTTCAGGAATATCCCGAGCCGGCCATTGCCTTCCGTACCTCGCCCACCAATATGGGTATGGCGCTGCTGGCCGATCTGGCGGCGTACGATTTCGGGTACATTCACGCCGGTGAATGCCTGCGCCTGATCGAGAACACGCTGACGGCAATGGAAAGGCTGGAGCGCTACCGTGGCCACTTCTATAACTGGTACGACACCCGCACCCTGCAACCGCTGCGACCACACTATGTGTCGTCGGTGGACAGCGGTAACCTGGCCGGCAGCCTGCTCACGTTGCAGGCGGGGCTGGCCGAGATGAAAGACGCGCCGATACTGGCGGCGAATGCGTTTCACGGGTTACAGGATACCCTGCAGGTGCTTGCAGAACACGCACCGGTGACACTTTGCCAAGAGCTTGCAGACAAGATCAGGCTTCTTCAGGACACCCTGCACGCGCTCACTCTCGATGGACAACTCCACACACTGGTTGCCGCTGACAGCGCGTTGGATGAGCTTCATCGTATTGAAGGGGGGGTGATTGCCTGGTTGCCGCGCGATACCGATAGTGATGGTGAACTCTATTACTGGGCACGGGCTTTCGACCAACAGTCCCTTGCGTTACAAGGCGATCTTCGCGGTATGGCTCCGGAACCCGGGCTTTTCGATACCATCCCGACACTGTCGGCCCTGGCCAGGGCAGGGCATTCAGGTTACAAGGGCGCGGTGGAACGCCTCCGACGTATTGATGATCTTGCAGATCGATGCCGCGAACTGGCCGTGATGGATTTTGAGTTCCTCTACGATGCCGCCCGCAGCCTGTTGACGATTGGCTACGATGTGGGCGAACGACGTCGCGACCCAGCGTGCTACGACCTGCTGGCGTCCGAGGCCCGGCTGGCCAGTTTTCTGCTCATCGCCCAGGGCCAGGTGCCACAGAAACACTGGTTCGCACTTGGGCGTTTGTTGACCATCCATGGTGGCGACGTGAGCCTGATCTCGTGGAGCGGCTCAATGTTTGAGTACCTAATGCCGCAGTTGATCATGCCGAGTTATCAGAACACGTTACTGGATCAGACCTGCAAGTCTGCGGTGTCGCGCCAGATCGAATATGGCCGGCAGCGTGCCGTGCCCTGGGGCATCTCGGAGTCCTGTTATAACGCCACGGATATGCACCAGGTTTATCAGTATCGGGCGTTCGGCGTACCCGGAATGGGTCTCAAACGTGGGCTTGGGGACGATTTGGTCATTGCGCCCTACGCCAGTGCGTTGGCGCTGATGGTGATGCCGCTGGAGGCCTGTCGCAATCTGCAGATATTGGCGGGGAACGGCTTTCTTGGCACCTACGGATTCTACGAAGCGATCGATTACACGCCTTCGCGGGTACCGCGGGGCAAGCAGCATGCCGTCGTGCGTACTTTTATGGCGCATCATCAGGGCATGAGCCTGCTGGCCTTCGAGCATCTATTGCTCGATCAGCCTATGCAGCGCCGTTTTATGTCTGACCCACTGGCGCGGGCGACGCAGTTATTGCTGCAGGAACGGGTGCCGAAGCAGGGTGCCACCTTGCAGCCACATGCTTCGGAAGTCAGTGCTGCCGCTCGCCCTTCCGCAGCGGAAGATGACGCGATAATGCGAGTCTTCACCGATCTGAATACACCTCTGCCTGAAGTCCATCTGTTATCCAACGGCACATACCATGTTATGGCGACCCATGCCGGCGGTGGATACAGCCGTTGGCATGATCTTGCAGTAACCCGCTGGCGCGAGGACGCCACGGCCGATAACTGGGGCACCTTCATTTACCTGCGCGATCGTGACACGGGGCGTTACTGGTCAACGGCGCATCAGCCTACTCTGCGCAAAGCCGATCATTACGAGGCGATATTTGTCCAGGCGCGTGCTGAATATCGACGCCGTGATGAGGCGATCGACGCCCACACCGAAATCAGCGTATCGCCCGAAGACGACGTCGAGATCCGCCGGGTCACTCTTACCAATCAGTCGTCCAGAATCCGCCACATTGAGCTGACGAGTTACGCTGAGGTTGTGTTGGCGCCTCTGAACGCCGATCTTGCCCATCGGGCTTTCAGTAATTTGTTCGTGCAGACCGAAATTTTGCCAGACCGACAAGCAATCCTCTGCACACGGCGGCCACGCACACCGGGTGAACATACGCCCTGGATGTTCCACCTGTTCGCGGCATCCGGCGCGAATGCCGACGCGCCGTCGTACGAGACCGATCGCAGCCGATTCATCGGGCGGGGCCGAACCGCCGCCAATCCCTTGAAGCTGGATAGCCGTAAAAAATCGTCTCCCGGGAATAGGAGATTGACCATTGACGAGACGCAGCGGTTGTCAAATACGGCTGGTCCGGTGCTTGATCCCATCGTGGCAATCCGCAGTACACTCACGCTGGAGCCTTACGAACCCGCCACTGTACAGTTCATCTCCGGTGTCGCAGACACGCGAGAAGCGGCCCTGGCGCTGCTTGAGAAATACTGCGACAAGCATTTCATCGAACGCGCCTTTGAAATGGCCTGGTGCCAAAGCCAGGAAGTTCTGCATCTTATCAACACGACGGAAGCCGATGCGCAGGTTTATGCCCGGCTGGCCAGTTCGGTAATCTACGCAAATGCGTTACGCCGCTCAACGCCTAGCGTCATTGCTCGTAATCAACTGGGACAGTCCGGACTATGGCGCTTTTCTATCTCGGGTGATCTGCCGATCGTTCTGCTGCGCATCGGAGATCTTAACCGCATTGATTTGGTCAAACAGATGTTGCGAGCCCATGCCTATTGGCGGATGAAGGGCCTGCGTGCGGATCTGGTGATTCTGAATGAAGATTTTTCGGGTTACCGAGCCGTTTTGCACGATCAGATCATAGGCCTGATCAACATTGGCCCGGAGGCGGAGATCGCCCACAAACCGGGCGGAGTCTTTGTACGGCGAGCGGATGAGCTATCCGAAGAGGATCGTGTTCTGTTCATGACGGTCGCACGTGTCGTCATCACGGATACCGCTGAGACCCTGGCTGAGCAGGTTGGGCGCCGTGCGCTGGTGGAGCGTGTGCCGGATCGTCCGTTGCCTTTGGCGCAAACCGTTGTTGAGCCGACAACGGAACGTAAGCATGCTCTGCCAGCTCGCGAGCGCATATTCTGCAATGGCCTGGGCGGATTTACGCCTGACGGGCGTGAATACGTCATTACCCTCGAGCCGGGCCAGACCACGCCGGCGCCTTGGGTCAATGTTATCGCCAGCCCGCACATCGGCACAGTCGTTAGTGAGAGCGGTGGTTCCTATACCTGGGTGGAGAACGCCCACGAATTCCGTCTGACCACCTGGCACAATGATCCGTTGAGCGACAGCAGCGGCGAAGCGCTGTATATCCGGGATGAGGACACCGGTGTGTTCTGGTCGCCAACGCCATTGCCCGCGCCAACCATCAACCAGACCGGTTCAGGCTATGTGTGCCGGCACGGGTTTGGCTACAGCGTATTCGAGCACGACGAAGCCGGTATCTACTCGGAACTGTTCACCTACGTTGCCATGGACGCACCGGTGAAGTTCCTAGTCGTCAAACTGCGCAACCATTCCGGCCGACCGCGTCGTGTATCTCTTACCGGATACTGGGAACTGGTGCTCGGTGAGTCGCGCCACGCCAATCTGATGCACATCGTAACCGAGAAAGACCCGCATAGCGGTGCGCTGTTTGCACGCAACGCCTATGGTCGTGAGTGCGCCAATCGAGTCGTCTTCGCCCACGTCAACCATGACGGAGTCGGCGAGCACGTACATACACTGACGGGCAATCGTAGTGAGTTCATCGGTCGCAACGGTTCCCTGGCCAGTCCGGCAGCGCTGCACCGCACGCGCCTGTCGGGCAGGGTCGGTGCGGGGCTGGACCCCTGCGCCGCGCTGCAAACGCAAATTGAGTTGGCCGACGGGCAGGAGCGTGAAGTTGTGTTCGTGTTCGGCGCGGCCAGCAACACGGATGAAGCACAGCACTTCATACAGCGCTTCATTAGGCCGGCAGGTGCCCGGCGAGCTTTGGCGTCGGTCGAGGAATACTGGAACCATACCTTGGGTGCGGTGCAGGTGGAAACACCGGACCCAGCGATGGACGTGCTGGTCAACGGCTGGCTGCTTTACCAGACGCTGTCATGCCGGCTCTGGGGCAGGAGTGGCTATTATCAGTCTGGGGGCGCCTACGGGTTCCGTGATCAGTTGCAGGATACTCTGGCGCTGATCCATGCCACACCTTGGCTTGCCCGTGAGCAGTTGATCCGCTGCGCCGGGCGCCAGTTTATCCAGGGCGATGTACAACACTGGTGGCACCCGCCCAGGGGGCAAGGTGTGCGCACGCATTTTTCCGATGACTATCTTTGGCTGCCTTATGTCGCTTGCCGTTATGTGCTGGCGACCGGCGATACTGGCGTTCTCGACGAGACGGTGCACTTCGTGGAGGGCCGTGAGTTGTATCCGTACGAAGAGGCCTATTACGATCAGCCCCAGCGTTCGGCAGAATCGGCCAGCCTCTACGAGCACTGTGTGCGTGCCATCAGGAACGGGCTGCGTTTCGGTACCCATCAGTTACCGCTGATGGGCTGTGGCGACTGGAACGATGGCATGAACCTGGTCGGCCTGCACGGCAAGGGTGAGAGTGTGTGGCTGGCTTGGTTTCTATACGAGAATCTGCAGCAGTTTGCCCGTCTTGCGAATGAGCAGGGCGACACAGCCTTCGCCGAGTTGTGCAGCACTCAGGCCGCACAGCTCGTGGGACACATCGAGGCCAATGCTTGGGACGGCGACTGGTACCGCCGCGCCTGGTTTGATGATGGCACGCCCCTGGGCTCATCCGAAAACGACGAATGCCAGATTGATTCGATTAGCCAGAGTTGGGCGGTCATATCGGGCGGTGGCGATCCCCAACGTGCTCGTAAGGCGATGGATGCGGTTGACCGACGGTTGGTGCGCCGGGATGCCCAATTGATCCAGCTGCTCGATCCACCCTTCGATAAATCAGCCCTTGAGCCCGGCTATATCAAGGGCTACGTTCCCGGTGTGCGCGAAAACGGCGGCCAGTATACTCATGCCGCGATTTGGGCCACGATGGCATTCGCCAAGCTGGGTGACCGGGAGCGTGCCTGGGAGCTTTTCACCATGCTGAACCCGATCAATCACAGCAGTGAGCCGGATTCCATGCAGCTCTACAAGGTCGAACCCTACGTTATGTGCGCGGATGTCTACGGCGCGCCGCCGCATACGGGCCGGGGCGGTTGGACCTGGTACACCGGGGCGGCGGGCTGGATGTATCGGCTGGCGCTGGAAAGTCTGCTGGGTCTGAAACTGGAAAAGGATCACCTGATCATTGCACCCTGCGTACCGACTCATTGGGATGCGTACACGATCCATTATCGTTATCGCGAGACCGTCTACCACATCAACGTCAGGTGCGGCGGCGAACATTCCGCGCAGGGCACGATCCCGCTAGTGGACGACCATCAGGAACATTATGTCGAAGTGGAGTTGGGCCAGCCCAGCCCTGATGTGAACACCTTCAGGACGAAACTATGAACAGTCATTACGAACTCTCTCGTTATCTGCAGCAGCGCGGGATACTCAAGTCTCCGCTGCTTGTCGATAGCTTCAATGCTGTTGACCGCAAGGACTTTGTTCGCCCCAACTTGCAGGATGAAGCCTATGAGGATCATCCTCTTGCCATCGGTGCCGGCTAGACGATCTCCCAGCCTTACACCGTCGCTTTTATGCTGGAGCTTCTGGAGATTAAAGAAAGCGACTGTGTTCTGGACATCGGCTGTGGCTCGGGATGGAGCACGGCTCTTCTGGCCCAAACGGCCCGATCGGGTTTTGTGACAAGAATTGAGCACGTTCCCGAACTGCTCGATCTTGCCTGTAGCAACCTCAAAAAATACCATTTTGCCAACGTCAGGTTTCAGATCGCTGGCGATGCTCTTGGCATTCCGGGGCAGACGTTCGATAAAATACTGGTATCCGCCGTCGCAGAAGAGCTCCCTACCGAACTGGTCCGGTAACTCGGTCCCGGCGGCATCATGGTGATCCCCATTCAGAACGATATGGTCGTGATCCGTAAGCGCGAGGACGGCAGCATTCAACAGAATGATTTCTCAGGTTTTCGTTTCGTGCCACTTATTTACTGAGCGCCAAAGTCTGGTCAAGTGCCCTCAGCAGATCGCCACCCTGTAAACTGACGCCATCTTTCTCCTGTGCTCCTGGCAAAACCTTTCCATTATGGTGCCTATGGCTATAATGCGTATGGGTATTAAGTTCCCCGTTACTGCATGATCTTGCTTAACCACAGGCAAAGTACCCAGCAAAAGCTTTATTGAAAAGACCGGTCGCCTCGGCCGCAGCCATGGTTGCCCGGCGGTTCGCCAGAAAGTCACCGGACCATTGATTGACAGCCTGAAAAACAACCAGTATTTGTTTACCTATTATCCGGACTCGGAGTAGTTGGCAAGCTCGGAGTTTCTGCGCTGTAACCCAACGACGGTCAGTTTGCTCTGAACTGATCTGCATTATTAACCCATAGTTGTCTCGACCTTTTGAAACACAAATGAGTCCATTGGTTGCAGAAAAGGTAGTAACTAATTACTATGTTTCTGTCGAATAATTTTCACAAGAGAAAATCCAATGGCTCTGCGGCAGTTCAGTAATAGAAAGGTGTTGGCGTTAGTCGGCCTGGTGGGCGGCATACTACTTGTTGCGCTTCTCATTTTTTTGCGCGAAAGGCCGGCCCACAGTGAAGTAAATTCCCGACCTCTGCACATGACGGTGATTGAAGTGCAGTCAATGCCGTTTGTTCTGACGGCGCGGGGTTTAGGCATTACTCGTCCGGTACAAACCTGGCAGGCTGTGGCAAACGTCGCCGGGCGCGTTGTTCAGCGTCACCCGCAACTCAACAGTGGTACGTTACTGCCGGCAGGCACATTGCTGCTGACGCTGGACCCGGGGCGTTACCAGTTGGCGATTGCAGAGACAGAAGCCGAGCTGGCCTCCCTGGCAGCCGAGCAGGCTCAGCTTGAAGCAGAAGCATCGAACACCCGCCACCTGTTACAGCTGGAAAATGAACGGCTGCAGTTGTCCGAAGGCGAGCTCAACCGCATCGAGAGGCTCCTCGAAACCGGTGCCGTGTCCCGGTCGCGACTTGATGAGCAGCGCCGTACCACCCTGGCGCAGCGCCAGCTTGTACAGTCGCTGGATAACCAGCTCTCGCTGTTGCCGTCGGAGCAGCAGTATCTTGATGCACAGATTCAACGCTCCAGGACGCGCCTGGAGCAGGGTCGCCAGGATCTTGAGGACACCCGTTTTATCGCTCCATACGATCTTCGCGTTCGCACTGTCGACGTGGAAGAGCATCAGTACGCCGCTCTCGGGCAACCTCTGTTTCTTGCCGACCGTGTTGAACAGGCTGAAGTTGAAGCGCAGGTGCCACTGACCATGTTACGCAGGCTCATGACAGCCGTGTCGATACCGGTTGATTCGCAGCCAGTCGCACTGGATATCACCGAACGGTTTGATTTTGCGGCTATACGCAGCGAGGTAGAGCTGACAGGTTTCCCGGCTGTGCGCTGGCCGGCAAGCGTTAGCAGGGTGACCAGTGGTCTGGATCCCGGCACACGCAGTGGGCGGGTGGTCGTTACGGTGGATCAGCCCTACAGTCTTGCAAGCGTGCCTGAGCGCCCAGCGTTTCAGCGTGATATGCACGTGCAGGTCAGGTTTGCCGCCGACAGCCCTCAGTCTTTGCTGGCGGTGCCTTCTTCGGCGGTGCATCAGGGCGAGGTTTACCTGCTGGGGGAGGATAGCCTTCTGCAACGGCGCCCGGTGACGGTAGCTTTCGAACAGAACGGCCTGGCGGTGATTGAAGATGGGTTGGTGGCCGGCGAACTGCTGATAACGGATGATCCTGTGCCGGCCGTCACAGGTATGAAAGTTGCGCCACATCGTGACCCGGATTTTGAAGAACACCTGAAACAACTTGCGCTGGGTGCTGAGCAATGATCCGCTGGTTTGCAGGCCATCCGACAGCGGCTAACCTGCTGCTGATACTGCTGTTGGCGGCGGGTTTATTTGCGGCACCAAACTTGAAGCGCGAAACCTTTCCTGATTATCGTCCTGTTGAGGTCAGTATCGATGTCGTCTATCGCGGCGCCAGTGCCGCTGATGTGGAGGATGCGGTCTGTCGCCGTTTGTACGATGCCGTTAAGGGCGTTGATTACCTTGACGAAATAGAGTGTGTTGCGCAGGACAATCTGGCCCGCGCTACGGTCACCATGCAGGCTGCCGGCGACTCCATCCGCTTTCTGAGCGATATCGACACCGAGGTCAACGCGCTTACCGACCTGCCGGCGCGGGCTGAAAGACCAGTGGTGCGGGAGCTGCACCGCAGTGATCTGGTGGCGGCCGTTGCAGTCTATGGCGACATGGCACCGAACCAGCTTGAAAACTACGCGTTGCAACTGGAAGAACGCATCATGGCGCTGCCGGGCGTGGCCCAGGTAACTCTGCAGGGGCTTTCCCAGCGCCAGTGGCAGGTCGAGGTACCGCGGGCTGTGCTGGCCCAGTATGGATTGTCCGCCGGCGATCTGGCGTTGCGGCTCAGACAGCAGAGCATCGATGTGCCGCTGGGTACCCTGGAAACTCCGGATCGCGATATTTTGCTGCGTTTTACCGACCAGCGGCGCAGCCTGCAGGAGCTTGCGGATCTGGTGGTGGTTTCGGGCAGCGGCGGAGGCGAGCTTACCCTCGGCCAGATCGCAACGCTGCGGGAAACCGGCGAGCAACCCGAGGCGCAGATCTATTTCAATAACCAGCGCGCGGTAGTGCTGGAAGTTAGCAAGACGCTTCGTGATGACTCGTTGAATGTGCTGGAGGAGCTGACAGTATTAATAGACGCTGAGCGCCAGAGTGTCGACGGGCCACTGCAGCTGACTCTGACGCAGAATATGACCAGCATCGTCCGCGATCGGTTGGAAATGCTGGTAAGCAACGGCATAGCAGGGCTGGCGGTGCTGATCGTGGTAATGGGCCTGTTCTTTCGCCCGCGTCTCGCGCTTTGGGCCGTGCTCGGCTTACCCGTTGCGTTTATGGGCGCCTTTTTTGTGATGAGCCTGACTGGCCTGTCGTTGAATATGATCACCCTGGTGGCACTGTTGATGGCGATCGGTCTCGTCATGGACGATGTGGTTGTGATAGCCGATAACATCGCCGTCCAGGCCCGGAACGGCGCATCGCCCTTAGACGCCGTAGTAGAGGGCACTCGACAGGTGTTGCCGGGAGTTGTTTCGTCTTTCCTAACAACCGTGTGGGTGTTTGCTCCGCTGGCGTTTCTTGCCGGCGAGTTGGGTGCCGTGCTTGAAGTGTTGCCGGTGGTGTTGATTGCAGCCTTGTTCGCGAGCCTTATAGAAGCACTCTGGATCCTGCCGCATCACCTCAAGGGCAGTGTTCCGTCGTTGCAGGCAGGCACCCAATCCCGTTTTCGCACAGCTTTTGACCGGTATTTTGGCGTGTTTCAGGAAAGCGTTGGCAGGCTCGCAGACAGGGCAGTGAGTTGGCGTTATGCCGTGTTAGGAGGAGTGTTGCTGATATTGCTGGGCACGGCGGGCTTTATGGCAGGTGGCCATGTCAGCACAGAAGCCATGCCCGATCTCGACGGCGATACGTTAGAGGCCCGGCTTCTGCTGCCCCAAGGAACTCCGCTGGCGCGCACAGAGGTGGCCGCGGCGCAGATTGCAGACGCTATGTGGCATCTCAATGATGTTCTTACGCCGGAACAGCCCGATGAGTCCCCCTTGGTCGACGCCATTCAGGTACGCTTCAATTACAACCCCAGTGCACAGGAGTCGGGCGCCCACGTCGCAACGGTAATGGTCGATCTGTTGAGTGCCGAGCGCCGGACCATGACCCTAGATGAGTTGACGGTTGCCTGGCGCAAACAGATAGGTGATATCCCGGGGCTTTCAAGTCTGATTATTCAGGAACCGGGCTTCGGCCCGGCGGGCATACCTATCGAAGTGCGTCTGCAGGGGGAGGATCTGGACGAACTGAAAGCGGCGGCGCTTGATGCGAGCGATCATCTTATGGGTTATGAGGCGGTATATAACATCATCGACGATCTGCGCCCCGGTAAACCGCAGCGAACCTTCACACTGGCAGACGGCGCCCTGGCATCCGGATTAACGGCGGAAATGGTCGCATCCCAGTTGCGTGCGGCCTTTCTTGGGGAGATTGCTGATACGCAGCGCATAGACCAGCGCGATGTGGACATCCTGGTGCGCCAGGCTGAACGCGACAGGTCCAGCCTGGACGATCTTGCCGACCAGACCATTCTGCTGCCCGATGGGCGTCAGATGCCGTTGGACGTTGTGGCAGACATGCACGACCGGCGCGACTGGGCCATGATCACCCGCGTTGGCGGCCAGCGCACCGTCACGGTTCAGGCTAATGTGGATGCGCGGCAGGCCAGCGCGCAAGCCATTGTTAACGATATGAAAGCCAGTTGGGTGGTGGGGTTTGAGCAGCGCCACCCGGCTGTCGAGGTCAGCTTTGAAGGCCAGGTGGCCCGCTCGGCAGAAACCGGCGGCTCGATCGCGCGCGGGCTGGTGATTGGTCTGTTGGGGATATTTGTGATCCTGTCCTTCCAGTTTCGTAGTTATGCGGAGCCGTTAATCGTCATGCTGGCAATTCCATTGGCCTTTGTCGGCGCGCTTTGGGGGCATGTTCTGCTGGGCTGGTACATTTCCATGCCATCAATGATCGGTGCCGCGTCTCTGGCGGGCATTGTGGTGAACGATTCCATCCTGCTGGTTCAGTTCATCAAGGAAAATCGCAGCAAGGGCATGAGCGCAGTCGTAGCTGCAGGGCAGGCCAGTCGCGACAGGCTTCGCGCCATCCTCATTACCTCTACCACGACTATCGCCGGATTGTTGCCCCTGCTGGCAGAAACCAGCGTGCAGTCAGCGGCCATCAAGCCTCTGGTGATTTCCGTCGTGTTCGGCTTGTTGGCCACGACCGTGCTGGTGCTGGTGATGATTCCGGCGGTATACGTATTGTTTGATGACTGGGGCTGGACTCGAGAGGAGCCTGCCAAGGCCGAATAGTTTTTAACGTTTAGAGAGAGGGCGTAATGGATAAGACCAGACAAAAGAACCTTCCGGCTGAGGAGCGTCGCAACGTCACCGTTGAGGCGGTGATTGACCTCGCTGCTTCGACGAACCCGGGCGATATAACAACGGCGGCCATCGCCAAACACATGAAGCTGACCCAGGGAGCACTCTTCCGGCATTTCCCGAATAAAGAAGCGATATGGCAGGCGGTCATGAAATGGGTTTCCGAGCGTCTGATGTCTCGGATCGAGAAAGCTGCAGAAGGGGTTGAATCACCCCTTGAAGCCATGGAGGCCATGTTCCTGGCTCATATCGCTTTTGTGTCTGAGCATCCGGGGGCTCCCCGTATGCTGTTCGGTGAGCTTCAGGGGGCCAAATCGACGCCGGCGAAGCGCCTGGTACACGCGCTGCTGAAACAGTACGCGGAGCGCCTGGATGTGCTTTTTGAGACGGCAAAATCGCGCGATGAACTTCCCTCCGAGCTTGATAATCAGGCTGCTGCCACGTTGTTTATCGGCACCATCCAGGGGTTGATCATGCAGTCACTGATCGCTGGCGACATGGAGCAGATGCGTCTTGATGCTCCGCGTGTGTTTGCCATTTACCGGCGCGGAATTATCTGCGCAGATCTGGAAAAATGAGGTGAATAGTTATGTCGCGCAAAATTTCCACTGTTCTTGTTCTGGCCGTTCTGGTGGCATTCCTGGGCTACGCCATCTAGAAGGTGCTGTTGGCGCCGGATAACACGCCACCTGACGGTTTCGCCCGTGGTAATGGTCGGATTGAAGCCGACCTGGTTGACGTTTCGACGCGTCTGGCAGCCCGGGTTTCGGACATCGCCGTACGTGAAGGTGATCTGGTGCGGCCTGGCGACGTGCTGGCAGTGATGGATACGACCAACTGGTAGCGCAACAAAGACGGGCACAGGCTGCTGTGGCAAGCGCAGAGGCAGCTGTAGCTGTGGCGAACGTTGGTGTTACTCAGGCCAAAGCCAAACTTGCCTTGTCGGAGAGTAATCTGGCCCGTGCGGAAACCTTGAGCAAACGGGGCGTCGTAACCCGCGAGGAATTGGATATTCGGCGGATGGAAGCCAAAGTCGCCGAGTCCGTTCTGGTCGCAGGGCATGCCGAAGTGGTTGCGAAACAGCGGGTTGTTGATGCGGAAGAAGCCGCTTTGCAGGAAATTGAGGCTCGCATTGCCGACAGCACGCTTTATGCAACGCAAGCGGGGCGCGTGCTCTATCGTCTTGCCCAACCCGGTGAAGTCCTGGGCAGCGGTGGCAAGGTGCTGACGCTGGTCAGCCTTGGTGACGTTTATATGGAGTTTTTCTTGCCTGCCAATGCCGCACCAAAAGTGCAGTTGGGTGATGAAGCGCGGATTGTGGCGGATATCATGCCCGATATGGCGATACCGGCGGTTGTCAGTTTCGTTGCGCCCCAGGCCCAGTTCACACCAAAACAGGTTGAGACTCTGGAGGAGCGCGAGAGCCTCATGTTCCGCATTCGTGTGCGCATTCCCCCGGAGATGGTTGCAGCAAGACTCGCACAGGTAAAAACCGGAGTGCGCGGCGTTGCCTGGGTTCGGCTGTCTGGTTCGGACGGAACCTTGCCTGACTGGCCAGAGGGGCTGACGCCACCGGTAGCTAAAGTTCTGCCTGGGCCAGCCGGGCCCTCTACGTCAGCCGATGAGGTATCTGAGGAATCTGAAAAATGAATGCCGCCGACAGTTTGACAACATTGGTTGCACGCGTTGCTAATGTGAGTCATCGCTACGGCAAGGTCTGTGCGCTCAATGACGTCACTCTGGACCTGCCCGACGGGCACATGGTTGGCTCGATCGGACCGGACGGCGATATGTCGAAAAAATGCCACCAGGCCGATGCAGGGAGTCGAATTGCCTTCATGCCCCAAGGGCTGGGGCGCAATCTTTATCACGATCTTACCTTGCAGGAGAATCTCGATTTCTTCGGCAAGCTGTTTGGACTGAACAAATCTGAGCGCAAGGCGCGAATTGTCCAGCTGACCCAGGCAACGGGTCTGGACTCATTCATGAATCGGCCAGCGGGCAAGCTATCGGGTGGGATGAAACAGAAGTTGGGGCTTTGCGCTGCGCTGATTCACGATCCGGATTTCCTGTTGCTGGACGAACCGACAACCGGTGTGGATCCGCTGTCACGAAGTCAGTTCTGGGATCTGATCGATACCATCCGCGCCGATCGGCCACAGATGAGTGTTCTCGTCTCTACTGCCTATATGGAAGAGGCCGCACGTTTTGGGCATCTTGTCGCCATGAACAACGGACGCGTCCTGGCCTCCGGTAACCCCAATGAATTACTTGCTCAGACAGCAATCAGCACAGTGGAAGCCGCGTATGTAGCATTACTGGGTTGTGAATCTGAATCGATCCCTGCGCATCAGCATGCTTCACGTGCTCCGGTTTTAGCGGGCGGGGAGAATGAGCGCCCGGCCATCAGGGCGCACAACCTGACCAAGCGATTCGGCGATTTCACCGCCGTGGACTCCGTCAGTTTCGAGATTGCCCGCGGTGAGATTTTCGGTTTTCTGGGGTCGAATGGCTGCGGCAAAACCACCACCATGAAAATGCTGACTCGCAGGAAGTGCGCAACATTCCCTTTGCCGCTTTCGATCAGGACCGGAGTCCCGAAAGCCGTGCCTATATTTCGGGGTTTGAGGAGTCGGAATGGTTTCTGAGGCGATCAGCCATCAGCAATATCGAAGAACTCGAACAACGGCTCAAAAGCGGCGAACTGGCGCTTGCTATCCAGATACCGCCTGAATTTGGAAGATCGGTGCGAGGGGCTGAGATAACCGAGATTGCTGCGCTGATCGACGGCGCAGATACCAACCGGGCCGGCACCGTGGAAAGCTATGTTATGAACGCTCATGCCCATGTCGTGGGTGTTGACGCGAAATCGGCATTGGCGCTGACCGATTTGACGATACCCCGATCACCGGATGCGGCTCCGCCGGCGACCTTGATCCCACGCTTTCACTACAACCCGGCTATGGAAAGCCTGCCGGCGATTGGCCCGTCAATTCCGCCGCTGCTGCTGCTGCTGTTCCCGGCGATCCTGATGGCGGTCAGTGTGGCCCGCGAAAAAGAGATAGGAACAATCACCAATTTTTACGTAACGCCCACCAGCCGTGCCGAATTCCTGATTGGTAAACAGTTGGTCTATATTGTTATCACGCTTTTGAATTTTGTGATCCTGACGGCGCTGCTGGTAACGGTTCTTGGAGTTCCGCTGAAGGGCGCACCTCTCACGCTGGTTTTTGGAGCGTTGTTATACGCCGTCGCCGCAACGGGGTACGGCCTGTTGGTATCCATGATTGCCAAAACCCAGGTAACGGCTGTTTTTGCGGCGGCCATTTTGTCAGTCATGCCAACCCTGCAGTTTTCCGGAATGATTACCCCGGTTTCCTCGCTGGAGGGTGCGGCACAGGTGGTCGGCACTTTTTGGCCAACAACCTGGTACATGGGAGTCAGCGTTGGCACCTTTACTAAGGGGCTGGGATTTTCGGATCTGTCTGGTCATCTCTTGCGTCTCGCCGCTTTTGGCCCTGTTCTGACAGGATTGGCCGTGCTGGCGCTGCGTAAGCAGGAGAAGTAAGTATGAAGCGTCTCGCCAATATTTTCTGGCTCGCGGGTAAGGAATTGAAAAGTGTTCTTGGCGACCCGGTGATGGTTATCCTGATCCTGTGGTCGTTTGTGGTAGCCGTTATTCTGGAGGCCAGCGGAGCGGGTGATACGGTCTACAATGCGGCGATCGCCATTGTCGATGAAGATCATTCGTCGCTTACTCGGCAAGTGAGGGATGCTTTGGAGCCACCCTGGTTTCAGCCGCCCATTGTGATTTCATCGGATCAGGTGGCAGCCGAGATGGACGCCGGGCGAATCATGTTTGTCCTCAGCTTCCCGCCGGGATTTGAGGCCGACGTGATCGCCGGCCTGATGCCTGCAGCCCAGCTTGAGGTAGACGCAACGGCCGTCTCGCAGGCGGAGCTCGGCACCGATTACATTACCAATATTCTGATATCCGAAAGCCGGGAATTCCTGTCGGGCAGTCCTGAGGCCCCGGAACCCTCGGTACAGCTTGAGTTGCGCCGGGCATTTAACCCCAACGGCAATCCAGTGTGGTTTAAAGCAGTCTCGTCGTTGCTCAATCAGTTATCGCTGCTCACCATCGCGCTGACAGGTGCGGCGATGCTGCGTGAGCGCGAGCAGGGCACCATCGAGCATCTGATGGTCATGCCGCTCACGCCGTTCGAAATCGCACTTTCCAAGGTACTGGCCAACGTTGTGGTGGTATTGGGGGCGTTCACCTTGTCGCTTGTTTTTGTCGTCCAGCAGATTCTGAAAGTGCCTGTGGCCGGGTCTGTGCCGCTGTTGCTGGCGGGCACGACCGTGTATCTTGCCGCCGCCGCTGCCATCGGAATGTTCCTGGGCACAATGGCGCGCAGCATGGCCCAGTTCGCTCTGCTGGTGATCATGGTGATTATCCCGATCATTATGCTTTCTGGCGGTATGGGCGCGATCGAAAGCCAGCCTGATATTGTCCAGCGCCTGACGCTGGCGCTGCCTTCGCGACACTTTCTCGCGTTTGCCAAGGCCGTGGTGTTCCGTGGCGCAGGTCCGGATACCGTATGGTTCGAGTTGTCGATGATGGCGGGGCTGGGAATCGCCTTCTTCGGAGCCAGCCTGGCGCTGTTTCGCAGGTCCATGAGCCTTTCCAGCTAGTTGGAAGGTGACCAGTCGTAGTCTTTGTGCATACCGATGCGCGGCTCAAAACAACCGCGCTCGGCGTTCAAGGAAACTATTCAGTGGCGTGACCCCACGCTTGAGGAACCGACTGCTCCTTCAGTCCGTCAAATCGATCTGTCACATACTGACTGTGGCAAGCCACGCAGGATTCGGTCATGCGGTTGAAGGTTTCGGCCTGGGCCTGAGTATTCTGCTGTTTCCCCGCCTCAGCCAGTGCTGCTGCTAGCTGGTGGAAGTGCGTATCCATCTTCAGGAACTCCTCGGGCACCGCCGTCTTTAGATCCTGGCGATCTTGCTTGGTCAGAGACTGCGCGAGGATGAAGCTGTCGTGGATGGCCTGCCCTTTCTGCTCCACCTCGTGGTGCCTGCCCTGGATGATGGCGCTGTAGGTCGCCTTCATCGCCGTCTCTATCTCGATCATCTCCTTTGCCAGCAGTCCACGCAGCTTCTCAGTCAGATCGGGCCCCACCGGCTCCGCAGCAACAACGGCTCCGTTCAGTGCCAGGCTCCCCAGGAGGGCAGCCGCTGCGACGGTTCGAAATCGTCGTCCACGACTACGTAATGAGGCGCTCATCATGGTGTAGCTGCTCGCTATCACACGTTTACTCATACTTGTACTCCTTGCTCTACGGTTGCGTTGTTTTCTTCAGCGTCGCCCATAAAAATGCTTAATGAACGGCTCACGGAAATTCTGGTGACACCCCAGACAGCTTAGCTGCACCTCGGAAAATGCACTAATAACATCTTGGCCGTCGCCGCGCATTGCAGCTTCCTCCATCGCAGTTGCCGCATCGTGCACCTCACCATCGAATCCACGAAACTTACCGGCATCGCTACCAATCCAGCTTAGGATGCGCAACTTTTCCGCTATTGGTGGCTCGGCATGACGAGCAATTTTGGGTGCAAGTTCGGCCACAGTACCCCAGTCTTCCGTGGCAATTGCACCTGTAACCGTTTGCATATCACGTCCGAGTTGCTGCATTACACCCTGCAAAGCCAAGGGTTCGGCAGGCTCAGCGCGCAGAGTTGCAGCAGTGACGAGTAATACCATAGCTATGGCAATGGCGGGGGCTGAAAGGCATTTTGATCTGCTCATTTGTGTTCCTTTATCGTTGGATGGGGGGTTGCTGATCAAAGGCTGTTACGTCATTTAAATTTCAAAACTCAATGCGACCGAACCAAAGGCATGACCACTGAGTTGCTCGTCAAACTCGCGGGTTCGCCAGACCCGCATCAGTGCCAGCCGGACGCCATGCCCAGAAACAAGCCACTGGCTGCTGATGCCGACTGCCGCCTGGGCGACCCATGGTCGCCGGCTGACACGGTGACTGCGCGGCTGGGGGCTGGGCAAAACATTGTGCACGCTAGCGCCAAGCCGGCGACAATGCGTGCAGCACTATCGAGACCTCCGGCGTTCTTGGGCATAGCGATACTCCTCACAGACATGTGCCACATCGCCCGCCATACCCCAGAAATTTGGAGAGTAATCAGACGCTCGCCGTAGCGCTGAGTCAGGGTATGCACAACCCGCTTGGCAAGCGGCGAGCTGAATCACAGACTCGACGGTAATGGGCCGACGTGCCTCGGCGGGAAGTTCTTTAGGCGATTGGCTACGATAACTCTCCATATAAGATAGTAATCAATTGCTATCTTATATGGAGAGTCTAAAACGTGCAATGAAATATCTCAATGAGGCCTATGAGGATCATCCCCTTGCCATCGGGGCAGGGCAAACGATTTCCCAGCCCTACACTGTCGCTTTATGCTGGAGTTGCTGGAGCTTAAAGAGGACGACCGTATTCTGGATATCGGTTGCGGTTCGGACTGGAGTACGGCGCTACTGGCTCAAACGGCCAAGTCGGGTTTTGTGACAGGGGTTGAGCTCGTTCCGGAGCTTCTGGACCTGGCCCGTAGCAACCTCGAAAAATATCACTTTGCCAACATCAAGCTGCAGGATAGCTGGCGAGGCTCTCGGTATTCCAGGGCAGACGTTCGACAAAATCCTGGTATCTGCCGCCGCAGAAGAACTTCCTTCCGAACTGACCCAACAGCTGAATCCCGGCGGTATCATGGTGATTCCCATCCAGAACAACATGGTTGTGATTTTTAAGCGCGAGGATGGCAGCATTGAGCAGAGCGATTTCCCTGGCTTTCGTTTCGTGCCTCTTATTTCCTGAGTGCCGTCATCGCCTTCTCCCGTGTGGTGTTGGTAAAGCCTTTCCATTACGAAACCTGTGGTTATAATACTATCCTATATAAAACGGGTTTTCTGGATGCCTACGAACTTCCTGCCCCCATGGTTCTTCGTAGATTTTTTTGCAGTCAGCTTTTGCTGGGCACTTTGCCTGAGCTGTAACCGCAACGAGGGTCAACTCGCCTTGAACTGAGTTAAAAGCACCCGCATGCACCTGTCAGCAGAGCCGTCGCTATGCCTGAGTTAGATAAAGACGACAATTACTGGATGGCCCGAGCTCTTGCGCTGGCGGCGCAGGCCGCCGCCCTGGGCGAGGTGCCGGTAGGGGCGGTCGTGGTGGTTGACGGCCAGGAAGTGGGTGCGGGTTTTAACAAGCCAATCAGCAGCTGCGACCCTACCGCCCACGCTGAAATCTGCGCCTTGCGCCAGGCCGCGGCCTACCTGAAAAATTATCGGTTAAGCGGCGCCACGCTTTACGTTACACTGGAACCTTGCACCATGTGCGTGGGCGCAATTGTTCACAGCCGCATCAGCCGAGTGGTGTATGGCGCTACCGAACCCAAAGCCGGCGCGGTGGAATCGGCCCGGCGTACCTTTGACGAACCTCACCTTAACTGGCGTGTTGAAACCCGTGGCGGTTTGTTGGCAGAGCCTTGCAGCCGTATTATCAGTGACTTTTTCAGCCGTCGGCGCGAACTCAGGCGCCAGTCAGCCAAAACGGAGTAAATGGACGTCAACTACCCCGCCCTAAAGGACGGGGCTTGTAGAGAACACCCTGCAGGCCAGGTTGACCAGGGAAAGCGGTAACCAACCCGCTACGTTTATCACAGGTCGCTAAGACTCACCGCCGAATGCTTCCTCAGTTCGGCGCTCTGGAAGACCGGGATCACGCTGGCGAAAGGCAAAGCGCCGAAGGTTTCAGTTGCCGCGCAAGCGGGAGCCGGTGATAGACATTCCCGAGGGGAGAGAGGCTTCGGCCTCCGTCACAAGGCCCGTAAGGGCATTCATTGAAAGGAAAACGATGTCGGTCTTTGTATTAGACAAACGCAAACACCCCCTTATGCCGTGCACCGAAAGGCGCGCACGGCTTCTGCTCAGCCGTAGGCGAGCCGTGGTGGTGCGTGCGTATCCGTTTACAATCCGGCTGAAAAACCGTACCGGTGACGTCACACAGCCGTTACGAATCAAGATTGACCCCGGCAGCAAGGCCACCGGGATCGCGGTGGTTCGAGAAAACGGCCAGAAGCAACACGTTCTGGCGTTAATGGAATTAGTCCATCGCGGCCGCCAGATCAGCAAGTCTTTGGACCAACGCAGGGCGTTTCGCCGCCGGCGTCGCAACCAGCTGCGGTACCGGGCACCCAGATTTCTGAATCGAACCAAGCCGAAAGGCTGGCTGGCCCCGAGTCTCCAGCATCGGGTCGATACCACCCGGAGCTTGGTGAATCGGCTTCGATCTCTGGTGCCGGTTGTGTCTATCAGCCAGGAGCTGGTTCGATTCGATACGCAAAAGATGGAAAACCCGGAAGTCAGCGGTGTCGAATACCAGCAAGGCACCTTGCTCGGCTACGAGATCCGCGAATACCTACTGGAAAAGTGGGGCCGCGAATGCGCCTATTGCGCTGATACCGATACGCCGCTTCAAATTGAGCATATCGACCCAAAAGCCAACGGTGGCTCGAACCGCATCAGCAACCTGACGCTGGCGTGCCGGCCCTGCAATCAGGAAAAGGACCGGAAATCCTTGGTTTCATTCTTTGCCACATCCAAGCGGCTAAAGAACCACCAGGCCAAGCTGGATCGCATCCTCAAACAGTGCAAAAAGCCTTTAAGAGACGCCTCAGCGGTCAACTCCACCCGGTGGGCATTGCATCAGACACTGAAGCAGACGGGCCTGCCGGTTGAAGTAGGTACCGGCGGCCGCACCAAGTTCAATCGTCGGCGACTGAACATTCCTAAGACTCACGCGCTGGATGCGGCTTGCGTCGGAGAAGTCGAGATCGTAGAAGGTTGGGACGTTCCAACCTTGGCGATCAAAGCCACCGGGCGCGGCAGTTATAAACGCACACGCTTAACAAAGCACGGTTTCCCTCGTGGATATCTGATGCGACAGAAGCAAGTACAGGGGTTTCAAACCGGAGATATGGTGCGCGCCGTGGTGCCAGCAGGCACGAAAGCCGGCACCTGGCAGGGTCGTGTGGCGGTTCGTAAAACCGGCAGCTTCAATATTCAGACAAGTAGTGGTGCTATTCAAGGAATATCTCATCGCCATTGTGTTTTAACCCAGCGAGCGGATGGCTACGGCTATCACATCCAACCCAACCAACGAAAGGAGGAGGGAGACAGGGAAAACGAGTCGCGCTGACGCACGACGCGCTATCCCTCCCCGCCCTGAAGGACGGGGTATCCCGCGCAAAATGATGAAAGTTCTCGTTACCGGCGGTGCCGGCTACATTGGCAGCCACGTAGTGCGCCAGCTGGCTGCGGCCGGCCATGACATTGTGGTGTTCGACAATCTTTCCACCGGCTATCGCTGGGCCGTCACCGCCGGCGAACTGGTGGTGGGTGATCTGGCAGACCCGGAGGCCATTGACGCCGTATTCAGCCAGCATCAGTTTGAAGCGGTGCTGCACTTTGCAGCCAACATTGTAGTGCCGGAATCGGTCAGCAATCCCCTGAAGTACTACGCCAACAATACACGCAACACCTTGAATTTATTGCAGGCGGTTGATCGTTACCAAATTCCTTACATGGTGTTTTCGTCTACCGCTGCCGTCTACGGCACGCCAGAGCAGACCGTGCTCACCGAAGATCTGCCGTTAGTGCCCATCAATCCGTACGGCGCCTCTAAAATGATGAGCGAGCGGATGATTATGGACCTGGCCGCGGCATCGTCCCTGAATTACGTTATTTTGCGCTACTTCAACGTTGCCGGTGCCAACCCCGATGGCCTGCTGGGCCAGGCCACGCCGGAAGCCACCCACCTGATCAAAGTCGCCTGCGAATGTGCTACCGGCCAGCGCGAAGGTATGAGTGTATTCGGCACCGACTACGACACCCGCGATGGTACCTGCGTGCGTGATTATATTCATGTGGAAGACCTGGCCAAGGCCCACGTGATGGCGCTGGACTACATGGCCCGTGGTGGTCAGTCCCAGGTGATGAACTGCGGCTACGGCCGCGGTTTTACCGTTGATGAAGTCATCAGCGTGGTCAAACGTCTCTCTGGTGTAGACTTCCCGGTTCAGCGCAGTGGCCGCCGTGCGGGTGACCCCGCGGCGCTGATGGCCGATAACCAGCTGATCAAACACACCCTGGGCTGGCAGCCAGACTACGACGATCTGGACATCATTGTGGGCACCGCGCTGGCGTGGGAAGGCATCTGGCAAACGCGCAAGCGCGAGCAATAGAACCGGGCCCGCAAGAATTCACAGTTACCCTTAATTTGCTTAGAACAGCAGGAAATGATTCATGAATATAACGATTTTTGGCACCGGTTACGTAGGATTAGTAACGGGCGCGTGCCTGGCGGATGTCGGCCATAACGTGCTGTGCATGGATGTGGACCAGGCCAAGATCGCAAAGTTGGAAAACGGTCAGATTCCCATCTACGAGCCCGGTCTGGAAAATATTGTGCGGCACACAGTGGAAGCAGGGCGCTTGTCCTTTACCACCGACGCTGAAAAAGCAGTAAGACACAGCAGCTTGCAGTTTATTGCCGTGGGTACGCCCCCAGACGAAGATGGCTCGGCAGATTTGCAATATGTTACCGCGGTCGCCCGATCCATCGGCCAGTACATGGACGATTACACGGTGGTGGTGGATAAATCGACCGTACCGGTCGGCACTGCCGATAAGGTCAAAGCTGCAGTGCGTGCACAACTAGACAGCCGCGGCCTGACGTTGGAATTCGACGTGGTATCGAACCCGGAATTCCTCAAAGAAGGCGCGGCGATCAACGATTTCATGAAGCCGGACCGCATCATCATCGGCTGCGACAGCGACCGTGCCGCAGACCTGCTGCGCGAGGTGTATTCACCATTTAACCGCAATCACGATCGCATGGTGTACATGGACATCCGCTCCGCCGAGCTGACCAAATACGCCGCCAACGCGCTGCTGGCCACCAAGATCAGCTTTATGAACGAAATTGCCAACCTGGCAGAGCGCCTGGGCGCCGACATCGAAGCCGTGCGCCGCGGTATTGGCTCAGACCCCCGCATCGGCTACCACTTTATTTATCCCGGCTGCGGTTACGGCGGTTCCTGCTTTCCCAAAGACGTGCAGGCCCTGGCCCGCACCGCCGAAAGCATCGGTTACGAGGCCAAGTTGCTGAACGCAGTGGAATCCGTCAACTACGCCCAGAAGCACGTGCTATTTGACAAAATCAGCCACTATTTCCGTGGCGATCTGAAGGGCAAGGTTGTGGGCCTGTGGGGCCTGGCGTTCAAGCCCAACACCGATGACATGCGCGAAGCCTCGGCACGCACTTTGATGGAAGACCTATGGAAAGCCGGCGCCACCGTGCAGGCGTTTGACCCTAAAGCCATGGAAGAAACCCAGCGCATCTACGGTGACGAAGCGCGCCTGACCCTGTGCGGCACTAAAGAGCAGGCCATTAAAGGTGCCGACGTGCTGGCGATCTGTACCGAATGGAAAGAATTCCGCTCGCCAGATTTCAAGGCCATTGCCGAAAACATCAAGCATCCCGTTGTATTTGACGGCCGCAACCTTTACGAGCCGGAAATGCTGGAGCGCCACGGCCTGGTGTATTACGCCATTGGCCGCGGCCGCAACCAGTTCCACAGCGAATAACAGGAAGCGGCATGGCAAACATTAACGGCTTTAGCCTCCACCAGCGCCTGGAAGCTGACACTCACAGCTTAGGCCAAAGCCGTTTGTGCGAGCTGCGCTTGATGAACGACAGCACCTGGCCCTGGGTGATACTGGTGCCTATGCGCGAAAGCACTCGTGAGATTTATCAGCTTGAAGAAGCTGATCAGCAGCGTTTGTTGTGGGAGTCGTCAGAGCTCAGTCGCGCCATGATGGAACTGTTCGACGGCGATAAAATGAACATCGCTGCACTGGGCAACATGGTGCCGCAGCTTCATTTGCACCATATCGTGCGTTACCAAGACGACCCGGCCTGGCCTGGCCCGGTGTGGGGCACGCAGCCTCCAGTGGCCTATGGTGAGGCGGAACTCGCCCGCGTACGCGAGCTGCTAGAGTCGGTTTTGGCGAGGCTGAATTAAACCTTGTCGTAGCCTTTGGTGCCCATCTCCTGGGCACCTAGCAACACCATTCGCAGCTCAATCTTCAGTTTAACTTTCAGCTGTTCCTGAATTTCTGCACTGGCATCCAGCGCTTCCGCTCCCTGGCTGAAAACCAGCGCCACCATAGCCTCGGCCACCAACTTTGGCTCCGCCAGACGGCGGCCTTCTGCGGCGGCAAAGCGGCGCAAGTCTACCGCCAGTTCCGTTGCCACATGATCAATCTCGGCTTTAATCGCCGTCCGAAAATGTTCTGACAGCCCGGTGCGTTCCCGCAGCATCAAGCGGAACAGGTTGGCGTTGCCCTGCAAATATTCCATAAAGGTATCGATAGAGGTTGCAATAGCACTGCCATCATCGCCGTTGCGAACAATGCGCCGGCGTGCCTGACGCATTAGCTGGCGCAATGCCACGCCACCTTCGTCCACCAGAGTCATGCCCAGTTCGTCCAGATCTGTGAAATGGCGATAGAACGACGTAGGTGCAAGTCCAGCCTGGCGCGTCACTTCACGCAGGCTAAGGCTGCCAAAACTACGGTCGGCGCTTAACTGGGCTAGGGCAGCATCCATCAGGGCGCGGCGGGTACGGCTTTTCTGCTCAGCGCGGGACGACAAAATAACGACTCCAAAAACGGTTGATAACGCATATTCTAGTCACCTACCAAGGCTGCGTCACTTAGCGGCAAGGCAACAATAACGCCGGCCTTCAAACAGGCCTGATTTTCACCACCATTCTGTTTATAATGTTGCACTTTTAAAGTATCGTTCGCGCTAAATTTTGCGAGCCAGAAACAACTTAACGGCGGGCGCTCGCTCGCTTTCCCGACGTTACGGTATGAACACCGTGAAAATATTTCAGCATTCAAACCTCAGACACCTTCTATAACGGGAACCGGTATGCGCAGTCATTATTGCGGTGAGATCAACGAATCTCACATCGATCAGGAAGTTACACTCTGCGGATGGGTACATCGCCGCCGTGACCACGGTGGGGTTATCTTCCTGGATCTGCGCGATCGGGACGGAATCTCGCAGGTAGTGGTAGACCCAGACGTCCCCGAAAGCTTTGCCCTGGCGGAAAAAGTTCGCAGCGAATACGTGGTGAAAATTACTGGCCGTGTGCGTCGTCGTCCCGCCGGCACCGAAAACAGCAACATGGCCACCGGCCAGGTTGAACTGCTGGGCAAAGAAGTGACCATTCTGAACGCCGCGGCTACACCGCCGTTCCCTCTGGACGAACACGTTGATGTGGGCGAAGACGTGCGCCTGCGCTACCGCTTTATAGACCTGCGCCGCCCGGAAATGCTGAATCGCCTGCGCTTCCGCTCGCGGGTTACCAGCTATATCCGCAATTATTTAGACAGCAACGGCTTTATGGATGTGGAAACCCCCATCCTGACCCGTGCGACCCCGGAAGGCGCCCGTGACTACCTGGTGCCCAGCCGCACCCACGAAGGTTCCTTCTTCGCGCTGCCGCAGTCGCCGCAGCTGTTCAAGCAGATGCTGATGGTGTCCGGCCTCGACCGTTACTACCAGATCGCCAAATGCTTCCGCGATGAAGACCTGCGCGCCGATCGCCAGCCGGAATTCACCCAGATAGACGTAGAAGCGTCGTTTGTGAATGAAGAAGACCTGATGAACCTGAACGAAGGCATGATTCGCGCCCTGTTCAAAGACGTCATGCAGGTAGAATTGCCAGACTTCCCGCGCATGCCACATTCTGAAGCTATGGACCGCTATGGCAGCGACAAACCGGATCTGCGTATCCCGCTGGAACTGCAAAGCGTAGACGACCTGGTCGCCAAGGTAGATTTCAAAGTGTTCGCCGGCCCAGCCAACGATGACAAAGGCCGTGTTGCTGCACTGCGTGTGCCCAACGGTGGCTCACTCAGCCGCAAGCAGATTGACGAATACACCAAGTACGTGGGCATTTACGGTGCCCGCGGCCTGGCGTACATCAAAATCAACGAGCTGGCCAAAGGTGCTGAAGGGCTGCAATCGCCCATCGTCAAGTTCCTGGGCGCTGACGTTGCGCTGTCGATTATCGAGCGTGTCGGCGGCCAGGACGGCGATATTGTGTTCTTTGGTGCCGATAAAACCAACGTGGTGAATGAAGCCCTGGGCGCGTTGCGCATCAAAGTCGGCCACGATCTGAATCTGCTGACCTGTCAGTGGGCGCCGCTGTGGGTCGTGGACTTCCCCATGTTCGAAGAATTGCCTGATGGCGGTCTGACCGCTATCCACCATCCGTTCACCGCGCCCTCGTGTTCGCCGGAAGAGCTGGCGGCCAACCCGGCCACCGCGCTGTCCCGCGCTTACGACATGGTGCTGAACGGTACTGAATTGGGTGGCGGTTCCATTCGTATTCACAGCCAGCAGATGCAGCAGGAAGTGTTCCGCATTCTGGGTATCAGCGAAGAAGAATCCCGCGCCAAGTTCGGCTTCCTGCTGGACGCACTGAAGTTTGGTTGCCCGCCCCATGGTGGCCTGGCCTTTGGCCTTGACCGTCTGGTGATGCTGATGACAGGCTCCAGCTCCATCCGCGACGTGATTGCGTTCCCGAAAACCCAGAGCGCCACCTGCCTGATGACCCAGGCGCCAGGCGCGGTCGACGAAAAGCAACTGCGCGAGCTGCACATTCGCCTGCGTAAATCGGCGAAGGCTGTCGAAGGCAATATTGCTGGTACTGATCGTATCGTCGACAACAGCAACGTCGACGGTAACGCCTGATCCGTGCCCATAATCCTCGGCGTTGATCCCGGCTCGCGCATTACCGGCTATGGTATTATCCGCGTCGAGGGCAGGCATACTGAATACATCGACAGCGGCTGCATCCGCGTGGGTGAAAAACCCATGGCGGAGCGGCTACGAGTGATTTTTCAAAGCCTGGTCACGCTGATTGCGGAATTTCGTCCCGAGGAATTTGCCATAGAGCAGGTGTTTATGGCTCGCAACCCGGATTCTGCCCTGAAGCTGGGGCAGGCCCGCGGTGCGGCCATCGTAGCCGCAGCCACTAGCGGTCTGGAAGTGCACGAATACTCGGCGCGTCAGGTAAAGCAGGCGGTGGTGGGTTCCGGCGGCGCCGAAAAAGCCCAGGTGCAGCATATGGTGCAGGTGCTTTTAAGCCTGTCGCGCAAGCCTCAGGAGGATGCCGCCGATGCCCTCGCCATAGCGCTTTGCCACGCTCACATGAATCAGAGCCTGTTGCGCGTAGCCGGGCAGGGCGGCAAGGCCCGCAGCGGGCGAATGCGGCAGCAATAACCGACATCCAACCGGCACCCGTGCCAGGAGCCTTGATGTGATTGGTCGTATCCGCGGCATTTTGCTGGAAAAAAAGCCGGCCCAAGCGATGGTTGAATGCCAGGGGCTGGGTTATGAGATTGATATCCCCCTTTCTACCTTCCTTAACTTGCCCGATCCGGGGCAGGAACTCACATTACACACTCATTTTGTCGTTCGCGAAGACGCTCAAAGCCTGTTTGGTTTTTCCTCCAGACTGGATCGCGACCTGTTTCGCCTGCTGATAAAAGTGAATGGTGTGGGTCCCAAACTGGCCGTGGGCATTCTGTCCGGGTTGAACGCCGGCCAGTTTATTCGCAGCGTGCAGGCGCGAGACACCAGCGCCCTGGTAAAACTGCCCGGTGTGGGCAAAAAAACCGCCGAACGCCTGCTGGTCGAGATGACAGACAGGATAGGTCAGCTGGAAGGGCAATTTGAACTGACGGCAGCATCCGCTTCTGGTGCAACGCTGCCCGCTAACGCCATGCCGGCGGCGAACGACCCCCGCGAAGAAGCCGAAGCGGCCTTGATAGCGCTGGGTTACAAACCCCAGGAAGCCGCCAAGGCCATCAGCCGTATTGCCAAAGACGGCATGACCAACGAACAGCTGATTCGCATGGCGCTGCGCAACATGATACCCACGGTATGACGCGGCTTTAATGCGCGCGGGGCTGGCGCCGAACCTTGCGTCAGCGTAACGTGACAGCCTGCACAGCCTTTGTACAATTGCCACGCGTTTAAACAGTCCTGATAAAAGAGCCGCTTACACAATGATCGAATCTGATCGCCTGATTTCGGCAAAGCCTGCCGACTACGAAGACGTTCAGGACCGCGCTATTCGCCCTACATTGCTGGCGGACTACGTAGGTCAGCCGTCGGTACGCGAGCAGATGGATATTTTCATTACTGCGGCCCGCAACCGTCAAGAAGCGCTGGATCACGTACTGATATTTGGCCCGCCCGGGCTGGGTAAAACCACTCTGGCCAATATTATAGCCAATGAAATGGGCGTGGCGATTAAAACCACCTCTGGCCCGGTATTGGAAAAAGCCGGTGATCTGGCGGCCATGCTGACCAACCTTGAAGCCGGCGACGTGCTGTTTATCGATGAAATCCATCGTTTGAGCGCAGCGATTGAAGAAATTCTATATCCGGCGATGGAAGATTATCAGCTGGACATTATGATTGGCGAAGGCCCGGCTGCGCGCTCGATCAAGCTCGATTTGCCGCCATTTACCCTAATAGGCGCCACCACCCGAGCAGGCCTGCTGACGTCGCCCTTGCGGGATCGTTTTGGCATTGTCCAGCGTCTGGAGTTTTACAACAACGCCGACCTGACCCGTATTATTCTGCGGTCGGCGCGGCTGTCGTCGGTGCATATTGACGAGGCTGGTGCGTTTGAAATGGCGCGCCGTTCCCGCGGCACACCGCGTATCGCCAACCGCCTGTTGCGCAGGGTTCGCGACTACGCCGAAGTGCGCGCAGATGGCCGTATTACCGCCGACATAGCTGACCTGGCGCTGAACATGCTGAAAGTGGACGATCAGGGTTTTGACCACATGGACCGGCGTCTGTTACTGGCGATGATTGAAAAGTTTGACGGTGGCCCGGTGGGCGTCGAAAGCCTGGCCGCTGCCATCAGCGAAGAGCGCGGCACCATTGAAGACGTGCTGGAACCGTTTTTGATTCAGCAGGGTTTTATGCTGCGCACCCCTCGCGGGCGCATGGTCACCAACCACGCCTACCAGCATTTTGGCGTAGCCCGTGGAGCAGCAAACGGAGAAAGCACGCCGCCTGCGGCAAATGGAGCGCCCGCTGATGACTGAGCTCATCAGCAACAGTTTTGTTTTACCGGTACGGGTTTACATTGAAGACACCGACGCCGGCGGCATTGTTTTTCACGCCAACTATCTGAACTACATGGAGCGTGCCCGTACCGAATGGCTTCGCAGCCACGGTATTGGCCTACGTGCCGGGCTAGCCGACAACGTCAGTTATGTGGTTCAGCGTATGGAGCTGTATTTCCGCGCGCCGGCAAAGCTTGATGACATGCTGGAAGTTCGCGCTGTACCAATTGCTTTTGGTAGGGTATGGATGAAGTTTCGCGAACAAGTCGTGCGCCAGTGCGATCAGAAGCTGTTGTGCGAGGCCAGCGTTACGGTCGCTTGTGTCACCATGGATACTGGCCGACCCCAGCGTTTACCCGCTAATATGACCAGCCTGCTTGAGCAGCAGGTACAGCAGAGCAAGTAGCCGCAGAGCGCACAGCCGCTTTAGAAACGTTTGAAGATTTGTTTAATACGTTGTTTGAAATACTGTCCAAAAAATGGATTAAAGAATTCTCTGAAGAATCATCAAAATAACCGGGAGTAGAAGGTGGAATCTGAAATGTCGGTCTGGTATCTGATTTCCAACGCCGGTGTGCTGGTGCAGTTGGTGATGCTGTTATTACTGTTGGCGTCGGTCGCGTCCTGGGCGCTGATCCTGCAACGCTTTCAGGTATTTCGCAAAGCCCAACAGTCACGGCTGGCGTTTGAAGAGCGGTTCTGGTCAGGCATGGACCTGGGCCAGCTTTACCGTGAAGTGGCCGCCGAACCCACGCCCTTTTCCGGGATGGAATCCATTTTTCGCGCTGGCTTCCGCGAGTTCTCCCGCCTGCGCCAGCAAAGCCATGACGCTGACGCGGTAATGGACGGCGCCCAGCGCGCCATGCGAGTGGCCTTTTCCCGTGAGCAGGAACGGCTGGAAGCCAGCTTGCCATTTCTGGCTACGGTAGGTTCTACCAGTCCTTACATCGGCCTGTTTGGAACCGTATGGGGCATTATGAACTCCTTTCGCGGGCTGGCACAGGTGCAGCAGGCAACCTTGGCCACAGTGGCGCCCGGTATTTCCGAGGCCTTGATCGCCACCGCCATGGGCTTGTTCGCCGCCATTCCAGCGGTTATCGCCTATAACCGCTTTGCCGCGCGCTCCGACGCTCTGCTGAAAAACTATGAAACCTTTGCTGAAGAGTTCTCCAGCATATTGCACCGCCGAGTTCACAGCGGCGACCGAGCAGCATCGTGAATCTCCATTCGCTGAAGGCAAGGGTGTAACCTTATGAAAGGTATGGGGATGATGCCGGAAAGCCGGCGCAAACCAATGTCTGAAATCAACGTGGTGCCCTACATCGACGTGATGTTGGTGCTGTTGATCATCTTTATGGTAACCGCGCCCATGCTGACCCAAGGCGTGAAGGTAGACTTGCCGCAAACCAGTTCCGACCCGATCCAGGCCGAGAAAAACGTAGAAGCGATCATCGTGTCGGTAGACAGCAATGGCGCCTATTACGTGGAAGTGGGTGATCGCGGCAGTGACCCGATGGCGCTGGAAGAGTTGCAGTCAGAAGTCGCCAAGATTCTGTCTCAGCGCAGCAACAGCGAAGTATTGGTGCGCGGCGATGAACAGGTACGTTATGGCACGGTGGTTCGCTTGATGTCGGCGCTGCAGTCGGCTGGCGCGGCCAATATCGGGCTGATTACCGAAGCGCCCCTGGACAAGCCATGACAGCAGTGCAGGCGGGTTTACGGTGAGTGGACGGGAGCGCGAGCAGAACAATGCTGGAACGCCAGCCTGGAAATCGCCCGTGGCGGTTTCCGTTGGCTTGCACCTATTGATTTTGGTGATAGCCATTAGCGGTTGGAGCTGGAGCAGCTCTAACTACGAACCACCACCGCGCAGCATTTCTGCCAGGCTGATAAGCCCTGAACCGCGGCCGGCGCCGGCAGTAACCGAGGTGGACCAGCCTGACGAAGCCGAACAGCGCCTGGTAGAAGATCGCAAATTGCTTGAGCAGCAGCGTAAGGCGGAACAGCAACGCAAAGCCGAAGAACAAAAGAAAAAACAGGAAGCGGACGCCCGCGTGCAACAGCAGGCGGAACAGAAGCGCGAGGAACAGACCCAGGAAAAAGCCCGCGCACAGGCTGAAAAACAAAAGCAGGCGCAGGTCACAGAGGCTGCAAAACTAAAAGCCGACGCTGAAGCTAAAGAGCAGGCCAGGCAAAAAGCGGAACAGCAGGCCGAGCGCCAGCGCCAGGAAGCAGAGCGCAAAGTCGAAGAGCAGAAGCAGCTGGAAGAACAGCGCAAAAAGGCAGAAGCAGAACGCCAGAAGCGCGAACAGCAAGCGAAGGAGAAGGCCGAGCAGGAACGCTTGGAAGCCGAGCGTAAACGCCAGGAGGCAGAGCGCAGGCTGCGTGAGCAGAATTTGAAAGCGCTGGCGCAACAGGCGACAGACGCAGAAGCCGATCAGGCGCGACAATCACAACAAGCTGCGGCAGCCAGAGCGCGTGAAGCGCAAATGCTGACCGATGCAGAAAAGTACCAGGCTTTGATTCGCGAAAGCTTGAGCCGGGCCTGGTATCCGCCGTCGTCAGCCACCGAACAGATGACAGCACGATTACAGATTTCCCTGCTGCCAACCGGTGAGTTGGTGAACGTAACGCTGGTGCGTGGTAGCGGTAATACGGCGTTTGATAATTCGGCACTGAGTGCGGTGCGTTCATTGAGCCGCTACTCTGTGCCTCCCGACCGGGACACGTTTGACAGCTATTTTCGCCAGTTTACCATCGAGTTCAACCCCAGTCGGTTGCGCTAGAATACGAGTAACACTATGACACAGGCTCTGAACATGACGTCGTTAACAGCCCTGAAAAATCGCACCGTTCGCGCGGCGCTGACACTGGTTTTGCTGCTGGCGACCAGCTTGCCGCTGCGCGCCGAGCTGCTGATCCGCATCACCGAAGGTGCTGGTTCGGCGCTGCCCATCGCCGTGGTGCCGTTTGCCGAAAGTGGCGCTATCCCGCCGGGCGATACCCTGGCCGACATTGTGCAGTCGGATCTGACCATGAGCAGCGAGTTTCGCACTCTATCAGCGGAAAAAATGCTCAGCCTGCCGTCGCAGCGTTCCGAAGTGCACTTCCGCGACTGGCGACTGCTGGGCCAGCGTTATGTACTGGTCGGCCAGTTGACCCGTCAGGGTGATCGTCTTGAGGCCCGCTATGAGTTGTTTGATGTGAACCGCGAGGAGCGCATTTTGGGCGAGAGCGCGGGAGCGCCTTTGGGCGACCTGCGCACCCTGGCCCATCACGTCAGTGACCGGGTTTATGAAGCCATTACCGGCGAGCCAGGTGCTTTTTCAACGCAACTGGCGTACATAACCCGGGAAAACGTTGGCGATAAAGTTCGCTATCGCCTGCAGGTCAGCGACATTGATGGCAAACGTTCGCGAGTGCGCCTTGAAAGCCCTGAACCGATTTTGTCGCCGGCCTGGTCGCCGGATGGTGGTAGTCTGGCGTATGTGTCGTTTGAAACCGGCAAGCCGGCGATTTACGTGCACGAACTGGCCAGTGGAAAACGCACAAAAATCGCCGACTTTCGTGGCTTGAACTCGGCCCCGGCCTGGTCTCCTGACGGTAAATCCTTATTGATGACATTGTCTAAAGGCGGCAATGCTGACATTTACCGGATGGATCTGGCCAGCCGTGATCTGACCAAGCTCACCGACCATTGGGCTATCGAAACCGAAGCCAGCTACGGTGCCGGCGGAGACGAAATTTTCTTTACCTCTGACCGCTCTGGTGGCCCGCAGATCTACCGCCAGAAAGGTAAGGGCGAGCCGCGCAGGATGACCTTCGGTAGCCGCTACAACGCGCGCCCCAGGCCTGACCATAAGGGCGAGTTTGTGTATTACGTGCACCAGCGCAGTAGCGGGTTTCATATTGCGCGCACCAACCTTGAAAGCGGGGAAGAGACAGTGCTTACCCGCACCGAATCCGATGAATCACCCAGTGTCTCCCCCAACGGACGCATGCTGATCTACGCTACCCGTCAGGGTGGTGCCAGCGTGCTGACGGTTATCTCGGCGGATGGCGGTGCAGCTTATAGCTTGCCTGCTACCGAAGGCGATGTCCGTGAGCCGGCGTGGGGCCCGCTGACTCGGTAACTGGCTGGCCAAAAAAGGCCGACCGGTGAGTTAGGAAGTAAACGCAGTTTTTGAATGATTAATGACCGTGTTTTAACCCATTAACGACAAGTCTTTAACCTATTGATGACTATATTTTAGTCCATTGACGACGAGGAAATGCTCATGATGTTTTCAGTTCAGTCCAAAGCTATTGCCATGCTGTTCTCGGTTGGCCTGATTGCCGGTTGTAGCTCTACCGGCGACCCGATGGAAGACGCCGATTACGGTTCCGATGTGTCAGCAGTAGACCAGCAGGGTGGCTCCACCGTGTTCAGCGACGGCAGCCGTGACGGTGTATCGTCTTCACAGCTGAGCGAAGAAGAGCGCATGGCTGAACAGCAGCAGTCGCAACAGATGGCGCTGCGCGACGTTACCGTGTTTTACTTTGATTTCGACACCGCTGAAATCAACTCAGAATCCCGTGACGCACTGGTTTCCCATGCGCGCTACCTGTCTGCTAACCCGTCAATGAACGCCCGCCTGGAAGGCCATGCGGACGATCGTGGCACCAAAGAATACAACCTGGCCCTGGGCGAGCGCCGTGCTAACGCAGTGCAGCGCTTCTTGATCGTAAATGGCGCTTCACGTGGCCAGCTTGAAACCATCAGCTATGGTGAAGAAAAGCCAGCGGTACAGGGCATGAGCGACAGCGCCCGTTCCCAGAACCGTCGGGTAGAGCTGCTTTTCCGTTAAACCTCGTTGTTAACACTCGCTGTTAACACGACGAGGAACTTTTAGCCTTCATCAGGTACGCCCATGACTATAAAGCTCATGGCGGCTGCCACCCTCCTGTTTGCGGTAACGCAGGCAGGAGCGGTGCTGGCACAGTCGTCGACACCGGCATTCCAGAATAATGCGTCTGAGGCCAGCCGCCAGGCCGGCAATAATCAAGCGAGCGCAGAGCTGTTTTACATGCTGCAGCAGTTGCAGGGCGATTTACGGCGCCTGCAGGGTGAGGTAGAAGAGCAACGCCATCTGCTAGAACGCCTGGAGCAGCAGAGCCGCGATCGCTACATTGATCTGGATCAGCGTATTCTGAAGCTTACTGCGGCGCAGCAGCAGGCTCAGGCGGCCGCCAGTGCCGCACCCGCAACGCCTGCACCTGCCGCCGTGCAAGCAAAAGACTATCGTCAGCCTTCCGCTGAAGAAAGCAAAGCCTACAACAGTATTGTTGACCTGATTCGTAACCAGAAAAAATACGACCAGGCGATCACCCAGATTTATGAGTTTCTGGACACCTATCCCGAAGGTGACCTAACCGTGAATGCCTATTACTGGCTCGGTGAAGTCTATCTGGTGAAACCTCAGCTTGAGCAGGCCAAGCAGGCCTTCAGCATTGTCGCTACGCGTTTTGCCGACCACCGCAAGGCAGCGGATTCAACCTATAAACTGGGGATTACTCTGGACCGGCTGGGCGAAAAGGAAGAGGCTGGCCGGCGAATGCAAACCGTGGTAAAAAACTACCCGGACAGCAGCGCGGCGAAGCTGGCTCAGAGCTATCTTGACGGCCAAAGTAGCGGCAGTTGAAGGCCGGCGTTTGGAAAAAATGAAAAAAACGGGCGCAAAGGGTTGATCACGCCTGAAAAATCATTAATATGTGCGCCTCGCTCGGGGTCGTTAGCTCAGTTGGTAGAGCAGTTGGCTTTTAACCAATTGGTCGATGGTTCGAATCCATCACGACCCACCAAACACCCGTCAGGGTCTTGTTAACACAGTGTGGTGGCACAAAGTGTTAGCACAGAGCTCCGGCGGTAAGCACTGAAGTGTTGCAGTGCTGCGGTGGTTTAAAGCAGTTTCAACGCGCAAGCACGCCGACCAACAGGCTGTTTGTTATTCAGTGAGCAATTTAGGGTCGTTAGCTCAGTTGGTAGAGCAGTTGGCTTTTAACCAATTGGTCGATGGTTCGAATCCATCACGACCCACCATTACTCAAGGTCTGCTGAAAAGCAGACCTTTTTTTTATCTTTTTTTACCTTTGACCCACCATTCCCTGCGTTCCCTCCTGTTCTTGGTCGCTTTTTACCCTCTTGCCAGACAGAACACTAGAGTCTGAAATGGTATACTCGTGCGTACAAAGTCACTGCCAGAAAGCAATTGAGAGAAGCTGTAAATGACTAAAGCCGAAGACCGTATCCTTGTTCAGGAATACCTGGCCCACGCCGCGGAGCCGAAGCCCCTTAGCGCTGAAGAAAAGGCGCGGCTTGAAGCTCGCATCAAGGCTTCTCTGAAGGAAAAAAACGCTGTTCTGGTGGCGCACTATTACGTCGACCCAGACATTCAGCGCCTGGCTGAAGAAAGTGGTGGCTGTGTCGCCGACTCCCTGGAAATGGCCCGTTTTGGCAATCAGCATCCCGCGTCTACCGTAGTGGTGGCCGGCGTTCGCTTTATGGGCGAAACCGCCAAGATTCTGAATCCAGAAAAAACCGTTCTGATGCCCACGCTCGAAGCCACCTGCTCACTGGACGTAGGTTGCCCGGTGGATGAATTTTCAGCTTTCTGCGATGAACATCCAGACCGCACTGTGGTGGTGTACGCCAACACCTCGGCGGCGGTTAAAGCCCGCGCCGATTGGGTGGTCACCTCAAGCTGCGCCCAAGCCATTGTGGAATCGCTGGACGCCCGCGGTGAAAAAATCCTGTGGGCGCCAGACAAACACCTGGGCCACTGGGTGCAGAAAACCACCGGCGCCGACATGCTGCTGTGGAACGGCTCCTGCATTGTGCACGAAGAGTTCAAGCACCGTGGCCTGGAAGATCTGAAAGCGATTTACCCGGACGCCGCCGTATTGGTGCACCCGGAATCGCCGGATGCGGTGGTGGAACTGGCCGACGTTGTAGGGTCTACCTCACAGCTGATCAACGCCGTAAAAACCCTGCCGAACGAACGCTTTATTGTGGCGACCGACAACGGCATTTTTTATAAAATGCAGCAATTGGCACCCAACAAAACCCTGATTGAAGCGCCCACCGCCGGTAACGGTGCGACCTGCCGCAGCTGCGCTCAGTGTCCGTGGATGGCTATGAATGGGCTGGAAAACCTGCTGGCAGTGCTGGAAGCACCAAAGGGCCAGGCCAGCAATCAGGAAGTGCTGGTAGATGAAGCCCTACGTGAAGACGCTCTGCGGCCTTTACAGCGCATGCTGGATTTCACCGCCAATATGAATCTGAAGGCGGCTGGCAACGCCTGAAACGTTTAACCATTGCGCCGAACGTTAAGCTCGGCGGTAATGGCGCTCAAGCGCTCGGTTACAATCTGGCGCATGGGCGACCCGGCCGTCAGTTTTTCCTGGGCCTGGCGTAATTGGCGCTGGGCCGATTCCAGGTCGCCCATCAACGCATCGTATTCCGCTCTTGCCCTGTGCACTCCCACAATATTGCGCGCCATGCCTTCGGCTTCCGCCAGCTGGAACCACAAGTGTTCCTGTTGCGGTTTGTTGCGAGCCAGCTGTGACAGCAGTTCCGCCGCCGCTGCGCCGTTGTCCGAGGCCAGTTCCAGCTGCGCCAGCGTGTGGGTAATCGGGTAGTTGCCCGGGTTGCGAGCCAGCGCCCGCACCAGCAGCGCCCGAGCTTCAGTCAGACGTTTGTCGGCAATTAAACTTTGCGCCAGAGTCACCTGAAACGTAATGCGCCCAGGGTTGGCCACCAACAGCTGGTTAAGCAGGGTCTCAGCTTCGGCGTATTGGCGGTCTTCTATATAAGCCACTGCCAGCCCATAACGAATGGCGGTATTGCTGGTATCGTTGCTAGAGCCGGTGCCGGTATTTTTTAATTCATTAAGCGCCGCCCGAAAACTATCGATGGCAGCACCCGCAGAAGCCGCATAATGCACCTGCAGGCGGGCCCGTATCAGATGGTATTCCGGGCTGTCTTCGATGCGCGTCAACGGGTATTGCGCGGCGCGGTTCTGGGTGTCTGCAACCCGGCTCTGGGATAGTGGGTGGGTAGACAAGTACTCGGGCACGCTGTTGCCTTGCCAGCGGCTCTTCCGCATCATAATTTCAAACATTTCCGGCATGCCCCGCGGGTCTAGCCCGGCGTTGGCAAGAATATCCAATCCTACGCGGTCCGCTTCCTGCTCATTTGCGCGGCTGTATTCCAGCATATTCTGAATCGCCAGGGCCTGAGTACCGGCAATAGCGGCAATGCCAATGTCAGACTGGGTAACGGCTGTTAGCACAATACCGGCAATCAGGCCGGCGATGGTCAGCGGGGTGCTGGTTTGCTGCTGTTCCAGGCGGCGGGCAAAATGGCGTTGGCTAAGGTGGGCCAGCTCGTGGGCCAGCACCGATGCAAACTGCTGCTCGGTGCGGGCAAACAGAAACAGACCGCCGTTTACCCCTACAATGCCGCCGGGCACCGCAAAAGCATTGAGGGCAGGGTCATCAATCAGCGCCAGTGTGAGGTCACGGTTCTGCAAAGGCGCCGATGGCACCAAGCGGTAAAGAATGGCGCCCAGGTAGTCATACACCAGAGGGTCGGTGATCTGCGGAGCGGAACGCCGCAGCGACACCAGCACCTGGCGCCCGATATCAGCTTCCTGCTGGCCGGCAATCAGGCCGCCACCGGTGCCGCCGATGGTGGGTAGCGTGCTACCCTGACTCTGAGCAGCGGCGCCTGTACTGACACCCATAGTCATTAATGTCAGCGCCAGCAGCGCGCACAGCAGGATATTGAAGCGAAGGTGGCCATTCAGGCTGTTCATGTTCTGGGTCTGTCCTGTGTCGGAATATCCTGAGCGTCACATAACCAATGATTGTGATGCAATACAATAACACTGGCGGCATAATGCCGGCTCATTAATCAAACGCTGTTACGGGTTAACGTTTAACATGGCTGATCGAACTCTGGATGCTTCGGGCCTGCAATGCCCGATGCCTTTGTTGAAAACCAAACTCGAACTGAACACCATGGCCCCCGGCGAACAGCTGGAAGTGGTTGCTACAGATCCTGGCTCTGCCAGAGATATTCCGGCATTCATCGCCATATCTGCCCATCAGGTGGTTGAATCCACCGTTGACGGCAGTCAGTACCGTTTTGTTATCCGCTGCGGCGATTCAGTGCGGCGGAGCCATTAATGGTTAGAATATTACGCGGATTCGCCCACAAATACTTTTCAGATGAAGAAGCTGTCATCCTCGGGTTGATGCTGATTATCGGCACCATGTTCGTCATCTGGTTTGGCGCCATGCTGGCCCCGGCCATCGCTTCTTTAATCGTTGCTTTTATTCTACAAGGCCTGGTTACCAAGATGGTGTCCTGGAAAGTGCCAGAACCGCTGGCCATCCTGGTTGTGTTTTTACTGTTTCTCGGCATTCTGGCCGGCGCCATTTTTGGCCTTCTGCCACTGGTGTGGGCTCAGCTGACCAATCTGGCCCGGGAAACACCGCGCATTATCGGCGAATTACAGTTGTATCTGGAACTCTTGCCCGAGCGCTACCCGCAGCTGGTGTCGCTGGACGCAGTCGCTACTATTTACCAACAGGTGTCGACCGAAGTAGGGCAAGCTACCCAGTGGCTGGTGTCGGCATCACTGTCCAGTATTCCGGATCTGTTGGCGCTGCTGATATACGCCGTGCTGGTGCCCATACTGGTGTTTTTCTTCTTGAAAGACCGCGATGTTCTGTTGGGCTCAATCGCCCGTATGTTGCCGCCGCAGCGCGCAACCATGCGCAAAATCTGGCATGAAGTGAATCGCCAATGCGCCAACTACGTGCGTGGCAAAGCTTTGGAGATTCTGATTATTGGAACCACCACGTATATAACGTTCAAAATTCTAGGTCTGCCCTATGCCGCCTTGCTGTCGCTGCTGGTGGGTCTGAGCGTGGTGATTCCTTATATCGGCGCCGCAGTCGTCACGGTTCCAGTGGCTATTATCGCCCTGTTTGCCTTTGGCTGGGGCAGCCAGTTTATCTGGATAATGGTGGCGTACGGCGTCATTCAGGCTTTGGACGGCAACGTGCTGGTGCCGGTGCTGTTTTCTGAAGTAAACAACCTGCACCCGGTGGCCATTATTGTCGCGGTGCTGTTCTTCGGCGGTATATGGGGGCTATGGGGTGTGTTTTTTGCCATCCCTCTGGCCACCATGGTAAAGGCGGTGGTGGCTGCGTGGCCGGTGCGGGAGTTACCCCCGGCACCGGTCAACCGCTAAAGGCAGATAACGACTATAGTGCTTTGACTGCCGCGAGCACCTCGTCAATATGGCCCGGCACTTTTACGCCGCGCCATTCCTGGCGAAGTACGCCCTTGGCGTCAATCAGGAAGGTACTGCGGTCAATACCCATGTATTCTTTACCGTAGAGTTTTTTCAGCTTGATCACGTCGAACAAAGCGCAGAGCGTTTCGTCTTTGTCGGAAATCAGGTGAAACGGCAGTTCGAACTTGCCACGGAAATTATCGTGGGATTTCAGGCCATCGCGGGACACGCCAAAAATCTCTGTGTCATGTTCGGTGAAGGTTTGCATGTTGTCGCGGAAGTCTTGGCTCTCGGTGGTACAGCCGGGTGTGTCGTCTTTCGGGTAAAAATAGATCACCACATTGCGGCCGCGTAAATCGGCCAGGCGAACCGTCTGGTCGCCGGTAGCAGTCGCTTCAAAGTCAGGTATGGTTTTGTTCAGTTCTACGGATGGCATAACATCTCCTTTAATTCCCTTGTGTCAGTTCGTGCCCAACATTACCATAACGGTTTTATTCGGACGGAGCTTTTATGATTACGGGTAGCCTTGTCGCACTGGTCACACCCATGCACCCAAATGGAGACATTCACTGGGAGCACCTGGACAAACTGGTGGACTTTCACATTGAAAATGGCACCCATGGCATCGTTGCCGTGGGCACAACCGGCGAGTCTGCAACTCTGGACCCGGAAGAGCACTGTAAGACCATCGGCCACATCATCAAACGGGTGAATGGTCGTATTCCGGTGATTGCCGGAACCGGTGGCAACAGTACCCGCGAAGCCATTGCGCTCACGTCCGCGGCCGAAAAGCTTGGGGCTGACGCCTGCCTGCTAGTGGTGCCTTACTACAATAAGCCGACCCAAGAAGGCCTGTACCAGCATTTCCGCACCATCGCCGAAGCCGTCCCGATGATGAAGCAAATGCTGTACAACGTGCCCGGCCGCACCGCCTGCGACATGCTGAATGAAACCGTGGTTCGCCTGGCTGATATCTCCAACATCATTGCCATTAAAGACGCCACCGGCAATATTCCCCGCGGCGCCGAGTTAATTCAAGCGGTAAAAGGCCGCCTGGACGTCTATTCGGGTGACGACGCAACGGCCATGGAACTGATGCTGGCCGGCGCCAAAGGCAACGTATCGGTAACGGCCAACGTTGCCCCCCGGGCCATGGCCGACTTGTGCACGGCGGCTGTTGCGGGCAACCGCGAAGAAGCCGAACGCCTGAACGAACTGCTGATGCCCCTGAACCGCAAACTGTTTCTGGAAGCCAATCCGATTCCGGTAAAATGGGCGTTGCATCGCATGGGTATGATCGGTGCCGGCTTGCGCTTGCCATTGACGGTACTCAGCGAACAATTCCATGGCGAAGTGGAAGAGGCCCTGAAAGCTTCAGGCGTACTCTGAACGTGCTGAACCCGTTCCAATACCGGAGTAAGTCCATGCAGGTTCTCTCCAGAACCCGTTATTCAAGGTGCACAGCGCCTTTTAAAACCCAATTCTCCAAAATTCAGGCCTGCAAACCCCTGGCCATCGCCACCGGCTTTGCGCTGGTGGCGGGCTTGGGAGGCTGCAGCCTGGTGTCGGACCGTTCCGCGGATTACGTCGGTGCACCCGAAGGCAAGGCTATTGAGCTGCCCGCAAGCGCCGACGAATCCCGCTTCCGACAGGTTATGCCCGTGCGTGATATTAATTTGGCCAACGCGGGCAAACTGTTCCCTGACGGCATTCCCACTCCGCCGGACATGACCTCTGAAATTCTGAACCAGAATTATGCGGTAGAAGAGCTGGACGGTCGCGCCTGGCTGTTGGTTAACGACGTGCCGGGTCGCCTGTGGCCGGCAGTCGCCGCGTATATGTCTGACCGCCGCCTGGGCGTTGCGTTTGACAGCCCGCAGCTTGGCTTGCAGCAAAGCGAGTTGGTGAACTTCAGCCTGCGCGCCCGTGAACTGGTGCAGCTTGAGGGCGAGGCCAGCGCAAGCGAACCCAAAGTGCTGCTACAGGTACGCATTGCACCCGGTGTTCGCCGTAAATCCACGGAAATTCAGATCCGCAACATAGTGGTAGCCGATCAGCCCGAGGCTCTGCTGAGCTGGGACACCACCCGTGTGCCAGACTCCGCTGATCTGGAGCTGCAAAAACGCCTTCTGGCCGATATGGGCGAGTTTTTGAAAGCCGGGGAAGAGAACAAGTCCTTCTCCCGCGCAGCGTCTGGCATGACCAGCAAACCTTTGGTAAAACTGATATCTGAAAACGAGCAGGCCAGTGCCATCGACATGCAGCTCGATTACGGCCGCGCCTGGGCAGAAGTCAGCCGCGCACTGAACGAATCGGATATGACCATCATAGACCTGAATCGCAGTGAAGGCTGGTTCCAGGTGGACTATCGCAGCGCTGACGAGCGCGAATCTGGCTGGTTCAGCTGGTTCAGCTGGTTTAGCGATAACGAAGCCCCGCGTCACACCCATACGGTGAACGTGACCGGCGGCGAACAGACGGTGCAGGTCAGCGCAGAAACCGCGAATAATTACAGCGGTGAACAAACATCTTCCACGCTTCTTAACCGCCTGTTTGACTATCTGTATTAACGACCAAAGACCTTGTTAACAGCCGCGGGCTTTGTGATTAACCGCTGGTTTTATTGATGATAACCGGGCTGGCTTACGCCGGCCCGTTTCTGGAGAACCCAATGGAAAAGCGTGAAGAACTCTACGCCGGCAAAGCCAAATCGGTGCACACCACTGACGATCCCGAGCGTTTTGTACTGGTATTCCGCGACGACACCTCGGCTTTCGACGGCGAGAGAATAGAGCAGCTGAACCGCAAAGGCATGGTGAACAACAAGTTCAACGCCTTCATTATGGAAAAGTTGGAAGCCGCGGGCATTCCTACCCACTTCGAAGGCTTGCTGTCAGACGTTGAATGCCTGGTGAAAAAGCTCGACATGATTCCGGTCGAATGTGTGATTCGCAATATCTCTGCCGGCAGCCTGTGCCGTCGCATTGGCGTAGAAGAAGGCCTGGAGTTGAATCCGCCCACCTTTGAGCTGTTCCTGAAAAACGACGCACTGCACGACCCCATGGTCAACGAATCACTGGCCATCAGCCTGGGCTGGGCCAAAGCCGACGAACTGGCACAGATGAAAACGCTGACCTATAAAGTAAATGACGTGCTCAAAACCCTGTTTGCGGACGCCGGCATGCTGTTGGTGGATTACAAATTGGAATTCGGCCGCAGCCACGGTCAGATTGTGCTGGGCGACGAGTTCAGCCCCGACGGCTGTCGTATCTGGGATGCCGAAACTCGCAATAAAATGGACAAAGACCGATTTCGCCAGGGCCTTGGTAACGTGATTGAAACCTACGAAGAAGTAGGCCGCCGCCTGGGTATGTCGTTCGACTGATACCGATTCTAAATACGGAGCACAAGCAATGCGTAAATTATTGATGGTTATGGCCGGTTCAGCGGTATTGGCAGCGCCGATGGCGCAAGCGGATATACTGGGGCTTGGCGCCCAGGTAGGCTACTGGGATTCTGAGCTGTCTGGTGACGTGGCCACCAATGGCGGCTCCGTGGATGTAAACGATGAGCTTAATCTGGATGGCGAAAGCAGCAATCAGCTGAGCCTGTATCTGGAACACCCGATTCCTTTGCTGCCTAACGTGCGTGTGGCTTATATCAACATTGACCAGACTGCCCGCGGCCAGTTGAGCGGTGGTTTCGATGATATTAGCGCCGGCTCAGACGTACGCTCTGATCTGGAACTTGAACAGCTGGATTTAACCCTGTATTACGAAGTACTGGATAATTGGGTGAATCTGGACCTGGGCCTGACTGTAAGAGATTTTTCCGGTGATCTGTTAGTGCAAGATGTGCAGGCGGGTGGCCAACCCAGTCGTACCACAGCCGATGCGGTTTTGCCCATGGGCTATCTTGCAGCGCGTTTTGATCTGCCGTTCAGCGGTGTCAGTGTTGGCATCGAAGGCAATGCCATTGCCTACAGCGGTGATTCCCTGCACGATTTTAACGTGTACGGCCAGTATCAGTTGTCACTACTGCAGTTGCGTGCCGGCTATCGCCAGATGGCGGTGGATTACGAAGACGGTGACGACCGCTTCGACGTGGAAATCGACGGCCCGTTCATCAGCGCCGGCGTGGTGTTTTAAGGAGAAAGTCTGTTGAAAATTCTGGTCACCGGTAGTGCCGGTTTTATTGGTTTCCATCTGGCGCAACGCCTGCTGGATCGCGGCGACGAAGTCATCGGTGTCGATAACCTGAATGACTACTACGATGTGAACCTGAAAGAAGCCCGGCTGGCAAGGCTAACGGGAAAAACCGGCTTTACCGAAGTACGCCAGGATATCGCCGACCGCGACCTTATGGCCGCGCTTTTTGAAGAGCACAAGCCCGAGCGCGTAGTGCACCTGGCGGCCCAGGCCGGGGTGCGCTATTCCATTGAAAACCCCCAGGCCTATGTCGACGCCAACCTGGTGGGCTTTATGAACATTCTGGAAGGCTGCCGCCGCAACGATGTGCAGCACCTGGTGTATGCGTCCAGCAGCTCGGTTTACGGTGCCAACGAAGCCATGCCGTTCTCGGTGCACGACAACGTAGACCACCCGCTTAGCCTTTACGCCGCCTCGAAAAAAGCCAATGAGCTGATGGCTCACACTTACAGCCATCTGTACAACTTGCCTACCACCGGGCTGCGCTTTTTTACCGTGTACGGTCCTTGGGGCCGGCCCGATATGGCGCCGTTTATCTTCACCAAGAAAATTCTGGCCGGCGAGCCGATTGACGTATTCAACCACGGCCATCACAAACGCGATTTCACCTATATCGACGATATCGTGGAGGGCGTGGTGCGCACTCTGGATCAAATCGCGCAACCCAATCCCCAGTGGAGCGGCGCTCAGCCAGATCCAAGCACCAGCCGCGGGCCTTATCGCATCTACAACATCGGCAGCAACAACCCGGTGGAACTGGCGCGGTTTATTGAAACCATCGAACACTGCACCGGCAAAAAAGCCGAGAAAAACCTGCTGCCCATGCAGCCGGGTGACGTGGTTGCAACCTACGCCAACGTAGATGGCCTGATCAACGATGTCGGCTACAAACCCGAAACCCAGCTAGAGCAGGGCATTGAACAATTTGTTCAGTGGTATCGGGATTTCTACAAGGTTTAAATGCGTCTCGTGTGAGCAATTCTTAGAGAGCTTTCTCCCAGGAATTTTTTACAGAGCGTCTGAACCCAGCTGCTTTAACCGTTCCGGCAGTTCCAGAGTGATTTTTGACTTGGCTAGCGGGCAGTCGAATTGCAGATAATACGCCAGCAGCTGCAACGGCACGCCAGCGGCGGAGCCATACAATCTGTCGGCCACAATCGGGTGGCCAATACTCGCCAGGTGTCGGCGAATCTGGTGTTTTCGACCGGTTTCAATGCGCACATTTATCCGGGAAGTGTTGGCTTCGTTACGATTGGCCTTGGTATTCGCCTCCTCGGTATTCACAACCTTGGTGTCCACGGCCTTATTAATGACAGAACTGGTATTGATGGAGCTGGCATTGATGGAGCCGGCATTGATGTAAAGAGTAGTCACATGGCTAACCGCAGCTTTACCGTCAATTTCCTCGCCAATCGTCTGCTCCTTCACATCCATTACGCCTGTTACGTCTGCCAGATACTGTTTGATGATCGTGCGCCCGGCAAACAGCTTTGACAGTGCCGCAGCGGCTTTTGAATCGTGGGCAATCAGCATCAAACCTGCAGCGTCGGCGTCGAGGCGGTGAATCAAAAAGCAGGGTCGGTTTAACTGCACTTCAGCCACTCGCAACAAACTGCAGTGATCGCCCCATTGCGAACCCTGCGCCAGCAGCCCGTGGGGTTTGAACCACACACTGTAGCGGCCTTTGTCTTCCAGCAGTTCAGCTTCTGCTGCCTTGCGCGCCAGAACAGCTTCGTCATAGTACAGTTGCATGCGAGTGCCGGTTTTCACGTCGCGCTTGGCTTTGCGCAGCCTTACAATCTTGCCTTTCAAGGTCCACCAGCAGGCGCCTTTCGCCATGGCGTCTTTGATGCGCTGTTTTGGCAGGCCAGAAGCCTCACTCAGAATGTCCACGGCCAGGCCGGGAGTTTCTACGGTGATATCAACGGTGGTACGCATAGCAAGCCTGATAGAAAAAGTGAGCCGTCGATTATAGAAGATATGGCTGGCCAGACAAGCACCTAACCGGGGACACCAAACCGGGGACGGATTTCAAATCCGTCCCCAACCCAGCCACCAAACTGGGGACGGATTTCAAATCCGTCCCCGACTTAGCCGCCAAACTGGGGACAGATTTCAAATCTGTCCCCTACTTATCTGCCCAAAACGCCAGCACCAGCGTAAAACTCACCGGATGTCTGGCTATTCAGGCCGATCAGGTTAGGCTATGCCGCTTGCTTACGATTATTGAGGTTTGAAGTTGTGGATTCACCGAGTTTGTCTTTTCCCCGTGTTCTTGTTGTTCTGATTCTTGTCGCCGTAATCGCAGGCGGCGCCTTTTGGGCGTATCGCCACTTTTACGCCGTAAGTAATAACACTGCTGACGTAACCACCACTGCCGTCAGCCGGGGGGACATAGACGTTTTGGTGAGCGCCACCGGCGTTTTGGATCCCAGCGACTTTGTAGACGTGGGCGCGCAGGTGTCCGGGCTGCTAGACGTGATTCACGTCAGAGTGGGCGAACAAATCAGCAAAGATAAGCTGCTGGCAGAAATTGACCCGACCATCTATCTGGCCAGGGTAGACGCCAATCGTGCCCAGCTGAAAAATCAACAGGCCCAGCTGGCCGATCGCAGAGCCCAACTCAGCCTTGCCGACATCCAGTTCCAGCGCCAGACCAATCTGTTTCGTGAAGACGCCACCACCCGTGAAAACCTGCAGATTGCCGAGGCCTCTCTGGCGTCTGCCAAGGCCCAGCTAGCCATGCTGCAAGCGCAACTGGAACAGACCGCATCTACCCTGCGTGCGGAAGAAGCCAACCTGGATTACGCCCGCATTTATTCCACCATGAAAGGCACCGTCGTATCTATTACGGCCCGCCAGGGCCAAACCCTGAATACATCACAGCAAGCACCGGTGCTGATGCGCATTGCCGATCTGTCCAGTATGAAAGTCCGCGCCCAGGTGTCCGAAGCAGACGTAGGCAGGCTAGCACCGGGCGACAAGGTGTATTTCACCACTCTGGGCGAACCTGGCAAGCAGATTTATGGCGAGCTTGACTACATCGAACCCACTCCCGAAGTGCTCAACAACGTGGTGTTGTACAACGCGTTTTTCAGCGTGCCCAATGAAGCAGGGCGTTTATTGCCCAGCATGACGGCACAGGTATTTTTTGTGGTGGAACAAGCACGTGACGTACTGCGGGTGCCCGCGGCGACCGTTGTGGGCGGCCAGGTTTGGCTGCAACAGGCCTCCGGCGAGCTGGTAGAACGCAAAATTGAGGTAGGCATCAGCAACCGCATTTACACCGAGGTTCGCGACGGTCTGGCGGACGGCGATTTGGTAGTCACCGGCGGAGCTCCATCAAGGGAAGCGGCATCTTCTGGTATGGGCGGGCGCCCACGGTGACAGTCCCGCTGATTGAATTACGCCAGATTACCCGAACCTTCGGTGAAGGCGACATGCAGGTGCCCGTGCTCAAAGGCATAGACTTGAGCATTCAGGCCGGGGAATTTGTCGCCGTTATGGGGGCGTCCGGGTCTGGCAAATCCACCCTGATGAACATTCTAGGCTGTCTGGATGTGGCAAACTCCGGGCACTATCTGTTTCAGGGCAAAGACGTGTCAGGGTTCAAACGAGACGATCTGGCCCGCGCCCGCCGCGAATCCTTCGGCTTCATATTCCAGAGTTACAATCTGCTGCCAGGCATAAGTGCGTTAGACAACGTCGAAATACCGGCCATCTACGCCGGCCTTGGCAAAAAACAGCGCCGGGAGCGATCCACCGAACTGCTTGGTGAGCTCGGGCTAAGCGATAAACTGCTCAACACCCCGGCTCAGCTGTCGGGCGGGCAACAGCAGCGTGTGTCCATCGCCCGCGCCTTGATGAACGGCGGCCAGATCATACTGGCGGACGAGCCAACCGGTGCCCTCGACAGCGTTAGCAGCAAAGACGTCATGCGGCTTCTGCAAAGCCTGTCCGACCGCGGCCACACCGTTATTCTGATTACCCACGACGCCAAAGTCGCCCAGGCGGCAGATCGCCAGATCACCATCGCCGACGGGCTGATTACCCACGATACCGGCGCCGTTCAGCACAAGGCCGTTGCGACAGAAAACCCCAAGGCCCTGCAGCCCATTGCTAAAACATCCGACGTTAGCGGCGCGTCCGGTTGGTTTGAAGCGTTAAAAAGCGCGGTACACTCCCTCAGCACAAACCTGTTTCGCACCGCTTTGACCCTGCTGGGCATTGTGATTGGCGTAGCCTCGGTGATCACCATGCTGGCAATCGGTGAAGGCGCACGGCAAGACATTGTGGACAGAATCAGCGCCATGGGCAGCGACTTACTGCTGGTGCGCCCGGGTGGCCCGGACCAGCGCGGTGGGCGATGGAGCGTCACCACATTGGTGCCGTCTGACTACCACGCCATTCGAGACATACCCGGCATTCGTGCAGCTGTTCCGGAAGTCACCGGCGGCCAAACCCTGCGTTTCGGCAATCGCGATCACCAAACCGAAGTGAATGGCACGGCCTACGAATTTCCCGCCGCACGGCAATGGCCCGTGGTCGCCGGTACCTTTTTTGACGAAGCGGACGAAAACCGCTACGCCGCGGTGGCGGTGTTGGGCAAAACCGTGGCCGAATCCCTATTTCCCGAACAAAGCCCGTTGGGCCACTACCTGATGGTTAATAACGTTCTGTTTCAGGTCATTGGCGTAATGGACGAGCGCGGGGCATCCCCCTGGGGGCAGGACCAAGACGACGTGGTGCTGGTGCCTTATACCACCGCCAACCTGCGCATATTCGGCCAAAACTATCTGCGTAACATCACCGTTGCGGTGGCAGATTCTGCCGACATGAACGCGGTGCAAGACCAGGTTCACAGTACCTTGCTCACACGCCACGGCAGCGAAGACTTCCAGATTCGCAACATGGCGTCGCTGATCGATACCGTGTCAGACACCCAGGACACCCTCACATGGCTGTTAGGTTCCATCGCGGCGATTTCGCTGCTGGTGGGTGGTATCGGCGTTATGAACATCATGCTGGTAAGCGTGACCGAGCGCACCCGGGAAATTGGTATCCGCATGGCCACCGGCGCCCGCACCCGCAACATTCTTCAGCAATTCTTGACCGAGGCCTGGCTGGTGTCTGCCGTTGGTGGCGTTATTGGCGTCATCCTTGGCATAGCGGCCACCCAAATCGTGGGCTGGCTTGACACACCCGTTGTGGTCACCGTGTTCCCCATGGTGCTGGCGTTCAGCTGCGCCTTTGGTACCGGGCTTTTATTTGGCTATTTGCCCGCGCGCAAAGCCGCTCATCTGGACCCTGTCCAGGCCCTGGCCGCGGAGTAATCTCATGCCCCATAGCTCACAACAAACTTTACGCTTGACGCTGCCTGAACGGCGCCTGGCCCTGCCTGAACCGCCTGAACGGCGACGGACATCCGCCATCTGCATTTTAACGGCTTGTATAACCCTGGCAGGCTGCGCCACTCAGATTGCCCCGTCAGCTCCCGTGCTTATTGACGGCGCACCTGTGACGGCCTTGGCTTGGGCGCCAGAACTGAACTCGATTGCTTTAAACGGGCCAGCCGTCACCGACCAGCAATGGTGGCAGGCCTATGGCGATCCCAACTTGCCGGCGTTGATTGAAAAAGCGCGGGCGGCCAATCCCGACCTGGCCATTCTGGCCGAGAATCTGGTTCAGGCCGATTTACAGCTGCAGAACGCCGGCGCCAGCCTGCTGCCAGGCATTGGTTTAAGCGGCAGCACCGGCGAACAAACACGGCGCCCAAGCAGCGGCGACTGGCGCAGCAGTGGAAACACATCGGTATCCACATCCATCAGTTACGAGGTGGATTTGTGGGGCAGGCTGGGTGCAGCCGAAGACGCCGCCAGCTTCCGCCGCGATGCCAGTGCTTTTGATTTCGCCGCCGCGCAGCTTAGCCTTTCCGGCGCAGTGGCCAGTAACTGGTTTCAATTGCTGGAGTTACGCCAGCGCTTGAATATCGCCCGGCAAAATCTGGAATTGGCAGAGCAAACCTTGCGTATTGTGGATGTGCGATACCGCAACGGCGTAGCCGACCGCTTCGAATTGGCCCGCCAACGCACCGCCGTGCTGGTGTTACGCAATGTTTTGCCCACGCTGGTGTTTCGCCTGCGCCAGAGTGAAGCTGCATTGCAGGTGCTAGGCGGCGAGCCGCCCTGGATGGTAGACAGCGGCGAGCCGCCCTGGATGGTAAATAACGGCGAGTTAAAGGGGGAGCTACAACAAATCCGTATTCCGGGCATTGACACAGGCTCGCCCGCAGAGCTGATTACCCGCAGGCCAGACCTTGCCGCCGCCGAGGCCCGCTTGCATGCGGCCAATGCCAACATCACCCAGGCCCGTGCCGCGCTCTTGCCGGCGGTGTCACTCAGCGCCGCCCTGGGGCTCTCTTCCGATGGCTTGCTCAGCCTTTCCAGTCCGTTGGCAACGGCGAACGGTTTGCTTGCTCTTAGTCAAACCTTGTTCGACGGTGGCGCACGAAGCAACAATGTAGCGCTCACCGAATCGCGCCAGGTCGCGCTGGTGCAAGGTTATCGCTCAAGCTTGTTGACTGCGTTTTTAGAAGCGGGAGACGCCATGGCGCGTATCAATTTGTATCGGGAGCAGGAACAGCGGCTGACGGAAATTGAACAGCAGGCAAAAGAAACCCTGCGCTTGAGTGAAGTTCGTTATCGCCAGGGCGCAGAAGATCTGATCACCCTGCTAGACAGCCAGCGCACCTTGTTCGATGCCAGAGTACAGCGCAGCGAAACGCGACTGAATCATCTGCTGGCAACTGTGGATTTGTACAAAGCAGTCGGCGGTGGTTTTTAAACCACCGCCGTGACACGAAGCACATGCGGGAAGAGCGGTTTAACGAATCAGGCCGGTTCGAAGCGCTGCTTCAGCCAGGCGTTGATGTCGTTGGATTCGTACAGCCATTGGTGGCTGCCGTCCGCTTTGGCAATCCGCAAACAGGGTACCTTCACGGCACCACCGCCGGCTAGAATTTCAGCGCGGTGCTCGGTGTTATGCTGGGTGTCACGCTGTTCAATATTCAGATTCAGACGTTTGATTTCTTTACGAACTTTGACGCAGAACGGGCAGGTTTTGAACTGATACAGCGCCAGGTCCCGGCAGGCTTCGTCTACTTTCTGTTGCTCTTGGGCGCTACGCTGTACCGGCTTGCCGCCCCCGATTTTTTCACTCAACAGCACAAATGGAGTCAGAATAAGCCGCAAAGTGCGGAAAAAATAACGAATAACAATTCTCATGAAAGAAGCCTTGGCAGTCAGTATTAAAAAAAGGGACACTCTTTTATTTACGATCGATTCGCAACTAAAGATCGACAGGGTATCAGATTTTTTGCGATCCGCGCAGAATCCTGTGACCATTCCGTAAATGATAAAGCAGGGTGATAAACGCATGAACAGCCGCTGGCGGGTAGGCATCGATCTTGGGGGAACAAAAACCGAAGTCATCTTGTTAGACGGTGCTAACAAAACCCACTTTCGCGCCCGTATCGCAAGCCCTCAGGGAGACTACGAAACCACCCTGAACACCATCAAAGAACTGGTTGAAGCCGCGGAATTACGGGCCGGTGAAGCTGCGTTGCCCGCAGGCGTGGGCATTCCTGGCTCCGTGTCGGGCCTGACAGGCCTGGTCAAAAACGCCAACTCCACCTGGCTTAACGGCCAGCCCATGGCCGCTGATTTAACCCGCCTGCTGCAACGCCCGGTTGGCCTGACGAACGACGCCAACTGCCTGGCCCTGTCTGAAGCCAGCGACGGCGCAGGGCAAGGCTACAAAGTGGTGTTCGCGGCCATTCTGGGCACCGGCTGCGGCGCCGGCATTACCGTTAACGGCCAACTGCTCACAGGCCCGAACGGCCTCGCCGGCGAATGGGGCCACAACCCACTGCCATGGACACCACAAGCAGAACTGAACCAGCGCCCGTGCTTCTGTGGCCGTTTTGGCTGCAACGAAACCTTCCTGTCTGGCACCGGCCTTGCGCTCACGCACTTCTTGCTTTGGGATGAAAAGCTGGATGCCAAGGCCATCGTTGAACTGGCGCAAACCGATTCACGTGCCTCGCGATCGCTGGATGATTATATAAACCACCTGGCCCGCGGCCTGGCGGCCGTCATCAACCTGCTGGATCCAGACGTGATTGTACTCGGCGGTGGGCTATCAAACGTGCCAGCTCTGTACAGCGAACTGGGGATACGCCTGCCGGAGTACGTTCTAGGAGGTGAGTGCGAAACACCCATACGCCAGGCCATACACGGCGACTCCAGCGGTGTCCGCGGCGCCGCGTGGCTGGCCCAAGACAGGGGACAGATTTAAAATCCGCCCCCGACTTAGCCACCAAACCAGGGGACGGATTTCAAATCCGTCCCCGTTTCCCCCCGCCCCGCTTTTCCCCCGCCCCTAGCTCCGCCTCTTCCTCAGTGAAGCTCGAAGAGCCGAACTGAGCACGCCCCAGCGGTTTACAATCAATGCCGCAAAAATCAAACCGCAGCCGGCCAGCTGAACTGGCGTCATGATTTCATCAAACCACCCTGCTGCAAACAACGACACCCAAACCGGTTCTATCACTAGAATAACGGCGCCATGGCTATGGGCAGACAAGCTCTGCGCATAGGTTTGGGCAAGAAATCGCCCCGCGGTGCCCACAATAGCGCTGGCAAGAATCCACCAGACCAGAAGCGGCGGTGGATCACTGAACGTTGGCTGCCAGGGCTCTGTAATCAGCGACTCCACCAACGTCACCAAGCCCACGGTAAGCAACGCAATCGCCGTCAGCGGAAGAGCTGGAATACGCTGTTTTTCGATGGCGTCGCCCTGCCGGTTGATGGCAGTACGCTGATTCGCAGCGCGGGTGTTCAGTGTAAAATAGAGCGCAAAAATAGAAGCTGCCATCGCGAAAAATATTTGCGCCGGCTCTGGCTGAAAACCGTTACGAAGCGACAGAAGCGCCAGCCCGGCGACCGCAACGGGAATGGCAAACCAGGTGCTTGCGGGTTGTGCCTCTTTAAAAAGAAGGCGAGCAAGAATAGGAACGATAACCACGCCCAGGCTGACTATAAAGGCACCTTCACCCATACTGGTGCCATGAAACAGGCCCATCACCCAGAAACTCATGGCAACGCCGAACACCAGGCCAACACCCAGGCCGCGTTTAACCTGATCCCCACTCAAACGTCCCAGCGACCGGAAAGCGAAAGCCGCCAAAAAACCACCTGCGATCAAAAACCGCAGCGCCATGAACAACAACGGCGGCATCAGCAGTATAGATTCTTTGGAAAAAATCCAGCTGATGGCCGCAAGCAGGGTAACACCAACCAGAATCAGGTCAGATTTATGGGCGTTGGTCATACACAGGACGGCTCGGCTGCCAAAAGATAGGGGACAGATTTAAAATCTGTCCCCGGCTTACTCATCAGAGACAGATTTAAAATCTGTCCCCGGCTACTCATCAGAGACAGATTTAAAATCGGCCCCCGGTTTGCGGGTAATGTATAGTTTGCGAAGTAAAAAAGGAAGAAGGCTTATGGTGGTGCTCGCTGTATTGCGCCGCGGTTAACTTTGAAAATTCGCCATATGGCGCCAGCTTTTGAAAAAATTACTCCAAAATGTTGTAGCTCTTACTACACACTGCTGTTGCACGAATCTGCCATTTTAATCTTTTGTGTCATGACAAAAATGCTTGCACTGAATAGTTTATGTTACTACGATAATTAATATGATGATCGAATTTGATGATGCCAAGAACGAACGTAATCTAGAGCTGAGAGGGCTCGGGTTTGAGTTAGTCGCCAAGTTCGATTTCGAAGGGGCCATTGAGGTCGAGCAGGAAATAGAGGGCGAGTTGCGCTATTTTGCGCTCGGCTACATCGGCTCCCGCCTTCACGCTCTGGTTTACACTTTGCGTGGAGATATCGTTCGCGTCATTAGCCTGCGCAAAGCCAACAAACGCGAGGTACGCCGTTATGAACAATTCAGTTGATCCGGAACTGGCAGACACCGATAACCCGGAGTGGTCTGATGCCATGTTTACCAAGGCCAAGCGGGGCACAGCAGCAAGACGGGTAGGGCGCCCAAAATCTGAATCACCTAAGCAATCCACCACATTGCGGTTAGACGAGGATGTTATTGAATATTTCAAGCGCGACGGTAGTGGTTGGCAAACGCGCTTGAACGAAGCGTTGCGGCAGTATATGTCAGAGCATAGCTGAACGGCATTCTGGCAAGAGGGACAGGTTTCAAATCTGTCCCTGGCTTCCCAAAATCAGACCCGAGGTCTTAATGATTCGCCATAGGCGACAATTTGATTCATGTTGATTTATACTGAATCAAGATGAATCATAGCTGTAAAAGGTGCTCTTATGTCCAAGACAGATACCCGTGTGATGACCGCCCATGTGCCAGTGTCTATGGCCGACAAGGTGGGGTTGATTGCTCAGCGTCTTGAGCGCTCCAAAGGCTGGATCGTAAAGCAAGCCTTGGCTGACTGGATTGCCCGAGAAGATGAGCGGGATCGGCTAACACAAGAGGCCTTGTCTAACGTCGACGCCAGGCAGGTGATTGACCACCAGGCGGTATTGGCTTGGGCCGACAGTCTTGATTCCAATCAGCCGCTGCCTGTTCCCCGTTGATGGAGCTCCAATGGACAAGTAAAGCCATGTCGGACATCGCCCGGCTTTATGACTTTCTGGAGCCTGTGAATAAGCCTGCTGCCATTAACGTTGTCCGGTCACTGACCCACGGCGTCACTCGGCTCATTGATAATCCTCGCCTTGGCGAGTCGTTGCATCAGTTTGATCCAAGAGACGTTCGACGATTACAAGTGGGTCATTACGAAGTTCGATATGAAATTCAGGAAAGTGCCATTTTCATCTTGCGACTGTGGCATGCCCGCGAGGATCGCTGAGCCAGGTAATAAGTTGCAGATAGGGGACAGATTTGAAATCTGTCCCCGGCTTGCGCTCTAAGTGGCTCATTTCGTAATAAATTCTGGTAGGACCAGGCAGATTTGAACTGCCGACCTCTGCCATGTCAAAAATGCCACTTAGATTCCGTATGTGCGCGTATGTGTTGGAAAAGATGCCTTATCGGGCCAGGATCCAGTGCTCAACGATCGGCACACCCACTTCCGCCTTGGATTTATCTTTGGCTTGTAGGGCTGTGCCGGCAGAATCGCCACCTGATAGTGCGCTGCAAGTTGCTGGTAACTGGGGCTTAGATACGGGTCGTACCGACAGGCTCTGCTGACACCGCTGCGCAGGTTGTCCGGGTTATGCTCCCAACTCCGTTATGTTCCGTTCCCCGCAGAAGGCCTTGAAACCGCAGGGAAGTGCCCGTGCACAGGGGCACATAACGATCACAGAGATTCGAGCCACTCCAGGTATGGGCGGGTTACGCTTACGTTGTTTATGATTAGTGTCCACTAAAGAATAAGTGGACACTATCTTGACGGCTGCGACGTCAGCCTTAAGGCGGGTTTACCGGACTGACGGTGATGTACTAGAAGGTATATGAAAGCGTTGCCTGGATGGCTTCATACTCTGTATCACTTGAACCAACGGTGGTTCTCCCAGTAATGTTCAAATCCATATTAGTGGCGATGCGGTGTGTGGCGCCAATCAATAGCTCTGTGCGGCTTTCATCGCCGTCATCTAATAGTTCAGCTGAACTATCGACGTCACTTGTGACATTTTCGTAGTATGTGGCGCTGGTATAGACGCGGCCAGCAGAGAATTCCTTCACGAACTTGACCCCACCAAAAGCTTCGCCTAATTCGATGCCGTAATTTTCTTCAGTGCCTAGTGTCTTTCCGTCCAGACTGTCCTTCATGTAAGCGCCGCCTGCGGTTACGCCAATTAATGCGGTGTTATTGTCGAAGCGGGGGAAGTAATAAGTGGCTGCTGCGCGAGTCCCGAAGCGGTTACCCTCCAGATCCACTGAGTTAAAGCGAGTGCTGAAATCACCCTCCAGATCCTGATATAGCACGATGCCATCCAGCACAAGCTGACCATTCAGTAAAGATACCGCAACGTATGGCGCAAGAAAGTTGCCCCGAAGCTTTGAGTTAGAGTTGTTGGCGCTCTTATTGGTGATTTCAATACTGTTATAGCCTGCTGCGACGCCAGTAAGATAAGGTCCGTTTTTACGCTCTATGCCGACCATGGCAGTCTTCGAGTCCCCGTCATAGCTGGTGTTGATTGCATTGCCGGATAAGTCGCGGACTTCGGTGGAAAACCAGACATTTGGGCCGCCTGCTTGCTCGTACAGCTTCCCATTTCCTGAAGTTTTGCTATGGGTTGGCTGCATGGCGTTATCTATTTTTGTGCTAATAATGCCGAAGCTCTGCGCCATAAACTGCTTTTGTGCGGCTCGAAGAGCAAGATCCGTATTGATAACTCCCAGGTTGGCTGCAACGCTTTCAATCTGGCTGGCAGAGATACCATCAAGATTTCCTTTAAGCAGCAAATTGCCGTCGCGATCGAACAGCTCAAACGGAGTCTTTCCGTCAAAATTTTCCAACGTCTTACCAGGCGCCAGTTTAAACGTGACTGGCTCGCCGTTCAGTGTCACATTAAAAGTCCCTTGGGTTTCTATATCATTGAGGGGGCCTTGCCACTGGAGAGAGATAGGTCGAGACTCAACGATAGCAGTAATATTAAAGGTCTGGTCTTGCCCGGCATTATCGTAGGCATTCTCCAAACTACTAGCGCTGGTGCTGACACGCACTTGATTTCCGTCGATATTTAGCAGGGTTTTTTGACGCTTCAGTGCTTCGCCTAAGGAGCTTCCGTCGAGGGTGCTAATTGGCAACAATTTACCATCAGTTAGGGTAATGGTGTTGCTTGACTTGCTCAGGTCAGCGCCGCTCACTTGGTTGCTGATGTTCGGCAGCGTAGATCCTATTTGAATAAGGTTGCCGAGGCCAAACGAAGCTGCATCTACAGCGCCAGTAGTTAAAAGGCTCGAAAACGCAAGAGTGGAGAGTATCTTTTTGTTAAACAATTGAGTGCACCTTAGCTAAATTTGATTGGGTTTTCACAGAGTAAGCCCTTGTTTTTTAGGGTTTTTTTAATCGACTATGCCGGTATCACACCACGAGTTAGAAGGGCTTCAAAACGCGAGTCCACACGTGAAATGAAGTTTCAGGCAGCCAATAACGTCGCGACAATTGTTCAATGGCTTTTACAGGTGGTAGCGCTATTCTTCGAAAACTCAATCGTTAAGCAGGTGTTTTCCAGAAAACTGCCAGACGATTAAAGCCAAAGAGAGCAAATTAAAGCGACATATTATTGGTCGAGCTAGTTATTGTCAACTGAGCGTCTGAGTCTCTTGCTGTGGCAAACCGAAGTTTTCAGTCTTTAGGTGAGGTCGCGAAGTTGGGGCAAGCTGTCAGTCCCTCGCGCAATTGAAAAAACTGAATGCCTTTATCCTTTTAGCGATTTTTTCTGGCTCAAAACAATTTTATCCGTCCTCTGCCAGACCTCCGTCACCAGCACGCAGCTCGACTGGCGAGTGAAGTTGTAAGCCGAAAATCATCATTTACGCGACAGCACTCGTTTTTCGCTCACCGACAGTATTTAGGTCAAAGTGTGAACTATTTACTTGCAATCCTCATTTTGTAACCAAACGTTACAAATCTAAGTCTCTGATTTTTAAAAGTTCAGTGCTTTAGCCGCTTGCCTTTAACTTCTGAGCACGTAAGATCCGCCGCCTTGGTGGTAACACCCCACAACCTGACAAAGAGCCGGTTGAGATATTTCCCTCCGTTCGCCCTTGTCAAAGCCGATGCATAAAAATCGAAAAGTTATGTCCGTAAAACACTTGGTCCTGGTCGGTGGGGCGGTAGCGTGCCTGTGAAGCCTTTGTCATTCTTGCTGTTGCAAGGCGTTTCATCGCCATTTTTTGCGCGCTTGGCCGATGCCCTGCGCGAATGTGGCCACAAGGTTCACAAGGTAAACTTCAACGCGGGTGATCTGGTGTTTTGGTTTCCTCGCAGTCATCGAACGCACTTTCGTGGCAATCTGGAACAACTGCCCGAATTTCTTAAGTCGATTTGGCAAGAGTTCGAAATCACAGATCAAATTCTGTTTGGAGATCGACGGCCCGTACACCGTGCGGCCTTTGATAAAGCGGAACAGTTCGGCGTTCGAACACATGTTTTCGAAGAGGGTTATTTCAGACCTTTCTGGGTGACGCTTGAGCGCGAAGGCGTAAACGGCCATTCGCTCTTGCCACGGGACCCGGACTGGTTTCGAGCGGCAGCAGGTTGTCTCGATGCGCAGCCGACTGAAAAGCCGAAACGTTTCCATTCCGCTTTTCGGAAACGGGCCGCGTACGATGTGCTGTACCACGTCGCGGGTCTGATCAATTCGGTACTGAACCCTCGATATAGAATCCACGCGCCGATCACGGCACCCGTTGAATATGCCGGCTACCTATCCCGCTTTGCCAGGTTGCCCAAATGGCGCACGCGGGATGCAGAGTTGATCAATCGCCTCTGCAAGGAAGCACCCAAACACCCTTTTTTTCTGTTGCCTTTACAGTTGAATTCCGACGCTCAGATTCACCATCACTCTCGCTTCGACAACATGCATCAGGTGATCGAGTCTGTGCTCGAATCCTTTGCAGACAATGCGCCCAGTGGTGCCCGGCTTCTGATCAAGAATCATCCGTTGGATATGGGGCTGGTGAATTATCCGCGCCACATCAGAAAGCTGAGCAAGCGCCTTGGCCTGGAAGGGCGGGTTGAATACATCGAAACCGGCAATCTGGATCAAGCACTTGGGTCTGCCGCCGGAACCGTCACTGTTAACAGTACTGTGGGCATAGTGGCACTGGAAAAAGAATGTCCAACGCTGTGCCTGAGCGACCCGATTTATAACCTTCCGGGGCTGACTGATCAAGGCGACATAGACAATTTTTGGCAAGAACCCGTTAAGCCTGACCAAAACTTGTTTGAGGCCTTTCGCAAAGTGGTCATCTACGCAACGCAAATCAACGGTGGTTTCTATTGCCACAATGGCATCAGTCTGGCCGTTGAGAATGCGGCTAACATGCTCAGCACAGACCAATCACCTCTCCAGTATTTGTTGGAAGCCTGCCCACCGTGAAGCAGACCGCATGAAACAAAAAGCGCCTGGCATTGTGCTGATTACCGGAGCAACCGGAGCCATCGGGTCGGCGCTAGCGGTGGAATACGCTCGCGCCGGCGTGCATCTGTATTTGCAAGGCCGAAATACGGATTTGCTGAATGAAGTTGCTGAAAAATGCCGTTCGGCTGGTGCGCGGGTAACCGAAAAATCTCTTGATCTGTGCGACAGACTGGCCCTATCGCAGTGGATGGATGAGCTACTGGCACATACAGCCCCAGACCTGGTGTTCGCCAATGCCGGCATCAATACCGATACCGGTCCCGAAGGGGCAGGTGAAAGTTGGGAGGCGACTGAGCAGCTGCTTGAGCTAAACGTAAGATCAACCTTTTACCTGCTGCATCGGCTGGCAACAGTAATGCGCGAGCAGGGTAGCGGGCAGTTGGTGTTGATTAGCTCCCTGGCGGCCTGGTTCGGCTTGCCGGTAACGCCGGCTTACAGCGCGAGCAAAGCGGCAGTGAAGGCTTATGGCGAAGGATTGAAGGGTTGGCTTGAGGGCAGCGGCGTATCCGTTTCTGTGGTTATGCCTGGCTACGTAAGCTCGCCCATGTGCCACGCCATGCCGGGGCCAAAACCGTTTATCTGGCAGCCTGATCGCGCAGCGCGTTACATTGCCAATAGAGTTGCAGCGGGGCGTGCTCGCATCAGTTTTCCATTTCCACTGAACTGGGGCTGCTGGTGGCTGTCGGTTCTGCCTGCCGGGCTTTCGCACTGGCTATTACGATTGTTTAGGTATGGTGGCTAAAGCAATATGCTAATCGCTGTATCGATAGGCTTGCTGGCCTCGCTATTGATGGGGGCTTTGTTTGTTCCAACCGGTGGAAGGTTCAGTCCAACCGGCGGAGGCATGCGCGCGCTCAGCCTGTATTGCGTGCTGAGTGGGCTGGCATGGTGGCTATCCTTGTTTTCAGTGGCCTGCCTGATCAGTCAACGGCTTTATTTTGCCATTACCTTGGTTGTCGTGTTGCATGGGGTGCTGATTGCGGTTAACTACACCAAGTTCACAGCACTGAAAGAGCCGTTCATCCTGCAGGACTTCGAGTATTTCACGGATGCCTTGCGCCATCCGCAGCTCTATATTCCCTTTTTCGGTGTTATCAAAACGTGTTTGCTGCTGACGGCCGGGGCAGCCGCCATCGGCCTGTTCTTCTGGCTTGAAACGCCGCTTTATCGGCAAGCGAACGCCTGGTGGCAATGGCCTGTAGTCACCCTTGCGGTTGCGGTTGCGTTTGTGGCGGCTATGAGCGCCTGGATCATCAGGCCCCGCTTGTCGCTCGACCCATTGAAGGATGTGCAAGCGACGGGTCTCATTGCTCTGTTGCACAGTCATCTGGCAGAATACTGGCTGTCGCGTAAACGAACGTTTGCAGAGCCCGCCGCGCAATGGCCGCAGTTTGACCCCGGCAATCCAAGGCCACATTTGGTCATGGTGCAAAGCGAATCTTTTTTTGACCCGCGCCCGTGCTACCCGTTTATCAAGCCTTCGGTACTGAAAAACTGGGATGAGTGCTGCACGGTTGCTGCAGCCAGCGGGCAGTTGTCTGTACCCGCCTGGGGCGCTAACACCGTTCGCACCGAGGCAGCAATACTTACCGGGTTGTCTCAGGCAATGTTGGGCATTTACCAATATAACCCCTACCGCCGCCTGGCGAAGAGGCCGGTGCATTCGCTGGCATCACATCTGCGAGCTCAAGGCTATAAAACCATTTGCGTGCATCCTTACCCGGCCCAGTTTTACCTGCGCGATCGTGTGATGCCGGCCCTGGGTTTTGATCAGTTCATCGATATTTCAGATTTTAACCATGGGGATCGATCTGGCCAGTACGTCGGTGATCAAGCCGTTGCTGATAAAGTAACCGGGTTGCTGACTGCCGCCGAAGAGCCCGTATTTATCTTCGTCATCACCATGGAAAATCACGGCCCTCTTCATCTGGAAAAGCCGGACCCAGAGCTTGAAACGGATGCGTACCGGGAGCCGCCCGCGGGCCCTTTGCAGGATTTAACCGCCTACCTGCGCCATCTGAAAAATGCCGACCAGATGCTGGCTCAAATCACCTCTGCTGTTCAGGCGACAGATCGAGGGGGTTCATTGTGCTGGTACGGGGATCACGTGCCGATCATGTCGGATGTCTATCGCCATTTTGGTGAACCCGAAGCAACAACGCCCTGGCTGATATGGTCAACGGGCACTGAACAGAAAGCCCGTGTGATAGAAAAGACAAACGTGCCGCCGCTCCCTGCGGAATCTTTGTCGAAACACTGGCTGCAAACCGTAAAAGAGTGTCATCGGATCTAACCGCTCCATTCAGGACTGTACATACTATATGCAGAAGCAAATTGCCGTTGTGGGTTATTCATTACGTTTACCCGGCTGCGACAACAAAGACGAACTGTGGCAAGCCCTTCTCGATAAACGAGATCTGGTTACTGAAGTCGCGGACAGTCGCTGGAGCAAAGAAGCCTGGCTGCACCCGGACAAAAAACATGCCGGTACCAGTTACACCTTTGCCGCCGGTTCCCTGGGCGACGTCAGTGGTTTTGATGCGGCGTTTTTTGGCTTGTCTCCGCGGGAGGTCAGCCACATGGACCCCCAGCAGCGATTGCTGCTGGAGATGAGCTGGGAGGCAATGGAGCGCGCCTGTATAGCGCCGTCCACTCTGCGCGGCAGTAACACCGGTGTTTACATCGGCATTGCCAGCGTCGATTACGCCTATCGCTTCGCAGACGACTTCAGTGCCATTGACGCCAACACCGGCACCGGCACCGCGTCCAGTATCGCCTCGAACCGCATTTCCTACCTGTTTGACCTCAAGGGCCCCAGCGTCTCCATGGATACGGCGTGTTCATCGTCCATGGTGGCCTTTCATCAGGCCTGTCAGTCAATTTTGAGTGGCGAAACCGATCAAGCCCTAACCGGCGGTGTGAGCCTGCACTTGCACCCGTTTGGCTTCATGGTTTTCTCCAAGGCAACCATGTTGTCAGCGGAAGGGCGCTGCAAGGTGTTTGATGCGGATGCCGATGGCTATGTCCGCTCCGAAGGCGGCGGCGTTTTCCTGCTTAAGGATTATGACAAGGCGCTGGCCGATGGCGATCCGATTCTGGCGGTGGTTGCTGCTTCCGCCGTGAACGCCGACGGCTACAAATCCGGCCTGACCGTGCCGAGTGCTAATGCGCAGGCCTCGCTGATGCGCCAAGCCTGTGCCCGTGCCGGCTTGGAGCCGGAGCAGATCGACTACATCGAAGCACACGGTACTGGAACGCCCGTCGGCGACCCCATCGAAACCCGGGCCATCGGGGAAGCGCTGGGTCAGGGGCGCAGCACGCCGCTGAAAATCGGCTCGATAAAAAGCAATCTGGGGCATCTGGAAACCGCCTCGGGTGTGGCCGGCCTTGCCAAAGCCTTGTTGTCGATCGAGCACCGTCAGGTGCCCGCAACAATCGGCTTTAATAAACCAAACCCCAATATTCCGTTCAAGGCATTGAACATCGAAGTGGTCACCGATACTTTGGATCTGCCCAAAACCGGCCAGATTACACTGGGTGTCAACTCGTTCGGCTTCGGCGGTGCCAATGCGCATGTCATCCTGCAAAGCCCACCGCAAACAATCAGAGCCTCCAATTCAGCGGAAGCCGAGCCTGCCAATGACCCGTGTCGCTTACCGCTGATTGTGTCGGCGCGCAGTGCCGAAGCGCTCAAGGCGATGGCGCAACTCACGGCGAACCAGATCCGCAACACACCGAACGTTAATCTGTACGATCTGTGCTGGAGTGCCCGGTACCGGCGCGAGCAGCACGAGTGCGCGCTTCTGGTTTGGGTCGAAAGCCGCGAGCAGGCCACCGCGGCTCTACAAGCCTTTGCTAGTGATGACTTTGCTGGTGATGAAGAGCGCACCGACCTGTTTACCGGCCAGCGCCAATGGCAAAAACAAGGCAGTGTCTGGGTCTATTCAGGCAATGGCTGTCAATGGGCCGGCATGGGCCGGGCACTGCTGGCAGAATCCGCGCAAGTGCGTGAGACGGTGAGTGAAATTAACGGCTTGATCAAGCAATACACCCATAACTGCGATCTGGAGCAGTTGCTTGGTCAGCCTCAGGATGAAAACTGCTTCGCTTTAACCGAACTGGCGCAGCCCGTGCTGTTTGCGCTGCAAGTGGCAATAACACGTTATTTGCGGGCACAGGGCTTGCAACCTGAAGCCGTCACTGGCCACAGCGTGGGCGAAGTAGCTGCAGCCTGGGCATCCGGCGCCTTGACCCTGGAGCAGGCCACTCAGGTGGTCTGCCAACGCAGTGACTATCAGGCAAAAACAGCCGGCAGCGGCCAGATGACCGCGGTAGCCACTGACTCAAAAACCATGGAAGCACTGCTGGCAAACCTGGGGTGTGAACGGGTTAACCTGGCCGGCATCAACAGCGCCAAGGGCGTCACCATCGCCGGTGATCCTGACCAGCTGAGCCAGGTTGAATCCCGATTGCAAGAAGAAGGTGTACGGTTCAAGCGTTTGAGCTTGAATTATGCCTTTCACAGCGCTTTCATGGACCCGATTGAGGCTGGCCTGAAAGCTTCTCTGGCTGGCCTGAAGCCGGGTGAGTGCCGTATCCCGTTCATTTCCACGGTGACAGGTGACGAGATTTCTGGAACGGCACTGAACGCCGACTACTGGTGGCAGAATATCCGCCATCCGGTGTTGTTCGAGCCTGCTGTCCGCCGCTGCCTCGCTAAGGGCCAGCGCACCTTTGTCGAAATTGGCGCACATCCGGTGCTGCGCAGTTACCTCAATGAGTGCCTGCGGTCAGAGGAAACTCAAGGGCAGGTCATTGCCACACTTGCGCGCGAACAGGGCAGCTGTGTTGAGTTAGAACGCGCGCTTGCACAGCTGCTGCTCAGTGGCTCCAGGCTTGATGAATCTCGCTGGTTCCCGGTACCGGGCCGAGTGCTGGCGCTGCCGACCTATCCTTGGCAGAAGCAGTCTTACTGGAAGCCCGAAAGCACCGAGTCGTTGGGTTTGTTAAACCGCCATTACCGCCACCCACTGCTGGGTTACGCCGTGCCACAACACCCCGGTTGCTGGGAGTCGCAGTTGACCACCGGGCGCCAGTCCTGGCTGGCCGATCACGTTGTGGGCGACGCGGTGGTATTTCCGGGTGCCGGCTATGTCGAACTTACGCTGGCGGCGGCAGAACAGCAGCTGTGTCAGCAGGCAGACGAATCGCCGGTGATCGATATCGAAAACCTGGAAATTCGGGCACCCATGCTACTGGAACAAGCCAAGTCTAAAGTGGTGCGTACGCACCTGGAAGACGCCAACGGCATTGTCCGAATCAGTGCTCGCCCGCATGCTCAGGAAGGCGAATGGCAACACCACGTCAAAGCCCGTTGGTTTGCCGGCAGTGCCGGGTTAATGCTGGCGCGGCGTGCCGAATCTGAGCCCGCGCGTAAGGCCGACTTCAATCGTGACCAGCACCTTGCTGCCGCAACCCGCATAGGTCTGGATTACGGCCCGGCTTTTCAGGCCGTCAGCGAAGGCTGGATTGATGGCCGTAGTGTGATCGGTCGCTGCGAACCCAGCGAACGGATCAGACAAACCCTCGCCGGCCAATTATTGCATCCGGGTATTCTGGATGCCGCCTTTCAGTTGTTCATACCCCTGCTGGCCCAGGAGCCCCATCACGACGGCTTTGGCTATGTGCCGGTGCAAATCGGACGGTTGCAGTTCAGCCGCGCGCACAAAGGTGTGATTCCGGCGCAAATTCGCGTACGCCTGCTGCGCCGTTCACCGCATTCACTGCTGGCCGAAATAGAATTGTTCGATGCTCAGGGTGAAGCGATTGCGATCCTGACAGAGGTGCGTTTCAAAGCGGTTGCACTGCGCAAACAGCAATCACAGGCGATCTCATGGCTGGATATGCCGCTACAGGCGTGCCCACTGCCGCAGGTGCCCACGGCGCTGGATAGCGATGCATTGCTGCAGGCCTTGCAGCCGTTGCTGGTGAACCAGTCTGAAGACCTTATGATGACGGAATTTGAGCCGCTGCTGGATACGCTGGTATTGGCCGGCCTCAACGACTGCCTGAAAGCAGAATCATTCAGTCTGGCACAACTGGGCGATGCGCAAAGGCGCTGGGCGGACACGGCCATCAGCCAGGGCGTACTGATGGAAAGCGAAGCAGGCCGGCTGCAGGTAACCGAGCCGCCGGAAGTAGAACTGAAAGCGCTATGGCAACTCCTGCTGCAGGAATACCCGGCTGCGTTTGTGCCTGCCCATGCTGTGGGCCGCTTTGGTCTGCATTTGGGTGAGTGGCTGAGCAACACAGGCGAGCTGCCGGAGCTTAACGAACGTTTATGGAGCTCAATTTATCGTACCCGCCAGGATCCAACTCGCCTGGCTGCAATGCAGACACAGTTATCTGAACAACTCAGCCAGCAGCTTCACGCGCTGGCACCAGGGCAGCCACTGACCCTGGCGGAAATCACCGCCGGTGACATGCTATTTACTCAGGCGCTGGCAGCACAGATAAAAGGCCATAACGCAGAACTGAGTTTTATCAGTGCCTCGTCTGCGGCCGTCCAAGATGCGCGCGCCCACTTGATCAATCAGCCACAATTGCAAGCACTGCACTGGGATCAGGCCTCATGGCCGGCCGCGACGAACTCGTTGGATCTGGCCATCATTCATTTAGATTTCATGCGCCCCTCCGCCCTGCGCCAGCTGCTGCAGCAGCTGCGTAATGTGCTCAGGCCAGGGGGCCAGTTGCTGCTGTTTGGCCAGCCGCAAGCACTTTGGTTGGAACAGCTGTACGGCAACCAACAGGGGCTTCTGGAACAGGAAGACAGCCTTCAACCGAGTACCCAATATTGGGAGCACCTGCTGAAAGGTCTCGGTTTTGAGTCAGAACAGCTGTTTGAAGACCGCCGGCAACCCGGCAGCGCCTTTTTGCTGACGGCAAATCAACCACTGGAAATTGAGGCCGATGTGCCAGGGGCGGACCCACTCTATTTGGTCTGGGCGGATGAGCAGAGCGAAGAGTTGGCGAATCGATTGCAAGATCACTTGGCAAATTCACGGCTGATCTCCAGCTTCGAAGAGCTGCAAGTGCAAGTGGCAAGCGCGAATGATCAAGCGCTGCAGCTGGTCCTGCTGCAGGACACCTGGGCAACGGATACCCGCGCGTTGGCCACTCGTCGCTGCGCCTGGTTACGTGACCTGATGACAGTGCTAAAAGCCGCTCAGGGTAATATTCGCTGCACCGTTATCACCGCAGGTGTTGGCGAAGCAGAGCTTTCTCCTGTATCGCCACTGAACAGTGAAAACGTTGTTGCCCAGGCGGTTGTCTGGGGCTTTGTTCGCACGTTGATGAACGAAACCGCCGTGCCTCTGCAGTTGATTGATCTGCCGAGTGACTCTAAACAGGTCTTGTTGCCCGCCTTCGGCCAGGCATTGGCCTGCGCCGCGGCTGAAGATGAGCAGTATATTAATGCTCAGGGCGAGCGGTACGTGCCCCGTCTACGTCAGATCGAACCGTCGCAAACCGTTGAAAGCGTTGCTGCACAGCAAGGCGTGACACTTGGTTTCGACCAGCCCGGACAGTTGCGCAACCTGCATTGGCAGCCGCGAGCGCAGAGTTACCCGGGTGAGTGCGAAGTCCTGGTGGACGTTAAAGCCTCGGGTCTGAACTTCCGCGATGTTATGTACACGCTCGGCCTGCTCTCCGATGAAGCCATCGAAAACGGTTTCTCCGGCCCGACACTGGGCCTGGAATTTGCTGGTATCGTCAGCGCCGTGGGCGCCGATGTGACCGATTTCCGCCCCGGCGACAAGGTGGTGGGCTTTGGCCCGTCCAGCTTCAGTACCCGTTTGATCACCGGCAGCGACACCCTGGCCCAGCTGCCTGGTGATATCAGCTTTGAGGCGGCGGCGACCATTCCAACCGCTTTTTTTACTGTGTACTACGCGCTCAAGCATCTGGCGCGGGTACAGCCGGGCGAACGCGTATTGATTCACGGCGCAGCCGGGGGTGTCGGGCTTGCGGCCATTCAGGTCGCGCGCCTGCTGGGGGCTGACATCGTGGCCACCGTGGGCTCGCAGAGCAAGCGCGATATGCTTCGCCTGCTCGGGGTTAACGCAATCTACGACTCGCGCAGCCATACCTTCGGCGAAGATATTCTGGCGGATACCCAAGGCGAAGGCGTGGATGTGGTCTTGAACTCGCTGGCCGGCGAGGCGATTAACCAAAACCTGCGCGTGCTGCGTCCCTTCGGCCGTTTTCTGGAACTGGGCAAGCGCGACTTCTATGAAAACACCGCCATTGGCCTGCGCCCGTTCCGCAACAACATAAGCTACTTCGGTATAGATTCCGACCAGCTGATGAAGGTACAACCAAAACTCACCCGCACCCTGTTCCTCGAAATGATGGCCCTGTTCGAGCAGGGCGAGCTCTACCCGCTGCCCTACACAGCCTTTTCGGCGTCACACGTTGTGGATGCCTTCCGCTATATGCAGCAGGCCAAACAGATCGGCAAAGTGATTGTGAACTACCCTCAACCGCCTGCGGTGGAAACAAAGCAGAAAGACACAAAGCCGAAAGACACAAGCCAACAACCAACACCAAACCTGCAGCTGCCCGCCGACAAAACCTTTCTGGTAACCGGCGGCCTGGGCGGTTTCGGTTTGCGCACGGCCCAATGGCTGGTCGAAAAGGGCGTTCGACACCTGGCGCTGTTGAGCCGTCGGGGCCGGGCTGAAGGCGAAGCCGTTGACGTTATCGATCAGTTGGTGACACAGGGCGTCAGTGTGCAGGCTTACGCCTGCGATGTGTCTGACCGCGAGCAATTGGCGACAACCCTGGCGTTGATTGAACAAGGGCAGCCGGCCCTGGGCGGTGTGGTGCACGCAGCCACTGTCTATGCCGACGCGCTGGTGCAGCAGATCACGGACGAACAAATCGAACAGGTCGTGGCGACCAAAGCCTTTGGCGCACACCATCTGCACGAACTGACGGCGGATCGCCCGTTGGCATTGTTCGTTCTGTTCTCGTCTGTAACCACCCTGTTTGGCAACCCCGGTCAGGCCAACTACGTGGGCGCCAATCTGGCACTGGAAGCACTTACACAGCTGCGCCGGTCACAAGGGCTGCCGGCGACCTGTGTCCGTTGGGGCGCCATTGACGATGCCGGTTATCTGGCCCGTAACAGCCAGATCAAACAGGCCCTGCAGTCCCGCATGGGCGGCAACGCACTGACCTCAAAACGTGCACTTGCCGTGTTGGAGCAGATGCTGCTGAACGATCAGCCACTGTTGGGCGTTATGGAGTTTGACTGGCCCGCGCTGGCCCGCTTCCTGCCCAATGCAGGCGCTGCACGCTACCAGCTTATTGCCCGTAGCCAGCAGGGCAATGACCATGACAGCAGCGGTGGCGATCTGCTGGCAGAACTGCGGCAGATGGAGCCGGAAGCGCAGATAGCACGGGTAACGGATGAGCTTAAACACAGCCTCAGCCAGATATTGATGTTGCCGGCGGACCAGATCGATGCCGACCAATCGTTGTACGATCTGGGATTTGATTCCCTGATGGGAGTAGAGCTGATCACGGATATTGAAGAACGGTTCGGCGTACTGTTGCCGGCGATGGCCATCAGTGAGTCACCCAGTATTACCAAGCTGACGGCCAAACTTCTGGACCTTATTGGTGACGGTGTCGAAGCGACCGATTCATCAACAACGGCCCTGACAACGGCCCAAGTCGCAGCCCAGCATGGTGTTAGCGAAGAAGAGGAAAAAAACACGTGAAAGCCGCGCAATCCATGAAACAGCGCCTGATCGCGCAATCCGTTCAGCGCAAGTTGAAACGCCTCGACCGTGAAGCCGAAGCCGGCCCTTGGATTACCGACAGCGCAGCGGGCAGTCGGCGCACCGATTTCCGCCAACACCCTGGCTGGCAGCAGCTCAATGTGATGCGCGAAGGGGCAAAGGCCCTCGGGGTTGAGGATCCGTTCTTCCGGGTGCACGAAGGCTGCTCCGGCGCAACGGCGGTCATCGACGGTCGCGAATGCATTAACTTCGCAAGTTACAACTATCTGGGATTGTCCGGCGATCCGCGTGTTATTGCGGCGGCCCAGCAAGCGGCGGCCGACTATGGCATGTCAGTGTCGGCCAGCCGCATGGTCTCCGGCGAGCGGCCTATTCATCGCCAGCTGGAACGGGCGCTGGCAGACGTCTACCGAGCCGATGATGCGCTCGCGTTCGTCAGTGGTCATGCCACCAACGTCTCAGTGATCGGCTACCTGATGGGCAGCCGTGACCTGGTTTTGCATGATGAATACATCCACAACAGCAGCCTGATGGGCGCCCAGCTTTCGGGCGCGCGGCGCATGGCGTTTCGCCACAACAATCTGGAGCACCTGGAAAAACTGCTTCAGCAGCACCGCCATCAGTTCGACCGCGTGTTAGTGGTGGTTGAAGGGCTGTACAGCATGGACGGTGACACGCCGGACCTGGCGGCACTTGCAACCCTGAAAGACGCCCACGACAGTTGGCTAATGGTCGACGAAGCCCATGCGCTGGGCGTATTGGGTTCAACCGGGCAGGGCAGTCATGAACACGCCGACGTCGACCCAAGCCGGATTGATATCTGGATGGGAACCCTGAGCAAAACCCTTTCTGGCTGCGGCGGTTACATTGCCGGGAGTCAGCCGCTGATCGACCTGCTGCGCCATTTTGCCCCCGGGTTCCTGTACAGTGTCGGCATGCCGGCCACCATCGCCGCCGCTGCCATCGAATCGCTGCGCATCCTGCAGGCGGAGCCGGAGCGCGTTCAGGCGTTGCAGCAGAACTCCGAGTATCTGGCCCGGCAGGCCAAGGCCGCGGGCATGAGCACGGGGAGCTGTATGGGCCGGGCCGTCATACCCGTGATCAGCGGCAGCTCAGTGGTGGCAACGCGCCAATCGGTCGAGTTATTCAGGCAAGGCATCAACGTGCAGCCCATTCTCTACCCGGCCGTACCGGAAAAAAGCGCCCGCCTGCGTTTCTTCATCAGCAGTGAACACACACCGGAACAAATCGACCAGACATTGGCAGCCCTGTCGGCATTGCAGCCGCCTTCTTGACACCCCGCCGCTATTGGCTGACCTGAACGGAGTTAAACCGAAGTATGCACATCCGTTGTATCAACATCACCCCGCGATGGCTGGCGGCCCTGGCCTGTGCCGGCATGCTCACCGGTTGCGCACAAGCGCCAAGCGCTCAGCCCACGAGCCAGTGGCAATCCACCGACGTTATATCCAACAGCATTCAGCCTGAACTCCAGCAGTTTCTGGGGCAGGCGAGCGAACAGAATGCCGAGGCGCCCGGGGGGCCCGGCGAGCAAAGCACGGCAATGTTTGAGCACACCCCCTGGGGCAAACAGACCGAAGTGACGATACAAAGCCGTTATTACGCCGGTTCCGGCCGCCAATGCCTGCGTCTTCTGGTGGCCCCCGCAGCTTTGGGCGCCAGGATAGCCATTGCCTGTCAACAAAACGACCAGTGGGTGCCGGTGCGCCCGGTCACTCAGCTGCTTAACGCTCAGTAAAAGGGTATTCCCGCATGAAACAGATCAAAGCTCTTTTTTTTCTATTGCTGGCGGGCCTGAGTTTGCTGGCCACGGCCACGCAAGCTCAGGTTAGCAGTCGTGGTGCTGCCGGTGTTCTTCCAGGGGCGGAACAGGCACAGCCGATTCCGCAAACCATTGAGCAACAACAAACCCGTGCCGATTGGCGCTCAGGGCAATATGGCACCATGCCGGCTCCGGCGCAGCAACAGGCGGATGAGGAACTCGTGCAACCCTTTGGTCATCACCTGTTCAGTGGCGGCTTCAGTGGGGTCAGATCGGATGGCCTCAACAGCGACTATCGCATCGTCCCCGGCGATCTGATTACTCTACGAGTATGGGGCGCGGTCGAGGTTGAACGCGTGCTGCCGGTGGACGCTCAAGGCAACATCTTTATCCCCAACATTGGTCCGGTGCAGGTGCAGGGCAGCACCAACGGCCAGCTCAACAGCCGTGTCACCTCCGCGATCAAATCCGTGTATCCCGAACAGGTACAGGTATACACCAACTTGCAAGGCGTGCAGCCGGTCGCGGTGTTCGTCACCGGTTATGTCGAAAAACCCGGCCGTTACGCAGGCACCCCGACGGATTCCCTGCTGTATTTCATTGACCAGGCCGGTGGCATCGACAGTCGGCTGGGCAGCTATCGCAGCATCAGCATCCTGCGCGACAGCAACGTGATTGCCCGGGTCGATCTGTATGACTTTCTGCTGAACGGCACACTGCCGCGCCCGCAATTCAAAGACGGCGATACCATCTTGATTGAAGAGCGTGGCCCTGCCGTGGTGGTTACCGGCGACGTTCAGCGTGATTACCGCTACGAGCTGGCAGCCGGGGAAACAACCGGCAAAGCCCTGCTGTCGCTGGCGCGCACAAAATCCAACGTATCGCACGTGCTGCTGCGCGGCAGCCGTGACAGCGGCCCCGTCTCGGCGTACTTTCCGATAGACGAATTTCCGCCGCAACCGCTGCGCAGCGGCGATGAAGTGCTGTTCAGCGCAGACCTGCGCGATGAAACCATCGTGGTACAGGTAGAAGGCAGCTTCTACGGCCCCTCCCGGTACGCTCTGCCCAGAGACGCACGCTTGCGTGAACTGCTGGACGCCATTGCCGTGCCGCGGAACCTTACCGACACCCGCAGCATCTCCTTGCGCCGTGTGTCTGTGGCCGAGCAGCAGCGAAAGGCGCTGGAAGAAAGCCTGCGCCGGCTGGAAACCAACTACCTGGGCGCGTCTTCCTCCACCCCGCAGGAAGCGGAAATTCGCCTGAAAGAAGCCGAACTGATCAGCAACTTTGTGGCCCGCGCTTCCGAGGCAAAGCCAACCGGGCGCCTGGTGGTGTCACGCAATGACCAGATCAGCGATATCCGCCTGCAGGATGGCGATGTCATCACCTTGCCCGAGTACAGCGATGCCATTCTGATCAGCGGTGAGGTTCTGGTGCCCCAGTCGGTCGTGTACAAAAAGGGCCTGAGCGTGGAAGACTACATCGATACCGCCGGTGGCTTTAGCCAACACGCGGATGACAACCGCATTCTGGTGGTGCGCATGAACGGTGAGGTGCGCCAGGCAGAGGATGTGCGAACGCGGCCCGGCGATGAAATTCTGGTACTGCCGAAAGTGCCCACCAAGAACATTCAGTTGGCCACCAGTATCAGCCAGATCCTCTTTCAGATCGCCGTGGCCACCAAAGTCGCCATCGACCTATGATTCTTCCGGGGCGGGCACCGCCTATCCTTCTATTCACCCCGTCACCGCATGAGGTTTATGCGTGCTGAGTACACGAACGCCTTGGCAAGTCACCCGCTCGGTGTGGCATGCCATGTTTATCCGCGAAGCCCTCGCCCGCACCATGGCCGACCGCATGGCCTGGTTCTGGATGCTGTTCGAGCCGATTGCACTGATTCTTATGATGATTGTAATTCGCACGGTTATTATGGGGCGAATGCGGCATATTGATGGGGCCGAGTTCATCCCGTGGATGATTGTGGGATTGTTCGGCTTCTTTCTGGTGCGTGAAAACATGATGCGGCCCATCGGCGCGATTGACGCTAACAAGGGGCTGTTTGCCTACCGTCAGGTAAAGCCGATTGACCCCGTTCTGGTGCGTTGTTACCTCGAAGGGTTGCTGAAGACATTTATCTTCATTCTGTTCATTGTTGCGGGAACACTGCTGGGTTTTGGGCTAATTCCGGCAGCCCCGCTTGAAGCCATTTTTGTATGGGCTTCCCTCTGGGGTCTTGGCCTAAGTGCAGGCCTGATTTTTTCCGCGCTTGCCGGACTGGTACCCGAAATAGGGAAGATTCTGCGCATTATTTCTTTGCCTTTGCTAATCATATCCGGCGTTATTTTCCCGTTGAATTTCGTGCCACACGAACTGTTGGTTTATGTGATGTGGAACCCGATCGTGCACGGTCTTGAAAGCCTGCGAGGCGCCTTCTTTCCGCTTTATCGCCCGATATCAGGAACCAGCCTTTTATACCTCTGGTACTGGATTATAGGTATGACAACCCTGGGGTTGATGCTGCACGTGCGCTTTGAGCTGAGGCTGAAGCGGCAATGATCAAAGTGGAAGGCCTCTATAAGCGCTATCACAACCATCACGGCAGCGACTGGGTGCTCAAGGATGTGAATTTTGAAATCCCCACCAACGTCAGCGTGGGATTGGTGGGTCGCAATGGGGCCGGAAAATCCACACTGCTGCGGCTGATTGGCGGTATGGACAGCCCGGACCGGGGCCAGGTGGTCACCAATAGCCGAATCTCATGGCCAATCGGCCTCGCTGGTGGCCTGCAAGGGTCCATGACCGGGCGGCAAAACGTGCGGTTTGTGGCACGGATACACGGCAACCGGGATGCGATCCCCGATATCGTGCGCCGCGTTGAAGAGTTTGCAGAGATCGGTCCAGCCTTTGATGAACCGGTAAGAACCTACTCCTCCGGCATGCGCTCACGGCTGAACTTTGGTCTGTCACTGGCGTTTGATTTTGAGGTGTATCTGTCAGATGAGGCGACGGCCGTGGGCGACCGTTCGTTCCGCGCTAAAGCGACGCAGGCATTCCAGGATCGTATCGGCAAAGCCAGCATTATTATGGTGTCCCATTCTGAAGGCATCCTGAAAGAACTGTGCCAAGCAGGCCTCTGGCTGCACCAGGGGCAGGCACTCTGGTTTGACGACATAAATGATGCCATCAAGGCCTACCACCAGAGCACCGGCAAGTAAGACAAGGGTTATTAATCAGCATGAAAATGAAGTCCAAACAGTTCATCAAACAATACCCTTACTGGGTTGCCTGCCTGCTATTGATCGTGCTCGTCGCCTGTTACTGGGGGTTCTGGGCCAGCGACCGGTATGTGTCAGAAGCCATCGTGGTGCTGGAAAGCCCACAAATCGCGCCGCCGGAATTGAGTTTCCAGTCATTGATGACAGGTACCGGTGGCAACAGCGGCGACATGCTGCTGCTACGCGTTTACCTGCTGTCGGTTGATATGCTGCGAAAAGCTGACGCGGCACTGCATCTGGGCGAACACTACTCCCAGGCCGGTATCGATTTTTTCTCGCAACTGTCATCAGCGAATGAGCCGATTGAAGAACTGCACAAATATTATCTGAAACGTGTGTCTGTCGAACTGGATGACTACGCCGGAGTATTGCGTATCAAGGTAACGGCCTTCAACCCGGAAATAGCCCAGGCGCTGGTGACCTTTCTGCTGATTGAGGGCGAGCAGCACATGAACGCCATGGGCCAGCGCCTGGCCGAAGAGCAAGTTCAATTCCTGGAAAAACAGGTGGCCAAACAGGTCAAACAGTTTGATGCGGCGCGCCAGGATTTGATCGAGTATCAGAACGAGAGCGGATTGGTATCCCCCGCAGGCAAGGTTGAAAGTCTCAACGCCATTGTGGCCAGCCTGGAAGGTGAGCTCGCAAAATCGAGAGCAAAGAAAACAGCGCTGCTGAGCTACCAGAGCCAGGGCTCGTCAGAAGTTCAGCGGGTAAATGCCGAAATCAACGCGTTAACCCAGCAAATCAGCCAGGAAAGGTTGCGTATGGCGCAGCAATCGGGCGGTGCATTGAATGTGCTCTCGTTTGAATACCAAAGGTTGGAATTGCGCGCCCAGTTTGCTCAGGAAAGCTACTCAGGCGCGCTCATGGCACTGGAAAACACCCGCATAGAAGCGGCACGCAAACTTAAACAGGTGTCGGTATTGCAAAGCCCAACGCTGCCGGAGTATTCCGTAGCGCCGCGCCGGCTGTATAACACCGTGGTGTTTGCCATTATTGCCTTCTTGGCAGGGCTGATCCTGCAGATGCTGGTGCTGATAATCAAAGACCACAAAGATTAATGACGAACGTGGCTAACACCATGCACAGGGGTACACCATGAGCCAGAAAACCTTTCTTGTAACCGGCGGAGCCGGCTTCATCGGCTCGGCCGTCGTGCGCGAGCTGATCAACAACACCGGCTACAAAGTCGTGAACATTGACAAGTTGACCTACGCTGGCAACCTGGAATCTTTGGCGTCTGTCGAAGACAACCCACGCTACACGTTCATTCAGGCCGACATCTGTGATGCTGACGCAATGGCCAAAGCCTTCAGCCAGCACCAGCCCGATGTGGTGATGCACCTAGCCGCAGAAAGCCACGTCGACCGCTCTATAGACGGCCCCGCGGCTTTCATCGAAACCAACATCGTCGGCACCTACACCCTGCTGGAAGCGGCTCGTACTTATTGGAAAAGCCAGCAAGAAATCGATGCAGAAAAAGCCACAGGCTTCCGCTTTCACCATATAAGCACAGACGAAGTCTACGGCGACCTGCCGCACCCCGGCGAAACCGCGAACGCGGAACAACACCTGTTTACCGAAACCACCGCCTACGCGCCCAGCAGCCCCTACAGCGCCAGCAAGGCAAGTTCAGACCACTTGGTTCGCGCCTGGCAGCGCACCTACGGCCTGCCAACCCTGGTGACCAATTGCAGCAACAACTACGGCCCCTACCACTTTCCGGAAAAGCTGGTTCCACTGGTGATTCTAAACGCCCTGGCCGGTAAACCACTGCCTGTTTATGGCGATGGCAGCCAAATCCGCGACTGGCTTTACGTAGAAGACCACGCCCGTGCCCTTATCTTGGTTGCGCAAAAAGGCGCACTAGGGGAGACCTACAACATCGGCGGCCACAACGAAAAGCAAAACCTCGAAGTAGTACAAACCATCTGCGACACGCTCCAAGACCTGGTGCCAAAAGAAACCCGCTACCGCGACCAGATCACCTTCGTAAAAGACCGCCCCGGCCACGACCTGCGCTACGCCATAAACGCCAGCAAAATCGAACGCGAACTGGGCTGGGCCCCCAAAGAAACCTTCGAAACCGGCCTGCGCAAAACCGTACAGTGGTACCTAGAAAACGAAACCTGGTGGCAACGAGTACAAAACGGCAGCTACCAAGGCGAACGCCTGGGAGTTGGCGCTTAAAGATCTTTTTGCCACGAAATCCACGAAAAAACACGAAAACTAAAAACATCTTTTGTCTCTTCTTTTTTTCGTGTCCTTTCGTGGATTTAGTGGCCAAAAAAGCCCAAAAGAATAGTTCTTGAAATAACTAGCCACGAAACCCACGAAAAAACACGAAAACTAAAAACGTCTTCTTTCTCTTCTTTGTTTCGTGTCCTTTCGTGGATTTAGTGGCCAAAAAAGCCCAAAAGAATAATTGTTGGCCACAAAAACCGTAAGCTGCATCCTTGCTACTGAAAACAGCGGGCTTATAGCAAGGCCTCGGACTCATGGTTAATCAAGTCAAGAAAGCCTATGCTTAAATTAACGAACTGATCCCTCATTGACCAGAGTGCTCCCGTATTCCAAAGCAGGTAACCATGCCATGAGATTGAATGCCAAAGAAATCCGGGTAATCAAAGCATCGGTTAAATCCGTCTTCGGACCTGACGCCGAGGTGTCGCTGTTCGGTTCACGTGCCGATGACTCAGCCAGAGGTGGCGATATCGACCTACTGATCAAGGTCAATAATTTGGTAGAACGTCCGGCTTGGGATGTCGCAAGGGTGCAGGCAAAAATTATCAAACAGCTGGGTGACAGGAAAATAGACGTACTTCTGGATGCGCCCAACATGCCGGATGCCGCAATTCACCAGATTGCCCGTGCTCAAGGAGCTGCTCTTTGAAAGCATCACCGGAAATTCAGGAAAGGCTAAAGTTTCTGAGTCGTGTTGTGAACAAAGAAATCAAACACCTCAAATATGCGGCGAACCAGGTTTTTGGCGGTTCTTTAACATACGAAGCTGTTAAAGCCCTCGACGCAACTCCAGACTTGGCAATGAAGGTTGAGGCGTTTACAAGCCGCTTCTGTCGCCTGCAAGATACTCTCGGGGACAAGCTGTTGCCGGCCTTGTTAAAGGCCTTGGGAGAGCCAGACCGGGCCCTTCTTATAAATCTTGAGAAAGCGGAGAAATACGTCTGGTTAGAGTCGTCAGAGCATTGGATAGCGCTAAGGCAGTTACGGAACCAGATGATTCATGAGTACATCGAAAACGCACAGACACTATTCGATGCCCTGACCACAGCGCATGACAATATGGATATTCTGGAGCAGTTCGCCGCCAAGCTGGATAAGCAGGCACTGGAATTAGTGTCGGCAGAAGAGTAGAAGATCTTCTTGCCACGAAAACCACGAAAAGACACGAAAGGATACGAAAACCAAAAACCTCTTTGTCTCTTCTTTTTTTCGTGTCCTTTCGTGGATTTAGTGGCAAAAAAAGCCCAAAAGAATAGTTCTTGAAATAACTAGCCACGAAACCCACGAAAGGACTCGAAAAATGCTCAAGGAAAAAGAGCTTTGTTATGAAATTACAGGTTGTGTGTATGAAGTCTACCGGCACTTGGGGCATGGGTTTCTTGAAAGTATTTACCACAAAGCATTGTGCCAAGAGCTTCAGAGTAAAGGCCTGAAAGTTCAATCAGAATTGCCAGTAAGTATTTTCTACAAGGGAATAAAAATAGGTGATCACAGGCTGGATCTCTTAGTGGAGGACAGAGTGATCGTAGAACTGAAAGCCCAGAAACAAATGCCCCTATCGGCCGAATCTCAGCTGATTAACTACCTTAAGGCCACTGGCAAAGAATTGGGCCTGTTAGTCAACTTCACCTTCCCAAAAGCAACCGTCAAAAGAATGGTTCTTTAAAGAATTGTTAGCCACGAAACCCACGAAAAAACACGAAAACCAAAAACATCTTTTTCTTTCTCTTCATTTCGTGTTCTTTCGTAGATTTAGTGGCAAAAAAGCCTAAAAGAATAGCTCTTGAAATAACTAGCCACGAAAACCACGAAAAAACACGAAAACCAAAAGATCTTTTTCTTACTCTTTATTTCGTGTCCTTTCGTGGATTTAGTGGCAAAAAAAGGCCTTTAATAATGAACATCCTCCTCCTAGGAAAAACCGGCCAAGTAGGCTTCGAGCTCCACCGAACCCTGACCCCACTAGGCACCATCACCGCCCCAGACAGAACCGAACTGGACCTAATGACCCCCCAGGCCGTAGCCGATTACCTGGAAACGCACCAACCAGACCTAATCGCCAACGCCGCCGCCTGGACCGCCGTAGACGCCGCCGAAGAACACACCGAAGCGGCAAGGCGCCTGAACGCAGGCCTGCCAGATCAGCTCGCCAGATACAGCGCGGAGCAGGGCGCCGTATTGATTCATTACAGCAGTGACTATGTTTACCCCGGCAGCGGCACCCAGCCATGGCAGGAAACCAGCGCCACCGGCCCGTTAAGCGTCTACGGCCAAACCAAACTCGAAGGCGACCAGGCTATCCAGAATAGTGGAGCGGAACACCTCATCTTCCGCACCAGCTGGGTGTACAGCGCCCGCGGCAACAACTTCATGAAAACCATGCTGCGCCTGGCTAAAAGCAAGCCTGAACTTAAAATTGTGGCCGACCAGGTTGGCGCTCCAACGCCAGCCCGCCTGATTGCCCAGGTAACCGCCCTGGCTATTGGCAGCAACATGCCGAATGGGCTCTACCACCTTGCGCCGAAAGGGGAAACCAGCTGGCACGGCTTTGCTCAGGAAATCTTCCGCCTCGCTCATCAGGCCGGAGAACAGCTCAGTATGGGCCCGCAAAACGCAGCGCCCATACCCACCAGCGAATTTCCAACACCTGCAAAAAGGCCCCTGAACTCAAGGATGGATCTCACCAAACTTGAAGCCGCCCTCAATATGCAAATGCCCGATTGGCAAAGTCAACTGGCCCTGACTCTGCGCGAATATCTGGACAAGTAAAATAACGGAGCATGACTCGAATGACAGTAACTCTCGGCACAACCCCCTACAGCAACTGGCAAATCCTTACTCCCCTGCTGGAAAACCTGGGCTGTGCAACTGGCGAACAGAGTAACCCGGAACACTGGTACCTGGCGGAAGCGGCGTACCCGGAAGGCTATTTACTACTGGCCTATACCCGTCCCGAACAGGCTTTGGCCTCGGCCATGGAACAGGGGATCACACCCGGCCAGGCACTGCAGCAATGGACGGAACACGCCGAGGCCCTGGTAAAGCTGTTCAAGGCAAATCGGCGCCAGGCCGTGTTAATAGACCTAGCCACCGCCCGGCAACACCCGGAACGGGCCGCCACCGCACTGGCCAGCCACTGGCAACTGGAAATTGACCCAGCACCAAGCGCCCCGAGTGCCCCAACAGAACCGGCCAACTCCTTCTATCAGTTGGTAGCCAACGCCGCCGTGCAACAGGAAAAACAGCTCCACCCCATGTTGGCGCAGCTGGAGGCTTGCACATTACCCGTGGTGGATACCGAAGCGATAGCAGAAACCAGCCAGGATGTAGACGCACTCTACACGCAGCTAAAAATCACCTGGCAAGAGCTGGAAACCGCAAAGCAGCGGGACCGAAGCCACCAACAACAGCTGCACCAAACCGAGCAACGATTCACCGAGCTTCAGCAAGAAAGCAGCGAATTGAAGCAAACCAATACCGATTACGAGAAACAACTTGCCAGCGCCCGGGAAGAAAGCCAGTTACTTCTGGAACAGCTGCATTTGGTGCAGGAAGAGCTCGAAAGCCACGCAATCGCTGCTAAAAACAAAGAGCAGTCTCTGGCCAACCTGAAAACACAGCTTGAACAGGCGAATAAACAGGCCCGAGACGCAGAGAAGCAATACACCCAGGCCGAACAGGCGAGGGCGAAGGCAGAGCAGGAAAAAGGCAAAACAGAGCAAGCGCTGGCGAAGGCTGAACAAACAGAAAAAGCTTCCAAAGCAGAGCAGAAAAACCTGCAGACTGCTTTGACAAAAGAGCAAACTGGCCACACCAAAACCAGCGTCGAAAAGGCCACACTCGAAAATCATCTAAAAGCCGTGAAAACCGCTAACCAGGATCAGGCAGGCCAGCTAGAAAATCTCGCAGAAGAAAACCAGCTGTTGTTAGAGCAGCTGCACCTAGTGCAAGAAGAGCTCGAAAACAAATTCCTGCAGGCTGCTGAACAGGAAAAATCCCTGGCCGATCTGAAAACACAGCTCGAACAGTCTGATAAACAGGCCCGAGACGCAGAGAAGCAATACACCCAGGCCGAACAGGCGCGAGCGAAGGCAGAACAGGAAAAAGGCAAAACAGAGCAAGCGCTGGCGAAGGCTGAACAAACAGAAAAAGCTGCCCAAGCAGAGATCAAAAATCTGCAGATCGCCCTGAAAAAAGAACAAACCGGCCACACCAAAACCAGCGCCGAAAAGGCCACACTCGAAAATCAGCTAAAAGCTCTGAAAACCGTCAACAAAGATCAGACAGGCCAGCTAGAAAATCTCGCAGAAGAAAACCAGCTATTGCTAGAACAGCTGCACCTTGTGCAGGAAGAACTGGAAAACAAATTCCTGCAGGCGGGTGAACAGGAAAAATTCCTGGCCAATTTGAAAGTCCAAATCGAGCAAAAAGACAGCCAGTATATAACCAGCCAGAAAGAGGCTGGCCTGCTGCAACGCCGCTTGCAAAAACTACGTGACACCATGGAAAGCCTGGAACGCACAAATCGCTCCCTCAACGGCAATCTGTCCGAGCTGAAAAACCAGCTAGCCGCGTCGAAAAAACACCAGGCCGATTGGGAGCACAAATACCTGCAAGCTGAGCGCAACGGCACCCTGGCCCTTGCGGCCGCCAACCGAAGAATTGCTGAACTCAGTACAGAACTGAACAAGGTAACCAACAGCCGCACCTGGAAGCTGGCCAACACCACAGCCGGCTACATCAAAAAAACCAAAAAGGCGGCTGCTGACAAGATTCAGCAGCAGAAATCTGAAATCGAAAGCTCCGGTCTGTTTGATGAAACCTGGTATCTGGAATACCATCAAGACGTGGCTGAAGCAGGCCTCAACCCCATAGAACACTACCTGAAAATCGGGGCCTACGAAGGCCGCAACCCCAGCGAAAGCTTCGACACCACTTGGTACCTCATTTACTACCGGGACGTAACCGAGAGCGGCCTTAACCCGCTGGTGCATTACCTCCGCTATGGCCAGAACGAAGAACGGGCTTCTCGCCCCGGCGCTTTGGCCTCGCTACCGGCACCGGCATTAGGTAATCAATAGACTAAACCGCATAAAATCCCAGGAAGCACGCCAGCATGCACACCATTCTCCACATAGGCGCCGGCCAAGTCTCAGAACTGAGCCAGTGGCTGGAAAGCGGCGCTCAGAACATCGTATTGGTAGAGCCGAATCCCATATTGGCTGAAAAACTGCGCAAGCAAACCGCCGGCGCGCCGGAAATCACCGTTGTAGAAGCCGCCATCACAACTAACACGGGTAATAACGAACTGAGCGAATACAATCTGCCAGAAGCAAGCAGCCTACGCGCGGCAACCGGCCTAAAAACGCTGTTTCCCGGCCTGAAAGCCGTCAACATTCACATCGTAGCCACGCTCACCCCGCTGCAGTTGATAGAGCAACACGGCCCAACGCCCGGCCAGCTTGCCACATTGGCACTGCAGGCGCCCGGTGAAGAATATTCCATCCTTCAGGCGTTGATCGAAACCGACCAGCTCAAACACTTCGGCCAATTGGTTATTACCACCAATCTGGAATCTCTCTACCAGGGCAGCACCGACGCCAAAACCTTGCTGAATACCCTTGAGAAATATGGCTACGACATCATCAGGGAAGACCAAAAAGACCCTGATTGGCCCACTTTGCACCTGCAGCGTAATCCACTGAAAGACCAGATCAGGCAGCTAAAGCAGGAACTGCAAAAGGCGCAGGCAGAAAATCAACAGGCTTTGGCGGAACATGCGCAGGCCAGCGCGGAACGTGAGAAGACACTTGAACAGCAGCTGAATGCCGTAAAGCAAAAGTTGACTCACGCTGACAGCGCGTTCAGCGCCACAGTGCAGGCCGAACACAGGGCACGAAAACTGCTAAATCAGTTGCGCGCCGAATTGGGCGAAAAGAGTCAGCGCATTGAAGATATGGAAGAAGCAAACCGAAACCTGAAACAAGAACTGGACGCTGCAAAGAACAGTAATACCGGCCTTAACGAAGAAAATGCCAAGCTAAACTCCCGGACTCAGAGCCTGGAAACGGAAAGCCAGAATGAAAGGGCAAGGCTAAAAGCCTCGAAGCAATTGGTTGAGTCGGCGCAAAAGGAAGCAGCACAACTGCGCGAGACGTCAAAGGCCGACGACAAAAACTTAGAAACGCATAATGAAGGTTTAAAACAAGCCGAAAAAAAGGCACAGCAATTAGCGGAAGACCTTAAAAAAGAACGGTCCGCCCATCAAGAAACCACAAAAAGCCTAGCAGACCACACACAGTGGTTTCAAAGCCGTAAACAACAGGCTGAAGAGCTTCAAGCGCAGAACGGCATCTTAAAGCAGCAACTTCAGACAGTGAGCCAAGAAAAACAGCAGGTGCTGGAAGCCCAGGGAAATGGCCAGCAGGCGCTCGGCGACCTGGAAGCCAAGATGGAAAAGCTCTTCAGCCAACAGGCCGATCAATTACGCCAGGCGACCAATGCCGTTGGCCAGCACGTTACTCAGTCATTCAACACCCAGCGCCAACAGTTTCAAGCCGCAACCAGCCTTAGCACCTATCTTGAAACAGGCGAGCAGCCCGTCGATTTTGGTGGCTGGGCCATAAGTGCAGATTTGGCAGGCCACCTGGTACGAGCCATAGAGCAAAACCAGTACGACCTCATCATAGAGTTTGGCAGTGGCAGCTCCACGGTGTTGATGGCGAAAGCGATTCAAAACACCCTGGCGGGTAGCGCTGAAAGCCTAAGAAACAGCGCCTTGCAATACGATGGCGCCAATCAGGGCCAACCCTCTGGCAGCGCCAAAGCGCTTGAAGCCTCTAGTCAGTACGACTTACCCGAGCGCATATTAAGCTTCGAGCAAAACCAAGACTATGCAGCACAAACCCAAGCCGCATTAGCCAGCAGCGGTCTGAGCAATCTGGTCGATCTGGTATTGGCGCCTTTAGTACCAATAGGAGTACCCATAAAAGCACCCACAAGCCTTGACAGCCAGCAGAGCGCTCAGCCATTATTCTACGATTGCGAACAGAAGCTGGCCAACATAGCCCAGCTCTTCAGCGAGCGCGCCGCCAACATACTCGTGCTGATTGATGGCCCACATAGCCCAAGGGGTGAGCCCCTTATAAGAGAGCCTGCACTGGCAACAGTATTGCAGTATTTATCGGCTCACCAGCTACACATAGTGCTTGATGACGCCCAGCGCCAGGGCGAAAAGCAGGTAACCCAGGATTGGTTGCAGCTCTGTACTGTACGGGGGCTGCGCTACCAGCAAACCGAAGTAAACACTGAAAAAGGCGCTCTGTGGCTAACCATTAATCCACAAGGTTAAATTATTAGGGGCAGTGAATGACCAGCAGTAATCCATTAACCGTTAATAGACACACTATGACCACTACAATCGTAAAATGGGCCAACAGTGCCTTTAAAAAAGGTGAATACCTAGAAGCTGAAGAATTGTATAAACAAGCAGCCGAAAGGTATGGGTCTAGACTTTTTGAAACTAACTTAGCTCTCTGCAAGAAATCATTAGATAAAAACAGCATAGAAAAAAAATATGAACCATCACGCTTAGACGCTGCATTCTCAAAAAGCAACATAATTTCCAGCTCTCCAATATTACATAGTGAACTTGTATCAATCATCATACCTAGCTACAATAATGAAAAATGGATTAAAAAATCAATTCATGCTGCGCTGTCTCAAATAGCGGTAAACATTGAAATTATAGTTGTCGACGACGCATCCTCAGATGACTCAGTCAAAATAGCTAGAGACGTATCGGAGAAATTCACTAATGTAAGAATTATTTCTCTACTTAAAAACTTTGGATGCTATTACGCTAGAAACATCGGTGTTTTACACGCTAAAGGGCATTACATAAGCATACTAGACAGTGATGATATAATATCGCCTAAAAAAACTCTGCTTCAGCTAAGTGAAATAAAAAAAAATAATCTTGCTGTTGGTTGCTTAGGAAGAATAAGACGATGGAATAATGACTATACAAAGCCATTAAATGAAATCAAGCATGGTGAAAATAGCCTCCTTTGGAAAAGATCAATAATAGAAGAGATAGGTTATTATGACACAGTTCGATTTGGAGGGGATTCAGAGTTCAGGTTGAGAATACAGCGCCAATTTGGAATTGAGTCTATAGTAAAGCTACCTGACGAAATTTACTATCTGAGAACGGTAGAGAATTCATTAACAACCTCAAAAGAAAGCTTTGCATATCAGATGCAAGATGGTGCTTTACAACAAAAATTATCAAGTTCACGAATTGAATACTCAGAAAATTTCAGTTCATGGCAAAAAAGTAACAAGCCTACTCCGGGCCAAAATAAATGTTCTATGCATATATCTTTTCCTCTACTCTCTCGACCATTTTCTTTAGGGGCATCTGCGCAAAATGCATCACCTTCATTAGGGCAAAAGCGCATTGGAGCGATGGCAAGTTTCCCATCACGAGAGGGGGCATTGAAAGAGTCAGTCAAAAGCGTTATTCACCAAGTAGACTATTTAATAATTTACCTAAATAATTATTTAAAGACACCTGATTTTTTACAGCATGAAAAAATTAAGGTTATTAAAAGCCAAGATGCTGCAGGTGACTTACGTGACAACGGGAAATTTTTCGACCTACCCAAAGGCGAAGACGCTTATGTATTCACCTTTGATGACGACTTGATATACCCAGAAAATTATGCTTCCAAAATGATTCATTATATTGAACTATTTGGAAGATCTTGTGTTGTAGGCTTGCACGGTGTAATCTTCCCTGAAGAAAACTTCACAAGACTCAAAGAAAGAGAAGTATTTCATTTTGCATCAAAACAAATTGGTACTTTTGTTGATCTTTTAGGTACAGGAACAACCGCATGGCATAGCTCAGCGTTAAAGCCGACTATTGATTGCTTTAACACTAAAGGGGTTTGTGATTTATGGTTTTCTAAACATGCCGCAGAAAAAAACATTCCTTTATTCTCAATTCCTAGAGAAAAAAATTGGCTTAAAGAATACAAACAGTTTGAAGATAGCTTATGGAAAGAAGCATATAAAGAGCCCCAGGAATACTTCAGAGTATATAACGACTTTATTAAGAGTAATTTAAGTAGCGGAAAAATAAGGAAAAATGCAGAGCGCCACCTAATTACATGCCACTCTTTAATTGCTCTTGAAGCAGCTGGTATAAAATTACTATCAAAAGAGGCGCAGAGTATTCAGCAAGGCCGTGCTCTAAGAAAAAAATTCAAGTCCGTTACTTCATCAATTAAAGCCAGTAAAGACCAAGATATTATAAGTTTCCATATAATAATTAATGGCTGGAATTGTGCCGAAAGCGTAGACAACTGCTTAAGGTCATTAGCTGAACAAAAAATGGGCCCTTATAGTTTTAAAGTAACTTTAATCGATGACGGATCTAATGACGAAACTTTGTCTAAATTAAATTCAAATCGTTTTTTCCCTGATGCGCAAATCATTAAAATTGAGGAAAATAGCGGGCCTGCATTCGCGAGACATCAGGGCATAATGGAAGTAAGTGAGCCGGAAACGGTTATCGTATTAGTGGACATGGATGATGCTCTACTTGAGGATGCATTACTTGAAGTTTCAATGCGCTATTTAAGTAATAAAAATTGCTTAATGACCATTGGAAATTGGATTGATCAAAATGAAATAATTAATCCACAAAGTTTTTATACTGCTGAACAAATTAATGAAAGAACTTTTAGAGACGTTGAGCTTTTCAATGCCACTCACTTAAGAACGTTTAAGAGAATATTGTACGATAAAATAACTGAAAAAGACCTTAAAGATAACAACGAAAAATGGTTTTCAGTGTGTACAGATGTGGCGCTTCTCTACCCTTTAATGGATCAATGTTGGTCAAGTCAAATTGAATTTATAGAAAAACCTATTTATCGCTATATTCGCCAGCATGCGACCGGAACACTAGCTCGCTTTGGTAAGCCCTTTAAAATAGAAATGTTAAAGCAAATTAAAAAAAAACCAAAAAAATTAAAATTAAATGCTGGATAACCGTACAAATTTTCAGGTTATATAGTTCAAGTATTCGCACTTACATCAAGTCGGTAGCCCTGTACCGAGCCCAGGGAAAATGAAAGAAAAACCGCGCAGTGGCGGGGTTTGAAGAGCATCACCGGTTGAGATTACTGTGGTTGTCTAATAATTTTACTCATGGATGTCCCTATGTCAGCGCCGTCTCTTCTTCGCTAATTGTACATCATTCCCGACTTTCGCCAATCTTGGAACCGGGAAAGTGCAATATCAGCTGTCTGACATTCTATTCCTAGTGGTATGTACGGTGATTTGTGGCTCTGAAGGATGGGACGAAATTGAAGATTGTGGCCACTCAAAGCTGGATTGTCTGCTTCAATACGGCAATTTTACCGGTGGTATACCCAGTCACGACACCTTGGCCAGAGTGATGGCACTGATCAATGCGGACCAGATTCAGACCGCGCTTACTGAATGGATGAAAGCGTGCCATGACGATACTGAAGGAGCGGTTGTTGTTATCGATGGCAAGACGTTACGCGGCTCTTGTTGCCGAGGAAAAGGCAAAGGTGCCATCCACAGGGTCAGTGCTTTTAGCGCCGCCAATGGCGTGGTCTTAGGTCAAGTGAAGACCGCAGAAAAGTCCAACGAAATAACGGCGATACCGAAACTACTCAAGCTTCTAAATTTGCAAGGCTGCCCGGTCACTATTGACGCCATGGAATGTCAGAAAAAGATCATGGCGAGTGTGCTTGACAAAGGCGCGAATTACCTGCTGTCAGTCAAAGATAATCAGCCAAAGCTTGTTAAGGCCTTTGAGCAGGCTTTCCCCGTGAGTGAGCTGGTTGATTTTGAGGGTGATGCCTACGTGACTGACGAGAAAAATCGCGGCCGCCAAGAAACGCGGTACCATATCGTAAAAGATTTTACAGAAGAATTCCAAGAGCTTAGATATGAGTGGCCTGGGTTAAAACAATCGGTGTGGTCATGTCACTTCGTAGCGAAGTCGATAAAGCGCCCGCAGAACCCATGATCCGTTACGACATCAGTTCAGCCGAGATGAGCGCAAAAAAGCTCGCCGAAGCGGCCCGTCAGCAAGGGTATATCGAGAATAAATTGCACTGGTCTTTGGACGTCGCACTTCGTGAAGACGCCTGTAAAATTCATCGTGGTTAAGCCGCTGAGAACCTCGCGAGAGTGCGTCATATCGCGTTGAATTATCTAAAAGGTGAAACGAATTTTAAAGGCGGCATCCGGCGAAAACAGAATAAAGCGGCACTGGATGAAAACTACCTTGCCGCGACTCTCGCGGTATGAAACGTTTCATGCGTTTTCCCTGGCTTTGGTGTCGGAAGGGGGGGCGCACGTAACTAAAAATCGTGTATTTTCGGGATACAGTCAATTCCAAGACAGGCGAGAAGATAAGTTAGATACGCCTGCATCTGAAATCCTCGAAATCGATAAGGTTACTGGAAAAGTCGTGAGTCGCTTTTCTGTGTCTGGCTCTCATGCTACATGCCGACCGGTACTCTTTAGTCTACTGCCTATTGCCACTCAACCGACCAATAGTAGTGCGCTACCACCTAAAAAGTTAACAAATAACAAGGAGAGCAGTGTGGAAATCACCACCACCGAGCTACAAGCCTTAGAACAGGCGATATCGAAGTCGGTTAAAGATAATGCCGATAAATTTACCCGCGACTTGGTCATTATTCAAAACCGTCTTTACTCCCAGCTTGAAAGCCTCTCCTGGCTACAGCGCCGCCTGGCCATCAAAGGCCAGTTGCCGCCGTTGCGGGGTTGGGCTGCCTCGCCAGATGTTCTGTTGCGCCTGCATACCCACATCATGGCCACGCGGCCCCGTGTGGTGGTGGAATTCGGCAGTGGGGCGTCCACGCTGGTAATTGCTGATGCCTTGCGTCAGAACGGCACCGGCAAGCTGATCTCTATGGAACATAGCGATTACTACGGTGCGCAAACGCTGGAGACGCTCGAAGCCGAACAGCTTCAGGGCTGGGTGGATCTGCGTGTCGGCGATCTGGAACCTTGGGAAGGCGAACACCTGAACCCCGATAGTGCTGAAAAGCCTTCCCGTTGGTATACGAAATCGCTATTGGACGACATTGAACAGGTTGATTTGCTTTGGGTAGATGGCCCGCCTGGCGCGACTTGCTTGTTTAGCCGCTACCCCGCATTGCCTGCTCTGGCCGACAAACTCTCGCCCCACGCTGAGGTGTGGCTAGACGACACCATCCGCCAGGAAGAGCAGGATATTTGCGAGCGCTGGGCAAAAGATGGTGGCTTTGTGTTGAGCTATTATCCGTTGGAAAAGGGGCTAGGAAGGCTTATCCGTAAAGGTTCAGAAACCAATGCTGTCTCTGAACCGGCTTCCCCGGATGACTTGTTTGATTTCTCGATAAGTGACGATCAGCAGGGCTGATTTAATTCTGGCGCTCCATGCGAGCCCTGGTTAAAACGCTGGGACTAATAAGCCCTGCTCAGCATCCGGTGATGAATGGGAGTGTTACCTTGTTATTCGAAACAGAGCAGCGTCTTTCATCAGAATGGGAGTGCTTGGAGTAATCGTTTTGGTGGATAAAGCTGTCTATTTTGATGCTGATTGGTATTTACAGGCTTACCCGGATGTCGCTAAAGCGGGGGTAAACCCCTACCAACACTATCTGACCTATGGCCAATTTGAAGGCCGCCAACCTGGGCCGAACCGGGCTATTGCCTGGGCGCACCACCTGTGGCGCGGGCTGAGCGAACTCATGCTTCCGCTGCTCGAAGCCTTGGTGGCAGGTGAAACAACACCGCCCCACACATGAAGTCGGGGTTAGGTCTTGATTTGTGAATTTTGTTTTAAGCTGCTGGGCCCGATTTTATGGCTAGACCGCTGCGTATAGAATTTTCTGGAGCTCTTTACTATGTCACCTCTCGTGGCGATGGGAGGGAGGATATTTACCTGAATGATGAGGACCGTGAAGTCTGGCTGGAAGTGCTTGGTGAAGTATGCTGGCGCTACAACTGGGTTTGCCATGCGTACTGTTTGATGAGCAACCATTACCATATTCTGATAGAAACGCCTGAGTCCAATTTGTCATTGGGGATGCGGCAGCTTAACGGCGGCTATACTCAGCGGTTCAACAAAAGGCACAATCGTGTTGGTCATGTTTTTCAGGGTAGATTCAAAGTCATCTTAGTAGATAAAGAGTCCTATTTGCTTGAGCTGGCGCGTTATATTGTTTTGAACCCAGTGCGGGCGAAGATGGTATATAAGGCGCAGCAGTGGTGCTGGAGCAGTTATCGCGCGACAGCAGGTATGGAGCCTGTTAGGCCCTGGTTGAATGTAGATTGGTTGTTTAGCGGCTTTGCCAACCGGCGAAAAACGGCATGCGAACGTTATCAACGCTTTGTCGAAGAAGGTAAGGGACAGCCCTCACCTTGGGAGGGTCTCAAAAATCAGGTATTTTTGGGCGATAATGCCTTTGTTGTAAGAATGCAGAGCTTGCTGGATTCCGATAGGGTTTTGGATGAAGTGCCCAGCAGCCAGAGGCGACCGATAGCAAAGCCGCTTGCGCATTATGAGAAAACCACCCGATCACGAAACGAGGCAATATCAGAGGCTTGGCTTTCTGGTGGTTATAAAATGAAGGACATTGCCGAATATTTCGGGCTGCATTACTCTTCGGTGAGTAAGATTATAAAGGCCGCTGAGAATTCAAGATTCAAGACCTGCCCTGGGCTCTCTGCAGACTCTGTGACTCCAACTTTGTGATGAATTGCCTTTAATGCACATATTAATGGCCGTTTTTTTTAAAGCCTCGCACGGTGGCTTGCACGAGAACATTCTGGCAACGGCTCGTTTTCTGATCGCCAATGGCCATCAGGCCACTATTGTTTGTCCTGCCGGTCCGTTTTCCGATTCGCTCGTGGGCCATGGTATCGGCGTAATCCGAACGGATTTTTCTGACCAGGCTTCAACCCTTGAGGCCGTACTCAAAATACATTCTGCACAGCCGTTTGATTTGGTGTATGCCCATCCGTTCGCGGCCCGTACGTTTGGGCAGGCGGTGGCTGACCGGCTGTATATCCCTTTCATTCTGACTCTTCACGGAAAATACACGGACGATCTTGCTCGGTATATTGATAAAGTGGCCGCTGTTCTAACTGTGTCGCCCGGAATCCGGGATTTTTTGCAGGGTGAAAATGTAGGGGTGCCAGAGAAATTTCATGTGGTGCCTAATGTACCGGATACTGAGCTATTCAAGCCTTTGGGTGTGAAGCCGCGTATTGATGATGGAAGGTTGCAGGTTGCGCTGGTTTCGCGGCTGGATAAGGACAAGGCCTTTATTCTGGATGTCTTTGCGGATGCCGTGGAATACGCGGGGACGCACTATGTGGGGAAGGTGGCTTGGGTTGTCGTAGGTGATGGCACCCACAGTGATGAATTCCGCACACGCCTTGGAGCGCTTCGGGGTGATAACACGCTGGAGTTCTCCGGTTGGCTCGAAGGTGAGGCATTACGCGATGCTTATTGAGTCAGCACTTTCGTATTCGCTCCTGGCCGCTGCGCTCTGGAGACCATGAGCTGCGGTGTACCCGCCATTGCAGTGGGTAGTAAAAGTTATGTCGGCCTGGTGCAGCCGGGTACCTGGCAGCAGGCGGTCTATTCGAATTTCGGTGGTGTGGGTAATTGTCAAAAGGACTATAGCTCCAGCAAGGTGCATCAGGACATGGGTAAGCTTCTTACCTCTGAAAGCTACCGCGCCAGGTTGGGAGTGTTTGGGGTTCAAATAGTCCAGAATTTTTTTGATGCTCAGCAGGTGCACGAGCAGCTTTTGAGTATTTATCGGCTGGCTATCCAGTCGCATTCGCTGAATAAGGGGCACGATAAAGAGTTCGACGTTATAGGTGCGGATTCATTGAAATCGGACAACAAGAAGGCCGAGATGATGCTAGATAATCAGATTGAGCAGCTGGAGACAAAGCTGTTGCAGGCAAGCAAGGACAACGCTGATCGGTTCACCAGGGATCTGGTCATTGTCCAGAATCGCCTCTACGCCCAGCTGGAAAGCCTTTCCTGGCTACAGCGCCGCCTGGCCATCAAAGGCCAGTTGCCGCCGTTGCGGGGCTGGGCTGCCTCGCCAGATGTTCTGCTGCGCCTGCATACCCACATCATGGCCACGAGGCCCCGTGTGGTGGTGGAGTTCGGCAGTGGTGCGTCTACGCTGGTAATCGCTGATGCCTTGCGCCAGAACGGCAGCGGCCGATTGATCTCTATGGAACACAGCGATTACTACGGCGCGCAAACGCTGGAGACGCTCGAAGCCGAACAACTGCAAGGCTGGGTAGGTCTGCGTATCGGCGATCTGGAAACCTGGGAAGGCGAACACCTGAACCCCGAGGGCGCTGAAAAGCCTTCCCGTTGGTATGCGCAATCGCTATTCGACGACATCGAACAGGTTGATCTGCTGTGGGTGGATGGCCCACCTGGCGCGACTTGCTTATTCAGCCGCTACCCCGCATTGCCTGCTCTGGCCGACAAACTCTCGCCCCATGCCGAGGTGTGGCTGGACGACACCATCCGCCAGGAAGAGAAGGATATTTGCGAGCGATGGGCCAAGGATTACGGCTTTACGGTGGAGTATTACGCGTTGGAGAAAGGTTTGGGGCGTTTAACTCGCCCGGGCAAGTCTGATGTTGATTCTGTGGATTCTTCCTCTGGCGCACCTAGTAGGTTGGAGGAAGATGCGGAGTCGCTTTTTGATTTTGGTGGCAATGATCATGAGGTTGGTTAGCTGGCTTGCTATACTCCTAAGTGGTAACGACAAAGCTCCCTTCTTTTCAAAATCTGGAAAATGTAATGCAACAGCGTTGGACGTTGAATATACAGAATTTTGGCAAGATTCGATCAGCGCAGGTGGAAGTGGCGCCTTTGGTGCTTTTTGTCGGTGAAAACAACACTGGCAAGAGTTATCTGGTGTCTATGCTGTGGGGTGTGCTCGCCAAGGGTCGCACATTGTTTCCCAAAGAGCCGCCCGCCACAGACGCGTATAAGCGTTGTGAGCAGCTTTTGCATCCGGGTGTCACTCAGGTTACGCCAGACTTCGAAGCGGCATTGGTAGGGTGGTTTAACACGTTATTGCGATCCCGCAAGAACGAGCTGGTGCAAGAAGTGTTTTCTCATTCAGAGTTATCCATTGACCACCTGTCAATCAGCGACTTCAAGCGTGTCAAACCGCTGGCAATTCAGTGGGATGAAAAGGACGAGGCAGACAATGTTCAGTGGCGTTTTTCGTCTGGCAAGCATTATGTGAGGTTCCCGTTAGTTTCTGGAGCCGGCCCTTCCGATGCGGATAAATACCGGATGATCCAGTACCTGTGCTGGAATTTAATCATGGGCGATCTCAGCTCGCCGCTGTTTCCGGTTGGCGCGAAGGTGAACCGGCGCGTAGAAGGCGAAACCTTGTACCTTCCCGCCGCGCGTTCCGGCTTTATGCTGACTTATAAAGCGCTGACAGCTGAGCTGATGGATGCTTGGGGTGGCCAAAGCGTGAGCAGCGCGTTCACGCTGCCTGTGGTGCGCTTTTTACAGGGTTTGACAGAAAATCGGGAGTCCCGCTTGGCCAAGCTTTTACCCATCGCCAATTACATTGAGCACGACTTAATGGGTGGAAAGGTGGAGTCGTCGGAGGGCGCGATTAACTCCTATTCCTATCGGCCCGCTAAAGCAAACACCTCGTTGCCCTATCATGTTGCTTCATCACTGGTTGGCGAACTGTCGCCGGTGGTGATCTTCCTTCGTTCCAATATCAAGTACAAATCCCTGATTATCGAAGAGCCAGAGGCCCATCTGCACCCTGCGTTACAGCGCAAGCTTATGAGAGCGCTGTCCCGAGTGGTGACTGCGGGCGTGCCGGTATGGTGCACAACCCATAGCGATACGATTTTTCAGCAGGTTAACAACATGATTCGTTTGGAGGGCCGCAAGGATAGCGCGGAGTTGGTGGCCCGGTACGGCTACCAGAAGGACGATCTGTTAAAAGCTGACCAGGTGAGGGCCTATCAGTTTACGGTGGGAAAAGATGGCCGTTCTGAGGTAAGTGCGCTAGAGCGTACAAACTATGGCTTTGTGGCGCCTACGTTTAATCAAGCTTTGCTGGACTTGTCTGAAGAAACAATGGACATCATGGAGTAAGCGGTAGAAATGGATTTTGACTTCAGTACGCGCCTAAGTTGGTTTGACGCTAATCACTACCAGTATGGTTACAGGGTAAGTGTGATTGAGCCGGCCGAGGAGGGTAAAGCGGAGGTTACTTTCGTCTCCTCAAAAAAACTGCTCTCAGTGAAAACGACAGAGAAAAATGCTCTGGTTTATATAAAATTCCGGAAAGTGGCCGATGGCACTGTTTTGGAGTTTATTAATGAGTTTGAAGCTTTTTTACACATTGTCGAGTGTAAAAGAACGATAAAAGAGAAGTCTTGGAGTCATGTGATAAAGCAGTTTCAAGGCGGTTTAATCAATGCGGTGGCGTTAGCCGGTGTTATTGGTGTGCAGATAAGAGAGGTTACTTTCTATACCGCTTACCGGGAAGACAAGCTGTCAGCAATGGGTACGTCGAATCCGGTATTTTTGAAGCTGCCAACCGGGGAGCCAGCTAAAACGCCATTCCGCACTTGGCAACAGGACGTGTTGGATATTGAAGGGCGGCGTTTCAGGCACACGAAAACACACTTAGGCAGTGACGGTTTGGCAGAAGTATCCTTATCGGGTTTATTTTCCGCGCAATGACAAGTTCTAAGGCTTGGTTTGATTCCGGACTTCATCTATCGGCTAAATAGGTTTAAAAGCAGAAGCATGGCGATTAATAAAGTTTGGATTCACGGGCAGATAATCCCGCTATTCCAACGTTTGCAGGAAAAGCTCGATGGTTTCGCTCCCTTTATGAATGTTTACGCTGATGAACAGCCACAGGGGCCAGCTGCACTGCATAAACCTACCCTATACCCTGAGCTGAATATACCAGCTGAAAGGGGTGGAGACTGGGGAGAGGTTGCCCGCGGGATTGCACATCTTTTATCTTCGCTGGATGGGGTTCCGGAACTCCGTGTTACCTCTGGCACGGAAACTGACATATCAATCGCTAAGGAACTCAATGCGGAGCTTCAAATCATTGCTGCCGCCAAGGAGGGACTGCAGCCTAAACCACAGTGGACTTATAGCGCGCCAGGCAAGTTGCTTGAAAAGATTTTGAACCCAGCGCCGAACACATTAGATGCTGCAAGGCTGTTTGGTCTCCTCCAGCTCCATCGTCTTGTGCTGGACGGCCACCCCGAAGCTCAAGCCACCCTTGAAGAAGCTCGGCAGAAGCTTCCCGCTGAGACGAAAGCAGCCGAGTCTACTCTTGATGCTATTCTTTCGGAAGATTTGCGTACCCCTGATGGGAAGGCAGTTGCAGCGGAAAAGCTGCTTCAGGTTCTTGGTTTTGATCCTGGCTGCTTCTATCTTCAGCGAAGCCAGCACATAGCTGGTGTATACGATGACAGAAGCCTAGATTACTATCCCGCATTGCGGGCTATTCGTGAAGAGTTTGAATCCCTGCGCCCTTTGCCGGGCAGCTGGCTGAGGTTTCAGCTGCCCTTTGCTTTGCCTGTTTTGGAGGGCATTTACCGAAGCGAGGGTGTGATTGCGTTCGTGCAACACGTGCGTGTTATCAATCCTCGCGCTGGCTGGAAAGCTACGCAAGGTATGCGTCTCGACAGTATGATGAGCCCGTCGGGCCTTTACGCACAGAGCGTTGTTGAACTGTGGCTTCCTGGAGAACTGAAGATTGATACCGCCTATCCTCCAGGCAATGTGCAATACAAGAACATAGAGACCTATCCAGAAGCGTTGCGCGTTGCGGTTCTCAGACTTAATAAGTTCATAATGGGGTTGCGGGCAGAGACCGGTCGCAGCGATATTCCAGAGGTGCTCCCAGGCGATCTGAACCAGCTCGCTTTTAAGCAGTTTGACTCTGTCGGTCGCCTTGCTCGGAACATCCCGATGGCAAACTTTGAGTTCTTGCGGGTGAGCGCCGGCGCTCCCATGCTAAAAGATGAAGTTCGGTTTAAACCTCATGATGTTGAACATATCGGCTTTGGGCGCGAGCTCTTGGAAAGTGCTAAGTTTCATGTCTCTGCGTACAACACTCGACGTGCAGTGCTGGATTTGGCCGGTGCCTTCGAAGCTTTTGTCGCTGATGCGATCACACCACGCTTAGTCGAAATGGAAGTGAATACTCGAGATCAGTTCCTCAGGCAGTATGGGGCGAAACTATCGGCTGAGACCTGCGCAGAAATAAAAAGGGTCGCCCTGGAGAAGAGCCAAGATCCACCTCGGATGCCGCCCATTCATCGGCAGCTCAAGGAATATAAGCGAAAAGGCTTGCGTCCTGCATTTGATAAATGGCACCTCAGCCGGATCCAGAAGATCATGAGCATTCGCAATGATGCGGCACACGGTCGACCCGTATCGCCAGAGGTACTGAATGATCTCATTGCTGCCATTGAAGCCTTGGAATGCCTGATCCACGGCTAGGGGGCACCAGATACGCTGTTATGTGAAAGATGAGGAGAAACTTTTTGTTCAAAATTTTGGCAAGATTCGACGAGGGTTGCAGGGTTTGCTATGTTATGAAAAAGCGTTGTGGGATGTCATCCCAAAAGACCTCTAGGAGCCTTTAATATGAAAGTTCGTATTCGGTCGTCACGTAGGGTTCGCGCGGCAGCTTCAGTAATGGAGTTTTGGCCGACAGGAAACTATATCGAGTACATGCCGAAAGGCACACCTGAGCAGCGTTTGGGGAAGTGCTGGTTGCGAGTTGGGGATCAGGTTGCCAAATCTCTTAAAACGTATGAACAGGCTAACTATGACTGATGTTACGTCGCCACCGGAAGGCGATAATGGTGCTTTTAGGGCCACCCGGCCTTAAATAATTCGCTTTTTCAAGCCATAGTATCGGCGGTAAAACTTTCCAAACCTATGCTCCAAAAAACACCATCCTGGTTCAACCCCCACTGGTACCTTCACCAATACCCGGACATAGCCCAAGCAGGCATTGACCCACTCAAACATTACCTGAGCCACGGCATAAAAGAAGGCCGCATGCCCTGCCAGTTGAGGGCTCCGGAATGGGATAATGCCTTATGGCAAAAAACCACTCCGGTGGCGGATTGCTTGCAGGTTTTGCAGCAATTGCTGGGTGATGCAAACCCACTTGAAGCCTCCTATGCAGCATTTTCACTGGGCCGTTGGTACGCCTGGCGAGAGGAGTGGCAAAAAGCGGCTGCTGTGCTGGCACAGCGTGCGGAATATGAGCTGCGTTTACCCGCCCATTATGGGCCGGAGTTGCTTGAGGTAGAGGCGCTTACCCGCGGTGGGCAGTTATCGGAGGCCTGGCGCAAAGCGGGGTGTTTTGTTGCGATCGCGCCGGCACTTGCAGATGGCTGCCTGGCTGTTGCCAATCTGTTAGCGGCAACGGGTGTGCATGGCAACGGGGCTTCAGAATTCCCGCCGAATGCTTTGCAAACCCAGCGCCTAAGTTGGATTAACCGGGTATGGCAACGGCAAGGTCTGCAAACGGTTTGCCTGGGTTCTTCTGATGAGCTGCTCACGATGGACAACCTGGCCACCGCAGAGCCCGCGGTTTTTCTTGGGCGGTGTGAAGGCACACAGCAGGCGCCACTGGTTTCCGTTATTGTCCCGGCCTTTAGTGCGGGCGCAGGTTTATTGACGGCGTTGAAAAGCCTGGCGGCACAAACTCTGGCCCAGGCTTACCCGGGAGCGCTGGAAGTGATTGTGGTGGATGATGCCTCCACCGATAACACCGCCGATATTGCCGAGGCTTTTGCTAGCAAGAATCCGGGCTTTCGGGTTCTGCGCCAGTCAGAAAATGCAGGGGCTTATGCCGCGCGAAATCGCGGTTTGTCGGAAGCTCGTGGTGCGTGTCTTACCGTGCACGACGCTGATGACTGGTCGCACCCCCAGAAGCTTGAACTGCAATGGCAGAGCTTGCAGGACAACCCGCTTTGGCTGGTCTGTAACTCCCACTGGGTACGCTGTACGCCGAAGCTTGTGTTCAGCCGTTGGCGGATGGAAGAAGGTTGGGTGTACCGCAACACTTCGTCGCTTCTGTTCCGGCGCAAGGTGTTTGACAGGTTGGGCTACTGGGACAACGTGCGGGTAGAGGCCGACACGGAATACTATGACCGTATTCGTGCCGTGTTCGGGCCGAATTCGACCGGCGAGGTGCTGCCGGGAGTGCCGCTGGCGTTTGGCCGTGTGGTGCCTACGGCGCTTACGGTAATGCCGCGCACCCATTTGGCAACGCAGTTTTCCGGGGTTAGGGCTGACTACCGGAAGGCGGCCTTTGCCTGGCATAAACAGGCCGGGCAACCGGCTGATCTGTACCTGGCTCAGCACCCGGAACATCGCCCGTTTCAGGCTCCGCTTGATATACTGCCTTGATGGTAGAAAACGCTTTTTTATGGAAATAGGATATGAATGTGTCAGACGATAACAGTAAGCACCGTTTAGACGAGTTGCAGCAGCAGTTGCAGGCGCAGCAGGCGGCTGTTGCCAAGCGGTTTGATGAGATTGCCCGGTCGACGGAGCTTTTGGAGCAAGAGCAAGCCGAGGCAGATGCGCTGCAACAGCAGGTTCAGGTCCTGCGTGAGCAGGCAGAGGCGGCTGTCGCTAAAGCAGCCTCTGCAGCGGCCGTGGTCGCGCCCATGACTCAGGAAGAACGGGAGAAAAATCTTAAACATGTGGCGCTGATTGCCGAAAGCGATTTGTTTGATGCGGAATGGTATCTGGAAGTTTATCCAGATGTGGCGGAATCTGAAAAGTTCGCTAAAAACCCGGCCGCGCACTACGCCTTGTTTGGTGGATTTGAAGGCCGTAATCCTTGCCCGGAGTTTCATTCGGCGTTTTATATTCGCACCAATGCGGATGTCGCCAAAGCCCGCATCAACCCGTTGGTTCATTATTTGCGGTTCGGGCGCAGTGAAGGGCGAGCTTTCGCGCCACCCATGGACGATGAATGAGCCTGACGCCAGAGCAGCTGGCGCTGCTGGAGAAGCTCAGGTTATTTGATGCAGACTGGTATCTTGCCGCTAACGCGGATGTTCGTGCCAGTGGGATTGCGCCGTGGGATCACTTTGTCGAGTACGGCCTTGCAGAGGGCCGCAAGCCGGGGCTCCGGTTTGATCCCGCGCAATACCTTGCAGCCAATTCGGATCTTGATCCGGGCCTGATACACCCCTTAAAGCATTTCCTGAATGCCGGTTTTCGGGAGGGGCGTCCGCTTACCCCTGAGGAGCGGGCGCTGAAAAAGCTGGCGGGGTCACGCTGGCCAGAGTCCCCCTTACCGAACGTTCTTCCATCTTGGTTCGGTAGCCATCCTGGGCTGGCACCGGATGGTGTGTTGCGAGTTTTATATGTGCTATCCGTTCAATCCGGCGGCACTCCACAAACCAATCAGGATTTGATGGCTGCCCTGGGTACACGGGTGGATACCCAGGTGGAGTGTTTTGTATTGCGCTGCACTGGGCCGCACATAGTGTTGTATTTGTTCAGCCAGGGCATTTACGTGCCTCTTGAGCGTTACCGCCTGGAGCAACCGGTTTCGGCCTTTCCCCACAGCCTGGCCGGTTACGATGCGATGGCGAAACAATGGCTTGAAGCCTATGGCATTCAGCTGATTCACGTGCGCCATTCCGCCTGGCAAAGCCTTGGCTTGATGGATGTGGCCAGCGAGCTGGGTATTCCAGTGGTGTATTCATTTCACGATTATTACGCGGCTTGCCCTTCTGTAAAATTGTTGGATGAACGCCAGGTTTTTTGTGGCGGCCGGTGTACCGCAAGCCAGGGGGAGTGTCACCAGGAATTATGGCCTGATGATCAGGTTCGGCCTCTTAAGCACGAGTCTGTTTATACCTGGCAAAATCAGTTCGCCGGCGCCCTCGCTTTGTGTTCGGGGTTTGTTGCCACATCTGCACGGGTGCGCGATACCATGTTGGACGTGTTTCCCGCGTTGGCGGGCAAACCCTTTCCGGTGATTGCTCATGGCCGGGATTTTGATACTCTGGCCGCCTTGGCGGTACAGCCAGAACTCGATGAGCCTTTACGTATTCTGGTGCCGGGCCATATGGCCCAGGCAAAAGGCGCCAACATACTGTTGCAGTTGGCGCAAATGCCCGAGTTGGCCCATGTGCGTTGGCACATTCTAGGTACCTTGTCTGCCGATGTGCAAAACAGCGCGCCTGCGAACATTGTGGTGCATGGCGAGTACCGGCGGGAAGACTTCCACAAGCATGTCGCCACTCTTCGCCCCCACTTGGGCGCGGTTTTGTCTATCTGGCCAGAAACCTGGTGCCACACGCTGACAGAACTCTGGGCGGTTGGCTTGCCGGTTGTAGGGTTTAATACCGGCGCGGTGGGCGAACGCCTGCAGAAAACCGGCGCCGGCTGGTTAGCGGAAACCATCACCGCACCGGCCATGGCGGCGACCATACTGGCCGCGCAAACACCGGAGGCCTGGCAAAAAGCCCTAGGCCATGTTGACCGCTGGCAAAAAGAAGGACAGCGCAGTTGCGCCGAGATGGCCGCCGACTACTGGCAGCTGTATAATAAATTTCGATAACGTATTCAAAAACATACGCGTATTCACCAGGAAGGTTTATGAAAGGTATCATCCTTGCCGGCGGCTCCGGCACGCGCCTGCACCCGATTACCCACGGCGTTTCCAAGCAGCTTCTGCCCATTTACGACAAGCCCATGATTTATTATCCGATCTCGGTGTTGATGCTGGCAGGTATCAAAGAGATTCTGGTCATTTCCACCCCGGACGATTTGCCCCAGTACCAACGCCTCTTGGGTGATGGTCAGCAGTTCGGGGTGAGCTTCAGCTACGCTGAACAGCCCAGCCCGGATGGCCTCGCGCAGGCGTTTATTATCGGCGAAGCGTTCATTGGCAAAGACCCCGTATGCCTGGTACTGGGCGACAACATCTTTCACGGCCAGCACTTCTCTGACCAGCTGAAACGTGCCGCGGCCAAGCCCCATGGAGCCACTGTATTTGGCTACATGGTGAAAGACCCGGAACGCTTTGGCGTGGTGGATTTTGATGAACACGGCAAGGCCTTGTCCATCGAAGAAAAACCGACACAGCCAAAATCCAATTACGCCGTAACGGGCCTGTATTTCTACGACAACGACGTGGTGGAAATCGCCAAAAACGTAGAACCCTCTGCTCGGGGAGAGCTGGAAATCACCTGTGTGAATAACGCCTACCTGGAGCGCGGTGATTTGCACGTAGAACGCCTGGGCCGCGGCTTTGCCTGGTTGGATACCGGTACCCACGACAGCCTGCTTGAAGCCAGCCAGTATGTTCAGACAATAGAGCACCGTCAGGGCTTGAAAGTGGCCTGTTTGGAAGAGATTGCCTGGGGTCAGGGTTGGATCAGTGATGAGTACCTGCTGGAGTGTGCTAATAAGCTGAATAAGACCAGCTACGGGCAGTATTTGAGGGGCTTGTTGAAGTAAATACTCTCAGTGGTCGCGAAAGCCACCAAATCCCCGAAAGGGCCAAAGAGTTTCTTTGCAGACTAAGCCACTTTTAGAAGGGTATGGTAGTGAATTCTCATGAGCACCTCGGTAACGAGGTATTTTGGAAAACAGCTGTTGCTAGCCGGTCTATGTTTGATATTTCCGGGCTGTGGGATCCGAAGTTCAGAATTACACCCGGGGACCGGGTTGTTACCTTTGGTTCGTATCTTGCCCAGCATACAGGTAAGTTTCTGGCTAAAAAGGGATTTAACGGGCACAGAACAGAGAGCCCGTCGCGGCGAATGGATGAAAAAAGCCGTCCGGGATATAAAATTGCATGAAGATATTTTTATTGCGTCTTCTGAGCATGTGTATGCGAGATCAGGTTTCACACGCTTGGAATATGCTGATTGTTCCACGGCAGAAATGGACACTCACGTTATGCCTGAGTATTACAGTTATGTTTTTTTTGAATTAAAATCCCGGATGAAAGCCTGATGTTGAATTTTGTTCATATGCCGAAAACCGCAGGCACAAGTTTTCGAATCGGTGCTGAACAGTATTTTGGCAGTTGTAATATTGCTTATGACTATAATCAGGAAGCCAATGAAACTTCAGAGCTTGTTCACCAATATATCTATGGTGAAAATAAAGATCCATATAAGTTTTTTGATGCCTGCAAAGATGCAGGTATAACGATGATATCAGGCCATGTCTCTGTGGATAAATTTATTGCAGGGTGTGGTGCTGCGAATACGGTCACTTTTGTCCGTGATCCGGTTCAGAGGATAGCGTCTGAATACTCTCACCATGTCAGAATAAATAGTTACCAAGGGAGTTTTGAAAAATTTTATCGGCAAAATAAGTACAGAAATCGTCAATTAAGTGTACTCGGAAATTTGCCGGTTGCTGCTTATGGTTTCATTGGGGTCACTGAGCACTATAAAGCGAGTCTGAGCCTCATAAATCACCGGTATGGCATTTCAATTCCTGAGCTGAAGTTGAACAGGGCGCATACAAAGCGTGGGATGAAGCATGATTTGAGTTCCTCTGTGGTGCGTGAAATTTCGCGGCTCAATAACCAAGATATTAACTTCTATAACCGCTGTCGTTCCTTGTTGATGGAGCGGTCGCGGTTAGTAGCCGCGAGCTTGCCATGGGTGCATGGGGCTTGTTCAGTACGCGGGGCAGTAGTTTCCGGATGGGCATGGTGGGCTCAGTCCGAAGAGCCGGTTAGTATTGTGATTCTTGTAAATGGTTTTCAGCACAAGATTGTTCGTGCTGTTGATTTTTGTCCTCCGCTATGCAGGTTTTTTGTGCCAAGACGAGGGTATGTCGGTTTCAGGATGCCTCTCGACTTAAAAGGAAGCGATTGTGTTGATGTGAGAGTCGAGAAAACCGGTCAGGTGCTTCTAGCTAAAGCTGGAATTGCAGTGTGAGTAGTTCAAGCCGACTCCCTAAGGTATTGTTTTTTCAGGTTTACATTGGAAATGAAAAAGAGGCTGAATCTGATTGTTTGGATCGATTGAACTACTTTGATACTCAGGCGGCGTTTATCTTCCATCTTCTCAGGTATAACAACTTAGATCATAAAGTTAAGTTGGTGGTGACCGCACCGTCCCCGGTGGATGCTTCGGTATGGTCGGTGGCAAATAAGTATGGTTTTGAGATTTTTCAAGACTTGATCTTCCGGGAAAATAATTTTGAGTATCCCGGGTTTAACGCTATGAAGGTTTGTGCTGAGCAATATCAGGAAGATGCGTTATTCCTGTATTCCCATTCCAAAGGGATTTTCAACCGTCGTCCCGCACAAATGAAAATCTTCAGAATGCATATGGACATTTTGCTCTCGTGTCCGGTTGACTCAATTTTCACAAAGAGCTCGGTGGCTAAAGCTTGTTTATTTCCGTCACGATTTGGCTGGGCCTGGCATAACTTTTTCTGGATTAGAGCGTCTTATCTGAGGCAAATCGAGTTGAGTCGGAGCCCGAATCGACATTACTACGAGAGTGTAATTGGTGAGCGCAATAATCCGAGTGGCCACCGTAAATGTTTTTCTCTGGCAAGGTATGTTCCTGGTCTTGATCGGTCTTTTGTGCAACCGTTTTATCAGTCCAGGGAGTTGAACAGAAACCGGTCACTCAACAGTATTCTTGGCATTAACACCTAGGTTAAAAGGATTTATGGGAATTTTTAAATCAGTAAAAATAATTGGTAGAAGAATGCTGGGCAGGGGCGTTAAGCCGGCTGCAGGTTTCTCTGCCGTATCATTGATCCCGTTGCAGGGCCTCACACCTTTGGCACCTGGTGCAGACTATCAGTGGCGGAGTCATAGTGATGACCCGCAATTTTACCTTAATCCCGATAACCACGACCCACTGTCAACGGCTGGTTGGCTGGTGTTGGAATATGTGTTTGCCGCTGATACTGACACAGAGCATCAGGTTTATATGAATCTCGGTGAGGGCTATGAAGAGGACCTGGTGATTACCAAAAAGGTGGCCGCTGGTTACGGGAAGGTCTGTCTGGCATTTTTTTCGCCCGGAGAGGTGCAGGGGTTGAGGCTTGACCCTGCGAATTCCCAGGTCAGTTTTTCCGTAAGCGACGTCATCGTGCGGTGTTTGGATGAATTACCAGTAGACCTGGAGGATGGCGCGCCTTGGCTTTCACATTATTTTCGCCTTCTCAATGGGGGCTCCGGTTTGCGCCTCAGGCCAGTCAATGAAGTCACCAGACGTATTGAAGGAGCGTATCACTGGCTTTCTGAAGGGCTGGATCCTTATTTTCTGGTATTAGACCAGGACAAACCTCTGGATCTCTCTCCGGGCTGGTACGATGCTCGCCTGCACATGGATTTTCCCGGCAGCAGGCACAGAGCCAAGGTCTATTTCAAATCCGGAGGCGGGTTTTCAGAGGCAGATAGCATCACCTTGATGGTCAACCGGGATGAAGTTTGCCGTCGGCTTGTTTATCTCCCTCGCGGTGCGGAATTGGTCCGCCTGGACCCCAAGGAGAAGCCGGGGCTTTTTCGGATAGATGGCGTTTCCTTCACGCCCGTCGATCACGATGACGCGATTACGGAATGCTTGGGGCATCTGGTGCAGCCGGGCTTTCAATACGATGGGCTGTCGCCTGACGAAACTCAGGCGCAAATTGGATCAGATGCTGCAGAGCTTGAGCTTGGTTTTGAGGAGTTGGTGCATTCGCGATATCAGGAAAGTTTTGCGGAGCCTCCCGGAGCACTTGAGTATGAGGACTGGATTCAGGCTGTTGAACAGCCAGCGATGCCCGATCGCGGCCAAGTGGCCGAACGGATCAGCGGTTTGTCGCAGACGCATGTCATTTCCATCGTGGTGCCGGTTTATAACCCTGAGCCAGCGTGGCTGCGTGATTGCATAGAGTCTGTCTTGGTCCAGTCTTATCCCCATTGGGAGCTTTGTCTGGCAGATGACGCATCTCCTTCAGAGCAGGTGCGGGGTGTTTTGGCAGAATACCAGGCCCTTAATGAGCGGATTAAAGTGGTTTTCCGGGAGCGCAATGGCCATATTTCTGAAGCATCTAACAGTGCTCTTGAAATCGTTACGGGCAGTTATGTAGCGCTTCTGGATCATGACGACTCACTGTCGCCTCATGCGCTTTTGTTGATGGCAGAGGCAATTGATAGTCAGCCCAATGCTGTTGTCTTTTTCAGTGATGAGGACAAAATTGATGAGAAAGGCGCTCGGTCTGACCCTCATTTCAAAAGCGCATGGAATCCTGATCTTTTTTTTGCTCAAAACTACGTTTCCCATCTCAGCGTTTATAAAACGGAGCTTCTGAAAAAAGTTGGTGGCTTCCGAGTCGGAGTAGAGGGTAGTCAAGATCAGGATCTTTTACTCAGGTGTTTGCCTTTCGTCGAACCTGAACAGATTGTGCACATACCGCATGTACTGTATCACTGGCGAGCTATTGAGGGCTCTACGGCACGGGATTCCGGACAGAAAAGTTACACAACAGAGGCGGGCCTAAAGGCGCTTCATGATTATTTTGCAGCGAACGGACCTGACGGTACTGAAGTAGAGCAAGGGCTGGTGCCAAATACCTATCGTGTAAAATGGCCGATCGCAAAGCCAAACCCGCTGGTTAGTCTGCTGATTCCAACCCGTGATCGCAGAGCGTTGGTGGAGGTTGCTGTCCGAAGCATCCTAAAAAAAACGACTTATGCTGATTATGAAATCCTGATTCTCGATAATGGTAGTGTTGAACCCTCGACTCTTGAATTTTTTGATAAAATTCAAGATGAAGACAAACGCGTTCGAGTTGAAAGATACGATTACCCGTTCAATTATTCTGCGATCAACAACTTTGGTGTGGCCAAGAGTAATGGAAGCATCGTGGGGCTGGTTAACAATGATATCGAGGTGATCAGTCCCGATTGGTTAACGGAGATGGTGCGTCACTCATCACGTACAGATGTTGGTTGTGTTGGTGCCAAGCTCTACTACGACAACGGGCAGATTCAGCATGCCGGAGTAATCCTGGGGTTGGGCGGGGTTGCTGGCCATTCTCACAAGTATTTTGATAGAGACAGCTTCGGTTACTTCCATCGATTAATCCTCCCTCAGAACCTTTCCGCAGTGACTGCTGCTTGCCTGTTGGTCAGGAAAGAAGTCTATAAAGAAGTGGGAGGGCTAGATGAAACTAATCTTACTGTTGCGTTCAATGATGTCGATTTTTGCCTGAGAGTAGGCGAGGCAGGTTATAGAAATCTGTGGACACCCTATGCGGAACTTTACCATCATGAGTCGATCAGCCGTGGTGCGGAAGATTCTCCCGAGAAATTGAAGCGCTTCGGGAGTGAGATTGGCTATATGCGCTCTCGCTGGGGTCACCTGCTTGATGCAGACCCTTACTATAGCCAGAACCTGACTAAAGACCGTGAAGATTTCTCAATTGGGCGTTAAATGAAATATCTTTTTGTGCATATTGCAAAGACTGCTGGTAGCTCAGTAAACAAGTTTTTTGAGGAAAGGTTGGGGCGCTCTCGCTGCCTTTTTCACTTGGAAAGTCAGCCATTGTGGGATAATGATGAGTCGAGGCCGGAGCTTGTCGCCGGAAAAAATTATCTTGCGGGACACAGGACGCTTTCTGAATTCGGGCAAAAGCTCAATCTGACAGAGTATTTTAAATTCACTTTTTTTCGTCAACCTGAAAGCCATATTGTCTCCCATCTCGCATGGATTAGAAGACTGGCGATGCCTGGTGAAGAAAAAAGGTTCTCTGAACATCCGGAATACATCCGGGTTCTCGCCCTTAAGCTACGTGCGCTAGATTTCAGTGACTCGTCGGACGTTGCCGGTTTTGTCCGGGACCTGACACAACAGGAGTGGAATCTTCTGGATAATACGCAGGTACGATACTTGCGTGCTGGTGGCGGCGCCGTGGATGCGGAGGATCTGACGTCAGCGAAGAAGGCACTTGAGGGTTTGGATTTTTTTGGTTTTGTCGAGTCGTTTGACAGGGACTTGCCAGAGTTGGCTTTGGCTGCTGGCTTGGAGACGCCGGAGATGGTGCCTGCAGAGAATTCTCGTAATGACGCAGATTCTTCCCTTTCTGAAAATAACGAAGGCCTGATAGATGCGTTGATGCCTCTTATTGGGTTTGACAAGTTGTTGTATCAAGAAGCAAAGTCAGTCAGAGAGCGTCGCTTTGGCGTTGTCCATGGCAGAATAGATGTCTGTGACCGCTGCCGGGTTTCTGGCTGGGGCCGGAGAGAGAATTCAGCGGATCCGGTATTTCTTGATATTTTCGTTAACGGTCAGCATTACACAACGATAAAGGCGAATAGGCCAAGAGCTGATTTGATGGATAACTTTGGCTTGGATTGCGCCTTTAGTTGCGATCTATCAAGCTTTCCTGAAGTTCCGTCAGTTGTGGAAGTTCGCCCAGTAGGTTCGGTTTCAAATATTCGTAATTCGCCCTTTTATCTGTAAGGAATTTGAATGAAGTGTGTTATCCATGTAGGTATGCATAAGACGGGGTCAACGTCCATACAGGGGGCTATTTCGCAATTAGATAGCCCTGATTTTCAGTATTTGACTTTGGATAATCCGAATCATTCTGTAGCCCTTCGGACTCTCTTTGGCGAAGAGCCTTTAGGTCATCCGAGACTGAGGTTCAGGGGTTATGACAAACCGTCTGATGTGGATAGCTATCGCATTAAATGGCTAGCTCATTTCGAGGAGCAGATAAAGCACGCAGACCGAACGCTTGTTATTTCCGGCGAGGACCTTTCGTTGGAGGGAAATAGTAAAATTCTTAAAAACCTGAAGGCGGCCCTTTCGGTCAGATTTGACGAGTTTCAAGTAATTGCCTATGTGAGAAGGCCCGTCAGTTATACCGAGAGCGCTTTTCAGGAAGTAATAAAAAATGGAGGTGCTTTCTTCCGGCCAGAGCTCCATTTTCCAAAATATAAGCAGCGATTTGAGTCTTTGGAGGATATCTTTGGTCCAGCTGCTGTGACGTATGTCCTTTTTGATCGTAATGTTTTGTCTGGGCAGGATGTGGTATCTGATTTCTATCATCGCGTTGGTATAAGTCAGGCACCTAAAGAAGTAATTGACGACAATCAATCGCTCAATCTTGCAGCCCTCTCGGTGATATACAAGAACAGAAAGATAAATTCGGCAAAGGGTGCTTTAACGGGAGTAGCGAACAGTAAGCTGGTTTTAGCAGCGCGCCATCTGGAAGGCCCCAGGTTTCACTTCGGCGACAACATAGTGGCTCCTTTACTGGAAGCCTATCGGGGTGAAATTGAGTGGATGGAACAGCGGCTTGGAGTTAGTTTGCACGAAAGTATTGCGCCTGAGGGCGCATGTGAGAGTGAACAGGATTTGTTCAAATGGGCTGAGTCACAAGTGGAGCCGTTAAGAAATGCCTATTTGAAAGTGTCTGAAGACAAGTCCCTGGAGCCTGCGGCATTTAGCCTCCTCGCAAGTGCTCGATCGCTTCCCAGCAAAGATGGTTCCAATGATACGTCCGTGTTTACTGATGCCTTTACAGCTGAATGCAGAAAAGCCGGTCTGCCATCCCACGTGGCGCTGCGCGAGACGGCATTGGCATTTAATAGGCTGGGATTTTCTCAGCTCGCCTCGCATATAATTGATCAGGCACTATCGATGAATCCCCAGGGTGAAGCGTTAAAGAAGGTAAAAAAGATTATTGCTCAGTAGCACCCATGAAGCAAAGTCTTTACAGAGAGTGGGGAACGACTGATAAATGCGAAGCACGAATTTTGGAAACCAATAATAATCATTAATAATTAATACAAGGAACCGGGTATGGCCTACGTTGAGCAAACTGGAATTGCTTTCTTGAAGTTGGTGGATAACGTTTACACCATAGAGGCTGATGACGGTGATGTGCCTCTGATGCGCGCTGATGGCGCGACACCCTTTGAGGATAGCGTAGCTTACAGCTTTTCTCATGTAGAACCAGCGTCTGACGGCGGCTACGTGACGGTGATGAATTTCCCGGATGGCACGGTGAGCCTGCGCTGGTTCAATGAGGCGGGCACGCTGGTGAACTGGACCGGTCGGTCGTCAGGCGATAGCTACCTGGCGCAAGAGGCGGAACTGAATCTGGACATCAATGGTGATGGTCAGATTGAGGCAGCGGAAATACCTGAAGTGGTGGTTGAAAGCGCCGGCAATGCCACGTTGAAGCTGGTGGACAATGTGTACACGGTTTCCACACCCAGCGGGGATGTGGCTCTGACGCGCCCGAACGGTGGTGCTCCGTTCTCAGCGGATGCGGGTTATGAGTTTACTCATGTGGAACCGGCGTCAGAAGGCGGCTACGTTGCGGTGATGAATTTCCCGGACGGCACGGTGAGCCTGCGCTGGTTCAATGAGACCGGCACGTTGGTGAACTGGACCGGTCGGTCGTCAGGCGACAGCTACCTGGCGCAAGAGGCGGAACTGAATCTGGACATCAATGGTGATGGTCAGATTGAGGCAGCGGAAATACCTAAAGTGGTGGTTGAAAGCGCCGGCAATGCCACGTTGAAGCTGGTGGACAATGTGTACACGGTTTCCACACCCAGCGGGGATGTGGCTCTGACGCGCCCGAACGGTGGTGCTCCGTTCTCAGCGGATGCGGGTTATGAGTTTACTCATGTGGAACCGGCGTCAGAAGGCGGCTACGTTGCGGTGATGAATTTCCCGGACGGCACGGTGAGCCTGCGCTGGTTCAATGAGACCGGCACGCTGGTGAACTGGACCGGTCGGTCGTCAGGCGACAGCTACCTGGCGCAAGAGGCGGCTCTGAATCTGGACATCAATGGTGATGGTCAGATTGAGGCAGCGGAAATACCTGAAGTGGTGGTTGAAAGCGCCGGCAATGCCACGTTGAAGCTGGTGGGCAATGTGTACACGGTTTCCACACCCAGCGGGGATGTGGCTCTGGCGCGCCCGAACGGTGGTGCTCCGTTCTCAGCGGATGCGGGTTATGAGTTTACTCATGTGGAACCGGCGTCAGAAGGCGGCTACGTTGCGGTGATGAATTTCCCGGACGGCACGGTGAGCCTGCGCTGGTTCAATGAGACCGGCACGTTGGTGAACTGGACCGGTCGGTCGTCAAGCGACAGCTACCTGGCGCAAGAGGCGGCTCTGAATCTGGACATCAATGGTGATGGTCAGATTGAGGCAGCGGAAATACCTGAAGTGGTGGTTGAAAGCGCCGGCAATGCCACGTTGAAGCTGGTGGACAATGTGTACACGGTTTCCACACCCAGCGGGGATGTGGCTCTGGCGCGCCCGAACGGTGGTGCTCCGTTCTCAGCGGATGCGGGTTATGAGTTTACTCATGTGGAACCGGCGTCAGAAGGCGGCTACGTGGCGGTGATGAATTTCCCGGACGGCACGGTGAGCCTGCGCTGGTTCAATGAGACCGGCACGTTGGTGAACTGGACCGGTCGGTCGTCTGGCGACAGCTACCTGGATCGCGAAGCGGATCTGAATCTGGACATCAATGGTGATGGCCAGATTGAGGCAGCGGAAATACCTGAGGTGGTGGTTGAAAGCGCCGGCAATGCCACGTTGAAGCTGGTGGACAATGTGTACACGGTCTCCACACCCAGCGGGGATGTGGCTCTGGCGCGCCCGAACGGTGGTGCTCCGTTCTCAGCGGATGCGGGTTATGAGTTTACTCACGTGGAACCAGCGTCTGACGGCGGCTACGTGGCGGTGATGAATTTCCCGGATGGCACGGTGAGCCTGCGCTGGTTCAATGAGACCGGCACGTTGGTGAACTGGACCGGTCGGTCGTCTGGCGACAGCTACCTGGATCGCGAAGCGGATCTGAATCTGGACATCAATGGTGATGGCCAGATTGAGGCAGCGGAAATACCTGAGGTGGTGGTTGAAAGCGCCGGCAATGCCACGTTGAAGCTGGTGGACAATGTGTACACGGTCTCCACACCCAGCGGGGATGTGGCTCTGGCGCGCCCGAACGGTGGTGCTCCGTTCTCAGCGGATGCGGGTTATGAGTTTACTCACGTGGAACCAGCGTCTGACGGCGGCTACGTGGCGGTGATGAATTTCCCGGATGGCACGGTGAGCCTGCGCTGGTTCAATGAGACCGGCACGTTGGTGAACTGGACCGGTCGGTCGTCTGGCGACAGCTACCTGGATCGCGAAGCGGATCTGAATCTGGACATCAATGGTGATGGCCAAGTCGAGGTGCCCAACGTAATCAACACGATCGAATCGGAAGGCTCTGCCATCCTGAAAACCGTTAACGGTGAATACCAGGTGGAAGTGGCAGGAACTACGGTTGCTCTGACTGATGGCGGCCAGCCGTTGGCAGATAACTCGGGATATACGCTGACCCACGCTGAACCTAAAGATGAAGGTTTTGTGGCGGTCAAGCAGTTGACGAACGGCAACATTGCTCTGATGTATTTCAGTGCGGCTGGAGTGTTGGCCAGCGAGACCGCAGAGGGCGCTGCGGCCAGTTTTGTAGAACAGGAACTGGCTATCGGCATCGACCTAAACGGCGATGGCATCCTGTCCGAACCCGTTGTAGACCCACAACCCGGCGAGATTATCGATACACTCGGCAATGCGAGCCTTCAGCTCACTAATGACGGTTACGTATTGGTTGTAGGCAATTCGGTAACGCCAATACTTGATGAAAATGGCCAGCAACTGCGTTCTTCTGGGAGCTTCACTCTTGAGCGTTTTGCAGATACCGGCGCGAGTGATGAATATGTAATTGTTGGCGAACAGCCATCTGACAACGAATACGAATACGAATTCTTCATTCTGGATGTTGATGGCAACCTGGTAGAGCACAAAGGCCCTATGCCCGAATTGGCGGCTCAGGCTTATGAGCTGGATCTTCAGATCGAGTTTACGGGCGACGGTATTATCGGTCGTGGCCCGGGTGCGCTCGGCGGTGTTACAACGGAATTGTCCGGCGACTGGGCTAATGAGGGTGCCATTCGCGGGGATGGCCAGGGCAATGACATTATCATAAATAACCTGCTTCCCGAAGGCACCACGCTGGACTCCTGGGTCGATATCCACGGTGGGGCTGGTGACGATATTCTTGTTGGCGGCAATGGTGAGAACTTTTTCTTCGGTGGCGAGGGAGATGACGTATTCTACGCCGGTGATCGAGCGCTCAATGGCGAAAACCCTGGCGACCAAGAGGCTGTTTATGTATTTGATGGTCGTGGGTCTCAGGAGTCTCCTTGGGCAGGTGTGAGCCCGTCAGACGGCATTTTGTATGTGGAGGATGACCAAGGTTCGCTGATGCGAATCTTCATGGATGGCGAAAACGGCTGGGTAAAGGATCTGACTACGGGTGTTGGCGGATACGGCAAAGATACTCTGATTGGCGTTCAGTCGGTTTACATCCAGACGGATGGCGGGCAAATCGAAATCGGTTTTGACGCAGATACTGGCGAGTATGTATTCCAGACACAAGACCAGCAGTATGTTGAGGTTGAGACTAACGAATGGGGAATGAACGGCGAGATTGGCGGCACCAATAATGCTGAAACAATCGATGTGAGTGATCATCCGGCGTTTTCGGAGTTTGGTGACAATGACTGGATCGATATCCAAGGCTACGGAGGGGATGACGTTCTTGTAGGCCATACTGGAAGTAACTGGATTGAGGGTGGCAAAGGGAACGACGAAATTCATGGTAACTTTGGTTACGACACAGCAGCTTATGAATTGGCCGACCTGAGTGATTATTCGATTTCGCTGGATTACCGCGATAATAATGACGGCACTTTGACGGTCACCAAAAACGGGATCGATGTGCTGCTGATTCAGCTCAAGCCCGATAATACGGGCACTGTTACGGATCTTCGGCCGGGGCCGGAAAATCTGGGTACAGATACCCTTACCGGCATCCAGGCGATTGAAGTTGAAGGCATGGTTGATGAGCTCAAAATTGAGATAACGGATGAGGGCTATAAGGTGTCTGGTACCCGTTACCCTGATATCAGCACTGATCCCTGGAACGGTTATCTGGAAGGTACTCAGTTTAGTGATGAGCTAATTGTGGGCGCTGATAACGGATTTGATCCGGCGGTGTTTGATCAGTCTTCTTATGTTTCGCTTATCGGTGGTGGTGGTGATGATATTCTCACCGGCCATGTTGGAAGTAACTGGTTTGAAGGTGGCGCCGGAGACGATCAGATCGATGGTGGTGCTGGCGCAGGATGGGATACGGCCAATTACAGCTCACTTGATGAGACCGCATTCTACCCATTCTGGGATTCCGAGGAAGGCGTCGATTTCTGGTATCGGGAGGAGAATAACGGCTCCATCACGGTGTTTGTGAATGGCCAGGATCTGTACAGCGTGAATCTTTCGGGAGAAGGCTGGGTAGAGGATCTGTGGGCTGTTGATGGCGATACGGGTTACGACACGGTTGAGAATATCAACGGAGTTCGAATTGAGACAGCCGTTGGCACGATTAATATCAACTATCAGGAAGGTTTTGGCTATAACATTGACGGTGGATATCGCAATGTTCCTTATGCCGAGAGTTGGGGTGGTTCCGAAGGCAGTGGCAATATTTTCGGCAGCGGTGGTGGCGAAGTTCTCAATGCAGCTAACTTTGTTGAGGTCGACTCTTCCAATGTTAATGCCTTTATTCGCTTCGAGGGCCGTGGCGGGAACGATCAACTGATTGGCGGCGCCAGTTATGATACAGCGTCTTATTTCAGCGACTATGAGATCTGGGAAAGCCTCTTCGGTGAAGATGACGAGTTTGGTTATAACCCTGTAAACATCGCTGAGTTTGACTTCCGCGATAATGGGGATGGCACCATTACTGTTTATGCCAACGGCCAGGATTTGTATCACGTTGCGCTGGACGCGCAGGGCAATGGCTTCGTCGAGGATCTTTGGGCTGCGGATAACGATTCGGGCCGGGACACACTCACTGGAATTGATTCGGTTGAGATCTCGATACCCAATGGGTCTACGATGAATATCACTGTGTTGCCGAGTGGGGAATATCAGGTCAGCGGATTTATTGCTGACCGTCCTTACGCGGAAGGTTATGGCGATGGCAGTGGCTTTATTTATGGCAGCACTGAGGATGACGTACTAAACGCCGCAGATTTCACTGAGGTGGATGCATCCAACGAGTTTGCGACCATTGATTTCCAAGCGAACGAGGGCGATGACGTTATGACTGGTCATGCCGGTAGTAACAGCTTCTCCACTGGCTATAACGACGGCAATGACACCATGAACGGTGGTGCCGGCTACGACAGCGTTTACTACTCGAATTATGATGACAGCGCGTATGAACAGTTTACTAGCGTTGGCCGCTGGAGTGCCGGGGTTCGTGATAACGGCGGCGACAACTACACTCTTTATGTAAATGATGTAGATTTGTTCAGCGTTGTTTTTGATGCGAATTACAACGCCACTGTGACCGACCTTTGGTTGGAAGATGGTTACACTGGAGTGGATCAGTTAAACGATATTGAACATATCTGGTTCGATGGGCCGGTTAGTTACGCTTCCTTCAATATTGATCCGGGTGTTAGCGTATCCTCCTACGCTGATGATCGTCAGCCCGACGTGATTGTTAATGAGGACGGCACGGCAAGTATTATTGGTACTGGGAACAGGGACTACATTGTTGTAAATGATTATGCGGAGTTGGATCTCAGTCCCGCCAGTACCGTCACCATTGAAGGTGGTTACGGCGATGATGTAATCATTGGCCACGATGGAGCCAATATTCTGGTTGGTGGGGATGGCAATGATTTTCTTGATGGCGCCGGTGGTGATGATACGGCGGTATACAACTCCCAGTACTACGGCGGTTCGGATGGTGCGCCAGAGATTTCAGTGCTTGTTGACGGTTCCAATGTAACGATCGGTACCAGCAGCTTGGGTGACCTGTACCAGATCAATCTGGATTCCCAGTATGCGCGCGATGCAGTTGGAGATACTCCTCAGGAAGCTTCCGTTGCACTTACAGTCGGAAATGGCGTGCGCTCTGCATTCGAGTCTCAAGAGGATGTGGACATGTACGCGGTGGCTGTTGAGGCCGGGCAAACTTACGTTATTCGTGGCCGGGGTGACTACACCGACGGGCAGGGGAGTGATCCGCGGATATTAGACGTTTCCGATGAGTTTGGCGATCATACAGGTGAACGGGTCACTAATTATGATGAAAACGTGGGGTTCGTTCAGTTCACTTCAAACAGCACAGGAACTGTGTATGTAAGCGTCGAAAGCGGTTATGGGCCGGAATTTGGCAACTACACCTTGGAAGTGTTGCCGCAAGCTTTAGACGCCGCTGCGGAAATCGTTGAAGTACCGTCTGACTACATCAGTGCAGTGGCTGTTGAAGATGTTGGTTTCGATAACTACTTTGAAGGGTTTGATTATGTTGCTAATACAGAGCACTTTGAATTCAATATCGACAACGGATCGGGCGACGCAGCAGTTGTTACCATCGATCAGACTGATATCGGCTACGATATTCTGGTAAACGGTGTTAAACAGGATGATGTGTTAGCCGCTTAATCCCTTCGCAACCTCTGAGTTGTTTTTACAGCGACCCTGGCTAAAAGGCCAGGGTCGCTTTTTCGTGTATTTCAGCTGGTATTTTATGCAAGACAAAACCCAAGTAAGCCTGATCAGGGAGATATTTTCCCTGTGCAAGCGTTCGTTCTGGCTGGTGGTGTTGTTCAGCTTCTGCATTAATTTGCTGATGATTGTGCCAGCTATTTACATGCTGCAGATTTACGATCGGGTTATTACCAGTGGCAGTTACAACACTCTGTTGGTGCTGACACTGATAATGGCCTTTCTGATGATGTCTATGGGTGGCCTGGAGTGGGTACGTTCCAGGGTGTTGATTGCGCTTGGTGGGCGCATTGATGGTTTGTTTGCTACCCGTTTATTTGATGCGGGTTTTGTAAATAAGCTTCGTGCGGCGCCGAACAGTGGTTCGCAAGGCTTGCAGGATCTGTTCGGGCTGAAGAATTTTGTAACCGGCAATGGCCTGTTCGCCTTTTTGGATGCTCCGTGGCTGCCCGTATATCTGGCCATTATGTTTGCGTTTCACCCGCTCTATGGCTGGACGGGAGTGGGTGCTGCTGTTGTGTTGCTGGTGCTGGCATTTGTCAACGAGTATTTGACCAATCCCTTGCTGCAGGAGGCAAGCAAAAAATCCGTTGGCGTTAACCAGCTGCTGACTCGGAATTTTCAGAACGCAGAGGCCGTTCATGCCATGGGCATGCTGGGTAATGTGCGCGGAAAGTGGCAGCCTCTTCATCAGGAAGTTCAGGCGCTGCAGACGAACGCGAGTGTTCGTTCGGCTGGCTTGACCAATGCCTCGCGCAATATCCGGATGCTTGTGCAATCGCTCATTCTGGGCCTTGGTGCGTACCTGGTGCTGGAACAGGAGATTTCCCCGGGCGTTATGATTGCCGGTTCAATTTTGCTGGGCCGTGCGTTAGCGCCTATTGATCAGCTGATTGGTGCGTGGCGCGGATTTAGTGCGGCACGCAGCCAATACCAACGCATTACTGAATTGCTTGGTGAGGTGCCGAAAGAGCCACCCCGGATGAATTTACCAGAACCCCAGGGTAACCTGGCGTTTGAGCAGGTATTTGTGGTTCCTCCGGGCGCGCAGGAGCCGGTTCTGAAAAACCTAAGTTTTAAAATTGCTGCTGGTGAAGTGGTTGCGGTTATTGGCCCGAGTGCTTCCGGTAAATCCAGCCTGGCGCGGGCTGCGTTAGGTATTTGGCCTGCGGCCAAAGGTTGTGTGCGGCTGGACGGCGCAGACATTGTTCAATGGGACAGGGAGCAGTTGGGGCCGTTTATCGGCTATGTACCTCAGGATGTCGAACTGTTCGACGGTACTGTGAAGGATAATATTGCCCGGTTTGGTGATGTGGATTCTGAGGCGGTGGTAGAGGCCGCCCGGTTGGCTGGTGTGCACGATCTGATTCTGCGTTTGCCCTCTGGTTATGACACGGTTATTGGCCAGAGTGGGGGGGTACTCTCCGGTGGCCAGCGTCAACGAATCGCTCTTGCGCGAGCTTTGTACAAATATCCGAAGTTGGTGGTGCTGGATGAGCCCAACTCCAACCTGGACGATGCCGGTGAACGTGATCTGGCCCGGGCAATGTCGGAGCTTAAGCGCCGGAATATTACCGTGCTGGTGATTACGCATCGGATGTCGGTTGTTGGCGTTGTAGACAAGATAATGGTGTTGACGGACGGCCAGATGAGGGATTTTGATGATCGCGCCAAGGTTCTTGAGGCAATGAACCAGGCTTCGAAGCCCTCGCCGGTTCCCGTAAGAAAAGTCATCCGGAAGTCATCACAGGGGCCAACGCAATGAAGGGGTTGCAGTCACTGAGCGATTTTTCTGGCTCTTCCGCGCAGAAGGACGGTACTTCAGACGGGCGAGTTCTGGCGGTTGGGGTTTCCATTGTCGTCCTGGTGTTTCTGGTGTTTGGTATCTGGTCAGCTGTCGCGCCCCTGGACAGCGCGGCTCTCGCTCAGGGTGTGGTAAAGGTAAAGGGCAATCGAAAGCAGGTTCAGCATTATGAGGGTGGTATTGTTGACAGAATCCTGATTCAGGAAGGCCAGGAGGTTTCTCAAGGTGATTTGCTGATGCGACTTGATGATACTCAGGCGAGGGCTGAGAGTCAGATTCTGACGAGTCAGCTGCTGACGGCTAAAGTGGAAAGCGCTCGTTTTTTGGCCGAGTTAACCGGAGCAGAAGAACCTGAATTTCCTGAGATTCCTGAGCAGGACGGTAGGGGCGCCGAGGCGCGCAAGGCTTCCTATGAACATTTCCTCGCTCGGCGGGTTGCTCGTTTGGGAGAGGCGGAAGTGTTACAGCAGCAGACTGAACAGTTGAAATTGCAGGCCGGTGGCTTGAAAGAGCTCATTGGGGCGAAAAACCGCCTGGTGACGTCGTTCGATGAGGAAATTGCGCAATACGATGCTTTGTACGCCCGCGGACTGTCTAATAACCTTCGCATTCGTGAGTTGCAGAGGCAGCGGGATGAGTACCTTGGCGAGATCGCGGAGCATCAGTCCGAAATTGCCAGTACGAATGTCAGGGTAACCGAGGCTGGTTTGAAGATAATTCAGATTGAACGAAATGCCAAAACCGAGGCGGCTAATGAGTTGTCACGGATTAAGTCCGAAATTTACGATTTGGAAGAGCGGCTGTATGTTGTCGAAGATCGCATTCGCAAGGCGAGTATTCGCGCGCCGGTGGAAGGCATGGTGATGGGGCTTTCTGTGTACACCGTTGGTGGCGTTATTCGGCCGGGTGATGTGTTGATGGAACTGGTTCCCAAAGACGCCGATCTGGTTATTGAAGCACGGATTTCTCCCTCGGACATTGATTCCGTAGCTGTGGGCATGATTGCAGACCTTCGCTTTCCTGGGTTTAATACGGCCAGCACGCCCATTGTTCAAGGGCAGCTTGTAGATTTGTCTGCCGACAGTTTTGTGAATGAAGAGGATGGTTCCGCCTATTATATTGGTAAACTGTTGGCGGAGACGGAATCTCTGGAGCGCCAACTGGGCAGATTTAGTCTGGTGCCTGGAATGCCGGTGGAAGTGGTGATTAAGACGGGCTCCCGCACGCTGTTTGAGTATCTGGCGAAACCCGCACTGAATGTTCTGGATACGTCGCTACTGGAGCACTAAGGCTCTGCCAAGGCGCTCACTTTCTATTTAGCAGGTTTGATGACTCGTTTACTGTCAAGCCTTTAACTTATTAATTGTGGTGATTATGGAATATAAAGCATTAAGCATCCCGGATGTCGTTCTAATAACCCCCAAAGTCTTCGGCGACGAGCGAGGTTTCTTCCTCGAAACCTTTCGCCAAAGTGAGTTCGAAAAGTACTGCGGGCAGTACACGTTTGTGCAAGACAACCACAGTAAGTCCGCCAAAGGCATTCTGCGGGGACTGCATTACCAGCTGGAAAACCCTCAGGGCAAGTTGGTTCGGGTTACCTGCGGCGAAGTGTTTGATGTTGCCGTGGATATGCGCAAAAGCTCGCCAACGTTTGGCCAGTGGGTCGGTGTAATGCTCAGCGAAGACAATAAACAAATGCTATGGGTGCCGCCTGGTTTTGCTCATGCATTCTATGTGACCAGCGAAGAAGCCGAATTTCAGTACAAGTGCACGGATTACTATGCGCCAGGCAATGAGTGCTCCATTCGCTGGGATGATCCGGACCTCGGTATCGAATGGCCTCTGAAGACGGAGGCGCCAAAAGTATCTGAGAAGGACGGCAACGGTTTGTTTTTCAGGGACGCACCACACTTTGAGTGATGGGGTTAATTGCAGTCTATTGATGACGGTTAAGCTGTGATACCAACCCTATTGAAATGCGCCAGAGTTGCCCCTGAATGAATGCTTTTGCAATTGAGCCTTACCGCAACAATCGTTGGTATCTGATTGATGCTAACCTGCCTGCCGAAAGCCGTACTTTATGTGTTTGGGCTGTTATCCGTTTTGACACACACGAGTGCCGTATTCCGCTGCCGGCGAGCTTGAAAGGGCGCGTGTTTGAGTTGATACCGCGCCCGAAGGCCGAACACGAATTGGCGATAGAAGTGGAGGATGAGAGAGGGCCGTTATCAGCGGATGGCTTCACTCTTGGGGTATTATCCAACCTGGCGGGCTGGTACTGGCTTTGGCGTCGTATTTTGGGAAGCTTTCAAGGGCTGGATAAGCAAAAAGCCAAGCGCTTGAACCTTGGCTGGCGCGAGTTACTTTCTGAGCCGTTTCGCAGTTACCGTGCGCTGGGCTCTTTGCGCTATCACTTTCCCGCGCCTGAGTATGCTGAGTGGCGGGATCATTATTGGTCGTGTACGCGTGCGGTGAAACAGCGGCTGAGTCGGCATGTGAGTGGTATCAAGGCTGGCCAAGCTGCTGTTCCGGTGCTTATGGACGCACGCCAGACGCCAGGCCAGGCCGACGCGTCGATTAACGCGCAAATAGGGCTTCGAGCCGATGTTCGTGTGTGGACGAGCCTGCAAGATGATCTGCCACTTAATAGCCTGGACGGCTGGGTACTTTACAGTCAGCCGGGGCAGAAGCTGGAGCCTTGGGCGCTGGCGTGGTTTTTAACGGAGGCTTCAAGCCACCCTGACGCGGTCATGATCTATTCTGACCACGCGTTATTGACTGACGACGAAACACCCGTCGCACCACGCTTCAAACCGGATTGGTCGCCGGAGTTTCAGCGGGTAAGTCATTATATCGGGGATTGTTTGCTCGTTAAGGCCTCGGCATTGGCGGCCGTACGTGATTTATTGGGTTACGTGCCGAGTGCCTATGAGTTGGCGCTGGAAGTGGGTGCAAAAGCCAGTGAAGCCCAGATTCGGCATATTCCTGCTGTGCTCTGGCATCAGGCAGCTGACAGTTCCCAGGCGCACCCTGAACACCTGTTGGCACATTTACAACGCCACAACATCGACGCGCAGGTTGTACGCGATGCTCGTGATCATGTGCGTGTTCGCTACGGTTTACCCCCCAAACTGCCCAGAGTCAGCATTGTTATCCCGACCCGCGACATGCTGAATTTCTTGAAGCCATGCGTAGACAGTATTCTGCAAAAAACCACCTGGTCTGATTATGAAATATTGATTCTGGATAACCAGAGCCGTTGCCCGGACACGCTGGCCTATATAGAGGAAATCGCTGCTGATGCTCGGGTGCGGGTAGTGGCTTATGATCACCCGTTTAATTTTTCAGCGATTAATAATTTTGCGGTTGAGCATGCTGACGGCGAGCTGGTTTGCCTGTTAAACAATGACACGGAAGTGATCAGCTCGAATTGGCTGGAGGAAATGGCCTCCAGATTATTACAGCCTGGTGTGGGGGCTGTGGGTGCTCGGTTGTATTTCAGTGATGGCAGGGTTCAGCACGCCGGTGATGCTATTGGCCCGGGCGGCTGCGCTAATCACTTGCACGGTGTTATCGAGGCGGACGACCCAGGCTATATGAACCGTGCGGTTTTACCACAGGAGTTATCGGCCGTTACCGCCGCTTGCTTGCTGACCTATCGCTCCTTGTACCGTGAACTGGGCGGCTTGGATGAGCAGAATCTGGCGGTTGCTTTTAACGATGTGGATTTTTGCCTGCGGGTTCGTGAGGCGAGCTACCGGGTGGTCTATACGCCGTACGCTGAGCTTTATCACTACGAGTCGGTTTCCAGGGGTAAAGATGACGCCCCTGAAAAAAAGGCGCGAGCCAAACGAGAAGTGAATTATATGCGTGAGCGTTGGGCGGATGTGATCGAGCGGGACCCGTTCTACAACCCGAATCTGAATTACGCCAAACCGGATTTCACGCTGGGTAAATATCCACGTATCGATTGGCCATGGTGATGCTTGAATGAGCTGGCTTCTGGTAGAGCAGGGCGACAACCCAAGTAGCGACTATTTCGTAAAGCCCTGGCTGGCGAATGAGCCTCTGCGCGTTTGTGATCTTGGTGCCTCGGTCGATTCAATTGCAGCTGAGCCAGGCTTGAATCTGGTTTTTGTGCGTTATCTCACCCCTCAATGGCGGCGCTGGGTAGAGCGCCATCGCGCCTCTTTAGGGCGCCTTGCTTTTTTCATGGACGATGATCTTTTTGATTCGAACGCTCACCGGGAGTTGCCGCTTCGCTATCGCTGGAAAATCTACCGGCTAGCCCGGCGCCACAAGGCCTGGCTGCGGCGGATGAAGGTCGAGCTTTGGGTGTCTACGCAATGGCTGGCCGATAAGTATTGTGATTGGCAGCCGCGCGTATTGGCGCCGCAGTCTCCTTACGCTGAGTGCTTACCTCAAAAGACATTTTTTTATCATGGCTCTGCCTCGCACATGCAGGAGATTCGCTGGCTGTTGCCGGTGGTGGAAGAGGTGTTGCAGCGTGACCCTGCCTTCAGCTTTGAGCTGATCGGCAATGTTGAAATCCGCAAATTGTTTTCTCACCTGCCACGCGTGCATGTTCTGCAGCCCATGAGCTGGCCCGCCTATAAAGCTCTTGTGAACCGGCCCGGCCGCATTGTGGGCCTGGCACCCCTGTTGCCCGGCGCCTTTAACCAGGCCCGTTCAGCCACCAAGTTTTTTGACATCACCCAAGCGGGTGCGGTGGGCATTTATGCCGATCACGCGGTGTATCAGTCAATTGTTCAGCATGAGCGCAATGGCTTGTTGTTGCCGATGGATCAAAAGGCATGGGCCGACGCCATCGTGCGGCTGGGTAATGATGAGGTGCTCAGAGCGGGTTTAACCAGCGGGCGAGCCCCTAAAGTGACGGTTTGAAAAGAGTGTTTCCATCAAAACGGAAATACCAGCGGCGTAATCACCAACACCGCCGTTGAATAGGTCACGCTGACGGGTAAGCCAATCTTTAAAAAGTCGGTGATGCGGTAACGCCCGGGTGAATACACCATTAAGTGGGTTTGGTAGCCAAACGGGATTAAAAAGCAGGCGCTGGCGCCGTACGCCACGGCCATAACAAACGGCAGCGGGTCGGCGCCAAAGGCATTGGCGGTGCTCCAGGCGACCGGAAATGCCAGCGCCGCAGCGGCGTTATTGGTAATGGTTTCGGTGAGCATAAGCGTGAGTAAGTAGCAGCCAATGAACGCGGCATAAACACCGTAGCCACTGAACAGGCTCTGCATGCCGGTCGCTAATAAGCCTGCCGCACCTGAGTTTTCTAATGCTTGGGCAATGGCCAGCGCCGAGCCAATAATCAACCACAGTTCAAACGGAAAACGGCGGCGAAGTTCCGCCAGGCTGATCACTTTCATCAGCAGCAGCCCGCCCAGCAGTATCAGTAATCCGTGAAATAGTGGGAGCACATTTGCGGTGGCCAGGGCGATGACTGCGGCAAACCCGCCCACGGTGAACAGGCTTTCTTTGTTGCTCAGCTGCGGCCGGGTGAAACTGCCACTCAGTAGGTGGAAGTTGCGGTCCAGGTTGCGGTGCTGACGGAAGTCAGCGCTTACCGCGAGCAGTAAACAGTCACCTACGCGAAGCGGTATTTTCCCCAGCTGCCCCTCCAAGCGTTTTTCCCCTCGCCTTATACCCACCACCCCCGCGCTGAACATGCTACGAAAATCCACATCCTGCAGGGTTTTCCCTGGAAGCCCGGATTCGTGGGAAATCACCACTTCTACCAGGTTGGTTGAGAGGAGGTTATCGGCTTGATGGCCAAATAGCTGCAGCCCCGGGAAACGCTGCAGGGCTTGCACCTTGCCGACTTCTCCCGTGAATACCAGCGTGTCATTGGTTTGAAGTTGCTCATCCGGTGCGACCGGGCTGATCAGCCGCCCTTGCCGCTCTATTTCCATTAAATAAAGCCCGTTCAAGCTGCGTAGGCCGTTTTCTTCAATGCTTTTCCCGATCATGGGTGAGTCGGCTTTAAGGTCAGCCGCTAGAAAGTAGGCGAGCTTTTCGTGGGTGCCTTCCGGTTGGTGGTGCGGCAGGGAATTTGCGCGCCACATCAGTACGCACAGCGTCATCAACGCCACCGGTATCCCTACCAAACTGAATTGGAACATACCCAACTCGCTGCCACTGGCGCTTAAAGTAAACGAATTCACGACCAGGTTGGTGGACGTGCCCACCAGGGTAGTAATGCCGCCTAATATCGAGGCGTAAGAGAGCGGAATTAACAGCCGTGAGGGTGCGATATGCTGCTGGCGCGAAATAGCCCCCAGGAAAGCGGCCACTACTGCGGTGTTGTTCAAGAATGCGGACAGCAGCGCCGTACTGCCCATCAGCCGTGCCGTGGCAAGCCGCGGGTGGCCCTTCAACATATGGCGTGATAACCAGTCCAGCAGGGGCGAGCGTTCAAGGGCCAGCGATACCAACAGTAAGAGCAACAGCGTGGCAAGCGCCGGGTTGGTGTATTGAGCGAGCAAGGTTGAGGTGTCGACAAGCCCCAGTAATAGAAAAATACCGGCCAAGGTGACGAAGGCTATGGCGGGTTTTACACGCCCACTGACTAACAGCGCCAGCAAAAGCGCAATGGAAAATAGAACGGCCCAAGGGGTCATTGTGGGTCCTTACAAAACGTTAAATGCGAAGTTTACTTGCTGGATTTTACGCGAGCTTTTATGATGGTGTCTAATGGTTGTGTTTTTAGGGCGTCTTTATTTATTAAAAAATCACTAAATACAGTTGGTTAAATGCAATGTCGAGCATTAAACATTTATCGCCTGAACGTCTTAATGAGCGCCGCATGCAAGCCGTAAAGTTACGTTTGGACGGTTTTACGGTCGCGTTGGTGAGCCAGCAAACCGGGCTGTCCGCGCCTACGGTGTCAGCTGCATGGAAGGCATTCCGTGAGGGTGGTTGGGCGGCCGTACCAGTGCGCCCCCGTGGCCGTTTAAAAGGGCAGGCCAACGTATTGGATGTTTTTGTACAGCAGCGGCTTTGGGAGGTGCTCTATTCCGTGCCCACGGCTGAACAGCCAGGCTGGAGCAGCGCTGCACTTTCTGCTCTTTTATACGACGAGCACGGCGTTGAGTTAACGCAGCGCGCTATTGAGCACTGGTGGGAAAGCGAAGGCTTGAAGCATGAGGCTTGGCCATTACCTGCGTTGGCGAAGCAGCGCTCGCAGCTGGGGCGCTGGTATCGCCAGGCCGTTGCGCCGCTGTTTTTCAAGTTGGAGGAAGCCGGCCAGCTCTGGCAGGGCGGTGTACGCCGTGTGGCGCACCCTCAACGGCCGGTTTATCAGCTCTATTTGCACGGTTCGCGTGGGCGATTGTGGACGCGCTGTTTTAAGCACCCGCCTTTGGCACAGGATTATCTGGCCGCACTGCAAGCGCTGGGTCGTAAAGGGCCGGTCGCCTTGGTATTTCATGGTGCCTGGTTTTCATCCAGTCCGGACGTTACGGCCTGGTTAGCACAACAAACGATGTTTTGGTTAGTGCCGGTACCTGCTGATATTGGTTTGGTCAACTAGCACTTAGCACTTGAAAACACATTTTTCACCTAACGTTGGGGCAGATGATGACATCACTCACTCATTTACAGCGGCTTGAAGCGGAAAGTATTCAGATCATGCGCGAAGTGGTCGCCGAGACTGAAAACCCGGTCATGCTGTATTCCGTTGGCAAAGACTCTGCGGTCATGCTGCACCTGGCGCGCAAGGCGTTTGCGCCTGCGCCACCGCCGTTCCCGCTGATGCATATTGATACGCGCTGGAAGTTTCGGGCCATGTATGAGTTTCGCGACAAGATCGCGGACGAGATTGGTATGAAACTGCTGGTTCATATCAACCCGGAAGGCATCGAAAAAGACATCAATCCGTTTACCCATGGCTCGGCTCTTCATACCGATATCATGAAAACCGAGGGCCTGAAGCAGGCGCTGGATAAATACGGCTTTGATGCGGCTTTTGGCGGTGCTCGGCGCGATGAAGAGAAATCCCGGGCGAAAGAGCGCATTTTTTCGTTCCGCACGGCGCAGCATCGTTGGGATCCGAAAAACCAGCGCCCCGAGTTATGGAAGCTGTATAACACCCGCAAGCATGCGAAAGAGTCGATTCGCGTGTTTCCGATATCCAACTGGACCGAGTTGGATATATGGCAGTACATCTATTTGCAGAATATTCCGATCGTACCGCTGTACTACGCCGCCGAACGGCCAGTGGTTGAGCGTGATGGGTCGCTGATCATGGTGGATGACGCGCGCATGCCACTAGCGCCGGGTGAGGTGCCTATGATGCGTAAAGTTCGCTTCCGTACCCTGGGTTGTTACCCGCTGAGTGGCGCGATTGAGTCGGAAGCGGATACCCTGCCTGCCATTATTCAAGAAATGCTGCTGACCAAAACGTCGGAACGCCAGGGTCGAGTGATTGATAACGACAGCGCGGCCTCCATGGAGAAGAAAAAGCAAGAGGGGTATTTTTAATGTCTCATTCATCGGACCTGATTGCTGACGATATTGAGGGTTATCTGAAAGCCCACGAGCATAAAGGCTTGCTGCGTTTTATTACCTGCGGAAGTGTCGACGACGGCAAAAGTACCTTGATAGGGCGCTTGCTGTTTGAGTCTAAGTTGCTGTTTGAAGATCAATTAGCGGCTATCGAGGCGGACTCCAAAAAATACGGCACTCAGGGCGGCGAGATCGATTTTGCGCTGCTGGTGGATGGCTTGGCCGCTGAACGCGAGCAGGGCATTACCATTGACGTGGCGTACCGGTTCTTCTCGACCGAAAAGCGCAAGTTCATCGTGGCGGATACCCCAGGGCACGAGCAGTACACCCGCAACATGGTCACCGGGGCGTCCACTGCCGACGCCGCCATTTTACTGGTGGATGCGCGCCACGGCATTTTGACGCAAACCCGCCGCCATAGTTTTTTGATGTCGGTCATGGGCATGCGCCATTTGGTGGTGGCCATTAACAAGATGGATCTGGTCGACTACTCAAAAGCGCGTTTTGATGAAGTTGCTGAGGAGTACCGTACCTTTGCCAAACAGCTGGGCTTGGAGAACATCACGTTTATTCCCATGTCGGCCCTCAAAGGCGACAACATCATCGAGCACAGTGCCAAAATGCCCTGGTACCACGGCACCACGCTGTTGGGATATCTGGAGACGGTCGAGCTGGATGCGGAGCATCTTCAGCGCTCCCCCTTCCGTATGCCGGTGCAGTGGGTCAATCGCCCTAATCTGGATTTCCGCGGTTTTACCGGCATGCTGGCAAGCGGCGTGGTGCGCCCTGGTGACCCAATCCGCGTGCAGCCTTCTGGCAAGACCAGCACTGTCTCGCGGATCTATACGATGGACGGTGACTTACAAGAGGCCGTTGCCGGGCAGTCAATTACGCTGCTGCTGGAAGACGAAATCGACATTTCACGGGGCGATGTTATTTCAGGGGTAGATGATCCAGCCCACACGGCAGATCAGTTTGAAGCAACGCTGGTATGGATGCACGAAGCGCCGCTGTTGCCGGGCCGCCCTTACTTGATGAAGTTGGGTGCGCAAACGGTCTCGGCGTCCGTGACGGATATTAAATATCAGGTCAATGTGAATACCCTGGAACACACGGCGGCTAAGCAATTAGATCTGAACGGCATTGGTATCTGCACACTGAGCCTTAATCGTGCGGTGGCCTTTGATGCCTACAAAGACAACCAGGATACCGGTGGCTTTATCCTGATCGACCGTATGACGAACAACACGGTTGGCGCGGGCATGCTGCACTTCGCCTTGCGGCGTAGCCAGAATATTCATATCCAGCATGTGGATATTGACAAGCAGGCGCGAGCGCAGGCGAAAGGCCAGAAGCCAGCGCTGCTGTGGTTTACCGGGCTTTCCGGAGCGGGTAAGTCGACCATTGCTAACCTGGTCGAGAAAAAACTGTTTGCCCACGGCCAGCATACCTACTTGCTGGATGGCGATAATGTGCGCCATGGTTTGAATCGTGACTTAGGCTTTACCGACGCCGATCGCGTTGAAAACGTGCGTCGCGTGGCTGAAATGGCCAAGTTGATGGTGGATGCCGGGTTGATTGTGATATCGGCGTTTATTTCGCCATTTCGCAGCGAGCGCCAATTGGCGCGGGAGCTGTTAGACGAAGGCGAGTTCATCGAGATATTTGTCGATGCACCGCTGGAGGTTGTTGAGGCCCGTGACCCGAAAGGGCTCTACAAAAAGGCCCGCCGGGGGGAGCTTAAAAACTTCACTGGGATTGATTCCGTTTATGAGGTGCCTGAAGCGCCGGATGTTCACTTGAAAACATCTGACATGGATGTGGAAGCAGCCGCTGATGCCGTTATTGCAGCACTGCGTGAACGTGGAATGATCAACTAAACTGGAAGCTCCAGCTGCCAGGGTGTGGTGAGATTGGCCGCAACCTGGCAGCTTTTTTTATGAAAGGAATAGAACGATGGCTTTGATTGATCAAGCACTGTTGAGTGCCGTTGAGCGCATCGCTCTTGAGGCAGGCGATGCCATTATGAGCGTCTACGCCCGCGACTTCAGCGTTGAAGAGAAAGCGGACAAAAGCCCGTTAACTGAGGCCGATAAAGCAGCGCACAACGTTATTATGCGCGGTTTACAGGCGCTGCCGGTGCAAATCCCGATCCTCTCTGAAGAGGATGTCGAGGGCTTTGCAGGTGCCGACGCCGAAGGCCGCTATTGGTTGGTAGACCCGCTGGATGGCACTAAAGAGTTCATCAAGCGTAACGGCGAGTTCACCGTCAACATTGCCCTGATTGAGAACGGCAAATCGGTGTTGGGTGTGGTGACCGCTCCCGCGCTTAAGATTGGCTACGTGGCGGCGCAAGGGCTTGGCGCGTTTAAAATCGATGCCGATGGCCAACGCAAGGCGATTGCCGTCGCCGGCGAGCCTAAAGCGGGGGCAACATGGCGTGTGGTGGGCAGCCGTTCGCACCCAAGCCCTGATTTAGCCGCCTGGCTGGATAAACTGGGTGAGCACACCCTGCTGCCCATGGGAAGCTCGTTGAAGCTGTGCTTAATTGCCGAAGGTTGCGCCGATGCCTATCCGCGTTTAGGGCCCACATGCTTGTGGGACACCGGCGCTGCCCATGCGATAGTGACGCAAGCCGGTGGCCGGATAGAAACCCTGGAAGGCACACCGCTCAGCTACGCCAACCCCAATGAAAAGCTCAACCCTTATTTTGTAGTGTGGGGATGTTGAAAGGGGTAGGCTTCTGAGCATGGGTGTGGGGTATTTTGTTAACGGGCTCGGAAACACCCCCTGGCTGGACGCCTTCCTGGAGGCTGAAACCCGCCGTGTATCGGCTTTTGGGTCTGTTGCCGGTTTGGCTCAGATTGCAGGTTGGGGGCTAAAGCCTACCGCTGAGAAAGCACGGCGGTTTGCAGCGGCCAAAGGGTTGCCGTATCTGTCGCTGGAAGATGGCTTTCTGCGTTCGCTGGGCCTGGGTATAACGGGCTCGCCTTTGCATAGCCTGATCGTCGATCACAGCGGTATCTACTACGACGCCACCCGCCCGTCTGATCTTGAAACACGGATTGCCGAGCAGTCACTTAACGCCGACCAACAATCGCGCGCACGGGCCGGAATGGCGTTGCTGCAGCGTTATCGGCTGTCCAAGTACAACCACGCACCGGATTTTATCCCAGTGGGCCTGGAATCAACGGCTTCACGTGTGTTGGTAGTTGATCAGACGGCCGGTGATGCTTCCATCCTCTATGGTTTGGCGTCGCCTGAAGTGTTTGCCTCTATGCTGGATGCCGCAATTGCCGAGAACCCCGGTGCCGAGATTCTGGTGAAAGTGCACCCGGATGTGGTCGCCGGTAAAAAACAGGGGCACTTGTTGGAGCTGGCCCAGCGCAGAAGCTGTCGACTGGTGACTGAGGACATCAATCCATGGGCGTTGCTGGACCTGGTTGATCAAGTTTATGTGGTGACCAGTCAACTGGGTTTTGACGCGCTGCTGGCTGGCAAGCAGGTGCATTGTTTTGGTGTGCCGTTTTATGCCGGCTGGGGTTTGACGGAAGACCGTGTTCAATCCGCGCGCCGGGGCGTAAGCCGTAGCCTTGAAGCCGTTTTTCATGCCGCCTATCTGGATTACTGCCGTTATATCAATCCCTATACCGGGCAACGTTGTCGGTTCGAAGAGACAGTTGACCTGATCGCGGATCAAAAGCGGGTGCGCGACCGCTACGCCGGGCGTTGGGCTGCTCTGGATTTTGCGGGTTGGAAGCGGAACTTCATGGGCAAGTTTCTTGGGGCGAACGCGAGCCTTACCTGGCGTTCTTCTGGTCAAGCCATTCAGGAATCGCAGGTTTTGGTGTGGGCGTCCAGGCTGACGGCGAGTTTGGCTGAGCGTTGTTGCCAGGAACAAAAAGCGTTATGGCGCGTTGAGGATGGGTTTATCCGCTCCGCCGGCCTGGGAGTGGATCTGATTGAGCCGCTGTCACTGGTGATGGATTCGCGCGGTATCTATTACGATGCGACCCAGCCCAGTGATCTGGAAGTGATACTGAATCAGGCTGAGATAACGCCCGATGTGATCATGCGGGCGCAAAGGCTGCGCCATACGTTGGTAAACCAACGACTATCCAAATACAACGTGGGTGTGCAGGGCACCCTTGAGCTGCCTTCCGATAAGACAATCATTCTGGTACCGGGGCAGGTAGAGACCGATGCCTCCATCCGCACCGGTTGCCCCGGCCTGCGCACAAACCTTGAACTGTTGAAAGCCGTTCGGCAGGCACGCCCCTATGGTTTCATTATTTATAAGCCCCACCCGGATGTCGTTTCTGGCGCGCGTGTCGGCGGCCTGGAGGGGCATGAGTATGTCGACCTGGAAGTGCGCGATATCGCCATGCCAGACCTGCTGGAGCAAGTTGATGAAGTTCACACGCTCACCTCGCTCACCGGTTTTGAAGCATTGATACGTGGACTGCCGGTTGTGACCTGGGGCCTGCCGTTTTACGCCGGATGGGGCCTGACCCAAGACCAGCTCAGTTGCCCCCGGCGCACCCGCCGGCGAACACTGGACGAGCTGGTATCAGCGGCGCTGATTCTTTACCCGGTGTACGTGGACCCTTCAACGGGCGACCCGGTGAATGCAGAAACCGCCGTCGAAATATTGGCCAGGCAGCGACAAAAGCCGGGGAAACTGCCGCTGAGATCGCATATTTGGCGGAGGATTCGAAAGCGGGTTTAGCCAGGCGGGACACGAGTCCCTAAGGCTCCTGATCTTCGTCATTATCCTGATCAATATCGTTGGCTTGTTTCTGGTCGACATTCGAGAGCTGACATTGAGTGGTACGCGTGATTTGCGTATTCCAATTACCAAATTGATCGAACGTGTTTGTACGCTCGGATTCGTTCGTCTACTGTAACCAACGGTACGTTGAAGTGTCTGGCGAGCGCGGTGATCATTCGGTCGGCAGGGTCTTTGTGGAAGTCACCCGGCAAGCGAGTTGATTCAACACCTACGACCTCATCAACTGGCACAAACCGCACTCCTTCAATCTCGCTGACAGTCTCTAACCAATCATCGAGATTCATTCCCAGGGTCAGTCGGTCGCGCCCAACAAGCAAAGCAATCTCCCATGCTGATATAGCGGACACCAGAATGATTCCATCCTCATTCTGCTGCTCGTGCTCTATGGCGGCCTTGGCGTTCGGAGAAAGCTGACTATCACCATTTACCCACCATATTAAGGTGTGCGTATCGAGAGCGATCAAACCAGCGCCTCCCAGTCATCCTCTGCTACCGGCTCGGTCGGATTCCGAAACTCCAAAACACTGCCGCGCAGCCGCTCAAGTGGCGAGCGCTGGTCATTCCGATAGCGTCGAATCTCTACTGTTGGCTGGCCGCGATCTGTGATCACGAGTGACCCGCCAGATGTTTCTATCTTCCTGAAATACTCAAGGGCTTTTGCCTTAAACTGAGATTTCGTTACGTGTTCTTGGTTCATTGTCACACCATAGTCATTGGCTATAGTCATCACTATATATCGATATAGTGACTACCGCAAGGGATCACTTGTAATTAGGCACTTTTACGCTTGATCAAATAGAACGGAATGCCGCCTTAATTCTTGGCAAATCGGGATCTATGCACTCCCGGCTCATGTCAGGGTTCGTATGCCCAAGTACGAGCTGAATAAGCTGTGACTTTACGCAGAATTAGTACCTTTCGTGGGCTATAGTTTGGGTTGGTGTGGTTTTGTAATATAAATTTATTTTACAACTCTCAAATCTGGTCTTTTTACTTCGCTTGGCGTTGATTTTTCATTGCTCACCACATGCATTCCTAAACCCAGGCCAAAGGTTAAATTCTTTAACTCATCAACGGGCCAGCCAAGTTGATTTAGCACTACCTTTTGGCTGATATTCTTATTGTGCAGCGTGTGAAATACTTTCGCTATTAAAAGGGAACTTTCGCGCTTTGCAATGCCCTCCGGCTCATGGGTACGATATCCCAGCCTGGATAGCTGAATACTTAATTGGCGGTAATGCCAATCACTGGAAAACTTCAAATCATAGGAGCGCCGCACCAGTGCCGCGAGCGACACCTTCCAGTGTTTTTTTTGCTGGATCAGTTGGTGTAATGTTGGCGATGGGCGCAGAATGCTTTTCACACTAGCTTCGGGCATTAAAAAAGCAGATGCAAACTGGTTGGCTTGCTTCTCTGCTTCTGGCCCGTGGTTTTGAGCATATTTATGCATAACTAAATGCCCCAGTTCGTGCGCGGCATCAAAGCGGCTACGTTCGGGAGACTTCATAGTGTTGAGTAATATATAGGGCGTATGATCTTCCCAAAATGAGAAGGCATCCACTTCCAAACAGTTCTCCGCTAAGGAATAAACACGAGCGCCTTTTGACTCCAGTAAGTGCACCATATTATTGATGGATAATTCACCAAGCCTCCACGTTTGACGTAGGCTTGCTGCCGCATCAGCTGGGTCAATATAATCAGTGGTCTCAAGAGCAGGAACTTGCAGTTCAGGTAAGGTGAAGTGCTCATCTAGCCATTGGGTGAACTCTTTTGCCAGCTTGCCTGCGGCAATAGCAGAATTTTTGTTTTTTACACTTAACTTGCTCATGGCGCGAAAGCTAACGGCTTCCTGTTCCAAAGCAGGAAGTTCTTCCCTTAAGAAAAATGACAAAGGATAACCAAGTGCTTTGGCTAATTTTCCCATGCTGGCATCGGTAGGTTCCAAGCCAGGCACCGCGTTCTCATAGTTGGATATGGTCTTGCTGGTTAATTCGGAGTTTTTTGCCAATCCAGCCATCGTCATACCACGGCGCTCACGAGCAAGACGCAAACGTTCAGGGTTATACATCATCATCATCATGGCTCATTCGATGTTGAAGTCGATATCATCGGTAAACTGAGTTTCAGAGTTCGGCTGGCTTTCAATATTTAAGCCCATTAAATCAAGCATGATCCGATCTGAAAACGAGTTTATGCGACCTTTATTATCGTAGGTTGATGGCCGTGATAGCTCTGCCTTAACGCGATATTCACCATCAGCTATCTTTTGGGAATAATGCATAAGTATCCAGACATCACGTTCTTTTCCGTCTATTTCTAATTGTAGCTTTCCACGATTTATTTTTAAGCTGTCTGACTCTTCAAAGAGCTCCTCGTTCTGTGGAAGTTCATTTTGTGACAATCCGAAAAGTGCTAATGTCACACCTCCTTTTTTTCGTGCAGAGTGAGGATCCTGGGTAGTTTTACCAGTATTTTCATCGCCCTTACACACGGCAATGGCCACCGTGTCATTGAGAACAAGCTCAATGTTTTGATGTGTGTGCGGCTTAAAGCCTTTTACTACTAATATGTCACGTAGTTGCTTTATCAAATTTGAATAGAATGTCGATCCTGCATAGCCTTTTGTGCTGTGAGCTGTTTCATCGGCTCTTGACAGGTTTGCAGCAGAAATTGCCTGTTGAAAATCCTCTTGAGTAAGTTTGCCTAATTGCTGAAGCTGATTTCCAACCTCGTGAGGATTATCAATAACTTGTGTTTGTAAGGCTGAATTTCCATCACTGGTTTGGGGCATCGCTGGGAGCTCCGCTATGATTTCCGATTATCTTACCTCATTTGAGGTGAAAAAAAAGGAAAATAGCTTTCGAGCAATACGTCGGGCTAAATTGGAGGTCACTCCATTCGTCTCAGAGCTTGATGTCCTAGTAGGATCCAAGGAGTATCCCATGATCGTACAGACGCAGACCGACCGCCAGCAACTTGACCGCATGTTGCGGCGCAAAGAAGTAGAGCAGATCACCGCCCGCAGCCGAAGCGCAATATATGAAGGTATGGCCGCTGGAACTTTTCCCAGATCCGTCAAAATTGGAGCACGCGCCGTTGCTTAGCCGGAGTCGGTAATTCGCAAATGGATTGCTGAGCGGATGGAGGAGGGCAAGGTATGAAAAAGTAAGCGCCCGTCGCCACATCACACTGTTTATAAAAAAATGGACAAGTGTGATGTGCTCGCTCTGAACGGTCACATATTGGTGACACGGCGTGATGGCGGCATGCCAAATACAAAAAAGCCACTCGGCTTTCGCTCTAAGTAGCTCATTTTGTTGGGAATTCTGGTAGGACCAGGCAGATTTGAACTGCCGACCTCTGCCATGTCAAGGCAGCGCTCTAACCAACTGAGCTATGGTCCTGTTTTGCAACGCAGCGAAATATACTGATTCGGCTGCGATGCGTCAACTCTTTATTGGCTTAGGCTATAAGCCCTTTTTGTAGATGTTTTCATACACATAATTGGTCGCCTCTACAAAACCATCAATGCTGCCGCAGTCAAAACGCCGGCCTTTGAATTGGTAGGCCAGCACACAGCCGGTTTTGGCTTGTTCCAGCAGGGCGTCTGTAATTTGCACTTCACCGTTCTTACCAGCCGGCGTGCGCTCCAGAATGTCGAAAATATCCGGTGTCAGAATGTAACGGCCGATGATGGCCATATTGCTGGGCGCGTCTTCCGGTGCGGGTTTTTCCACCATGTCCGTTACCCGGAACAGGCCGTCTTTCATGCACTCGCCAGCAATCACGCCGTACTTGTGGGTTTCGTCGGCCGGTACTTCTTCAATGGCCACAATCGAGCAGCGGAACTGGCTGTAAAGCTTGACCATCTGCGCCAGCACGCCGTCTTCGCCATCAGGTCCCACGCAGAAGTCGTCCGCCAGCACCACGGCGAAAGGGTTGTCGCCCACCAGGTTGCGCCCGGTCAGAATCGCATGGCCCAGGCCCTTCATTTCGCTTTGACGGGTAAAGGCGAAGCTATTGTTGTCAATCAAATCGCGGATAGAGGTCAGCAGTCCCTCTTTGCCAGAGCCGGCAATCTGGTGCTCCAGCTCGTAGCTAATGTCAAAATGATCTTCAATGGCGCGCTTGCCGCGACCGGTCACAAACCCGAACTCATGAATGCCGGCAGCTGATGCCTCTTCAACACCGTACTGAACCAGCGGTTTGTTGACGATGGGCAGAATTTCTTTCGGCATGGCCTTGGTGGCCGGTAAAAAACGGGTGCCGTAGCCGGCAACGGGAAACAGGCATTTTTTGATCATTTCGGAATCCTTCAGAAGATCGGTATCGGCGGAGTTTACCCAGGTTAATGTAAAAAATGCAGTGCCCGTCAAAGAATTCATCCCACGATTAGCTTACCGTAACTTACCTGCAAGAGCTGGCAGATTTGGCGCAATGGGCTGAATCTTAAAAAGTTATTTAATACTGCTTAGTAAAGCATTGAAAAATTAGATTATTACACTTTTCAATTTTGAGAATTCAGGCTGGTCACAGGGATGTTCTTAGCTTATGGTTGCCCGATACTTTTTTTAACCTGCAGTCTCTGTTCCGACTGCTTAATATTGCGGAATTGTTTGTGCTATCGCTTCGTCTGATGTTCGCTTTTATCATCGTTTTAGCCAGCACCTGCGTACTGGCCCGTCCTGCCGCCGCCGCAGGGCTGTGGCCCGCACTGTCTGTCACGGGTAGCAGCACGTTATCGGATGATGAAATGAACGGCTCACTGGGTGTCAGCGCCGACGGCCTGATGTTCCGCGAACATTTACTGGGCGTGGTTTTTGACCGCAACAGCCGGGCCCGCGAAGGCGCCCGACGTGAATCGCTGTTCGCTAGCTACAGTTTCCCCTTGCACGGCAATTACTTTGCATTAAGCACTCGTAACAATAGCCGTTACGGCGATCAGGTTTCCGACACACTGCGCAAGCAAGTGCATGTGATATCGGACGAAACCAACTTTTCGGCACAGCGGGCACTTTTCGGCTGGCAGGGGTTGAAATTCGACAGCGTTCTGAGTCATCGCACCCGCGAAAGTCGTCGCATGTTGCAGGGCGAGTGGGATGAAACCACCTCTGCACAAACATCGTCGTTGGGGGTGAGTGGTAAGCGCGGGTTAATACAGCTTTACGGGTGGGATGCCGCAACTATGGTCACCTTCGCCCGCGGGCTAAGCATTAATAGCCGGAAGGCACCCACCCAGGCTGACTACCGGGATTCTGAAAATTTTTATAAGCTGCTTTTGGATGGCTCCCTCGGCCGCGAACTGAGCGACTGGCACCTGGGGTTAAGCGGGCGCTACCAGGCTGGCACCGATCAACTGCCTGCCGCAGAGCAGATCCGCGTTGCCGGCTCACAGTTGCTTGAGGGGTTCGCCGGCAACTCCCACACGGCTGCATCCGGTGGCTGGCTTCGAATAGACGCCGATACGCCGGATTTTAACGTTCCTTTTATCACGGGCGTTCGCGCCGGAGCGCGGTTGTCGTTACTGCGAGGCTGGGCTGACGTTCACAGCACCCGGTACGATCAATATCTGAACGCCGACGCCGGTGAACTCTCACTGCAACTCAGAACCCGCTACATGAGCGCAAGCACCTCAATTGGCCGGGTACTGGGCGATTCTCCCCTGCTACCCGATGCAGGCAACTCGCCAAACTTCCGCTTATCCCTTACGGTCGATATCTGACACCCTAAATCCGCTCGGAATTGTCCTGTTTTGGTTCGTGGACAGCATCTTACATCGCTGTCACTTAGAGCGAGTCAACACCATGATGTTGTATAGTCATAACAAATCGAATTGAACTCAGGAAATACCAACCATGCTTGCAAAGACAACCCGTGCCGTGAACGGGTGCGTTGTCGTATTTTGCCTAGGCGCCAGTGCTCCGGTCTGGAGCTTTGGTTTTGTCGATGTCACCGAAAAAGCCCAGGCGCTGGCGCAAACACCATACAAAGCACCCGTCGCGGTTCCCGATTTTTTAACCGCATTGCCTTACGACCGCTACCAGTCAATCCGCTTCAAACCCGAAGCCAATCTATGGCGTCAGCCGGCCAGTGAGGGCGAAAAGCACTTTGAAGTCATGATGGTGCCCGCAGGCAGCGTATATCGGCACTCCGTAACCCTGAACGAAGTGGATCTAGAGGGCGTAGAACCGCTGATTTTTAATCGCGATAACTTTACCTATCCGTCCCCCGATCTGGCCAAGCGTATCCCCGCCGATTTGGGTTACGCGGGCTTTCGGCTGACCTGGCCGTTACAAGCATCGTCCGCAATCAAAAGTCCGGAGCGCCAGGGCAACCAGTTCCTGGTGTTCGCTGGCGCCAGTTATTTTCGCGGTGTTGGGGCCGATAACGGTTTCGGCCTGTCAGCCCGCGGCCTGGCCATAGACACAGGCTTACCCTCCGGCGAGGAGTTTCCGGCGTTCACCGAGTTTTGGCTGGAGCGGCCTGGCACCAACTCAGGCACCATGACCGTTTACGCGCTGCTCGACAGCCCCAGCGCCACCGGTGCCTACCGTTTCGTGATCACCCCGGATACGGCCACTGGCATTGAAGTCAGCGCCCGCCTTTTTGCCCGTAGCAATATCGACCAGATTGGCCTGGCACCGTTAACCTCCATGTTCTATTTCGGCGAGAACACCCGCCAGCCAGCGGGGGAGTGGCGGCCTCAGGTTCACGACTCTGACGGCCTGCTGATACAGGATGAAAAATCCGCTGAACTGACCGAGTGGGTGTGGCGGCCATTGCTGAACCCCATCAGTCTGAGGATGAACTATTTCCAAGTGACGAATCTGAAAGGGTTCGGGCTGATGCAGCGCGATACCCGCTTTGATGATTTTTCAGACGCAGAAGCGCACTACGAAAAGCGTCCAAGCGCCTGGATCGACAATACCGACGATTGGGGCGCGGGCGAAGTTGTGCTGGTGGAAATTCCCACATCCTCAGAAGCCAACGACAACATTGTGGCCTTTTGGAAACCGCGTCAGAAAGTCGGGCAGGGCGCAGAACTGAGTTTCCAATATCGCCTTAGATTTGGCGAACATACCGCATTCGACGGTGGTATTGGCCGCGTTGTGGATACCTGGGTAGGTGCTGGCCGGAACAACGCTGCTGTCCCCGATGAAAATAATCGCAACCTGGACGGTACTTGGCGGGTAATCGTCGATTTTGAGGGCGAAACCCTCAACGTCGCCGATGTTCCGATTGTCAGTGAAGCGGGCACCAGCGACAACGCCGAAATAATGGAACACTTTGTAGAGCACCTGCCAGAGCAGGGCATCTGGCGCCTGTCAATGCTTGTTAAACCCGCGCCCAATAACGACACACCCCTGAGAGCGCGATTGTTGGCAGGCCCGAACGCGGTGTCTGAAACCTGGCTGTACCAGCTGCCAGCCTTAACCCAGGCGAGGGAATAAACGTGGAGCAGCTACCGTGCCAGAAGGCACTGGACCGGGTAATAGCCTACCTTCGCGGCAGCGGAATTCACCCGGGTGTCAATGAATGCCGCACTGCTCTTGAGTTGGTCGGTCACGCTCTGCAGCAGGCCCCTGATGGCGATTATATAAGCCTGGTTATGGAACTGCTGCCCCAGTATTTCGAATTGCGACAACCAAAGTTGACGCTTGAAGCCGGGCCAGAGCTGCTCAGGGGAAGCATGGGTTATGAGTGATCTGGCCCCCAAAAAACTCTGGCGCTGGCGCACCGTTGCCAGAATAAGGCGCAGCTTGCTGGCGCTGCTGGTATTCGGCCAAACCGCCGTGGCCAGCTATTACCTGTTGTGGATCATGCCTTACCACGGTGGCACCCCGTTGGAAATCGGCCTGCTGGTGTTGTTTGCCTTGCTCTATGCCTGGATTGCCGTGGGTTTCTGGACCGCGGTGGTCGGATTTGTGTTACGGCTGACGGGTGGCGATAAGCACTCATTGCTGAACCGCTACAGCAGCGATGACCTGGAACACACCCCGCTGGTCAAAACCGCCATTGTGCTGCCCGTGTACCATGAACCGGTGCACTGGACGTTTAGCGGGCTGAAAGCGGTGTATCAAGAGCTAGAGCGCAACGGCCAGATTGAATACTTTGAATTTTTCATCTTGTCAGACAGCCGCAACCCGGAAATATGGCTGGAAGAACAGGCAAAATGGCATCAGTTATGTGACGAGCTGGGCGCCAACGGCCGGCTGTTTTACCGCCGCCGCAACGTTAACCTGAACTTTAAAAGCGGCAACGTCGCCGATTTCCTGCGGCGCTGGGGCCGGCTTTTCAAATACATGGTGGTGTTAGACGCCGACAGCTTGATGAGCGGGCGCACAATTGTGCGAATGGTTCAGTTGATGGAGCTCGAGCCACAGGTCGGCATCCTGCAAACAAACCCCTCCATCATCAACGGCCAGTCGCTGTTTGCCCGTCTGCAACAGTTTGGCAACCGCCTGTATTCTTCGCTCTTTGCGACCGGCCTTGCCGCCGTGCAAATGGGCCACGCCGCTTTTTGGGGCCACAACGCCATACTGCGGGTAGAGCCGTTTATGCAGCACTGCGGCTTGCGCAAATTGCGCGGTTTTGGCGTGTTTAAAGGGCCAATCATGAGCCACGATTTTGTCGAGGCGGCCTATATCGGCCGTGCCGGTTACGAAGTCTGGCTGGAGCCCGGTTTGGGCGAAAGTTTTGAAGAGTCACCCCCCACGCTGGCGGATGAACTGTCACGAGACAACCGCTGGGCCAAAGGCAACTTGCAGCACCTGTGGATTCTGTGCTTTGGCCGCCGTATCCGCCTGGCGCACCGCATGGCGTTTCTCAACGGCATAATGGCCTACGTGGCCTCGCCCTTGTGGCTGGCGTTCCTGGCGTTAACCACCGTGGCCGCCGCGCAATTAACGCTGTCGCCCATCGAATATTTTCCGGCAGGCCACGAAGGGCTCTTCCCGCTGTGGCCAGAATGGCGGCCAGAGTGGGCGCTTACCCTGGCCCTTAGCACCCTGGCCTTGCTGTTCGTGCCAAAATTTCTGGCCATTATCGACGCCATCATTCACGGCCTGGCCAAAGGTTTCGGTGGCCCTTTGCGGCTGTTTTTAAGCGTGTGGGTCGAAATTGTATTCTCGGTGTTGCTGGCACCCATTCGCATGCTGGCCCACAGCCGCTTCGTCATCGCGTCTTTGTTAAACGTTTCCTTAAGCTGGGCGGGGCAAAACCGCACGGAAGAAACCGGCTGGCGCGAAGCCTTAATTACCCATCTGCCGGGGTTCGTGATTGGCGGAAGCTGGGCGGTGTTCGCCTGGTGGCTGGATGTCAGCTTTTTCATCTGGTCGCTGCCCGTGGCCGTGCCTTTAATACTCGCGGGGCCCACCTCGGTGCTGCTCAGCCGGGTCACGGTGGGCCAAGCCATACGCCGCGCCGGGTTGCTACTGATTCCTGAAGAGCTCGTAGCGCTGCCGGTGCTGGAAAATGCCGCTGAAAATCGCGCCCAGCCGGCCAGCTCCTGGAGCCTTGGCCACTTTGAGCAGGCTGTTCTGGTGCCGCTGGTTCACCAGCAACAACTGGCGCTGGCCCGGCCAGATCGCCATTCCGGGCGTGCCGAAAGGCTTAGCGGTCTGGTGGACCAATGCATCCATACCGGCCCGGCGGGACTGAACAAGAAACAGATCAGCGAATTATGCGAAGACAGAGTGGCCCTGGCCGAGCTTCATCGCCGCGCCTGGATTGCGCCAACGGGTAGCTATTGGGGCCAGGCGATTGCCCGTCTTTAACAACAGAATATTGACCAACAACTGACAACCTACCACACCGATTTGTGAGGTTTAATAATGCGCCGTCGCTCTCTTCTCAAAGCCGTATCCGCTGCTACTGTTCTGGGCGCCTTACCCATGCCGGCCTGGCTGCAGGCGGGCGAAGTGACTCGCAGCAAAAAACGCGGCGGGTCTTTTGATTACGCCTGGCTCAAAGGCCACGCCCGCAATCTGGCCAGCAAGGCCTACCAACCGCAAATCAACGGCGTTCCCGCAAGCCTGAGCAACCTGAGCTGGGATGATTATCAGTCCATCCGCTTCAAGCCCCAGGATGCGCTCTGGCGCAGCGACGATTTGTTGTTTCAGGTGCAGCTTTTCCATCTTGGCCTGTACTTCAAAAAGCCGGTGCAGATATTCGAAGTAGAGGGCGGTGTCGCCCGGGTTCTGGAATATCGCCAGAGCAACTTCGACTACAGTGGCAAAGAGTCACTGGGTAATCTGCAACCCAATCTTGGTTACGCCGGCTTTCGCCTGCATTTTTACACCAATTTCCAGTTAGATCTGGCGTCTTTTCTGGGCGCCAGTTACTTCCGTGCGGTGGGCGAATCCATGCAGTACGGTTTGTCTGCCCGCGGTCTGGCCGTAGACACGGGCATGAACCGGGAAGAAGAATTCCCCGATTTCACCACCTTCTGGCTCGAAAAACCGGCCCCCGGTCAGGACTTCGTCACCGTCTGGGCCTTGCTGGATTCTCCCAGCGTGACCGGCGCCTATGCCTTCCGGATTCAGCCCGGGCAAAATACCGTGATGGATGTAGATGTAGCGCTCTACCCACGCAAAGCCATCGAGCGGGTAGGCATTGCGCCGCTAACCAGCATGTATCAGGTGGGCGAGAACGACCGCCGCATGGCCTACGACTGGCGCCCGGAAATTCACGATTCAGATGGCCTGGCGATTCAAAACGGCAACAACGAATGGCTGTGGCGGCCATTGATGAACCCCCGCAACGTTCATGTCAGCAGTTTTGTTGACAATAATCTGAAAGGCTTTGGCCTGTTACAGCGTGATCGGAACTTCGAGCACTACCAAGACGACGGTGTGTTCTACAACCGCCGGCCAAGCGTCTGGGTCGCGCCAAAAGGCGATTGGGGCCCAGGGCAGGTCATGCTCACTGAAATCCCCACCGGAAACGAAACATTCGACAATATCGTGGCCTTCTGGAATCCGCAAAAGCCCTTGGCCGCCGGCGAAGAACACTTGTTTTCCTACACTCTGACCTGGGGTGAACAGCCACCGGTGCAGCCAGAAAAATTGGCGCAGGTGCAAGCTACCCGCACCGGTCTGGGCGGCATTATAGGGCAGGAGAGGGACGTATTTTCCTGGCGTTTTGCCATCGATTTCGGCGGCGGTGGCTTGAGCATGTTGGGTGTCGATGCCGAACTGGAAGCCGCCATCACAACCAGCAGTGGCCAGGTAGAGATAGCGTCTGTGCGCCCTTTGGACTCGGTTAAAGGCTACCGCGCAATGTTTGATCTGGTGCCCGGTGAATCGGGCGCTCCCATCGACATCCGTTTGCAGTTGATGCTCAGCGGGCAACCGGTCTCTGAAGTGTGGCTTTACCAGTACACGCCGCCACCGGCTTAAGAACAAGCCCGGTTTCTGGAATTGTAATACGTCAGATATAACGTCTTATACTGAAGGATTGTTGACAATCCGTAGAATGGCGCGTAATTTCGCACCATCACCTACAGGATTGTTAACAAAGTATGTTGGAACTTGTCCCTCAAGCCTATACCCGCGCTGATGAAGCCTTCGATTGTCTGCAAACGGCGATTGTCAAAGGCGACCTGACCCCGGGCGAAAAAATTGGCGAAGTTGAACTCTGCTCCCGCTTTAACTTAACCCGCGGGCCGCTGCGCGAAGCGCTGGGCCGCCTGGAATCCCGCGGCTTGCTGGTACGCCGCCCCCACGCCGGGGTGAAAGTGGTTTCCGTAAGCGCCGACGAATTAATAGAGCTCTATCGCATACGCGAACTCATGGAGGGCCTGGCCGCACGACAAGCCGCCGAACGCATGACAGACGCCGAAATAGCCGCCTTGCGCGCCACCCTCGACACCCATGAAACCATGATCGAACAAGCCCAGGGCCAGGCTTACTACCAGGCCGAGGGCGACTACGATTTTCATCACCGCATCGCCACCGGCAGTCGCAACACCAAGCTAACCCAAATGCTGCTGGGCGACCTGTACTACATGGTGCGCATGTACCGCTACCGTTTAAGCACATCCTCCGGGCGCCCGCACATGGCCTTGGGCGAGCATCGCAACATTGTCGATGCCATTGCCAATCGGGATGGCGAACTGGCGGAATTTCTGATGAAACGCCACATTCACGCAGCACGAAAAAACATTGAACAAAAAATCCGCGACGGCGAACTGACTATCTAACCAGTCAGCAAACCATCGTCATCTTTATCCAAAGGAGGCAACATCATGTCCAGCAAACTTTCCCCGGGCGCGCGTTTTCGTAAAGCCCTGAACGACAACAAGCCCCTGCAGATTGTTGGCACCATCAATGCCTACGCGGCCATGATGGCCGAGCGGGTAGGGCACCAGGCTATTTACCTGTCTGGTGGCGGTGTTGCAAACGCCTCCTACGGCCTGCCAGACCTTGGCATGACCAGCCTGAACGACGTACTTGAAGACGTGCGCCGCATCACCGGCGCCACGGATATCCCGCTGCTGGTAGACATAGACACCGGTTGGGGTGGCGCATTCAACATTGGCCGTACTATTCAGCAAATGGAAAAAGCCGGTGCCGCCGCCGTTCACCTTGAAGATCAGGTTGCCCAGAAACGTTGCGGTCATCGCCCGAACAAAGAAATTGTCTCCAAAGAAGAAATGGTAGACCGCATCAAAGCGGCCGTTGACGCCCGCGCCGACAAAGACTTCTTCATCATGGCCCGTACCGATTCGTTCCAGAAAGAAGGCCTGGAAGCGGCCATCAATCGCGCCAAAGCTTATATAGAAGCCGGCGCCGACGGCATCTTCGCTGAAGCCGTAAACGAGCTGGAACACTACAAAGCCTTCTCCGCCGCCCTGGGCGATGTGCCGCTGCTGGCCAACATCACCGAATTTGGCGCTACGCCGCTGTACAATCGCAAAGAGCTTGGTGATGCCGGTGCCAGCATGGTGCTTTACCCGCTAAGTGCCTTCCGTGCCATGAACAAAGCCGCTGTAACGGTTTACCAGAACATTCTGGAGAAGGGCGACCAGAAAGACGTTATCGACCTCATGCAAACCCGCATGGAGCTTTACGACTACCTGAACTACCACGATTTTGAACAGAAGCTTGACCAGCTTTTCCAGCAGACCAAAGACTGAGATAGGGGAGTAGGGGACAGACCTAAGGTCTGTCCCTGGTTCATAGGGGACGGATTTCAAATCCGTCCCCGGTCTAACAAATAAGGGACAGATTTCAAATCTGTCCCTGGTTTTAAGGGAGAGCATCCATGGCTGAAGCAAAAAAATTAAGTGGCGCAGGACTGCGTGGACAAGTTGCCGGTGAAACCGCACTGTGCACCGTTGGTTTAACCGGAACCGGCCTGACCTATTGCGGCTACGACATTAGCGACCTGGCAGACAACGCCCAGTTCGAAGAAGTGGCCTACCTGCTGCTGCAAGGCAAACTGCCCAACCAGCAGGAACTGGACGCCTACAAAGCCAAGCTGAAAAGCCTGCGTAGCCTGCCAGACGCACTGAAAACCGTGCTGGAAAATATTCCTAAAGACGCTCATCCGATGGACGTGATGCGCACCGGCTGCTCCATGCTGGGCAACCTGGAAACCGAGCAAAACTTCAGCGAGCAAGACGACAAAATCGACCGCCTGCTGGCCGCGTTCCCGGGCATCATCAACTACTGGTACAGCTTTGCCCACAAAGGCGTGCGCATCGACACCACCGGTACCTGCGACTCCATCGGCGGTCATTTCCTAGAGTTGCTGCACGGCAAAAAACCCAGTGAGCTGCACGAACGGGTCATGAACGTCTCCCTGATTCTGTACGCCGAGCACGAATTCAACGCGTCTACCTTCGCGGCCCGCGTATGCGCTTCAACCCTGTCTGACATCCACAGCTGCGTAACCGGCGCCATCGGCACCCTGCGTGGCCCGCTACACGGTGGCGCCAACGAAGCAGCGATGGAACTGATCCAGAAATTCAAAACCCCGGAAGAAGCCGAAGAAGGCCTAATGGGCATGCTCCAGCGCAAAGAAAAAATCATGGGCTTCGGTCACGCGGTTTACAGTGTTTCCGACCCGCGCAACGTGATCATCAAGAAGTGGTCCGAAAAACTGTCGAAAGAAGTGAACGATACCGTGCTGTATCCGGTGTCTGTGCGCTGTGAAGAAGTCATGTGGCGCGAGAAGAAACTGTTCTGCAACGCCGACTTCTTCCATGCCTCTACTTACCACTTCATGGGCATCCCCACCGAACTGTTTACCCCAATCTTTGTGATGTCGCGGGTATCCGGCTGGACAGCGCACGTTAAAGAACAACGCGCCAACAACCGCATCATCCGTCCAAGCGCCGAATACACCGGCCCCGATCACGCCGAATGGCTACCGATCGAAAAGCGCTAAAACCGGAGCTGACAAAGGGCGGGGGCAGATTTCAAATCCGTCCTCCATTGCCCAAGACGGGACCGGGGACAGATTTCAAATCTGTCCCCTATTACCCTACTACCGCCAGACCGGGGACGGATTTCAAATCCGTCCCCTATCTCGAGGTCAGCCGGGGACAGAATTCAATTCTGTCCCCAACCCCCTATTGCGTAGAGAGCCCAAATTATGAACACCCACTACCGCAAAAAACTACCAGGCACCGACCTGGACTATTTCGACACCCGCCAGGCAATCGAAGACATACAGCCCGGCGCCTACGCCAAACTCCCATACACCTCCCGCGTACTGGCCGAGCAACTGATTCGCCGCGGCGAACCCGACATGCTCACCGAATCGCTGAAGCAGTTTATCGAACGCAAGCAAGACCTCGATTTCCCTTGGTACCCGGCCCGCGTGGTCACCCACGACATCTTGGGTACCACCGCACTGGTTGACCTGGCCGGCCTGCGCGACGCCATCGCTGCAAAAGGCGGTGAACCGTCAAAAGTGAACCCGGTGGTACCCACACAGCTAATTGTGGACCATTCCCTGGCAGTAGAAGCCGCGGGTTTTGACCCGGACGCGTTCGAAAAGAACCGCAGCATTGAAGATCGCCGCAACGACGACCGTTTCCACTTCATCGAGTGGACCAAAACTGCGTTCAAAAACGTCGACGTGATCCCCGCCGGTAACGGCATCATGCACCAGATCAACCTGGAGAAAATGTCTCCGGTGATCCAGTCCCGTGACGGCGTCGCCTTCCCGGACACCTGCGTCGGCACCGACAGCCACACCCCGCACATCGACTGCCTGGGCGTTATCGCTATTGGCGTAGGCGGCCTGGAAGCAGAAACCGTCATGCTCGGCCGCCCATCCATGATGCGCCTGCCAGACATCATCGGTGTGAAGCTCACGGGCAAGCGCCAGCCGGGCATCACCGCCACCGACATCGTTCTCGCCATTACCGAATTCCTGCGTAAAGAGCGTGTTGTATCCGCCTACCTGGAATTCTTTGGCGAAGGCGCTGAAAGCCTGACCATCGGCGACCGTGCCACCATTTCCAACATGACCCCGGAATTCGGTGCCTCTGCCGGTATGTTCTACATCGACCAGCAAACCATCGACTACCTGCGGCTGACCGGCCGCGAGCCAGAACAGATCGCATTGGTAGAAACCTACGCCAAGCACACCGGGCTATGGGCGGATTCGCTGAAAGACGCGTTCTACGAGCGGGTGCTGGAATTTGATCTGTCCACCGTTGTGCGCAACGTGGCTGGCCCGTCTAGCCCCCACCGCCGCGTAGCCACCAGTGACCTGCATGCCGAAGGCATTGCCGGTAATCTGGAAAGGGCCTTGGCGGAAGAAGCCGAAGGCAAAATGCCAGACGGCGCGGTCATTATCGCCGCGATTACCTCCTGCACCAACACCTCGAACCCCCGCAACGTAGTCGCCGCAGGCCTGATCGCCAAAAAAGCCAACGAGCTGGGCCTGGTGCGCAAGCCCTGGGTGAAGTCCTCGTTCGCTCCCGGTTCAAAAGTCGCCCGCCTGTACCTGGAAGAAGCCGGCCTGCTGAAAGAAATGGAAAAGCTGGGCTTTGGTATCGTCGGCTACGCCTGCACCACCTGTAACGGCATGTCCGGCGCTCTGGATCCAGTCATTCAGCAGGAAATCATCGACCGCGACCTGTACGCCACGGCAGTACTGTCTGGCAACCGTAACTTCGACGGCCGAATTCATCCCTACGCCAAGCAAGCATTCCTGGCGTCGCCGCCCTTAGTCGTGGCTTACGCCATCGCCGGTACCGTGCGCTTTGACATCGAAAAAGACGTACTGGCTAAAGACAAAGACGGCAACCCGATTACCCTGAAAGACATCTGGCCAAGCGATGAAGAAATCGACGCCATCGTAAAATCCAGCGTTAAGCCCGAACAGTTCAAACAGGTGTACATCCCGATGTTTGATCTGGGCGCGTTCGAAGAAGCCGAAAGCCCCCTGTACGACTGGCGCCCTACAAGCACCTACATTCGTCGCCCGCCATACTGGGAAGGCGCGCTGGCAGCTGAACGTACTATGAAAGGCATGCGTCCACTGGCGATTCTGCCGGATAACATCACCACCGATCACCTGTCGCCGTCTAACGCCATCATGATGGACAGCGCTGCCGGTGAATACCTGCACAAAATGGGCCTGCCAGAGGAAGACTTCAACTCCTACGCAACCCATCGCGGCGACCATTTGACCGCCCAACGTGCCACCTTTGCCAACCCGAAACTGATGAACGAAATGGTTCGGGACGATAAGGGCGAGATTATCCAGGGCTCTATGGCCCGTGTGGAGCCGGAAGGCAAAAACCTGCGCATGTGGGAAGCCATTGAAACCTACATGGAACGCAAGCAGCCGCTGATCATCGTGGCCGGCGCCGACTATGGCCAGGGTTCCTCCCGCGACTGGGCCGCTAAAGGCGTGCGCCTGGCCGGTGTAGAAACCATCGCCGCCGAAGGCTTTGAGCGTATTCACCGTACCAACCTGGTCGGAATGGGCGTACTGCCGCTGGAATTCAAACCAGGCACCACCCGCCTGACTCTGAAGCTAGACGGCACTGAAACCTACGATGTTGAAGGCGACCTAAGCCCGCGCTCCACCATGACTCTGGTTATTCACCGCACCAACGGCGAAAGCCTGAACGTGCCTGTTACCTGCCGCCTGGATACCGCAGACGAAGTGTCTGTGTATGAAGCCGGCGGCGTCTTGCAGCGCTTCGCTCAGGACTTCCTAGAGGCAGAGGGAGCAGCAGAGGGAGCGGTTGCATGAGCGGTCTTATGAGCGGTTTTATAAATAAGACACCACAAGTAAAAATCCCCGCGACCTATATGCGCGGCGGCACCAGCAAAGGCGTGTTCTTCCGTTTGGAAGACCTGCCCGAGCGCGCACAAACCCCGGGCCCGGCTCGGGATAACCTGCTGCTGCGGGTGATCGGCAGCCCCGATCCCTATGGCAAGCAGACCGACGGCATGGGCGGCGCAACCTCCAGCACCAGCAAAACCGTCATTGTGAGCAAAAGCACCCAGCCAGACCACGATGTAGATTATCTGTTTGGCCAGGTCAGCATCGACAAACCCTTTGTGGATTGGAGCGGCAACTGCGGCAACCTCACCGCAGCGGTCGGCGCCTTTGCTATTAACAGCGGCTATGTGGAAAAAGACCGCCTGCCTGAAAATGGCGCAGGCAGTGGAATAGTCACCGTCCGCATCTGGCAGGCCAACATCCGCAAAACCATCATAGCCAAAGTCCCGGTCACCAACGGCGAAGTGCAGGAAACCGGTGATTTCGAGCTAGACGGCGTCACCTTTCCGGCCGCCGAAGTACAAGTGGAGTTTATGGACCCGGCCGACGGCGAAGGCTCCATGTTCCCCACCGGCAACCTGGTGGATGACCTGGAAGTACCGGGCGTGGGAACCCTGAAAGCCACCATGATCAACGCCGGTATTCCCACGGTGTTCATCAATGCCGACGCGGTTGGCTACAACGGCACCGAACTTCAGGATGCCATTAACGGCAACCCTGAAGCGCTGGCGATGTTTGAAACCATTCGTGCCTACGGTGCGGTAAAAATGGGGCTGATTCAGAATATTGAAGAAGCCGCCGCGCGCCAGCACACGCCAAAAGTCGCGTTTGTAGCGCCGCCTGCGAACTACAGTTCTTCCAGCGGTAAAGCCATTACCACCGATGACATAGACCTGCTCGTTAGAGCATTATCTATGGGTAAACTGCACCACGCCATGATGGGTACAGCGGCCGTTGCTATAGCAACCGCAGCGGCTATTCCCGGTACCTTGGTGAATCTGGCCGCTGGCGGCGGTGACCGTACCTCCGTCACCTTCGGCCATCCGTCTGGCACCTTGCAGGTGGGCGCAGAAGCCAAAGAAATCAACGGCCAGTGGACAGCCACCAAGGCCATCATGAGCCGCAGCGCGCGAGTATTGATGGAAGGCTGGGTAAGAGTTCCGGGGGATTCATTCTAACTCCACAGCTTTCCAGATTTAAAAGCACCTAAGCATAAAAACACCTAAGCCTAAAAACACCCCCGCGCTAATAACCGGCTATCCTTAGGGAATAGCTGGAGACCCAGCCGGGGGTATTTTTTTGCCCGCACATTTCAAACAGGAGAAAATCCATGTCTGCCACATTCGAACTTAACGAACGCCCGGATTACGACGACGTCCTGCAAACCATCGCCGACTACGTCCTTAACTACCAAATTGACAGCGAAGAAGCCTGGACCACCGCCCGCCACTGTTTAATGGACACCCTCGGCTGCGGCTTGCTGGCTCTAAAATTCCCGGAATGCACCAAGCACTTAGGCCCGTTGGTAGAAGGCACCATTGTACCCAACGGCGCGCGAGTGCCTGGCACATCGTTCCGTATGGACCCGGTCAAAGCAGCCTGGGACATTGGCTGCATTATTCGCTGGCTGGATTACAACGACACCTGGCTGGCGGCCGAATGGGGCCACCCGTCGGATAACCTGGGCGGCATACTGGCAGTAGCCGACCACCTATCGCAAAAGCGCGTGGCCGATGGCAAATCCCCCATCGCGATGAAAGCCGTGCTGGAAGCCATGATCATGGCCCACGAAATTCAAGGCGTACTGGCGCTGGAAAACTCCTTCAACAGGGTAGGGCTAGACCACGTTCTGCTGGTGAAAGTGGCGTCTACCGCCGTGGTAGCTCGCCTGATGGGCGCCAACCGCGACCAGTTGCTGTCAGCACTGTCACACGCCTGGGTAGACGGCCAATCCCTGCGCACCTATCGCCACGCTCCCAACGCCGGTTCCCGCAAGTCCTGGGCAGCAGGGGATGCCACATCCCGGGCCGTTCGCCTTGCGGATATCGCCATGCGCGGCGAAATGGGCATACCTGGTGCACTCACAGCGCCACAGTGGGGCTTTAACGACGTACTGTTCAGCAAAACCAACAAAGACCAAAAAATCAAACCTGCGGACAAGTGTCAGCTTTCTTTACCACAGGCATTTGGCTCCTACGTGATGGAAAACATCCTGTTCAAAGTGTCTTTCCCGGCAGAATTTCACGCCCAAACCGCCGCAGAAGCCGCTGTTACTCTTCACCCACAAGTGAAAGACCGCCTGCAAGATATTGATAAAATAGTACTGACCACCCACGAATCCGCCATTCGCATTATTTCCAAAGTAGGTAGTCTGGCCAACGCCGCAGACCGCGACCACTGCCTGCAATACATGACAGCCGTTCCGCTCATCTTTGGCGACCTCATAGCCGAGCACTACGAAGACAGCTTTCACAGCGACAACCCAATGATTGATGAACTGCGAAGCAAAATGGAAGTGATCGAAGACCAGGCGTACACAACGGATTATCTGGACCCGAGCAAGCGCTCCATTGCCAACGCAGTACAGATATTCTTCAAAGACGGCTCAAGCACAGAAAACGTGGTCGTCGAGTACCCAATAGGCCATCGCCGCCGCCGCGAAGCTGCCATTCCGCTGCTTAAACAGAAGTTCCAGCAAAACCTCGCAACCCGCTTCCCCGCAGGCCAATGCCAGCGAATCTCCCAGGCGTTACAAAGCCAGGCAGAGCTGGAAGGTATGGCGGTTCATGAATTCACAGGGTTGTTTGTGATTTGAATTGACATCCTCCCCGCCCTGAAAGACGGGGATTCCTACTGCGCTCAGGCATGGCATTGAGCCATTCCTGAGTCGCTTCGGTGGGTTCCTGTTGCTGATGGCATTACCGCACCGTTCACTTCACCGCCCAGCCACGCCTGTTTGTATTCCAACTGGCGGCGGAACTCGCCCCAGCCCTGATCGAGAATCGACTTATTAAGGCCGGATTTGGCTTTTACGCGTCGTCCTGGTGCCTCAAGTGTGCCGCTTGCTGACTTGCTCATATTCGTGACGTTCAGATCTTCGATGACGACCATCGCGTGGTTTTTGCTGATGATGTTCGAGGTCTTGTGGAGAAAGTCATTGCGGGTATGAGCAACCCGTTGATGCAACGTGGTGATACGGGCCTTCGCCTTTTTCCAATTGCGGCTGAATGTGACCTTGCGGCTCATGCGTCGCTGATACTTTGCCATCTTCGCAGCGCGGGTACGCAGCGCATTGACCGGCTCGAACATCGTGCCGTCAGAGAGCGTCGCGAATAGCGTGATACCTGCATCGAGGCCGACTATCGACGTTGATGGATGTATTGGAAACTTGAATGCATAAATAAGAAATAAAGAACGTAACTATTCAGCTGGTTTGATTTAAAACGGTCGTATCATTACCCGCACCCGCACCCACCGCCATGAACGGTGGCACACTCCCCTCGAACAAATGCATCAGGGCTTTCGAGGCAGACACGTTCTGCTTACGCGCCGTCGACAGATAACTGCGCACGCGACAGAAGATCTCGGCTCCTTCAAAGGATCGAAAACAACCCGATATTTTCTGCTGCACTTTGAACATGTGGATGTCCCGCTCACCTTGGTTGTTGGTAAACGGTACCTCTGGATTGTCGAGGAAGCGTAGCACATCCGCTTCGTAGGCGATCAGCCGCTCCAGCAGGTTGCGTGCCCGCGTGCGTTTGAGCCGCCCGGGTTTGCCTTGGCGCAGGCTTTCATCCGGCGGCGGGCACTCTTTTGCGCTTTCGCCAGGCAGCGTCGGTACACCTTGCGCCACCGCTGCGCTTTGTCCGGTGGCAGGCAGCCGCCGGCGTCGTCGACGCTGTCGGTCATGATGTTCAGTAGAGTTTGCATCCGTTGAGCCCACACCTGTTTATCCTGCTCCCAGGCGCGCTGAAGTTCTCGCAGGTGGTGCGCATTGCACAGAGAGTGCAAGCATGAATAACGGTAATACGGCTTCCAGTGATCGTGACAGAGCACACCGTTGAAGCGCGGCAGGATGCCGATCGCATTCATCGCCTGCTGACCTCGTTGTGCATGGGGCGCAAGCCAGGTCAGTCGGTCATTCGATGCGCCGTGCAGCCAGTGACGTTGACCACCGATGTTCACGCCTGTTTCATCGGCGTGAACCACCGACGCCTCGGCCAGGCGATCCTTGACCCACGGCTCAAATTCAGCGGCCTTATTGAAAGCGTCCTGATTGACGTTGAACAGTGAGCCGACACTCAGTGGGATGCCGACCTGGTCTTCGAAGTACTCGCGGATGCGATCATAGGGCAGGAGCTGGTATTGCGACAGATAGACCGCGTGGGCCTTCAGCTGCGGGCCGTACTGAACCGAGCGTTCTACACCGACCGGAAAAGGCGCCACAAAACGTTGCCCCTGGGCATTTTCCAGGATCTCAGCCTGGTACTCGGTGACAAAACGGCGGATGTCCAGATCAATGACCTGACGTTTCTCGCAGCCCACGACCCGGAACCGGCCGCCTTTGGGTAAGGTGCGCCGATCCACTTTCACCCGCTGGATGGCATCCGGATCTACCACCGGTTGCAACGTCTTCCCAACGCGGCCGGGCTGCCCGCCTGGCTTACGCCCGCTCTTCAAACGGTTCTGTCTGGGGCGGTTCGGATCCTGGGACGGCGGCTTACTGCTGTTGGCACTGTGGGTGTTAATCCGCCCACTCAGTATCTGGACCAGCACAATCAGCAACTCGATGGCCGTCCGCATGGAAGGCGCGACGGTTGTGTCTGCTTGGAGTTGGTGTCTGACGTTCGCCAGCGCAGCGTCGACATCAATGTTACTGATCTTCATGGGCCTGAGTACCGTCGAGTGAAGGGCTATTATCGCACGACTTTTTCAGGTCGAATTTTTCGTCCTGAGCGCGGACTTGACGGGGTTTTTCAAATCGACGTCGCCCCGGGGATGGACAGCAAAACGAAAGGGACGTAAAGGGATTCTAGAAGCTTTGCGCGCCGCTTTATGGTGTTGCGTTGAGTGTGGCCTAAATTCATGAAATTGGGGCCAGAACCCTGTCAAGAACTTTTTAGAAAATTTGAGCTGAATAGTTACTAAAGAACAATCGAAAAAGTTATAAGGAAAATAGCAGTTAAATAATAGAGAGAAAGGCAATAACAAAAAACGGGGGGTTAAAACAGGTGGTGGCCCCACCAGCGACACTCCGGCACACATATCGACCGCTGCGGCTGCTCCCTTCCGGGTCTGACCGGGTTCACGGTTTCATGTTGCGAAGGCACCAATAGGGCCACCATAACGGCGTTCCAGAATGTTTCTCTAAACGCGGCGCGCATAATAACAAACGCCATGATGTACTACAAGAGTAGTTGTTGTCATCCTCCCCGCCCTGAAAGACGGGGATTCCTACTGCGCTCAGGCATGGCATTGAGCCATTCCTGAGTCGCTTCGGTGGGTTCCTGTTGCTGACGGCATTACCGCACCGTTCACTTCACAGGCTAACCGGGCATGACCTGCCCTTAAAATATTGATGGCCGCGTTGAGGTCTGCATTTTCAGCATACCCACATTCGACACATTCGAATTGCGAATAAAGACGCCGTGCAGGAAATTCACGAGCTGAGCCGTGGCATTCCGCGGCTGATTAACATGCTGTGCGATGGCATGATGATGTGCGCCTACGCTGAAGACCGGCCGTTTATAGACCCCCACGACTTGAAAAACATCCGCAAGGATTTGTTGGGCGAAAACAACGAGCCAAAGATGAAAGCTCCCGAGGCTGCAAGCCACAAAATAGGCGTTGCGCCTGCACGGGCTAGCTCACAAGCACACGAAGGCTTTGGTGATATGGCAAAAACCCTGCACCGAATTGCCAGTGCTCTTGAGAGTATTGATGGGCGCTTGCTCTTTTAAACCCAATTTGGTGTTGGCCATACTACTGCAACGGATCATGGTTAGGTTGGCGGATTAACAACCCATTCCGGATCTTCAAACTCACCAAGGGGCCGAACATATTCTTGTTTGGAGCTTAGTCAGAGACCTGATTTTTCTGTTCTTTTTTGTCAGTCCTTCAACTCGGGAAAATCCGTTTCGGTATAGGCATACTCACCCTGTTCGCTGCTGGCAGCATGGGTACGTAGTTCAACACGACGAATCTTGCCGGAGATGGTTTTGGGCAACTCGGCAAATTCTATCTGGCGAATCCGCATGTACGGCGCCATGCGCTCGCGAATGAAAGCAAACAGGGCCTTTGCCGCCTCCGGGCCAGGCTCGTAGTCGCGGCGCAGCACGATATAGGCCTTGGGTACGCTCAGTCGCATTTCATCGGGTGCCGGCACAACTGCGGCCTCGGCCACGGATTCGTGCTCGATGAGAATAGATTCCAACTCAAATGGGCTAACGCGGTAATCCGAGCTCTTGAACACGTCGTCCGCGCGGCCGACGTACCAGTAATAGCCATCGTCGTCGCGACTGGCCACGTCGCCGGTGCGATAAAAGCCGCTATGCAGTGCCTGAGCCATGCGTTCGGGATCGTCACGATATTCCTGCATCAGACCGAGCGGACGCTGATTACGCACATCGATGGCGATCTCGCCTTCGGTTACTTCCTTATCGACCGGATCGAGCAATGTAATCTTGTAGCCAGGCAAGGGCCGACCCATCGAGCCGGACTTCATTTTCTGTGCCGGCGGATTGCCGATCTGTGCCGTGGTTTCAGTCTGGCCGTAGCCGTCGCGGATTGTGAGGCCCCAGAGTTTTGCTACGCGTGCGATGACTTCCGGATTAAGCGGTTCGCCCGCGCCGACCAGGCTCTTGAGCTTCATGTCATAAGCCGCCAGGTCCTCTTGGATGAGCATGCGCCATACGGTGGGAGGCGCGCACAGGGAGGTCACGCCCTTATCGGCAATGACTTTTAGCGTGGCGGGCGCGTCGAAGCGCGGCTGGCGGTAGATGAACACCGTGCAGCCGGCATCCCAGGGTGCGAACAGGTTGGACCAAGCATGCTTGGCCCAGCCGGGCGAACTGATATTGAAATGGATATCATCGGGCTGCAGGCCGAGCCAGTACATGGTCGACAGCGAACCGACCGGATAGCTTTGATGCGTATGCAGTACAAGCTTCGGCAGGGAGGTGGTGCCCGACGTGAAATACAGCAGCATCGGGTCGGTGGCGAGGGTTACGCCCTCCGGCTCGAAAGTCTTTTCATAGTCATAGGCATCTTCGTAATTAATCCACTGCTCGCAAGGTTCACCTGCGACGATGCGGACCAGCCCCTCTGCCACCCCTTCAAATTTGGGAACATGCTCATTAGTGGTGAGCACATGAGTGACACCACCACGCCCAAGCCGGTCGCCGAGATCCTTCTTCGATAGCAGCGTGCTGGCTGGAATAACGAGGGCACCCAGCTTGATCGCGGCCAGCATGGTTTCCCAGAGTTCAATGACATTATCGAGCATGATCAGCAGGGTATCGCCCCGTCCGAGCCCTTGGTCGCGCAGAAAATTCGCTACCTGGTTGGAGTTCTGTCGCATCTGTTCGAAGCTGTAGCGGTACTCGCTGCCGTCGGCATCCACCAGCCAGAGCGCAATCTTCTCATTGCCTCTGGCGTAATCATCGAACCAGTCGAGCGCCCAATTGAACTCGTTCAGCTCGGGCCATTTGAAGGTCTCGTAGGCCCGGTCATAGTCTTCGCGCAGGTCCAGCAGTTGCTGACGAGCCGCCTTGAATGCGTCTGCCGATTGCATCGCTTTCTCCTTGTTTCACAGTCGGCGGTCCAGGATCGGCCGCTATAGTTGTTGTATTGTGGCTCGCCGCTCAGTCTCGCAGAAAGCTCTGGTCTATAGGTCCATAAAACAAAAGTTTAGCTGAGCATCTGACCAACCGCCACGTATCAACTGACGTCCATGGATAGATATGGCTATGCACTATCGTCTTCCCAAACCTTAACTCCAGATGACTTAACGCTTGCATCAGGAGCGTACCGTGCCTGCACTTGTATGGCCGCAATGCCATTTCCGGACTAATTTATCGGAATGCGCGGAAAACCTCGACCTTCAGGCCGGGGATGAATAGCGCGGACACCGCAGGTGCCCCTCTCGTTAGCAACATTCTCATTCCGGCGTTTGCTGCTGCTCAAAGAAGATACCGCGCAGTTCATCCATAATCTCAGCCGTGAACACGCCGCGACGATATTTCGTCACAAATACCAAATGAACGTGCATCCTGAAAACGCAATGCCGCCCGTGCCTAATATCATTGTTTTTTTCCATAGACCAAATATAATTCAGCGATGAAACGCCTTCAAGCATTCAAATTTCAAATTGAGCCAAACGGTGAGCAAATCCGCGCCATGCGTCAGTACGCTGGTAATGCTCGCAAGATTTGGAATTTGGCTTTGAATCGTCAGCAAGAGCTACATACTGCCGGTGAAAAATTCACCAACAGCTTTGGCATGAATAATTGGCTGCCAGCGTGGAAGCAGGCATTCTCGTACTTGTGCGACTCTCCCGCACAAACACTACAACAAGTCACAAAAGACCTGGCCGCTGCGTACAAGAACTTCTTTGAGAAGCGTGCCGATTTTCCACAATTCAAGAAAAAAGGTAGGTCGTCAGACCGCTTTCGTTTTCCGCAAGGTTTCGAGATTGACGAAGCCAATCGACGTATTCGACTCCCAAAGCTAGGCTGGATTCGCTACCGCAAGAGCCGTGGCATCCTCGGACTGGCAAAGAACATCACCGTTTCCTGTGTGGCTGGCAAGTGGTACGCCAGCATTCAGACCGAGCGCGAAGTTGGGCAGCCAATACATCCATCAACGTCGATAGTCGGCCTCGATGCAGGTATCACGCTATTCGCGACGCTCTCTGACGGCACGATGTTCGAGCCGGTCAATGCGCTGCGTACCCGCGCTGCGAAGATGGCAAAGTATCAGCGACGCATGAGCCGCAAGGTCACATTCAGCCGCAATTGGAAAAAGGCGAAGGCCCGTATCACCACGTTGCATCAACGGGTTGCTCATACCCGCAATGACTTTCTCCACAAGACCTCGAACATCATCAGCAAAAACCACGCGATGGTCGTCATCGAAGATCTGAACGTCACGAATATGAGCAAGTCAGCAAGCGGCACACTTGAGGCACCAGGACGACGCGTAAAAGCCAAATCCGGCCTTAATAAGTCGATTCTCGATCAGGGCTGGGGCGAGTTCCGCCGCCAGTTGGAATACAAACAGGCGTGGCTGGGCGGTGAAGTGTTTGCCGTCAACCCTCGTAACACCAGCCGGACGTGTCCGGCCTGCGGTCATATTTGTGCAGAGAATCGCAAGACTCAATCGCAATTCGAATGTGTCGACTGTGGGTATGCTGAAAATGCAGACCTCAACGCCGCCATCAATATTCTAAGGGCAGGTCATGCCCGGTTAGCCTGTGAAGTGAACGGTGCGGTAATGCCGTCAGCAACAGGAACCCACCGAAGCGACTCAGGGATGGCTCAATGCCATGCCTGAGCGCAGTAGGAATCCCCGTCTTTCAGGGCGGGGAGGATGTCAATCATTTCTCATTACCTACACCCTCTGTTTTTCGGTTTTAGCATCCATGCTAGAATTAACGCTATTTTTCACGGCAATTGGCGAACTATGAGCTACCAGGTACTTGCCCGTAAATGGCGCCCGCGCACCTTCGAAGACATGGTGGGGCAGGAACATGTGCTTCAGGCGTTAATTCACGCGCTGGAAAGCCAGCGCCTGCACCACGCCTATTTGTTTACCGGCACCCGTGGTGTGGGCAAAACCACCATTGGCCGCCTGTTGGCCCGATGTTTGAACTGTGAAACCGGCATTACCGCGAAACCCTGCGGTGTTTGCGGCAGCTGTCGCGAAATTCAGGAAGGCCGCTTTGTTGATCTGATTGAAATAGACGCCGCCTCGCGGACCGGCGTCGACGACATGCGTGAGCTGACAGACAACGTGCAGTATTCGCCCACCCGCGGGCGCTTTAAGGTGTACCTGATTGACGAGGTGCACATGCTGACCACTCATTCGTTCAACGCCTTTTTGAAAACCCTGGAAGAGCCGCCAGAGCACGTTAAATTCCTGTTGGCCACCACCGACCCCCAAAAACTGCCGGTGACGGTGTTATCGCGCTGCCTGCAGTTCAATTTGAAGCGGATGACACCGGAACACATCGCCGGCCATTTGAACCACGTATTAACCGTCGAAAAGATTCCCTTTGAAGAGCCGGCCCTGTGGCTTCTGGCGCGCGCAGCAGATGGCAGTATGCGCGATGCCCTGAGCCTGACGGATCAGGCTATTGCGTTTGGTAACCAGCAGCTGGCGGCAAGCGATGTCAGTTCTATGCTGGGCACGATTAACCAGCGTGACATCGAAAGCTTGGTGGGTACGTTGGTTAGCCGTGATGGCCCGGCGCTGCTGACGGAAATTAGCCGTATTGCCGATTTTGCGCCGGATTACGGGATAATTCTGGCGGATCTATTGTCTCTGTTCCATCGGGTGACCATGGAACAGGTGGTGCCTGGCAGTGCGGATAACGCTTTAGGCGACGCTCACCAGATTCAGGCGCTGGCCAAAAAGCTGAGTGCCGAAGATGCCCAGCTGTTTTATCAGGTGGCCCTAATGGGGCGCAAAGATCTGGCGATAACGCCGGATGCGCGCATGGGGTTCGAGATGACGCTGCTGCGTATGCTGGCATTCCGCCCCGGAACCGCTCGCCGGGAACCGCCCACGGCGATTGCTGCGGATTCGGCACCGGCCGGAAACCGTGATGAACCAGACCCTGTTGTTGGTAGCTCGAATCAACTTGAAGCGCCAGTGCCAGCGAAGCCAGAGCCTGTTGCCCTGGCTGCTTCGGCGCCGTCACCAACAGAGCGAACGCCGGTTGAGTCGATTCCACCCTGGGAGCCTCAGCCTGGCACAGACGTAGATTACCCGGACGATGGGGCTTTTTATGGCGCTGATGAGGCGTTTGAGGCCGCTGTTCCTGAACAACGACAGCCGGCTGCTGAGCCGGAGCAGCATAATCGACCAGAACAGCAGAATCAGCCAGAGCCGCAACCTGCTGTTCAGCCAAAAGCTTCGTCCAATGCTCAATCACAATCGCAGCCTGATGATCAGCAAGCGCATCAAAGTGTTCCAGTACCGCCGGCCAGTGAGCCGTCAGCGCAGCCAGAATCTGCGGAAGAAGCATTACCCGCGAGTGAATTTGTTTGGCAGCGGGATTTTCGCAGCCTGAATATTGCGGGTATGCCGGGCAATTTGGCCAGCCACGGGTCTATGCTGCACCAAGGCAATGTCGTGCTGCTGACCATTGATGAGGGCCACGCGCGGCTGTTGAACGCGCGGCACGAAGAAAAAATTCTGGCCGCCTTGAGAAATCGCTTTGGCGATGCCACTGAATTACGTATAGAGAGAGGGCAGCCAAGCGATACGCCGGCTGCCTTTGATGAGCGTAAACGTAAAATTCGGCAGCAAGCGGCGGAGCAGGCCATTCGCACCGACCCGCTGGTGCAATCGATTGTGGATCGGTTTGCTGCCCGTGTTGTGGAAGACAGTATTCGACCGATTGAAGTCGCTAAAGAGAGCCCGGCCGACATAAAGAGCCCGGCCGGTTCAAACAGGAGATAGCGTTATGATGGACAACATGGGTGAGCTGATGAAAAAAGCCCAACAAATGCAAGAAAATATGCAAAAAGCGCAGGAAGAAATCGCCAAGGCAGAAGTAACGGGCGAATCCGGTGCGGGGCTTGTGAAGGTGCTGATGAACGGCCGCCACGACGTTCGTAAAGTGGAGATTGATCCGTCTTTGATGAGCGAAAAAAAGGACATTCTTGAAGACTTGCTGGCGGCGGCGGTGAATGACGCAGTGCGCCGTGTGGACGCCAATCAGAAAGAAAAAATGTCTGGCATGATGTCGGGCATGGGTCTTCCTCCCGGCTTTAAGATGCCTTTCTAAATTAAGATGCCTTTCTAAATTACTGAATTTTAGGGAATATTATGGCGTTCAGTCCTCTGGTGGATGAGTTGGTTGAAAGCTTGCGGGTGCTACCCGGCGTGGGCCAGAAAACCGCCCAGCGTATGGCGTTTCATTTGCTGGAACGCGCCCGCAGTGGCGGTAGCCGCCTGGGTGATGCTTTGGGCCGGGCCATGGATGGTGTGCGCCGCTGTGATCGATGCCAGAATTTTGCCGACACCGACGTGTGCGGCATTTGCGAAAACCCCGAACGCAACACCGGTGTGCTTTGCGTGGTGGAAAGTCCGTCAGACCTGTTGGCCATCGAGCAGGCCGGTGATTACCGCGCCGGGTATTTTGTGCTGATGGGGCATTTATCCCCCATTGATGGCATTGGGCCGGAGCAGATTGGCATCGACCGGCTGGTTCACCGGGTGCGCGATGAAAGCGTAACCGAGTTAATACTGGCCACCAATCCCACCGTGGAAGGCGAAGCGACGGCGCACTACATTGCCGACCGCCTGGCCGACAACAACGTTCTGATTACCCGGCTGGCTCACGGCATTCCCGTGGGTGGCGAGTTGGGTTATGTTGACGGTTTTACCCTGACCCACGCTTTTCGCGGCCGCAAACCTTTAGCTGGCTAAGTCATTTTCCGATCAGGCAATTGTATGAATGCGAATGAACTTCCCCGGCTGACAGCGCCTGCGCCATCCGAACCGGTGCTATGGTTGGAAACTCCTGAGCAGCTGGACGACTGGCTGGCGGCGCAGCCAAAAGAACCTTTGACCCTCGATACCGAATTCGAGCGGGTGAGCACCTATTACCCGATACCGGGCTTGGTGCAGCTTGGGCTGGCCGATCAATTTCGCCTGGTGGACCCGGAAGTGGCAGAGGCCTCTGCCGGTTTTCGCGCGGCTCTGGAAGACGAACAACGCCCAAAGCTGTTGTACGCGGTGAGCGAAGACCTGGAACTGTTCCGCCATTGGCTGGGCATTCCCATGCAGGGGGTGATTGATTTGCAGCTGGGCGTGGCATTTGCCGGGCTCGGGTTTTCTATGGGTTACGCGAAATTAGTTGAAAGCCTGTTTGGTGAGAGCCTGGATAAAACGCTTACCCGCTCCAACTGGATTTCGCGGCCTTTGAGCGATTTACAGCAGCGCTACGCCATTGATGACGTGCGCTTTTTAAAGCCGATTTACGACTGGCTGCAAGAGGTTTTGGCCGGGCGCGGGCTGCAACAGGCCCTGGTGGAAGAGTCCGCTCGCTTTGCCGCAGACCTGGCAAGCCAAGACGATCCTACCCGGCATTATTTAAAGCTGCGCGGCGGTTGGCCTTTGAGCGCCCCGCAGCAACAGGTGCTGCAGGCGTTGGTGAGCTGGCGCGAGCGCGAATGTCATCGCCAGGACAAACCCCGTAACTGGGTAATGGCAGACCCTTTGCTGCTGGCAATGGCCGAGACCCAGCCCAAAACCTTGAACGCTTTGTCGGATATTCAGGGCCTGGCATCCGGCCAGGTTCGCCGTCACGGCGACACCCTGCTGGCGCTGATCGCCAAAGCAGATGCCGCCGAGGATGTGGCCATCGAGCCGATTGCGGCGCCTTTGACCCGAGACCAACAGGGCTTTTACAAACAGCTCAAAAAGCACTTTGTGCGTGCTGCGGAAGCGGCTGATATTCCTATAGAATTGCTGGCGCCGCGCAAGCGCCTGGAAGCCGTTTTGCAGCAACAAACCCTGGCGGGTAACCCGTTTTTTGAAGGCTGGCGCAGCCAGATACTGGCTCCGGTTCGGGGCACAATCGAGGAACTGCTTTCGTGACCAAAACCCGCGACTTTGTTTCTGTTTTTCGCAGCAGTAAAAAGCCAGACACTTATATATACGTGCGCCGAGGTCACCTTTGGGATGACTTGCCGGAAACCCTGCGCACTTTGTTTGGCAAGCCGGTACACGCTATGGATTTGGTGTTGACACCGGAGCGTAAACTGGCTCGCACCAGCGCCGAACAGGTTCTGGCGGGCATTGCCGATAAATGCTTTTTCTTGCAGATGCCGGAAGAGCAGGACATGGCGATTGTCGAGTTCAAGATGAAGCTGGGGCAGCGCAATCGATGATTGCCCAGGTGCCATTCTGGCAGCGCAAGCGCCTGCATGAAATGACACCGGCCGAGTGGGATTCCCTGTGCGACGGTTGCGGGCAGTGCTGCCTGAACAAGCTGGAAGATGAAGACACCGGTGAGGTGTACCACACGGATTTAGTCTGCCAGTACATGGATACTGACACCTGCGTTTGCACGGTTTACCCCGAGCGGTTAAAAAAAGTACCCGGATGCACGCTGATCACGCCGCAAACCTTGCCGGATTACCACTGGCTGCCCTATACGTGTGCCTATCGCACTCTGGCAGATGGCCGCCCATTGGCCGACTGGCACCCACTGCGCAGCGGTGATCCGCAAACCGTGCATGAGGCGGGTGTGTCGGTGCGGGGTAAGGTGGTTTCAGAGGCCGCTGTGGCCGAGCAAGACTGGGAAGAACATATTATTCACTGGGTAATGACATAATGGATGCGGAATTGCAGAACGTGTACTGGCTGTTTTGGGCCGCCTACGGTGTAGGGCTGGTGCTGTTTTTATGGATGATGCAGCGATTGTTGCGATTTTTGCCGTTTTACGGTTTGCGCACACTGTTGCTGGCTGCGTTGGCGGCTATTCTGATGGCCCCGGTGGAATCTTTAGACATAGCGGGTTGGTGGATTCCGGCGTGGTTGTACGGCGGTTATGAACTGATTCTGGGTGACAGCGTTGCGGCCAGCACTGCCTTGTTAAATATTTCGTTGGCCGGCATGGTATTGCTGCTGGTTTGGATTCTGGACCTGGTGCGTTATCGGATGAAACGCTGAGCGTTGAATAATAAATTGACGGCTGTTCCTTTTATGGCCGTTTTACACAGGGAAAACGTGGTGGGAAGCTTCATGAAGTCAACTCTGGTAACGCACAAAACACTGTGGCACGCGCTTATTATCACACTGGTTGCGGCGTTTGCGGGTATGGTCCAGGCTCAGGCCGAGCCGGGGGATAGCCCGCAACTGCCGGGCGCGGTGGACGTGCGCATTATTGTTGATATTTCCGGCTCTATGAAGCAGAACGACCCGCAAAACCTGCGCCGCCCGGCGGTGCGCTTGTTGGCTCGATTGCTGCCCGATGGCGCCACGTCCGGTGTGTGGACTTTCGGCCAGTACGTGAACATGCTGGTGCCCCACCGCGAAGTTAACGATGCTTGGCGTGATATGGCCATTGCGCAAAGCGACGCGATCAATTCCGTGGCCATGCGCACCAATTTGGGTGCAGCCATCGAAACCGCCAGCGATGGTTACTTTACCGGTGGCATACTGAGCAATACCCACTTTATTGTGCTTACCGACGGCAAGGTGGACATCAGCCGAAACCCCAGCGCCAATAAAGCCGAAGCTAACCGCATTCTGGATACTTTGGTTCCTCCGTTGAAGCAACAGGGCGCCCGTTTTCACGCGGTAGCGCTGTCGGCCGAGGCAGACACCGAGTTTCTGCGCAGACTGGCCGCCGATTCTAATGGCAGCTTTCACGTGGCGGAAAATGCGGATGATTTGAGCCGCGCCTTCCTAGACGCTTTTAACGCCGCCGTGCCGCAAGAGCAGACGCCCATAGACGACGACGGCTTTATGGTA